>CAYYPL010000001.1:0-616982 GCA_964473555.1 uncultured Chitinophagales bacterium
ATCTAACCTTTAGACAGCACCTTTTCTATTTTTACACAAGGATAAGGACATTACCCGCTCAAATGTGTGATTCATACAAACCTTAATAGGTTATAGTGTAAAAGGTTAGCGATAAAAACTCATATTATAGAAAAAGAGCAACCACTAATCACTAAGACACAAGAGTGAACACTTAAGGGGGATAGGCCTTGAGCACCTATTCCCCTTTTTTGTACTTGGGGAATCCATTGCAGATTTACAAGTCTTCCAGATTTTTGAGCTTCTTATCTTTGATCGACTTGAAATATGTAGGTGTAAGTCCTGTGACTTTTTTGAATTGATTTGACAGATGAGCAACACTACTATAGTGTAATTGATAGGCTATTTCGGTCAGACTAAGCTCGTCATACAACAGTAATTCCTTCACTCTTTCAATCTTGTGTTGGATAATATACTGCTGAATGGTGATTCCTTTGACTTCTGAAAATGTATTCGACAAATACGTGTAATCGTAGTGTAACTTACTGCTGATATAGTCAGAATCGTTCATCTTAGGTACTTCATCCGCATAATGCACCATTTCAATCACCACGCTTTTTATTTTCTCTACCAGGATATTCTTTTTGTCTTCCAGCAGCTCCAGACCCGTCTTTTTTAAATTTTTTTTGAACTCCTGAAGTTGGACATCGGTGATGTCTCCTTTGATTTCAACCACTCCAAGATTTACAGATATGCAGGTAATCCCCAGTTTTTCAAGCTCGCTCTTCACTACCATTTTACAGCGTAAACTTACCATGTATTTTATATACAATATCATATAGTTTTTGTTAAATGATCACCATTTTCAGTCAGACTAAAGGCTCGACGTAATTGAAAGAGATGAATTTAATTCGACTACTTACTATAGTTTTTCAAAGTTACTCGTTCACTCTCCACATAGAATCAAAACATTTCAGCTATACTTACTAACATAGTTAAAAAAACGTCTAATCATTTATTTCTTTTGTAATAAAGGTTACATAATTCACAGTGGTGAACAAACTAACGGTATACTTATTTGCTCCATGAATAGCTCTTTAACTGTCTTGTATGAGCATACAAAGCATGTTTTCACCATGTAACGATTCAGTGATATCAATCTGAGTTGAATTTGTTAAATTGGCTGTATTGAAAAGTGTCTGACTCCAACTGTAATGCTAAACAATTCTCCAACATGCAAAAATTGACTTTAAGACGCGTATTATTTGCCTTATTCATTCTTGCCCAAGTTGGGTGTAATAACCTAGCCAATCACTCAGACCCGGTGATCCTCATATCTATTGATGGGTTAAGGCCAGATTATCTGTCACGTGCAGAAACCCCTGTTCTAGATCAACTGATCGCAGATGGGGTGGTGGCCGATCACCTGATTCCAGTTTTTCCCTCAAAAACGTTCCCCAATCACTATTCTATTGTCACCGGTCTGTATACCGAGAATTCCGGCATCATCGCCAACAATATGTTTGATCCCGAATTAGGTCGGTTTTCACTGGGGAACCGTGACGCGGTTGAAAATCCCTTATGGTATGGGGGCGAACCTATCTGGGTAACGGCTGAAAAGCAGGGATTACGGGCCGGGACACTCTTTTGGCCAGGATCTGAGGCTCCAATTATGGGTATGCAAGCGAGCCATTGGCTTCGCTACAATGATGATATGCCTCATCGAGACCGCGTGGATACGCTGATCTCCTGGTTTCAATCTCCAAATGACAAACCACTTTCTTTCGCCACGTTCTATATGAGTCAGGTCGACAGTTACGGACATTGGTATGGGCCTGAGTCCGATTCCGTCATGGTTGCCATGCAGGAAGTGGATCGTACCATTGGATACCTAATCAGTGAACTGGATAGAATCGGTATCTGGCCAAATGTGAATATTGTACTTACCTCTGATCATGGTATGACCGAAGTTTCCAACGATAAAGTGATCATCATTGATGAAATCATTGATATGAACGATGTTGAGGTTTTTGATTGGTCTCCTGTTGCGATGTTACAACCAGATTCAGGCAAGGTTGATGTCGTCTTTGATGCTCTCAAAGCAGCTGAAAACAACTACACAGTGTATAGAAAGCAGGATCTCCCGGATCGTTTTAGAATCAAAAATAATCCCAGAGTTCCAGAAATACTGGTGGTCGCAGAAGCTGGATATTCAATCACTACCCGCGATCGGTTTGAATCACAGGGCGTATCCGGCGGAGCCCATGGGTATGATCCACAGGATCCAGATATGAATGCCTTTTTTCTGGCATCTGGACCCGCATTCAAGTCCGGTCTCTCTATCAAGGCGTTCGAAAATGTGCACATTTACGAAATGCTCTGCAAGATTCTGGGACTAAGTCCGGCTCCGAACGATGGGGAAAGCGCGGTACTTGAGCCGATTCTTGTCAAATAAACAATAGTTGACGCTCAATCACGACTACTTCCTAGGGGTAGTCGTGGTTCCCGGCTCTCTCTCACTACGTTCACGATTTCATCCAGATCAATATCTGATGATACCCCTGGCACGTTCAATGGCGATCCGGATCCCTTCAAGGGTTTTACGATATACGACTGGCCATCTCTTTTTTTAATAATTACTTCACCATCCAGTGAGGCTTCTTCTAAAACTCTGGCTAGCTGTTGCCGGGCGTCTGAGTAGGTGTACACTTTCATAATGAAACCTCCATAGTTGGGATATTCAGGTATTTAGCGACTTGAATCATTTTGGTATCCAGGGACAAAAGTGTTGATTTAAACTGCATTGCACAATCCAAGACATAAGCATCGTATGCGTAAATGTTCAATTCTGTTGACAATTGGAGACTTGGATTAATACGTATTAAACTTCTTCTGATGTGAATAAGCTGATATTGATCTACAACTTCCTGCGCAATTTCAGAAGTTATTCTACCTCTTTTTAGCATCGCTGAAAGTGCATTTCCGATTTCAGCATCAATACTTTCCGGAGCAATTAACTCTGCACCTACAGTTATTTTCAGAATTATATCTCTTGAGCTTTCGTTCAATAGAACTGCAAGCACAGCTGATGTGTCGATTGTAACTTTCATCACCAAATGTAACAATTGTACAAGTCAATTTCAAACAGTAGGATAGTACCTAATGAAAACTAGTTGGAAAAATTAGGCGTTTAACCTAAAAATCAAAGATTTCGCTGAGGAGGCTGCTTTTTTTCTTCTTTTTGTAGTAACCCTGGTCGGAGTAACGAGGTTGTTCGAAGTGTTGTGGACTAGGCTGTGGTTGGACAGGCTGCTTTAAAGTAGCTGTTTCACTTACAGTGCGCTCAATGATTTTGTCAAGTTCACCACGATCCAGCCAAACACCACGGCAACTTGGGCAATAATCGATTTCAATCCCCTGGCGGACAGACATTACAAGACTTTCATCGGAGCAATTTGGGCATTTCATACGTTTTGATGAGTTTATTTAGAGTTTTTGAAGATAACGCTCAGGGGATTTGGATCGTATAAGGCCAGATAAAGATAGAAAAGTTCCGATGATTGTCATCTGGATGCCAAAACACTAAAGTGTAAAAGCTGTTCTTCACGAATTACGTGAATAATGAACACTGAATCTCCATCAATTCGATAAAAAACCCGACAAGGTCGTAAGTAAACCTCTCTGTAGATAGATGTTTCTAACAACTCGGTAATTTTCCCACTTTTGGGATGGTTTTGCAAATGATCAACAGCCTTAAAAACCTCTTTTACAAGTTTTTTTGCCGCTTCTGGATTATCTAATGAAATATAGTCAGCAATTTCATCCAGTTCTTCAAGTGCTGGAATCGTCCAAATTACTTCAACCATCGGGACATGCGTTCTTTCGCGGCTTCATGCGAAACTGTTCTACCCTCCAGAATCGCCTTTTCTCCCCTTGCGAGTCCTTCGAGTAGATTTAGTTTATTCAGTAAAGATTCAAACTGTTCAACATCCACGAGGTAAGCTGATGGTTTACCGTGCTCAGTGATTAACACAGGCTGCTTGTCGGTCTTCAAATCTTTAAGAACCGAGGTGGCGTGACGTTTAAGTGTGGTGACTAATTCAGTTTTCATAGTGATACTAAAGTAGCACATTTGTATCATGATCCCAAAATCATAATCTCAACTCTCAACCCATCATCAAACAATCGATGTAGTCGGTGAGCATGTGGAAGAGGAGTCCGAGGCCGATGAGATTCAGGGGTTTTTTCATCAATAACATCGCAACATAAATTCCCATGGCGAAGTACGTGTGCAGCGGATGAAAATTGATACTGCACCGATCTGCCATGAAAATGGGATCAGCGAGCAAGTGATCCAGATCGACCAGCATAGTAGCAAGTAAAATCAGGTACACTTTTTTCCAGTCTTTTCGAAAAAAAACGAAAGCGATGATCAACGGAGCACCAAAATGCAGGAAATAGTGAATGAGTGCCTGCATGCGTCAATTAATACCGAATATTAGTGGAAATACGAACACGACGAATCCAGCCAGAAGGCACAAAATCGCCACGAAGATGAAATCAGCCGAGTTGACCTGAAGCATGGGAGCCCGCTGGAAATGAAGGCTTTCGTGCCAGAATCGGGCACCAGGCTCGTATGAAATCTGGGGATGCACCTCATCAAAGGCCTTTTTGAATCCGGTTTCGTCCTGTTGGTACAGCCGTTCCAGCTCGGTGCCATTCTGGATATTCTCGTTGATCTGCGTTTTCATAAGACGATGAGCAAAAATGGGTTACATAACGTTCGACTGATGTAATATAGGTGTAAGTTTGGAATCTTGAAACACGATGTGGTAACGTCTAAATACGGATCAACGTGTTACTGATCTTCAAAGGTTCATTTAAAAATATGCTGTGGTGTATTGATTTTGGAACATCCAAGAATGTATCTAAACTCCTGTCTACTTAAAAACGAGCAATATTCTGAAACGTCTAACAGGTGTTATGGAAATTACATCAATCTTTCATCTGTATACTGTTTTGAGGTAATGAATATGAAAAAAGCGAACGTAAATTTTGTGGTCGACTTTAGTGCATTGGTTGGATTTCTGATGCTGGTGTCGACTGGGCTACTCATGTATACGGTTCTACCACCCAGATCTGGCAGAAGCATGGTCTGGGGACTCACCCGTCATCAATGGGGCGATATCCATTTTTGGGTAAGTATGATCTTTTTGGGACTCGTAGCAGTCCATACCTTACTTCACTGGAACTGGATCACCAGCATGGTAAAAACCCGAATTCTCGACAAAATGGGTGCTTCTGGTAAGGTCGTGCTGGTACTATTTATCATTCTGCTGATGCTTATGATCCTGGCGCCGCTGTTTAGTCCGGTGGTGGGTTAATAATGTGTGACTGTTCACTTGTGTTTCAGGGAGAAAACTGAAAACAGAAAACTGAAAACTGAAACCGGAAAACTGAAACCGGAAAAGAGCGGTCTGTTCTCTGTTTTCCCTTTTCTGTTTTCTAAAATCTATATTTATATTGAAACTCAGAACTGGCATTAGGGATGATTATTATCTAAGCTCAGAGTTAGTACAATATTCTTAGGGACTATGATTCATGAAGGTTTTTAAGTTTGGTGGATCCTCGGTGGGGAGTCCGCAGCGGATTAAGGGTATCGTGGAGCTACTTAAAGCGACCGCAATGCAGCAAAACTGCCGTGCCGTGGTGTTTTCCGCGTTTCAAGGCGTTACGGACCAACTGATCGAGGTGGCGCAGCTTGCTGCTGTTGGACGCATCGACTATACGGATCAGGTCAAAGCACTGGAGAATCGCCATATCGATGCCGTGCGTGAGCTGGTCGACATCCATCTTCAAAGCAGTACGATTGCCCAGGTGAAAATGCTGATGAACGATCTGGATGACATCCTTCAGGGGATTTATCTGATCAAAGAGTTGTCACCACGGTCGAGGGATTTCATCCTGAGTTTCGGGGAGCGATTCTCGGCGCTGATCGTGTCACGTGCATTGACCAGCGCAGGTGTTGATAACGAGTTTCTGGATGCCCGGTCAGTGATCCGTACGGACAACAAGTTCGGAAACGCTGCCTTGATCGAGGACAAAACTCACACTCTGATTCAGGCTCACTTTGCCGCACATCCGTTACTTCAAATCGTGACCGGATTCATCGGTTCGACCGAACATAACGAAACCACAACACTCGGACGTGGTGGGTCCGACTATACCGCTTCGATTCTGGGTGCAGCGTTGGCAGCTGACGAAGTCCAGATTTGGACCGATGTGGATGGCGTTCTGACCGCAGATCCGCGCAAAGTGACCAGCTCATTTCCGGTGGAGTCCATGACGTATGAAGAAGCTCTGGAGATGTCCCATTTTGGCGCTAAAGTGATTTATCCGCCAACGATACAGCCTTTGATGGTGCGCTCGATTCCAATTCGCATCATGAATACGTTCAATCCGACCGGACGCGGAACCTTGATATCGTCCGATGCTGAACCCGGGCCATTTGCCATCAAAGGCATCTCCTCGATCGACGATGTGTCGCTGATAAAGGTCCAGGGAGCAGGAATGGTGGGTGTAGCCGGGGTAGCCCATCGCATTTTCGGAGCCATGGCGCGTCACGGTATCAGCGTGATACTCATTTCCCAGGCCTCATCGGAATATTCGGTGTGTTTTGCGGTGCGTCCAGAGGATGCGATGCCCGCCAGAGCCTTGCTTGTGGACGAGTTCGAGGTTGAAATCCGTAACGGAAAGATTTCGGAGGTCACCATCGAGGACCAGTTGTGTATCATTGCCATAGTTGGCGAGAACATGCGTTCAATGCCTGGTGTTGCCGGAAGCATATTTCAGGCACTGGGCGAGAATGGAGTCAATATTTCGGCCATTGCGCAGGGATCCAGCGAGCTGAATATCTCGGTGGTGATTGCCCGCGAGGACGAGCGTAAGGCGTTGAATGCTATTCACGACTCTTTTTTCTTGTCCGGGCGCAAGACCATGAACGTGTTTGTGTTCGGTGCAGGTGCCGTAGGTGGGGCGCTGGTGGATATGATCCGCCGGCAACGAAAAGAGCTCGGCGAATCTTTGAAACTCGATCTTCGGGTTACAGGCGTGGCCAATAGCCGCTGGATGTACTTCGATCTGAATGGACTGGATGATATGCACTGGCGAGAAACGCTCCTGAATTCGGGTGGACCCTCATCTTTGGACGGATTCCTGGGATACCTGCGTCAGTTGAACCTGCCGAATAGTGTGTTTGTGGACTGCACGTCGAGTCCGGAGGTGGCCAGTCGGTACGTTGAGGTGCTGGAATCGAGTATTTCAGTGGTTACAGCGAGTAAAAAAGCGGCGTCTGGACCTATGGAGCTGTATCGGGCGATCCACCAGGCCGCCCAAAGCAACCACGTGTGCTACCACTACGAAACCAACGTCGGAGCCTCACTTCCGGTGATCAAACTGGTGCAGGATGTCCGACGCAGCGGTGACCATCTGCGCAAAATCGAAGCCTTGATGTCCGGAACGACGAATTATATCCTGGATCGCCTCATGCACGGCGGCGTTTTCAGTGAGATTGTGGCCAAAGCCCGTGAGCTCGGATACACTGAACCGGATCCGCGTGACGACCTGAATGGGATGGACATCGCCAGAAAAATACTGATCTTGGCCCGGGAGTCCGGACACAAACTGGAACTCAGCGATGTCAAGGTATCCCGATTGCTTCCTGAATTGTACTACCAGACCGGATCCGTGGACGAATTCATGTCATCACTCAAGCAATTGGATGCGGACTTTTCGAAAAAACGTGATACTGCGTTGTCAGAAGGCAAAGCGCTACGTTATATTGCTAAATTCGAAAATGGCCAGGCAACGGTTGGAATCGAAAGGGTTGGAACGGATCATCCGGCGTTTGGTATGCGCGACACCGACAGTATGCTGATGCTGTACACCGAGACCTATGGTGAGCGTCCGATGGTATTGTCGGGTCCTGGCGCCGGGGCTGAAATCACGGCTCGTGGAGTTCTCGCCGATATCATTGCGATACACAGATCTCATTAATTTTTTTAAAAAAAAATGATGTTCACAGCCGACCTCATTGCTACCCATAGATCCCACTAACCCATGAAAACCTTCAACGACGTATCGGTTTTTGCCTCGGCCACGGTTGCTAACGTAGCCTGTGGATTCGATTCGCTTGGATTCGCCATCCACGAGCCAGGCGATGTGGTTCGTGTGGTAAGAAATGCATCCGGAGTGCACAAAGTGGTCCAGATCACCGGCGATGATGGCCGTTTACCACTCGATTCGGGCAAAAATACCGCCAGCGTGTCTATCCAGATGCTTTCGGAAGCGCTACAAGCACGAAATCATCCCGAGGCTTCGACCACGTTCGACATTTACGTCGACAAGCAGATGCCTCTGGGCAGCGGACTCGGATCCTCTGCCGCCAGCTCGGTCGCTGCCGTGGTGGCCGCCAATGAAGCCATGGGGCAACCATTCACCCGCACCGATCTGCTTCCGTTCGTGATGCAGGCCGAAAAAGTGGCCTGTGGAGCAGCCCACGCCGACAATGTGGCTCCTGCGCTACTCGGCGGATTCATCCTGGTTCGAAGTTATCATCCGCTGGAAGTCGTGGCGCTGAACGTCCCGTCGGACCTGCACTGCGCCGTGTTGCATCCACATCTGGAGCTGCTCACCGAAGACGCCCGGAAGGTGCTTAAAAAGAACATCCGCCTCGACGACGCCATCGTGCAGTGGAGTAACCTGGCCGGACTCATCACTGGCCTTATGAAAGACGATTACGACCTGATTTCGCGTTCGCTAAATGATATCATTTTTGAGCCTGTGAGATCGTTGCTCATACCCGGATTCGATGCCGTGAAACATGCCGCATTGCAGTCTGGTGCTCTGGGATGCAGTATTTCCGGGTCTGGTCCCTCGATTTTTGCACTATGCAGGGGAGAAGCGTCGGCCAAGTCGGTCGGACAAGCTATGAAACAAGCCCTGAGTCCCTGGAAAATCGGCTCCGATCTGTACGTTTCGTCGATAAATACCCGTGGTCCCATTATCACAGATGCCCAATAATGTAGTATTTTCTCCGTATTAAAAGTCACTCGAAAACCAAATCATACGCCATCTATGTTGCTACGCAGCACCCGAAACGCATCGCCACTTGCCAGTTTTCCTGAAGCCGTATCCCGTGGACTTGCTCCCGACGGCGGACTCTACGTTCCGGAGGTCTACCCGCGTTTCACGCTCTCTTTTTGGCAGAACTTACGCGGAATGTCTACCCACGAAATCGCATTTGCGTTTTTTAAGGAGTTGCTCAGCACCGATTTTGACCATGCCAGCCTCAAATCGGTCACACGCGACGCGTTTTCGTTCGATAACCGCATCATTCCGCTGGTCGATCGTGCGGCTGTGATGGAATTGTTTCATGGTCCTACCCTGGCGTTCAAAGACTACGGGGCTCGATTCATGGCCAGAATCATGCCCTACTGCGAGCGTCCGGACAACGAGCGTCCCATAACCGTGCTCACCGCCACATCCGGCGACACCGGAGCCGCCGTAGCGGATGGATTCTACGGGGTAGATGGAGTCAGAGCGATTATTTTGTATCCAAAAGGTAAGGTTAGTCCGCTACAAGAGCGTCAAATCGCCACTTTGGGAGGAAACATCACGGCCGTAGCTGTGGATGGAACCTTCGACGACTGTCAGCGACTGGTCAAAGAAGCCTTCTATGACAAAGAACTCGTTGAAACCGCCAATCTGACCTCTGCCAACTCCATCAACATCGCGCGACTGCTACCACAGATGATCTACTACATCCATGCGTGGACCCAGCTTCCGATGGGACTCACCGCCAAGGGACTCACCTTTGTTGTTCCCAGCGGAAACTTCGGTAACCTTACCGCCGGGCTCATGGTCGCCAAAATGGGACTTCCGGGCGTACACTTCATGGTCGCTACCAATGCCAACGACGTCGTGCCGCAGTTTTTAAACGGAATCGATTATAATCCACGAGCGTCTGTGTCCACCATATCCAACGCCATGGACGTGGGTCATCCGAGTAACTTTGAGCGATTGCGATCCATATTCGACAACAACGACGCCGCCATACGCGAAGCCCTGCCTGGATATTCGGTCGACGACGATACCACCCGGACAGTCATCCGCAAAGTTTGGGAAAAGCACCGATATCTGGTCGATCCACACACCGCCACCGGACTCGAAGTCTGGAACAATTATATGAGTAAAGGTGTGAATCAGGGGCGATACGGAGTCGTGCTTGGTACCGCGCATCCCGCCAAATTCAGGGAAATCATCGACGAAGTCGTTCCCGGCACACTTAAGCTTCCAGCTCAGCTTGAAAAACTCCTCGAAAAACCGGTATTATCGAAGAAGATGGGAGTGGATATGGGGGAGTTGAAGAAGATATTGGATTAGGGAGTAGGAAGTGGGTAGTGGGTAGTGGGTAGTGGGTAGTGGGTAGTGGGTAGTGGGGAGATTAGAGGGCAGGGGGTAGTGTACAAAAACAAGCGAATTGCGTTTTAGTAAGAAGTGTTATTTTGAAGTTAGAGATTAACTAATGAAATCAATATGAAATCAACGAGCTTGCTAAGCAGGATTACAAGAATTCCAGACATCTATCACGGAAAACCCACTGTTCGCGGATTGCGTTATTCTGTTGATATGATACTTGAACTAATGGCATCGGGTATGTCCAATCAGGAAATTTTGGAAGATTATCCGGACTTAGAGATGGAAGATTTACTAGCATGTTTAGAGTACGCTGCAAGGTTGTCACAAACTAAGTCATTTCAGAAAATTGCATTGTGAAAGTACTAGTTGATGCACAGCTTCCGCAAAAACTGGTAGATTTTCTGCTATCAGCAGGAGTCAATGACAAGTTGGTTGACTGCAAGTCTGGACCGAACTCGTTTTGTCTATTTTGTGGACTCCTTCGATTACGCCTTATTCTTTCAACGAAGTGATACGACGGTCGATCTTGTGCATGAAAAAAAGTATACCTATCTGCCGAGCTTCGATGTTCAGGAGTTTGATCGGGGCTCAGCTGTTTTTCAATCGGCTGAGGATTTCAGATATGCATACGGATCACCCGACGCAGGCATGAACAACATCTATGTACTCTACGCCGGGAAGCAATCAACGGGTGAAGTCGCGAATAATGACGCCGTTTGGAGAGCGTTCACGAATCAGGTGCACGTGTACAACTGGGAAGGGGCAAAACCAGGTCAAATCAGTCTGGACAAGGAAGTTTTCAACATAGCGGTCAGCACGGACGAAAAAACTATCTTTGGCATACACTTTGACAAAGAAATGAATCCGACGGTCATTAAGGGAACCCAAAAAGACTGATTTCATGTAGATTTTGCATCATAACAGCAAACAAAAAACTTACTACTTACTCAAGCAAGTGCTTCTAGAATAGAATCAGGTCGCTTTTCGGCGATTTTGAGCAATACTTTCGCTGGTCCGTGAGGTTTGCGGCGCCCTTGTTCCCAATTTCGTAATGTAGCAACACTAATGCCCAACATTGAAGCAAACTCCTCCTGATTTAGTTTATATTTTTTACGAATCTCTGTAACATTAGGCTCAGGAAAATAAGTAACCCTTGAAGGTTGAGCTACACCTTTTTCGATGGATTTCGCCTCCTTGAGACTCTCCACTAATTCGTTGAAAAATTCTTCTTTCATATCAGTCCTCATCAATTATTGATTTCAAGATATTGATTTGTTTGGAAGTCAAATCGTCTGTCTCATTTTTTGAATACGCATATAACAAAAAAATCTTTTCATTATCCTTTACATAATAATATATAATTCGAATTCCACCTCTTTTGCCACGACCGGATACAGACCATCTTAGCTTCCTGATGCCACCACTCTGTCTGATAATGTTACCAGCATCAGGTTGTAGCACGAGACTAGTTTGTAACAATCTGAATTCATCATCAGATAGTAGTTCGTCTATTCTTTTTGTAAATACTGATGTTTCAACAAAGTACATTGGTAAACGGTTTAGTGCTATCGAAAATTACGCCATTGACGTACTAATTTCAAATTAATTTACATGTGGATTTATTTGAATAACTAACTTATAGAGTTTAGGAAAATGTAAACAGATGCAAGTAAATTTCAATCTGTTCGAATTAGTGTGTAGGCTACTAAAGATGCGGTTTCGTAGTTGTGAATAACGTTCTCTTTTGGCGATTACCGCAGTTTTTGTTGGTAACATTTCTGTTCGGTTTTCTGGAGAGGAAATACCGTAAACTTGCTCGTTCGCAGACAGATTCTACGAATGGCTGAATAAGAGCAAGCACGTGTATCTATAGAACCAAGCGTTACGGATGCAGGTGCTTTTTTTATCAAATTTGAACCAATCTTTCCCTGCACCCTGCACCCTGCACCCTGCACCCTGCTCTACCTGCACTTCGGACACCTCGTACACAAGTTTTACTCTTTTCTCTTATCTGTTTTCTCTTATCTGTTTTCCAAAAATCAAAGATTTTTCCACACCAACCACAAGGCCCTCGGTACATGGAAACAGCCTTTGTAGGGACCGCCTTTGAATCGATGGGTGACTTCGCCACGGCGGTTCAGGTACCCAAACCATTCACCGTACTCGGGATCCGAGAAGTGTTTGAAGGCGTAGTCGTGAACCTGATGAAATGCCTTTAAATCGTTTTCGTCGCCGGTGAGCTGATAGTTGAGCAGATGGGCATACAACGCTTCACAATGCGGCCACCACAGTTTCATGTCCCACTCGAGCGGCGTCGGGGAGTAGCCTTTGGAGTCTAAAAAGTAGAGTATTCCGCCGTGTTCGGTGTCCCAGCCACGTTCGTAGCTCCAGCGGACCATGTCCGAAGCAGTTTGGCTCAGATCCGGACGTCCCAGGTGCTGCGACCAGTGTTGCAAGAACCATCCGGCTTCGATGGCGTGACCCGGATTCAACAGCCTTCCATCCATGGAATCGATCATTTCTCCGTCGGGGGACACGATTTCGTATACGGTTTTGTCATTTTTGTGCACATGCAACAACATGCGTCGGATGCAATCTTCGACTTCAACGTGGTATAGCTGCTTGTCATCACCAGCGACTTCTTCGATCAGGTTCAGCAAGATCATCGGCACCGCCAACATGCGCGAGGGCGTTTGTCCGGAATAGATCGGTCGCCCGACTTTGGTCCAGTCGCTGCTCCATTCCCACACCTTCTCGAGCAGCTCGACCGCTTCTTTCATGAACGAGGCATCGCCTGAGGCCCGACTGTATTCGGCGAATGCCATGATGTAGAAGCATTCAGAAAAGATTTTGCGCTGTAGTTGAACCGGCTGTCCGTCTTCGGTCATGGAGAAGTAAACGCGTCCATCGTCTTTGCGTCGGGCATGTTCGCGCAGAAACCGTGCTCCTTGTGAGGCGATTTCGAGCCAGGCCGGATTCTGATCCACAGCGTTGTACAACTTGCTGAACATCCAGGTCTGTCGGCCGTTGAGCCACATGAACTTGCGGGTGTCGTACTTGGATCCATCACGATCCAGGCAGTTCCAGAATCCACCGTTTATACGGTCAACACTGTGGGTTTCCCAGAACGGAATGACCCGATTGAACAACTCTTCTTCGTACACCGATTTCAGGGCGGAAAGGGAGGGATGCGTGTGTTTCATGGCTGAAATTACTTGAGTGTGGACTGGATCCAGTTGGCATACTGTTTGTAGAGTCCGTGCGCGGACGGAAACATGGAGTTCGGACTCATGAAATGGGAGAATTCGAAGGTGATGATCTTGTCAACTCCGGCTTTTTGTGCCGCATCGATCTTGAATCGGAGGTTTTTGAACGGAATCGGAGGGAAGTTCCACGGCATGTCCCGGTCGAAGGACTCGACGTTGCTCCAGGTCGTGAGTCCGTATTTTGAGGCCAGGGATTGATTCAGATGCAGGTACTCTTCGAGCTCATGGTAATGCACCTGACCATCCTGAAATGCCACGATATCGACATGGTCACGGATGCGGGCAAAGACCTGGTCCCACTCGGATTCGTGCTGTTTAAGGGTTATGGCCTGATCGCCGAACTGCTTGGATCCCTTGACATAAGGGGAAATCAGAATAGGTTGGGATTTCAGCGCACGCAGATGTCCGGCCAGCTGCTCATACACCTGCATCATGCCTTCGTTGAACGAGTGGATTTCGTGAGAAATATACCATCCACCGAAAGCTTTTCGATGACCGTATTTCGCCATAACCTCGTCGCAAAAAGCCCGATTGAGGTCGGATTCGCGCTGGAAGTCACCATTGACCCAATATTTCCCGGAATCGTAGGTTCCGAAGAAGAATGTCATGTCACGTTCTTCGGCCAGGGTCAGAAACAGGTCCACCAGATCGGTGTACACGGGGAAGATCTGCATTTCACGCTGTAGAACTGACGAATTGAAGGTCGCATGCTTACGGTATCCGGCACGGATCAGAATCACGGTATCAATGCCGACCGCTTTCATGGCGTCGAAGTCGCGTGCCCAATCGGCCGAGTCCCAGTTCTGGGCGGGAATATCGTGGGTAATTTCGTCGAGGAAGGTTCCAGTGATAAACATGGTCTTTTACGGTTGATGTCAGTAGTAGTAGGGCATGATGCGATCGAGTAAAGCAGTGTCGACAACCACGTCATCCGGATGATACTCAGCCGGCAGCAGTTGTTCATGGGCCACCCGAAGCTTGCGGTCTTCGATGAGTTTCAGGACGTCATCACGGACTTCATCCAGAGGCTTGTAGAACGTTTGGCGGTCGGTCGGATGGAGCAGAATCCACGCTCCGGAATCATTAAAAGGACCCGTGAGAACCTCGCGTCCGTTAGCCAGTCGAAGCGGGAGTCCGTGGACTCGATGTGTCGAGTCGACTTGGGTGCTAAGTTGGCGTTGATCGGTCGAAAAAGTTACTCCAGAAGCCTGCAGAGCCGTATGGATGTCGTTTCCAGCGCTGTAGGCCTCGATAACCCGCATGGCAGAGGTACTGTCTGCAAATCGATACTCGTTCCAGGAAGTCGTTTGGGAGACATAGAACTGCTCGGCTTTCCATACCTCATAATAGTCGTCAATCAGGGGTGCCGCATTCAGGGTGTCGACGCCCTGCTGGAGGGTGGCATAATACAAAGCGGTGTACTCGGCAATGCGTGTCTGTGTGCGGACATCCCGGGCAGTGTCGGGACGCACACGCTCAGAGCGGGCAGCAAGAATCGAGTCCCGAATTGCGATTTCGAGCGCATGACGGAAGTCAGAGACAACCCATTCGACCGGAATATCCGGCAACTGATACAGGAACTGTCCATACGTGAACGGCTCTCCATTCACAAACGCCAACGGCGTATCCGCACGAAGCTCCGGCTCCAGGAAATTCAGCTCCGCATTGTAACGAATAATCTCCTCGGGACGCGGTTGCTGTGGCAAAATCGGCGAAAGCTCCTGATACGCCTGAAACAGTGCCTGCATGTCCACAGCCAACTCCTCAGACATCACCTCCTGGCGGATAAATCGCGCCGTGGCTTCGTCGTAGCGGCGCTGGAACACCTGATGACGCAGATTGTCGCGCTGATTGTTGAACGTAGTTTGGTCGAAAAACACCGTTTCTTCGACATCCAGTGCCTTGAACATATGATAACCGATCAACGACTCGACCGGCTCCGAGACTTCGTTCTGTTTCAGTGTGAACAACGCACTCTCGGGAGCTTCGTCAAGCTGGTTGAACGTGACCCAGCCCATTAGTCCATTCGAGCCGGGCGCTTGTCCCGCAGCCACCATACTGGCCTCGGCCAGCTCTTCAAACGGCAACCCCTGCGCCAACAACACGCTCAGTGAATCGATCTGCTCCCGGGTCGACGCAAAGATCTGAGCCGCGCGGACTCTTGTGTTGCTTCTGCGAAACGCCGTTTCGATGTCCTGTTCGGTGGGCTCAGTTACCGTCGGACGCACCTCGGTGTTGAACAAATGCCGGCGACTGGCCATTTCGGTGCGGCGACGGATGGTCTGACGCACGATAGGCAGGGTGTCGAGTCCGGCTGCACGCCCCTGCTGGGCGATAATCTCGCGTTCAAGCATGATCCGCGCATAAAACTCGCGGGTTTCGGGCAGGTCTCGAGCGGGAGAGTACGTCCCGAACAGCTCATACTCCTTGACGAAATGGTCCGCGTAGATATGGACGTCGTTCCAGCTCGCCACCGGACGATCCAGATCTTCGGGTTCACGCGCGCAGGATCCAAAAACCATTACCATGACCACTGAAACCAGCAAAAACGCCCATTTTAGCCCAGATTTAGCTGTTCGGTGTCTGAATTTGTGGGTAAAAGGTGTCGTGAGCGTGTTGTCTGTATCCATATTACTGGGCCTTGGATCGTTCATTTCAGCAAGATAGTGCGGATTTCGTACGGAGAGAAAGCCAGGGTAATGGATCCATCCGCACCGACTTCGCGCACGTCGGAGTCGTTCCACTGCTCGCGCAGGTCTGCGCTGCACCAGTTCGAGAAGGATTGGAGACCGGAGACCTGAACGGTTTCCTGATCGGCGGAGACATTGTAGCAGCGCAGTACGGTCTTTGTGTCGTTTTGGTGTATCCTGAAGGCCGACAATACGATACGCGGATTGTCCAGCGCGAGCAGTGAAGCGCGTGCCGCGTGCGGCACGCGTGCGCGAAGGCGCGGCAGGTAGGGCATTTCGCGGACCCAGCAGGGGTGCGCGAATTCCCGGGCCTGCGTCGTTGCCAGATCGAATCCCCGCGCCGATGCCGGCGTGGTTCCGAAGGCGATGTGGGCCGAGATCGGACGCAGGCACTGCGCGGCCGGGACCGCAATAGCGGGGCCGGCCTGCACCCGGCGGATGCGACCGCCGTAGGTTGAAAGGTGTCCCACGGCCCGGTGGAGGGTTATGGCGAACAGGGTTTCGCTACCCTGGGTCATGATTTCGAATTCGTGATTCCCGCGCGCAGCGAACCACGCGTGGTGGTTGGGTCCGCGGAAAATGGAGAAGTCGTTCATGTGCAGGGTCGGATAATTGAGCTCGCCCGGATACTTGTTGTACAACTCGGGATGGGTTTCCGGGGACTGAAATGCGGGTTTCTGGCGTTCCGCCAGGCGAAAGTGTCCGTCGACGATCGCTGATGGGGCATCGAATCCGACAGGGAGCAGCACACGAAGGCGTCCGTCCTTGGCGGTGTTGGTATAGGAGATGTCCAGTGCGGTGGATCCGTCGTGTCGAGTGGACACGTCTGTGGTGATTCGGATCGAAGTCTTTGCCGACGACCCCCGGGATTCGGGCACCTCCAGGGTATGGATCAGCCGCAGGGTGTCGGGCAGAGACGGATGCGCGGACTCGGATTCGAGCGTTGCATAATAGATCGCGCCGGCGGGATCAGGTCCGAAGCTGTAGGTGTCGCCATGGTCGGGTTGAAACTCGAAGAGTAGGGAGTGGGGAGTGGGGAGTGGGGAGTTGGTCTCCAGAGCGAGCGGGGAGCGGGGAGCGGTACCTGTTTCCTGAAGAGGGAGTTGGGAGTTAGGAGTGGGGAGTGGGTTGCGGGAGATGGTGTAAGTGTGATAGCCGAGGGCGGGGACTTCGGCGTTGAACAGAACGTCGTATTGGCGTCCCCAGCTGGTTTCCAGGAAGTTGTTGCGCACGGCTCGTTCGGTGGTGGACAGTACCGTGATTGGGAGTTCGCTCCCGTCGGCTGAGCGAAGCACAAGGGTGCCGTCGGGCACGGATGCGCCGAATTCGGAGGCTGGATCGGCGTACAGGATGGTGGTCTGCACGCGGGTGGTGACCGGCCAGGGATGTGGATTGTACACAAACACCGCGGTTTCGTCTTTTCCAGCTGGCATAGACTCACTTGCCTGATCCGATGCCGATTTGAGCATCGTTTCGAGCATTTCAACCATCAGGGATTCACATAATTCGATTACCTGTCGAAAACGAACTTCGTTATCCTCATGTACTCCATCATGACTGCATCCGCAGATGTCATCGTGCGGATGATTCTCCATAAGTAACTTCCAGGCGTATGAAATAAACTGCTCTGAGACGGGGTGTCCGAGTGTGCGGCGCACATAAACATACAAGGGTTCGAGGTATTTTTCGAGTAAGGATTGTGCCCTGTGATTGGCCTGTTTGAGGTACACACGGGTTGAAATGACGCTGGAAAGTATCGGATGATCCACGTTTCCCAGTAGGTCACCTTCCACGACCGAATGGGGAAGTCCTTCTCTGCGGATGGCATCGAAGTAATCGCGGAAAGTGCCGTGTATGAGATGGACATTCAGGTCTGAGTTATTGACGGCTTCAAGGAGCTCAGGTAGTTCCGACTGTTCGGGCATGTGATCGAATCCGTTATTGAGCAGAAAGGTGTGCTCTTGTTGCAAGGGACTCAGTTTTTCTATCGTGGTGCGGATACTTTCGATTGCTTTGTCCAGGGATGGTTTGGCTCCGTCGAAACGCCCGAACTGCTCGGTGTGACCCAGGTTTCCTGCATTAAAATAGCCATCCATAATATAGGAGGTGAGTACACGCGATCCATCCGGACTCTGCCAGTTGAAAATACCTCCTGCCTCCTTTTTATTTTTGCCATCCAGTCCACGCATGAAAATGAATGATTTCATACCCAGTTTATTCAGGATCTGAGGTAGTTGAGCGATGTGTCCGAATGGGTCAGGTACGTAGCCTTCCTGCATCGTAGCACCCAGACTTGCCGACATATGCATGCCGATCTGAAGGTTTCTGATGGTGGACTCACCACTTACAAGAAAAAGATCCGGCAGGATAAACCAGGGGCCTACAATCAGTTTTTGGCTACGGATCAATGCTTCCAGACGGTCTTTCTGATCTGGACGGATCTGGAGGTAGTCGTTGATCAGAATGGTTTGTCCATCGAGGGTGAACGAACTAAACTTCTCGTCAGATTCAAGCAGATCGATCAACCGGTCGATCATACGGACCATGCGATGGCGAAATTGCTGGAAGGTCAGGTACCAGGCACGGTCCCAATGCGTGTGAGAAACAATGATTCCGGTTTTTAACTCTTTGTGCACCATGAATTGAATTAAAATGACTCAATGAAAACAAGTATTATCTCACGCTTTGTGCCTGAAATTAAGTACATAATGTACATAACAGGTATAAACACGTAATGGGAGCGTAAGTCAGCTTGATTACTTTTTGACAATGTATGATTCTTTTATTCGAAGCCCAATACTTTTTTTGTGTGATTCTGAATCAGAAAGCGCTTTTCCAAAAAAATATGCAAAAATATTTTGACTTATTGACCGAGAGAATTTAGATTCAATTGTACATATACAATGTAGCTCATATTATGTACATTGTGTATGCAATGTATCTTTGGTAAACCACTTAGTTGAACTAAACCCATAGATTATGAAACGATCACTACTATCCTTTTTAGCTTGTTGCCTAGCCGTACTATTGCCTTTGGGTCTGATGGCCCAGAGTCCCCAGGCGAATAACCTGGTAGATATCGCTCTGAATGGTCTGGAGGTTACTGTTGATGGTAACCTGACCGACTGGAACGATGCGCAATTTGTTTTTATGAGTCAGGATAGTCCCTTCTTTCTGCAGATAACGAACGGCCAGCCGGTTCAGGGCGTGCCAGAGTCGCCTGCAGATTTCAGTGCGTTTGTGGCACTGAAAATGACCTCGGATGCCCTCTACATCGGTGCTCGTGTGCGCGATGAGGGTGTTCCATTGTATGGGGCGCCTGCAACACCCAACCTGTCGTTCGATTTTGACCACATCAGTGTGTACCTCGGACTGTACGACATCGGCACTCGGCCGGGTAGTCCACACGTCGAGGGGCCAACCGGTGACTTGGGCAATTTCCAGTTTATCAATCCGGTAACGAGTGAGCGTTTCAATGCGAACCGCCATTACCGCATTGCTCCTGGAACGGACGATACGGAGTCAACCCTGGGTCCGGATTATCAGCTATTGCTGCGTGCATTGGAGCATGATCCGGCCAGTTTTAATTCCCGTGAGCATACCTACGCAGGTGCTTATGTGGACACTACCATTGGTGGAACGACCGCAGCGGTTACGCTCTGGGCTAACGAGCGCGGATATGACGTTGAGTGGCGAATTCCATTTGAATCTTTGTCTGGAAATATCGCTAAAGGCTCCGGACCGTTTGCCCAGTTCGAGTGGCCGTTATTCGAGCCCGAACACGGTATGGTGATTCCCTTTGATGTGGACGTAACTGACCGTGATAAGGAGGCTGGACTGAACAACTACCTGCGTATGGGACAATATCCATCACTATGGCGTGATGCTCATCGTTTTGGGATGCGTGGACGCATCGTAGACCTGTCACAAGCCAGCTTTGACGCTCCAAGCTCTTCCTATTACGTGGATTACAAAGCGGTTCAGAACGTGGAAGTAGACGGGGATATGAGTGACTGGGCCGATGCTGCATTCTATGGAAACAGTCAGGATCACCCGCATTTCCTCCAGATTACCAACAATCAGCCTGTACAGGGTATCCCTCAGAGTCCGGCGGATTTCAGCTACTATTATGGGATGAAAATGGATGATGAGAATCTGTACATCGGATTGATCGTGCGCGATGAAGGTACTCCGATGATCGAAACTCCGGCTACCCCGAATCTTTCGTTCAATTATGACCACCTGAGTGTGTATCTGGGTATGTACGATCTGGGAGAATTGCCAGGTAGTCCACATATCGAAGGTGGGAGTCCTGATGCCGTGTCGAATTTTAGATTCATCCACCCAACGATTGCCGATTCTACGTTTGAGAACGACTTGCGCCATTACCGTATCAAACCGGGCTCAGATAACACAGAGTCGACTTTAGGTCCAGATTTTCAATTACTGCTGCGAAACCTACCCCATGATCCTGCCACGTTCAACTCACGTGAGCATACCTATAACGGCGCCCTGGTGGATACCACCATCGCCAATACGGTTGCTGCCGGAGCCTACTTCGATGACGAGACCGGGTATTTCATCGAGTGGAAGATTCCGTTAGCAAGTATGGCCGGTAAGATTGCCCGTACACAGGGTCGATTTAAAGACTTTGAGTGGCCACTTTTTACTCCGGAACCTGGTATGACCATCGCGTTTGACGCCGATGTTACCGATCTGGATGCCGGGAACCGTGGACTTAACCGATTCATGCGACTTGGCCGCTATCCTGCGCTATGGAGAGATTCCCACCGCTTCGGTATGCGTGGAAAAATCATCGAAGGTGGACTCGTTTCAACGTCCATTGAAGATGGAATCACAAATCGTGGTCAAAACGAACTTCCGGTGGCCATTGAACTCGGACAAAACTATCCGAACCCGTTCAACCCGACCACCACCATCCGTTATGCACTTCCAGAGGCTGCTCAAGTCCGATTGAGCGTGTTCAATCTGCTGGGTCAGGAAGTAGCGGTATTGGTCAACGGGATGCGTCCGGCCGGAATCTCAACCGTCAATTTTGACGCTTCAACTCTCAGTAGCGGTGTGTATATCTATCGTCTGACCGATGGAACCCAGACGATCACCCGCAAACTACTCCTTGTAAAATAATCCATCCAATAACGCTCTCGGGCGCAGGTGTAACAGCCTGCGCTCGAACTTTTTAAAACGCTTATCCACATGGCAGTGCCCAAAAGCATGATACGCACCTGGACCTGGGTCGCGTTTCTGTTAGTTTTACCAACATTTGTTTTCGCTCAGTCCGGGAAAATCGAAGGACGTGTTACCGATACCAATGGCGAGCCTCTGATCGGTGTGAATGTGGCCATAGAAGGTACTACACGTGGGGCTGCAACAGATATTGACGGATATTACTTTATTTTGAATGTCCGTCCCGGCACGTATACACTCATTGCTACCTACCTTGGATTTGATACCCAACGCGTGACCGAGGTACAGGTATCGGTTGACCGAACGACCACGATCAATTACCGCCTTTCAGAGACGTCACTTCAACTGGGAGAAGTGGTCGTTTCAGCCCAGTCCTCACTGATTGTGCCTGACAGAACGTCCTCATCAGCCAAAGTTCGTGGTGATGACCTGGTGGTTTTGCCGGTAGATAACTTCCAACAGGCCGTTTCCCTCCAGGCTGGTGTAACCCGTGGACAAGGTGGAAGTCTGCACATTCGAGGTGGGAGGTCCAGTGAGGTCAAGTATTATGTAGACGGAATAGCGGTTTCAAATCCGTTCAACTTCGGACTCTCTGTCCCGGTCGAAAATACGGCCGTTCAAGAAGTTGAGGTCATTTCAGGGACTTTTAATGCTGAATTCGGACAGGCAAACTCGGGTATTATCAACATCGTTACCAAAGAGGGTGGTGATACGTTCAAGGGTACCTTTATCAGTAGCATGGGCTCCTATCTGTCAAATCAAAATGACATTTTCTATGAAATCGATCAAGCCAGTCCGACAGGCATACAATCCTATGAGGGATCACTTTCGGGGCCAACGTTCTGGAATCGACTGAAATTCTTCACCAATGCCCGCTATACGAATAATGAGGGATATTTATTCGGTCGTAATGTGTTTACGCCAGCCGACAGCTCAAATTTTTCAGGGGCAAATCCATCGCAATGGAACATCGTGGCCACTGGTGATTCATCTATCGTGAACATGAACGAAACCGAGGGTCTTACACTGCTCGGTAAACTGACGCTCGATGTGACCCGCAATATGAAATTGTCCTACTCGGCGACCCGTGCGTTTACCAAAGCAAAGTTTTATCGCCATAATTTCAGATTGAATCCGTACTACATGCCGACACAGCGCAGTGAAAACCTGAACCATCTGATCACGATCAATCATATCCTGAGTGATCGGATGTTTTACACACTAAAACTCACGGCCAACATTACGGATTTTACACAGTATGTACATGAAGATCCCATGAATCCGGACTACCGTAACATATTTGGCAGAAACATCCAGCCTGCATTCATGTTCAGTACAGGTGGCGTAGATAACTACTGGTTGCAACGACAAAGCGAGACCTACGCGGTACGATTTGACATCACACGGCAATTTGGGCGTTCACACCTGGTTAAAACGGGCGTCGAGTATCGCACGAACATCCTGGATTATGAGGACTTTTTCATCCAGGTAAATCCATTTGTCTATGGTAATTACGATCCGGTCGTGAATCAGAACGATCCTCGTTTGTACCGCGCCTACCGTAAGAAACCTCTTGAAATTTCGGCATATGTGCAAGACAAGATCGAAATCGAAGACCTGATCATCAATGTCGGACTGCGCTACGATTACTTCGATGCCAATAGCGTTATTCCGACCGATTTACGTGATCCCGATAACTCCCTGACCAATCGTCCTGAATCTGAAGCTTTCCGTAATGTCAAACCCAAGCAACAGTTAAGTCCACGACTTGGATTTGCATTTCCTATCACGGCCAGTGGGGTAATCTATGCGTCCTACGGACAGTTTTTCCAAATTCCTGAGTTCTCCAGATTATATGAAAATCCCTCGTTTACTGTCCGTGGTGGTACCTTCAACACGGTTTTGGGTAACGCTGATCTGGAAGCTCAGCGTTCGGTGCTCTATGAAATCGGACTCCAACAAGAGCTCACACCCAACCTCGCTGTTGATCTGACGGTCTATCACAGGGACGTGCGTTTCCTGCTCGGAACGGCCCTGTATGCAGCGTACACGGGTGGCGACTCCTACGGTATCTATGAAAACCGTGACTTCGGTTCTGTTCGTGGTGTGACCACGGCTTTCACTTTCCGCGATCCTGCTTCCGGTGTAACAGCAGGACTCAATTATACCTTCCAGTCCGTTCGAGGCAACGGAAGCGATCCTCTACAGGCCTTTTTCGATGCCCAAAACAACGCCGAGGCGAATCGTATTCTGGTCCCGTTGGACTGGGACCTGCGTCATAACATCGCTGCAACCCTGGCGATGCGCCTTCAGGACTGGAATATCGGGGTAACTTCGGAGTACCGAACCGGATACCCATTCACTCCGACCAACATTCTCGGGGTTCGAATCACCGAAGAAAGAAACAAGGCCAGGTACCGACCTGAGTTCTACGTCGATCTACGTGCCTCACGTGTCATCAAGATGGGTGGAGTTACCGCACAATTATTTGTTTATGCAGAGAACATCCTC
The DNA here is from genome assembly GCA_964473555.1 of uncultured Chitinophagales bacterium. GTDB lineage: Bacteria > Bacteroidota > Rhodothermia > Balneolales > HLUCCA01 > UBA11400. Next base: position 24,113 of record CAYYPL010000001.1, read on the forward strand.
GGCTTTTCTCGCGGTGACCGTTATCCGAATCTGCGCCGTGATGAAATCGAAGCAAGTCGTGCAAGTGGAATCGAAGCGGTTAACACCCGAGAAGAATTTGTGCGTAATCCGCTGGTGCAGCCAACGCCTCGATCTGTCCGTGCCGGACTTCAGTTTGATTTTTAACCTACAATGCGATTCATGTATACCTATCTTTCAATCATGTCAGCATTTATCACATATCGCAATCTCACGATCTCTTCAAATATGACACGGAAGTCATTTTTGTTGCTTGGTTTGATCTCCGGTATTACCATTTCTGCAATGGCCCAATCCGGAGTGTATGTCGATCCGAACAAGAGTAATCGTCAGTGGCGGTCGACTTTTAACGTGGCGGGAAACGACGTAGAGTCGATCATCACCAATTACGGTACCATCGGACGCGGTAATGAAAGTATTAACCAGGCGGGTGTCTGGCCACGCGGAACAGGACACGGTCACCTTCACGAAATGACTGGTTGGATTGCTTCCAATGTGAGGTATCCCAACGGACAAACACAGGTTATGGTAAGTGATGGTTACCGGGACTCTGGTGAGACGATTGATCCGGTAACCGGAATCGAGTGGAAATTTCAGCCGGTACCAGGTTATCTCAACCGGGATATTTCAAATCCGCAGATTGCCAATTCTCAGAATCCGAACAGCTGGCCTGCCTCCTGGCCGGGACGTGATGCCACCTGGGATGGTGCCTGGAACGGGTTCTTCGGACTTAACCAGTTCAATGCCGATCAGGAAGTCTTCTATGTAATGGATGACTTCTGGAACCGCGAATATCCATTTTATCCCGATGCCCGGGACTCGACCAAGCGCGGAATGGGTGTTCAGGTTAATGTGAGATTGTTTCAGTGGAGCCAGGCCCTGGCAAAGGACATTTTGTTCATGCAGTATGAAGTAACCAATACTTCCACGACCAATTATACCTACAACATGAACGATAACCCGATCTTTTTTGGGGGATATACCGATGTGAATCCATCCGGATCAGGTGCCAGTGATGACGCAGCGGCTTTCAATCGTCCGACCAACATTGTCTATGGCTGGTCTGCTACCGGAGTAGGACTATGGTCCCAGTTCAGAGAAATCCCGCCGGGATATATTGGCTGGAAGTATCTGGAGAGTCCTGGAATTGCGGTTGATGGGGTGGATAACGACAATGACGGGCTCATCGATGAGCGACGTGACAATGATGCCGGAGCCTATGTATTTGGACCGTGTGGAATCTACGCCGAGCCCCAGTTCCGTTGGGAAGGGGATGAAAACTGTAACTGGAATCCTGAGATTGACGATGTTGGTTCTGATGGAATCGGGCCACTGGACCCCAATTATCCGGGTCCCGATGCGAATGGAACCGAAGGGAATGGTCGTCCGGATCAGGGAGAACCGAACTTTGGGCGTCTGGATAAGAATGAGTCGGATCAAATCGGTTTGACTTCGTTCTATGCCCCATTGTTTGGTACGGTCAACATCAACAACGAAGAGCAGATGTGGCCACGCATGCAACCTGGATTCTTTGATATCCCTCAGCAGGCGGTTAACCAGTACTGGATCTTTGCATCCGGACCGTTTACCCTCGTTGCCGGACAAACCGAGCGTTTTTCAACCAGCTTCGTTTTTGGTGGTAATGAACGCGAGATGTTCAGAAATGCCCAGGTCGCTCAACGTATCTACGACGCCGATTACCGGTTCGCACGTCCACCATTACCTCCACGTCTTACCGCTATTCCTGGCGACGGACGTGTAGTTCTGCAGTGGGATGCAGTTGCAGAACTCTCATTTGATCCCATTTACTCGTTCGATTTTGAAGGCTACAGAGTTATCAAAGCAACCGATCCCGGTTTTCGGGATGCTAAAGATATTACAGACGCCCTGGGAACACCCCGTTACAAGGTTGCCATTGCCCAGTATGACTTGTTGAATGGTCTGACAGGTCCGCATCCTCTGCAGCTGGGTGAGGAAATCGAACAACCAACCGGTGTCCATTACTATATGGGCGACGATACCGGACTCCGTCATTATTATATCGACGAAGATGTGATCAACGGGCGAACCTATTACTATGCGGTGATATCCTATGACGCCGGATATGTTCCCGAGTTCTTTGACCAGGGTGTCTCGACGATTGAAAACGGATTCCCCATTTCGCCGTCTGAATCACCTGCATCGATAACCGTAACGAACGGCGTTGTCACATCTTTCGCACCCAATACCGCCGCTGCACGACCAAATACCCAGCCAAGTGATCTGGTTGAGGGTTCTCTGGAGACCGACGGACAGGATCGGATTACCAAAACCAGTGGGGTGTCTACTGCAACGGTAAGAGCCATTTCTGTATCACCGCAACTCTTCGAAGATGAGAGATTTACGATCACATTCGAAGACGAACCGCGTCGGGCTCCGGTTGAATTGACCACCAAAACCTACACAGTCACCGATGATCTTGGAAACGTCCTCATTGATAAAGAGCCCGTACCACAGACGTTGGCTGGTACGTATCAGTCCACCTGGACCCATGAACTCTTACCCAAAGGGTTCATCCTCCTGTTCGAAAATGAGCAGCCGAGTCTGTCAAACACCCAGCAAAACTCCGGATTTGTAAGTGGGAGTAAGTCAAATGTATTCACACGGGTGACAAATGTCCCGTCGTTTACTTATCCGGATGGAGTTATCTGGCCAGTTTCGGTCGTAATTGAGTTTTTTGATCCAGCCGGGGAGCCCGTAGATACGCATTTTACCTCTACTACCGGCCGTATCCGCAACCGAAGCTTCTTCAAAGTGTACGAAGAGGGTACCGGGAATAGGGTGAAGCATATCCTGGTTGAACCCACATCGGCGAACCGTGGTAACGGGACCATCGAGATCGGTGAATCTATCCAGCTGGCATTTAACGACGATCCAAACAACATACGCCTCACGCAGGCCTGGCAGATCAGTTTCGAGCGACCGGTGAACTCAGACGGAATCGAATTGACCGACGAGCAGGTCGTTTTGCCCCAGCCTGGAGATAAGTTTGTCCTGCGATCACGCATTCCGTTTACCTCGCGCGATAGCTATGCTTTTTCCAGTCGAGCCCGGGTGGCGAATCCCAACGCAGATGAGACGCTACTTGATCAAATCAAGGTAGTACCCAATCCATATGTGGCTGCGACCATCACCGAAGGTCGTCCGTTTCTGCAAGGTCGGGGGGAACGCCGAATTGAATTCCGAAATCTCCCATCTTCCAGCACGATCCGTATTTACTCCGTCAGCGGAACCTTTGTGCGTCAGCTTGATGAAAGCAGTGGGTACGCGGTTTGGGACCTTCGGACCAAGGACAATCTGGAAGCTTCGTTTGGCCTGTACTTTTATCATGTTGAGGCTCCGGGTATTGGCGAAAAAGTGGGCAAGTTTGCGATTATTAACTGATGCGAATATGAAAACGATACTTAAACTCATTTTAGTTGTTTTGTTGGCATCGCCGATCGTGGTCTATGCCCAGTCGAAAGTGGGAACCACGGCAGGTGGGTTCCTGGAAATTGGTACCGGAGCTCGTGGTGTTGGTATGGGCGAGACGCTGGTAGCCGCCAGTAACGACGTAAATTCGCTGTACTGGAATCCAGCGGGAATCACTTCGATCCGTGGCGGACAAGCCGGATTTCATCATACGACCTGGATTGCCGGGACTTCACTCAATTATGCTGCTATCGCTATGGAAGTGCCTAATGTGGCACATTTCGGCGCCCAGGTCTATATTTTCGATTCCGGTGAAATGGAGGTTACCGATATTCTGTTCCCAGACGGAACAGGAGAGAACTTCAAGGTACAGGACATCATGATCGGGCTGACTGCCGCGCGTCAGCTTACCGACCGATTCTCTATCGGGGGTAGTGTGAAATACATCCAGTCAACCATTTGGCGGATGTCTGCTAGCACCGTTGGACTGGATTTAGGCATGCAGTACGATACTCCACTCAAAAACCTCCGACTTGGATTCAATATCTCCAACTTTGGCGGTGAAATGATGCTCTTCGGGGATAATACTGCCCGAAGAATTGACCTGGACCCCTCAGCAGATGGAACCAACGACGGTATCCTGGCTAACCTGGCATTACGTTCCTGGGATTTACCCCTAACGTTTCGGCTGGGTTTCGCCTATTCGCTGTTAAACACTACCAACCACTCTTTTCTGATTGTCACGGATGCCCTGTATCCGAATAACAACGATGCTTATGTGAACGCCGGACTGGAATACGGCTTCGCCAAACTGCTTTTTGTTCGTGCTGGCATGAGCCAGTTGCTTCTTGCCGATGCAGAAGGGAATCTGCGTCTGGGATTCGGAATTCACCTTGCCGATCGTATCAAAGCCGATTTTGCCTGGTCTGACCGTGGCATACTCGGAAGTACCAACATGATTGGCGTTGCCGTGAATTTCTAAAACGACACACGGGAAATATGATTTTAGACGATACCTCCGAAAAACTATACAACCAGGTCGCCGATGACCTGAAATCACGCATTCTGCGTATGGACTTTGGTCCCGAAGGGAGACTACCCAATTTCAAAGACCTTACAGAAGAGTATGGCGTGAGTATGTCGACCATCAAAAAGTCGATGCAATTACTCAGCGACCAGAATCTGGTGGTTTCCAGGGTCGGTAGAGGCACGTATGCCCATATCAATGCGGCAGCGAGTTCTCCCATACGGTCCAAATTACAAACAGATCACATCGGGTTGCTCATTCGCGACCTCGATGGTCCGTACTTCTCTGGCATCTACCAGGGCCTATCGGAAACGGCCCGAAAATTCGACAAACGCCTCATGGTAACCTTGTCTGTCAATGATCAGCAGCAGGAGGATTCTATGTACCAGATGCTGATCGGCCAGTCTGACGGTCTGCTTGTGACCACCACGCGTAAATCACTCTACGGGATTTCCATTTTTGAGAAGATGGTCAAGTTGAAATTTCCATTCGTGATATTGCACGACGTGTATGACACCCCAACCTATTGCTTTGATGTCGACAACTACAAAGGTGGTAGACTGGCCGCTCGTCAGTTGATGTCTCACAACATTCAAAAATTTGCGGTAATCGTAGGTGAAATCGGATACCGGGTTGATGATATGCGTCTGCAAGGATTCATCGATGAACTTCGTGATGGGGGCGTGTCGATAGACAGGGATTGTTTTGTGCTTCGTGCCTCCCTGGGTAGTGAAACCACCGCATTTGATGAAGGGTATAAACTTGGCATGAGCCTGGATATCGCTCAGATCGGATTCGAAGGGGTGTTTCTGTTCAACGATCTGATTGCCATGGGATTCCAGAAAGCACTGATAGAACGGGGATATTCAATCCCCAAAGATATTAAAGTCATCGGATTCGATAATATCGACCGATGCTCCGAAGCCCGCATTCCATTGACTACCATATCGGTACCTCGGCGCGAAATCGGACAGTTAGCCTTGACTAAAGTCCACGAAATCATAGAATCTAAACTGGATTGTCAGCCGGAACGGGTCCTGCTCGAACCTACCCTGGTAATTCGTCATTCGGCCTGATGATGAAACATAATCACATATCGATGTTGGCCTTGGTCCTTATGGGTAGCGTATTCTGGGCTTGCACACAGCGTGCTCCCGTAACCGAGCCTGTTCGTGAAATGCGCGGCGTATGGATTACCAACGTCGATAGCGAAGTCCTGTTCGACAGTACCTCGATTGTCGAGGCGATGGACTACCTGGCCGACCGAGGGTTTAACCTTGTTTTCCCTGTGGTCTGGAACAAGGGCTATACACTGTATCCAAGTGATGTCATGGTCGAGTATTTCGGAGATGACTACCGAATCGATCCGTTGTTTGCCCAACAGGGGCGTGATCCCCTGGCCGAGCTCATCAAAGCAGCTCACGATCGTGGAATGGAAGTCATGCCCTGGTTCGAATTCGGATTTTCCAGCTCCTATCAGGATAACGGAGGGCATATTCTGGCCCGTTATCCGCATTGGGCCGCCAAGGATGTAAATGGTGGCCTTTTGACCAAAAACGGTTTCGAGTGGATGAACGGAATCCATCCCGAAGTCCAGGATTTCATGCTGGCGCTCATCAAAGAGACCATCAAAAACTACAAGGTGGATGGAATCCAGGGCGACGATCGTCTGCCTGCCATGCCATCCGAGGGTGGATACGATGAGTACACCCGAGCGCTCTACCTGGCTGAAACCGGACTTGAAGTGCCCTCTGATCCACGCGAACCTGCATTTTTACAGTGGAAAGCGGATAAACTTTCCGATTTCGGAGGACGACTGTACAGCATGGTGAAATCACATGATCCCGGACTCATTGTTTCCCTGTCGCCGAGTGTGTATCCTTGGTCGAAAGACGAGTACCTGCAGGATTATCCCGAATGGATTCGACGCAAACAGGTCGACATCCTGCATCCCCAGGCCTATCGCTACGAAATCGAACGGTATACGTCCACGGTACAGGAGGTCGCTTTTTACTCAGGATTACTACCTGATTCGACCGGACAACGCTACGTAGATACCGGGAATGTATTTGTTGCTCCGGGCGTGCTGGTGAAGGCGGGTCCGCGATATAACGGACCCGCGTACGTGATCGAAGCCCTGAGAGTCCATAGAGAACTAGGATTCCACGGCGAGATCTACTTTTTCTACGAAGGATTACATCACAACAACCAACATCTGGCAGATTCCCTGTATACCCATTATTACCATGTACCCGCAGTGTTGCCCTGGCGTGACACCCCGAAGTACGCCAGAATTGCAGAATAACCTCATCCAACTGTTTTGAACGCACAACGATCTACATACAATCTCACTAAAACATGGCTGCAAAAGCTTGTTGAACTTACATTGATTGTGGCTGCTATACTACCAAAGAGTCCAGCAACGCTGAATGCTCAGTCCACAACAACCCAGGGCGCTGGTGCAGACTCCACCTTTGTTGATCCACATCCGTATCTGGCACAGACTGATTTTGTGGAAGAAGTACGTGGGGTATGGGTCACCAACGTGGCCAGTAACGTGTTGTACAGTAAAGACGAAATTGCTCGTGCTATGGATTACCTGGCTGCGAACGGTATAAACGTGGTTTTTCCCGTAGTCTGGAACAAATCTGAGACTCAGTATCGAAGTCAGATTATGAAAGATCGTTTTGGCATCGAAATTGAACGTGCATTCGAAACTCAGGGGCGGGATCCACTGGCCGAACTCATCGTGGAAGCACACCGGAATGGAATGGAAGTGATTCCTTGGTTCGAATACGGATTTGCTGCCGCTTTTGGTGATCCGACCGGAGGTAGACTCGTGCAGCGTAATCCGCACTGGGCCTCACGCGACATCAACGGAAACATAGCCGAACGTAACGGATTCTACTGGCTGAATGCACTGCACCCTGAAGTTCAGGATTTCATGAACAGTCTGATCCACGAAGTCATCGATAATTACGATGTAGATGGAATCCAGGGCGACGACCGTCTGCCAGCTATGGCATCCAATGCTGGTTACGATGATTTTACCCGGGACCTGTACGCAAGTGAGCATAATGGTGCGCAACCACCGACTTTCAATACCAGCGATTGGTTGCTGTGGCGAGCTGACAAACTCACTAATTATTTAGGTCGGCTGTATCGTAGTGTAAAGGATAAAGACGAACATCTCATCGTTTCGATGTCACCCAGTGTATATCGGTTTTCACTGGAGAACTACCTTCAGGACTCTCCCCGATGGCTCGATTCCATGTATGTGGATATGATCCACGATCAAATGTACCGTTATGATGTACCTGCCTATCTGAACATACTTCAGGCCGCTCTTGGTCCTCGTCCAGGTTCTACGGGAGGCTATGTGAAACCGGTACATCGAAACAAGCTTTTCCCGGGAATCATTGTGCGTGCAGGCAACCGTTTCGTGACTCCCGCCCAGGTGAGGCAAAAAATCGCCTACAATCGTCAGTATGGCATCCATGGCGAGGTATTCTTCTTTTATGAGGGTATGGGAGCTGCGAATGACTACCTGGCAGACACCTTACGCACCTATTTCTACGATAAACCTGCCGTTTTACCGTTCCGGGAAGGGCTCAGAAGACGTCCACCCGGAACTATCGTCAATGAAACCGATGCCAGTGCGCAAAGAACAACGGGCTGGCAGGCTGTGATTCCGACTCAGACTCCACGCGGATACCGCGGTGTATCGCTACGTGCAGATGCAGGATCCAAAGCAGAGATTGGCTACACGATGAATGTGGAACATGATGCCTGGTACAACGTGTATGCCTACGTTCCGTATGACCAGGCAAATGCTTCGATAGCTACCGAGTCAGCTGTATACACGGTTTATTACAACAACGGCGCAGACTCGCTCATCACCCCGATTGACCAATCTGAATTCCGTAACCGGGGATGGATGCATATCGGTAACGTGTATCTGGAGGAAGGAGCCCAGGAGGTGGTCCGTATACGAGCCAGGGATGCCAGCGGAGGCGTTGTGTTCGCCGATGCGACCATGTTACTGATCGATCGCAAGAAATCGCCCGATGTTGAAATTCCACTTCCAACCTCAATAGAGAATGCGGAAGAGCAACTTCCTAACGGAATTGCGCTACTCCCGGCTTACCCCAACCCATTTAATCCGACTACGACTCTCCGGTTTGAACTCGATACCCCTCAACCTGTCCGGCTGGCCGTATATGACCTGCTTGGTCGGGAAGTCGCAGTTCTCATTGACCAATTTATGCCAGCCGGATTGCATCAGTCCAGATTCGATGCCACCGGACTCTCAAGTGGGTTGTATGTAACCCGACTTCAGGCAGGAAATCAGGTGTTGACCGACAAACTTATGCTCATCAAGTAATCATCCAAATCATCAACCTTTATGATCCTGATCGATTACCTCATCATTATCGGATACCTGCTTATTCTCATCGGAATCGGAATTTATCTGCAACATCGGGCTTCCCGAAGTACGGACTCCTTCTTTTTGGGCGACCGCGGTCTCCCCTGGTGGGCATTGGGTGCCTCAGGGATGGCATCCAACCTGGATGTGTCTGGAACCATGATCATCGCCGCGTTGGTCTATGCGATGGGCGTTCAAGGATTCTTTGTTGAAATCCGTGGCGGGGTAGTCCTGATCCTCGCTTTCTTCATGATCTTCATGGGGAAATGGAACCGCAGGGCAGAGGTAATGACCATCGCCGAATGGATGGAATTCCGGTTCGGAAAGAACAAGCAGGGCGAAGCTGCCCGAATGCTCGCTGCCGTTGCCCAGCTCATTTTCGCGATCTGGGCAATATCGTATTTCATCCAGGGAGCCGGAATATTTTTGAGTGAGTTACTGGACATTTCCCCGGATATGGCCGGTATCCTCATGATTACCCTATGTGCGTTCTACGCAGCCCTAAGTGGACTGTATGGCGTAGTCTACACTGAGGTCTTTCAGGGGGTTCTGATACTCTTCGTGGTTATCTATGTGGTGTCTCACGTCATGCTCAACATCACGCTTCCCGAAGAGTTTATGGTTTCGGTGCCGATGGGGGACGGAAACTTCACCCAGGTTAAACAAAACCTCAGCGACTGGACCAACTTTCTGCCCCGTTGGGAAATGAATCTACCCGGCGAGTATTCCCAGTATAACCTTATCGGACTCGCAACCATGTTCTATCTGCTCCGCTCCACCATCGACGGAATGTGCGGTTCCGGTGGATACATGATGCAGCGTTTCATGGCGGCTAAAAACGAGCGCGAAGTTGGACTTCTGAGTGTGTTCTGGATCTTTCTGCTTTCTTTTCGCTGGCCTTTCATCATGTCGATTGCCATCCTTGGTGTAGCCATAGGTGCGAACGGAACGGTTATCGAAAATCCTGAAATCGTGTTGCCTACGGTGCTGATGGAGCTGTTTCCGGCAGGAATCAAGGGTCTGTTGGTGGCCGGACTCCTGGCCGCAGCCATGTCTACCTACGTCGCCATTGTAAATTCCGGAGCCGCTTATTGGGTCAACGACATTTATCAGCGTTTTTTGAAACCGGATGCTACCCGTAAACAGCTGATTTTGCACAGCAGAATGGCATCGGTAGCCATCGTCCTGTTTGGACTGGCATCTACCTATCTATTCACTTCACTGAACGATGTCTGGGGATTCCTTACGATGGGTTTTGGCGTAGGACTCATCGTTCCGCAGTTCGTCAGGTGGTATTGGTGGCGCTTCAACGGTTATGGATACGCTGGTGGTACCATCGTAGGTATGGTTATCGCTATCGTGCTTCGATTTTCAGGACTGTTTTCCTTCACTGAAATCGAAATGTTCTTTGTTACAGCCATAATCACTTTGGTTGCCTGTGTCGTGATAGCGTTGATGTTTCCTGCCACAGACGCACTAACTCTGCGTGAATTTTACGGAAAAACCCGTCCATTCGGATTCTGGGGACCCGTTCGAAATGCGAGCACTGATCTGGATCTGGAAGAAATTAACCGCGAGAATCGTCGTGATATTTTCTCGACCTTTATCGCTGTCCCCTGGATGCTATTTATGGGCATCACACCTATGCTTATGGTCACCAAACATTGGGACTATGTTGCTTATGCATCGGCTATTCTGGTGTCTTTATCCGTCATTTTATACTTCACCTGGTACCGTCACCTCAGCAAGGAGGGACATAATCTATGAGATCCATCCACTTGAAATCACTTTATTTATCTGTAGTTCTATTATTCACCGGAATTCCAACCGTTTGTGCTCAGTTTATCTACAGCTATCACGATACCCCAACGATTCCATGGTCATTGCCAGGAACTCTGGACGGCAGTGCCGGAATTGGTCAGTTTCCGGGTAATGGGATCAATTTCATGACGCAATACGCGGTTCGGTTCAGTCCTGAAGCGGGCGAACTTGTTACCGGGGTTAATTTCTGGCTGGATCGTATTCTCGACGGCGTGGTCGATTCTACCGTAACCTATGCGCGTCCGGAAGCAGCCTTTCAGTGGCCAGTGCCCTTTAATCACGTTCCGCAGCGATTCTCGGCACATGCGATGCGATTTACCTCACCGCTTGACAATAATTTACAGGGGATTTCGGTCTTTGCCGGTTCCATGACGGCATCATCAGATGGATTCAACGATACGCTTAAAGTGTCGGTACTGCACCCCAAAGCCGCCGAAACCATTACGGTCAAATATGGAAACGAGCATCCGAACAATGCGGCCACCTGGAACTTTTACTTTCCGGTTGGGACTGCCAGAACGGCCTATGCCACCCGTTTTACGCTCCCGGATGACTCAGAACTTACCGAGGTCGAGTTCTTTGTGGGAGGGATCAACAACAATAATTTTCTTCCTCCCGGGGATGCGACTCCTAATGATTCATTGGTGGTGTCGGTCTGGACTGCCAGTCAATCCGGACTACCCGATCAAAAACTTGGCCAGACCACTATCGGATTGAATCTACTGAAACCGACAGAATGGAACACAGTCAGTTTATCGGCACTCGGGATTCAAAATGACACAGAACGCGAGCTCATTATTGCGTTTCAGTTGAAGGTTGTTGGTCTGGCAGATCACCTGGGTATCTCAGCCGGAGCATCATTTGCAACTCCCCTGAACCGGTCTCTCGTTCTGGAAAACGGTAACTGGGTTCCCATTGCTGCCTCCACTGCTTACAGTGGAGGTGCTGCCAGGGGCGCTGAACTCTGGACCAGAGCTAAGTATGTACCGGTGGGTCAGGGGGCACAACCGCTACCTGATGAGGATCATCCTGTGGCACAACCCATACTCATTCCCATGAAACAGGTCACATCCAATCAATGGGTTGATATCGACTTTAGTCATTTGGGGATTTCATTCGAAAGGGGGGAAGAGTTCTGGGTTGCCTTTGAGCTCATCCCTGTGGGTGAACCCGACATCTTCTCGTTGATATCGGGTAATCCGGAGCCTTCGGTAACATCCAGATCTGCGGCAAAAATTGACAATGGCGATGGTAGTTTCGTGTGGAGCTACCTGACAGGCACTCAGTTCGAGAAAGAGTATCATTTCAGAATACAAGCTGATTTTAGGGTTCCTGGCGAAACGGAGGTCACCGATGAGGTTTTGGTACTCTTTTATGGTGATCAGAACGGGTTGCCCGGGGAATTCCTGGGTATTCAGACGGTCCCATTACAGGCATTACAGATAGGGGATTTGAATACCATAGACGTACAGGGACTCGGAATCAATACCTCTGAAACAGACATCCACGTTGCGATATCGGCAATTTTTGAAAACAATCAGTTTACTTTGGCCAGCGATGACGGCAGATTGGATTTGGGTCAAAACCGAACCTCGGCCTATTTTCTGGTAGACCAGGAGTGGAAAACATTGGCAACCGTTCAGGACACTCCAGGGGAGGTGAACATGGCCATTGAACTCCTTACCACCACCAAAACCAATATCGATGATCCCGATGCCCTGCCACAGGAAACCAGACTCCATCCAAATTATCCCAATCCGTTCAATCCGATTACACAGATTCCATTCAGACTGGCTGAATCGGGGATGGTCACGTTAGAGGTGTTTGACTTAACCGGAAAACGTATTGCAATTCTGGCTGATGGACAATTTATTCAAGGAAATCATACGATTGCGTTTGATGCCACACAGCTGGCTTCTGGGGTGTACATCGCTAAATTATCGACCGACCAGATGGTACAGACCATCAAGCTTATGCTTATTAAATAATGAGTAGTTACGAAAATTTTATTAGGTCATTAAACAACAATTAATTAGATTGTTGATATCTAGATGTAAAGGTCTAATTATCATCCAATCTGCAAACAAAAAACCCAAAAGCTAACGTCACTATGAAAAATACGATACATAAATTAGCTGTAGGAGTCTGTGCCCTGTTGCTCAGTACCTCTGCGCTTCCAACTACTGCGTCCGCTCAGGATGTACTTGACTCTCCAATCTGGGGAATCGAAGCCACTGCTGGCACCTGGTTTGCCAGTGACAACAATACACGTGGTTTCGCATACAACCGCGCAACCAACCATTTGCTGGTCGTATCCCGTACCGGCGGACTCGGGATCTATGTTCTGAATGCATCCACCGGTGAGCACGTGAAAAATCTGGACATCACTGGAATTGCAGGTGGAACGTTCCCTGCTTCCCTGATTGATGTTTCCCCAATGGGTCATATTTTTGCCACTAACTTAACCTTGAACGCAACCACTGGTGCCTTCAAAATCTATATGTGGGAAAACGAAAATGCTGCTCCTGTGGTACTTTACGAAGGATCAGTAAACGACACAGCTGCCCGTTTTGGTGACAGCTTCCGTGCTGATTTCACCGACGGTGGTTCTGTTCTGTATGCTGGTGGTTCTGGTAATCCGAACCTCGCCAAATTCACGGTAGATGTGGCAGCTAAGTCCGTTTCCAACGTAACGGTATTCAACTTTGGTGCTCCAAATAACGAAGTGCTTCGAGCCGTTCGCGGTATTGCCCCAATTCCTGGTGCCAATGCCATCTGGGTAAATGAGTACGACTACAACCTGCGTAAAATGAACACCAACGATGGTACTTTGTTTGACGTAGTTGACGCAGCTGTTTTCCCAACCAAAGAAGCTCTCTGGGTGGACTACGTTAATATGTTCGATGCTGAGCTTGCAACCGTATTTCCTGCTAACCTGACCGGTGCCGGACAGACTGCTTCCATCATCGATCTGGAGACTGGTGAAGAGGTTGCTTACACCGTAGGTGGACCAAATGGAAATGGTAACGGTGCTGGTGGAGCTATTTTTGATGGTAACGCTCAGCGTTTGTTCGTTCTTGCTACCAACAACCACATCGCAGCATACGATATCAGCGCTTACTTTGGTCAGCCAACTTCAACTGAAGGACCAGAAGAATTGCCACAAGTTTTCGCTCTTGAGCAAAACTACCCAAACCCATTCAACCCAAGTACTCAGATCAGCTTCTCGCTGCCAGTTGAGTCAGCAGTTGAGTTGAGTATCTACTCTGTAACTGGTCAGAAATTGGCTACGTTGGTCAACGAAACTCGTGCTGCCGGTCAGCACACCGTTTCTTTTGATGCTACGAACCTTTCTTCAGGCGTGTACCTGTACCGTTTGACTGCTGGTTCATTCTCTCAAACCAACAGAATGACCCTGATCAAGTAAGCTGATCAGGACATTGCTCCTAATTAAAAAGGGTTGGTTGCCATCGGCATCCAACCCTTTTTTTGTTATAATTTGTTTTCACCCGGCTTCGCCTCATGATTTGCAAGCAAAGGCTGCGTGGCTTTGCCACTTGTGGTTGGTTTTCAATTCCGTTTTCTGTTTACTGTTTTCTGGTTTCAACTTCAACGTAGTTGAAGCTGAAACCTCTCAAACGGCTTAAGCAGATTATCAGCGAATAGGGCTAACTCCAATCGGGTCATGGGTCCGCTTGTCTCCGTATAGTTGATCATGTTTTTACTTCTCCAAGTCTGGAAATCGGGGAGCGTCTCCAGGGTATTTCCGCCCAGAATATGTTCCCAGGTCATCAGAAAGTGACCGATATCGTAAGAAGATGCTACCATAGTAGGTGCCTGTTTCAGAACATCAAACTCAGGTACATCCGATGCTTCCATAAGACTCGATAATCTATCCGCCATGGTAGCGAGGTCCTTGACCACAACGACACTATCGGGATAAAACCAGGTTCGGTTAGCCCATGCGACCGGTTGTCCCACACCACGCATCAGTCCTGTGAGACCGAGTCGTTGAGTTTCCTCAAATCCCACCTGATCGTTTCGGACATCCACAAAGGGAATCAACCAGACACGTGCATCAATCAGTACTTGCTGTAATTCACGAACGGGAATTTCACTGGGCTCTGCTCCTGACTGCACAGACAACGCTGCTGCAGCTCCGGCCGCCTGGCCCAATAACATCACAACAGGTTGTAAACGGGTAGCACCATTTACAATATGTGTGGTGGAAATACTTTTTTCAGCTACAATCATTCCGTTACGGTCTACAGGAATCATCGTACCATAGGGAACGTTATACGAAGGAATCTTTGGTAAATCCTCGGTTCTGGCATGAACCACATCATCACCGGTCTTACGCTCGTGATGCAGATCCAACGGATAATCCCCCACAGCGATCCCGTATTCATACCGACCATTTGCATCAGCACCATACGGATCCAGAAGGTCCTGAGTGCGTAATGTGGTTACGCCCTCAACACGCCGGCTTTCACGGATGTAAGGTATGAACGGAAGATTATCAGATGTTGGGAAAATATCATCGGCGATTCCAAGGTTTTTGAATCCACCTTCAGTCTGGATATGATAAATCCACTGAAACGTGAAATTCTTCGCTTTTTCAAGCTCCTCTGAACGTTTCTGCGGACTCCAATCCAGTAAATTCAGATAATAGTCATTCCCATGTATAGGCCAGTTGATCATAAAATAGCCATTGGGAAGTTCACCGTAATTGAGCATATATAAATCATTTCCACTATCCGGACCACAGCTCACCACATTCACTGTCGGGTCAGTGGTCAACTCCTTGCAGGTTCCGTCAAAAAGTGATCCATCGTATCCTACCGGAAGATCGATCGTCATATCAGCACCCGGCCCATAATCCTTCAGGATGGCAACATACGTCAGATCCTGAATGCGGTTGTTGCCAATCTCCGGAGCGTATTCATCGCCATATTCTCCCCGTGCCTCAAACCCAAACCGATACCGTGCCCCGCTCATTGCCACTGCATCACCATACTCATCAGCTGCGACCGTAACCTTTGCTCGAACAATCACTCTCTCTCCGCTTTGGCTCACAAAAACCGCTCCGTTCACCCTGGTCCCCTCAACCAACATTGAGTCTACCCGGTATCCGTGACGCAAATCGATGTTCTTTTCGGTCTCGATCATCGCCCGAAGAATCTGTTGTCCAATATGCGGTTCGAACAGTGTATTGCTCACCCACCCGGTCTCTACAGCCTCAGGCCCCCCATAATGAGCGTAAAGCCGAGATCGGAACTCGCCCCAGAGTCCGCCTGCCAGCATATGGTTTCCGTCAATTGCACTGACCCCTGCCGCCGTCAGCATGCCTCCAATCCAGGGAGTTTCCTCCATAACCACCACCTGAACTCCCATACGGGCTGCCTGGATAGAGGCCATGGTTCCCGATGCACCGGCGCCTATGACCAACACATCGGTTTCGATTTCCATCATCGAGGGCGTGTGTGAACACCCCGAATATAGCAGTGCAGATACAGTGAGGAGTACAAGCACCATTCGTGGCTTCATAACCCCGAATGAAGCCGCGTTAGTAGATGATATCATAAGTACTTAAGTTGGATGAATGCGCTATGTTGAACTGCGTTCAAAATAGCACTATACACTCAATTTTGGAAGTTAAATACTACGTTCTGTAAAGGGGAAAGAGAAAAGAGAGAAAAGCGACCAGAGAAAAGCGAATTCATCACTTTACCCCTCATCCCTTCTCTCTCATCTGAAATCGTTTAACAATCACGGCAGCGGATTCCCCCGCTGCCGTGATTATTGTACGATTTCTCCGTATCTTAGCGTTATTAGCACATACACGTTTAAGATTGGAATTTATGAGTACGAAGGGACGCGTTCTGGTGGCTATGAGCGGGGGAGTAGACTCCTCGGTTGCTGCAGTCATGTTACGCGAACAAGGTTACGAGGTAATCGGTATCACGATGAAAACCTGGGACTACAGTTCCAGTGGGGGGAAATCACACAAAGAAACCGGTTGCTGTACGCTGGAATCTATGAATGACGCTCGTCAGATCGCGCTCAAATTCGGATTCAACCATTTTATCGTAGATATCCGCGAAGAGTTCGGTGACTGGGTGATCGATCGCTTCGTGGACGAATACATGGCCGGACGTACCCCGAATCCTTGTGTCC
Source organism: uncultured Chitinophagales bacterium (assembly GCA_964473555.1). Classification (GTDB taxonomy): domain Bacteria; phylum Bacteroidota; class Rhodothermia; order Balneolales; family HLUCCA01; genus UBA11400. Next base: position 41,032 of record CAYYPL010000001.1, read on the forward strand.
TTTGTAATACCCACATCAAGTGGGCCGCTCTCATGAAACGTGCCGATAGCCTCGGGTGTGATTTCATCGCTACCGGTCATTATGCCAATGTGCGCGAAGAAATGGGTCGTTTTGTGATATCCCGTGGACTCGACCACAACAAAGATCAGTCCTACGCTCTGTGGGGCGTGGAACAAAAGCATCTGGCGCGTACCCGGTTTCCTCTGGGTAAATTCCACAAAACCGAAATCCGGCAGTTTGCTGCCGACTATGGCTTGCTCAATGTCGCAAACAAAAAGGATTCCTATGAAATCTGTTTTGTTCCAGACAATGATTACCGCCGATTTCTTCGCGATCGTGTTCCCGGTCTGCAGGAAAAGGTCGAGGGAGGGTTGTTCGTCGACAAGGAGGGTGCTATTGTGGGAAAACACCGTGGTTATCCATTCTACACTATCGGACAACGCCGTGGGTTGCATCTGCCGATGGGAAAACCTGTTTATGTAACCGATATTGACCCCCAAACCAATACCATTACGATCGGGGGCGAGGAAGATCTGGTGAACACCATCTGTGTGGCTCAACACATCAATTTTGGCAAATATTCATCCATCACCCAAGAGGAGATGCCAGTGATCGGTGCCATTCGATACAATGATGACGGTGCACCTGGATTCCTGACTCAAACGGGTGACGATGAGCTGATGATTCGATTTCCAGAAGGTAGAACCGCTATAACTCCAGGTCAGGCTTTGGTCTGCTACGAAAACGATGATGTGATTGCCGGCGGATGGATCAAAAAAGTAAAAGTAAACGATTCCTTTTAATAGAGATGAAATGAAATCAAGACTGATCGTATCACTAATTCTGATGGTTATCCCAGTTCTTCTTAATGCCCAGAATGGCTTTTCGGGGACTTTTTCATTAAAAGCTACTCAGTTTGATACCAACGGAAAAGCTGTTCGCGAAGCCGCTTTGCCGATGGTCGTTTCACCCAATCGTATCCGAATGGTTGGCGTGGATAAACTGGATCCGACAGCCGTCACACGGAATCTGGGTGCCCGTGATGTACTCATCCGACTGGATCAGCAAGATTTCATCTTTCAAACTAGCGATACCGAAGCCATTGCCATCAAAAAACAGGAACTTCAGCTGATGATGAATATGCTCGGTGCATCAAATAATACCCCTCCAAAACCTCCGGCGAACCTTTCCGTCCGACAAACCCAAGAATCCAAAACAATCAGCGGCTATTCTACATCCAAGACCGTAATTACAGACCGGGACAGCAACGTTGAGCATCACGCCTGGATTGCCGGAAATCTGGATATTAACCTCGGAATGTTGACCGAATCCTGGACCAGTATGCTTCCATTGAAAGACATGGCGGCGTATTTGCAAACCTACAACAACACCGGAACTCCTTTGTTGGTCGAGTCTTACAGAGAAGGAAAGAAAATTTCTCAAGTAGAAATGATTAACATCACCACTCAATTCGACAGAAAACAGCTGGATGTCCCCTCAGGAGTAAAGCTGATCACACTCCAGGAAATGATGTTGAATCGAATGAGAAGTTACTGACACCTAAAGCTCCGGGATAAACTACACGTTTTACACCAATTAATTTTGGATTTTGTCGCTTGTGGGTTAATATTCCCCCCAACTTTTAACGTCCGCAAGTAAACTCATGCCGGTGTCTAAACAACGCAATCCAAAGCTCAACGTTACCCGTTCCTTGTCAGGTAAATCGTTCCTGTTGTGGATCAGTGCACTTTTTTTGCTCGTATCCTGTGGAACTCTTGGACCAAATAAGGAATCTCGCTCAGGTGAAGTCTACTATCAGGTATCATCCGAAATCGCTGATGATCCGGAGATTTCAGCACTTCTGGCCCCCTATATGAACCGCATGCGCTCCAGAATGAACCAGGTCATAGCCTGGAGCACCAAACCCATGATCAAGGGTAATCCGGAGAGCACCTTGGGCAACCTTTCGGCAGATATCGTTCGATTCAGAGCAGTCCGTGAACTCAGAGTTCCTGTTCATATCGGGGTAGTTAACAACGGAGGCCTGCGAATTCCACTTCCGGAAGGTAATATCACGGTTGGACACATTTATGAATTGATGCCATTTGAGAATACCATTACCGTGCTTCGACTCAGCGGATCTCAGGTCAAAGAAATGGCAGATCAGATCGCCATAGGCGGGGGGCAGCCCGTGAGTGGAATACGATTCAGGATTCAGGACGGTCGTGCCACCGACATACTGGTAAATTACGAACCACTGAACGAAGAACGCGACTATCTGGTGGCAACCAACAATTACATGGCTGATGGGGGCGAGAACATAGCTGCACTATGGAAACCTATTGAACGTATCGACACCGGGGTATTGATCCGTGATGCAATGATCGAATATATCAGGATGCAACGCCATCTGGATTATGAACTTGAGCAGAGAATCCGCATCACTGAGGTAGAATGATGGACAGAAAAACATTTATAAAGCGACTCAGTTCCGCTGGCATCGGATATTCGGTTTTGGCTACAACACCGCTGTTGAGCTATTCAGGCAAATCAAACCGATTGCTGACGATTCTACATACCAACGACACGCACGCCCGTATTGAACCCTTTCCTACGGGATCCCCCCGTTATGCCGGTATGGGTGGCATTGCCCGGCGGGCAACACTGGTGAATACCATCAGAGCAGAAAATCCGAATGTATTACTGCTGGATGCTGGAGATGTATTTCAAGGGACACCCTATTTTAATTATTACAAAGGTGAACTCGATTTCGAAATCATGTCAAAGATGGGATACGATGCCATGACCATGGGAAATCACGAGTTCGACAATGGGGTACAGGGATTCCTGGATTCGGCCGACAAAGCCCGTTTTCCGTTCATTGTTTCGAACTACAACTTTGGCACCACGGGACTGCGTGATGTAGTGCATAGTGAACTGATCAAAGAGGTGGACGGAATCAAAGTCGGTATTTTTGGGTTAGGCATCAATTTTGATGGGCTAGTTGCTCCCAATATGCACGAAGGTGTAAGCTATATTGACCCTATTCGCATCGCTCAGTTTCAGACAGACAGACTTAAATATCTGTACAGATGCGATTTTGTAATCTGTCTGAGTCATTTAGGATACAATTATCCAAATTCCGATCAGGTCAGTGATCGTGTTATTGCCCAACATACAACGGGTCTCGATCTTATCATTGGTGGTCACACCCATACCTTTCTGGAGGCTCCCGAGCGCATCAAAAAAGAAGATGGCAGCGTGACCATGATATCACAAGTCGGATTTGCCGGTATCATGCTGGGTAGAATTGATATCGAGTTCAATAAGCGAAATGAATTGATTCGCGCTGTTGCAGCCAATCATCTTATCGATTCGAGTATAGCCTGAGAGCATGGTTGTTCCTATTGATCCAACAGTATTTTTATCTCGGCCGCTGTGCGACAACCGGTAAATGAACGCAACAGAGACTGTGGATCATGGTCTGCCAGGGATGCGATTTTTTCCTTGACTCTGGGTATCCGGTCTGCAGACATACTAAATTCTTTGAGTCCGAAGGCAAGCAAGAGCGCGGTAAATCTGGCATCTCCAGCCATCTCGCCACAGATGGCGACTCCTTTACCTTGATCTTTTGCGGCCTGGATGATCTGAGCGATGAGTTTGAGTACAGCTGGTTGAAAGGATGAAGTCAACTCACTGAGTGTATCCAGTGTGCGGTCTGCTGCCATTACGTACTGAATCAGATCATTGGTGCCGATACTGACGAAATCCACTTCATGTAATAGTTCAGAAATATGCAGTGCAGCAGAAGGGACTTCGATCATGACTCCAATGGATACCTCACCACACGTAAAACCTTCTTCCTTTAACTCTGTCAGGTACAACTGGAGTCTTTCTTTCAACTCCACGACTTCATCCAGTGTGGCAATCATCGGAAACATGACAGCCACCTCTCCGAATGACGAAGCCCTGAGTAGTGCTCTCATCTGTGTCCTCAATAGGGACGCTTCAGCAAGCGAATATCTGATACCGCGTTTACCCAGGAATGGATTCCGCTCGTTTTCCCATTGCAAATAGGAAATTGGCTTATCTCCGCCAAAATCTGACGTTCTAATCACGAGTTTCTTTCCCTGTAGAGCTTCAATCGCCTCCCGGTAGCTGATGAACTGTTCCTCTTCAGACGGAGCCTGGGAACGGTTCAAAAATAAAAATTCGGTCCGGAATAGTCCCACTCCTTGTGCCCCGTGACGGATTGCATCAAGAATCTGATCTACCCCTGATACATTGGCCAGCAGATGTACAGGTGCATCCATGTAGAGGGGTATCGAATCGACCTGGCTGGCATAATACTTCAATTGCTCATCGTAGAGCACTTTTTTTTCATGAATTGACGATTCAATATCGGCATCGTATCCGACAAATACTTCCCCAGATTCGCCATTGATGGCTATCCAGGTTTCGGTATCTACTGTATCGCAAATATCCCTGATACCAAAAATAACCGGAATTCCTTTTGAACGGATCAAAATGGCACTATGAGAGGTTTCATTTCCCCTCTCAGAGACCACTCCTTTTACAAACACAGGATCCAATGTGAGCGCGTCACTGGCACTCAATTCCTCTGTAACCAAAATTCCTTCCTGTGTATAATCATGTTCAAATGAGCCAATCAGGATTCGGTATACACGATTGGCTATGTCGATGATGTCTGAGGATCGCTGTTCCATGCTTGAACCTTTAGCGGCCTGTTTCCATCGCTCATAGTAGGCTTTTAATACCGAAATCCAGGCGTAATCGGCTGTGATGTGGTTTGCCTGGATTGACCTGCGCGCATCCCCCAACAGTACTTTATCCTTTAACATGACCAGATGCGAACTAAATATAGCGTGACTCTCCGATCCAGGGTCAAGCCCATGCAGGGTTTGATCAAGGTCTGAGATTGCTTGATCAAGTGCTTGCTTTAATCTGTTGATCTCCCGATCGGGAAAATCACTCCGGGTCTCAGAAACAATGGGGAATCCGGAAGCTATGGGCAAGGCCTTTCCACACGCGAATCCATCGTGGATCACCGTGCCCAGGTACCGCCTGGTGCCGGTTTCAGATTCGTTCATTAAACGCCGAGTTGTGTTTCCAGATAATGAGTTTCCCATAGCTGAAGAATAACCAACTCTGAGTGGGAATTCAATCTCTTGACTTCAAATATCCAAGAATCATGCGTATTTTTACGATTCTTTATTCAGAAAATTTATTTAACTACATAATTTAATCGTTCATGAGTATTCTTATTGTTGGTTCTGTTGCTTACGACGGTATCGAAACTCCTTTTGGTAAACGCGATCGTATTCTCGGCGGCTCGGCTACGTACCTGAGTCTGACTTCATCCTACTTTACCAACGATGTTCGATTGGTGGGCGTTGTTGGCCATGATTTTGCAGAATCCGACATCGAGCTATTGCGTTCAAAAGGAGTAAATCTGGATGGTTTACAGGTAGACCATACTGGAAAAACGTTTTTCTGGGCAGGCCGCTATCATTTTGATCTGAATACACGTGACACGTTAGATACACAGCTCAATGTGTTTGAAAGATTCAATCCGGTAATTCCGGAACATTTCAAATCCAGCAAGTATGTTTGTCTGGGAAATATTGCCCCTGCGTTGCAATCCGTTGTGCTGGATCAGATTGAAAATCCGGAGCTTGTGGTTCTGGATACCATGAACTTCTGGATTGAGGGAGCCAAAGAGGACTTGATGAAGGCATTGAAAAGGGTGGATGTGTTGATTATCAATGACTCGGAAGCCCGACAACTTTCTGGTGAACCAAATCTGGTGAAAGCTTCCGCAATGATCAGAAAGATGGGACCTAGTACGCTCATCATCAAAAAAGGAGAGCACGGAGCGCTGCTATTTGTGGGTGATGAGATCTTTTCCGCTCCAGGATTCCCTGTACTGGATATTTTCGATCCAACAGGAGCAGGTGACACCTTTATGGGAGGTTTCGTAGGCTGGCTTGCAAAGACGAACGACCTGAAGCCCGAGAACATGCGCAGAGCAGTGATTTATGGATCTGTCATGGCCAGTTATTGTGTCGAAAAATTCGGTCCGGAGAGATTGACTCACCTCGATGAGCAGGCAATCAAATACCGATACGATGCTTTCCGAGAGCTTAGTGTAATCCCGTAGTAACACAATGGATAATCTGCCTGTCCTTGTTCTGGCTACAAAGAACAAGAACAAACTCTCGGAACTGACAGCCACCCTTCAGGGAATGCGAGTCGATGTACGGTCCGCATTTGAGTTTGCTGAACTCCAGGAAGTCGACGAAGATCAGTCCACATTAGAAGGTAATGCCCTGAAAAAGGCTATTTATACCGCACAAATGACCGGATTACCAAGTCTTTCGGATGATACGGGTCTGGAAGTTGATGCTCTGGATGGAAAACCAGGCGTGTTTTCTGCCCGTTATGCAGGTGAATTGGCCACCTATTCCGAAAACGTACAAAAACTTGTGCATGAACTGAACATGTCGGGTGAAAATCCACCTTACCTGGCCAGATTCCGGACCGTTCTGGCATTTGTTCACGGTGGGAAACAGCACACGTTTCATGGGATTTGTAAAGGACAGATTGTTCTGACTCCCTCAGGCACGAATGGTTTCGGATACGATCCCGTTTTCGTTCCGAAGGGGTATTCAGAAACTTTTGCGGAGCTTGATCCCATGGTCAAAAATGCAATCAGTCACAGAGGTAAAGCAATGCAACGATTTCGCGAATGGCTAATCGAAAATCCACTTTGAATGGACACTAAGAGATGCCAACCGACTTGCTAGTGCCAGTTTGATACGTGGATTTGATATGCTTGCCGGACCGAAGTTCGGAATAGAAAATCTTGCTGTTATCGATTTTCCGGAGTGGTTCTGTGATAGCCGTATTCAGAATGAACCGGGCGTAAAACTGGATGATTTCTCGATAATTCTCTATAGAAATTCGCTCATTTGTACCATGGACCCGATCCAGGTCATCCTGATTCGCTCTCAATGGGAAAAATCGATAAATATGGGTAGTTAAATCCGCATAATGCCGTGCATCGGTAGCTCCGATCATAAGACTTGGAGAGACAGAGACACCAGGAAAAGTCTGTCTGATACTGTCGGCCAGCAGCTGGTAGCTGAGTGTATCTGGACTTGAAATGGCGGATGGATTGATATACCCATTGAGTTTTCGTACTGAAATCGTTGGATCGTTAATGGTTCTTTCCACATGTCGAACCACATCTTCAACGGTGTCATTAGGGTGTATCCTGAAATTCACTACGGCCCTGGCCAGAGTAGGAATCAGGTTTTCTTTCATACCAGATTCAAAAATGGTCGTTGCCGTGGTTGTTCTTAGTGTGGCATCTGTTTCAGGTCGGCCTGTCAGAATTCGTTTCAACATGAGCTGAAAAAACCAAATATTGGCGAATACAAACCGGAATGGATACGATAGGCCTGGAATCATTCCAACCAGACTACTTTTGACCAATTTATCGACTTTTGCCGGCATTGGATTCTGCTCAAGTCGATGAACAGCACTACTTAATTGTGCAATTGCGGTGAGTCCCTGAGGGACGGACGAGTGACCGCCACTGGCTTCGCAGGTTAACTCCAAACTGAGATAGCCTTTTTCGGCTACCGCAACAAAAGCGATCGGAGTAGAATGTCCGGTAAATAACTGTTCTACGACCGGTAACCCTTCATCCAGGAGAAATTCAAGCTCGATACCACGATCTTTAAGAATGCGTGAAATTTCCTGGGCGCCAAACTCTCCATCAATCTCTTCATCGTGCCCGAAACCAAGATAAACGGTGCGTTCGGGTACAAATCCACGCAAAAGCAGGTTTTCAACGGCCTCCAGAATTCCGAGCACCCCGGATTGAACGTCCATGGTGCCGCGCCCATACACGTGCGTTTCTGTGATTTTGCCCTGGAATGGTGGGTGCTCCCAATCAGACTCGGTTCCCGGTTCAACGGGAACGACATCCAGATGACAGGTAAGCATCATGGGTTTGAGTTTCGGATCAGAACCTGTCCAGGTGTACAATAAACTGTAGTGGTTGATGACTTCGAGTTTAAGCTGACTGTGAATGATTGGGAATTCAGTCCGAAGAAAATCATGCATACGTGTGAACTCATCACCTTGAATATCGGCTGGATTCTGATTCGATATGGTCTCGAATTGGATGGCTTTGCTCAGACGATGCACTGCATCCTCAATAGAAAACTCGATATGATTCACGTCCTGATCCACATGTAATTGACGCGAGTGGAACATCGTTCTGGATACCAGTACGGCCAATAACGCAATTGCAATAAAACTGAAAAACAAAATCATTTATTACTCTTGGTGAGTCCGCTAACATAAACGATACCCATGGTGGACTATCCCACAGGTGTCGTTACTCCGCACATTGGATGATGAAGTAACTATGCTGACACAAATAACGCGACAAAATAACCAATCAAGATTTCAGTTACAATGAGATCTGAAAACTGACTTCATAGGTTCTTGGACGACCTAAAATCGCCGGCCTTTCGACATAAAAATGGTTCAGTGCATTTTTGACGATCATAGAAATTGAAGCTGATCGTGAGCTTTGTTCTGCAAACAGCAGCTTGCTCAAATCCCCCTGCACCCGGATGTCGACGAGTTTTTTGGCCTCAAACGTACTGGCATCGTTCACAAAAATGGAAAAATCTGTATCTACTCTTTCCGGTTTACTCAGATAATGGAAGTCGACTCCGGTAGAAATTCCTGCCCACACCCGAACAGTGGTAGAGAAGACCAGCTGGTGATCGGAACGATAGGCAAGCGGCTCGCCGGATTCTGTATCCTTGTGATCCAAAAACGTGTATCCTAGTGTTGAAGTGAATCTGTCTGAGGCTGAACGTATATCAATAGTTGTCTCCAATCCACGTACCTGGGCAGCGTTCAGATTGATGAACTGGAATCCGATGAACTGGGGTATAAATTTTGGTTCAATCAGATTTTTGTATTCGTTATTGAATCCAACCAGATCAAATTCGATTCGGTATGTACTATTTCGCACCATCTGAAATCTCACCCCTAATTCTGCCCCAACAGACTCTTCCGGTCGGAGATTCAGGTTTGGCTCGAGGGGCAGGTAGTCAGATGAATTAACAAATCGTTCTGAAATTGCCGGAACGCGGAACCCCTGTCCCATTGCAGCACGTATCGTCCAATTTGGGCTGAGTGAATAGGAAGCACTCAGTTTTGGGCTCAATTTTGAGGCAAGATCTTGGGTATCTATCTGATAGGCGTCGTATCGCAGTCCAGCCGAGATCAAAGCGCCTCCTATTGGTACAAACTCATATTGAGTAAAAATAGCGTATTCGGGTTGGTTTCGGACGGGCTGGTTGTCTGTCCCGATAAAGATTTCAGCATCCGCTACGATGGCATCGAAGCTAGCTCCGGACACCAGAGCAGATTGCCAGATGCCGGGTAACCAGGTAAACTGGACTTCTCCTCCATAACGCAGACCTTTCACAACTTTTTCTTCGGGTTGAGGCGTTCCGTCACTGAACAATGGCTGACTCCTGAGTGCGTATGCCCGACCTCGAACCGTATAAAACAGATGATCGCTGAGAATCTGTCGGAATGATGGAAGAAAAGTGAGTTGTTGGCCGGTAGTGTAGCTTTTTCCGTTCGCCTCGATTCCCCCGAACGAGATTCGCCCATATCTCAATGCGTCATTACGACCATTCCAGTATAGGAAAAGTTGATTCCGGTAGTGTCTGAATACCGCCTGAAGATCCAGTTCAATCTGTTTATTGGGTGTCCAGACCAGTTTTGAGTAGCCCTGGAGGGCATAACCTCGCGAATTTTCCTGAAATCCCTGGTCACCTAGATATAAGCCGTTGACCCGTAGGCTAAGAGTCTCACTCAAACGGGTAGAATGGCCTATTTCCAGACCACCATACGGTTTCCAATCTCCGGCAGGCTCCCAGTTTCGTTTCCATAGTACATTGGTAGTCGGTTCATATAACCCGAAAAATGATCGGATGCTGGTTTTACGGTCCGCACCCATAGGTTTTGTAATCAGATTGATAACCCCGCCTAATGCCCCACTACCATACAGGGCAGAACCAGGTCCCTTGATGATTTCAACGCGTTCAACCTGCGACATCGGAATGGCGGTAAATCGTATGTCGTTGGTGTCCGGACCCATAATCGGCGATCCATCCACCAGCATCAATACCCGGCTTCCGGTCCCGTATGAAAATCCGGTAGAACCACGAATACTGACCTGATTTTCCGCCAGGCTTAATCCGGGCACGAAACGAAGCGTTTCATCGAGTCTGGAGTTGTTCCTGGATTGGATGGTCCTGGCATCAATAGAACGGATACTTACGGGTACAGATCCAGTTAACCGGGAATAGCGGGACGCTGTGATGAACACCTCATCTCCACTAAGTTGGATCTCAGTGAGGATAATCCTTAGGGTATTAGAGCGTTCAATCACTTGCTGATAGGAAAGTCTGATGGTCTGATAACCGGTCAGACTAAATACAAGTTGATCCCCTGGATTGAAATCAGCTTCCAGCGAAAATCTGCCAAGCTCGTTTGTGACTGTCCCGAAGGGGGAGTTTTCCACAAATACCTGAACTCCAGCCAGCGGTTCATTACGGCTATCCACAACATCACCTGTTATGGTTATGTTCTCAGCATCGGGATGGTCCGTGGCAGCTAAACAAATAGATAGTGGTACAAAGAATAGGGTGAAAGCGAGATAGAGTTTCGGTAACATACTCACTCCAGGCAGGTTTATTCGGAATAAATTTGGCTTAGGGAAAAGGAGGTGGATTATCAAAGTCTACACGCAACGTCAGTTCAACTGTATTTCCTTTGATTTCGAATTCACCTTTATTCTGTGTGTACAGGGCAGCTGCGCGCCAGTCGGCATATAAGTTATCGCCAAATCGCCATGCAATGGCTGCCCCATAATACTTTTGGTTCGGTGTGTTCTCAAAACGAACGGTTTGCTGCGAGACCCCGTATTCAAGAGGGTCCGAATAGGTCATTTCTCCAAGACGAGTGAGATCCTCCTCATTCTCGGGTTTAAACTTGAAAGCTACAACCCTGAGGTCTTTTACATCGATCTGGTCTGGCCAATCGCTGTCATAGATCACGTTTACGATGAGTGTTCCATCTGGAGCAACCTCATCACTGGACGTACACGATACCATAAACACTGCCAGCAGGCATATAATCAGTGGTGTTTTCATAGGCTTGGAACTAAGTGGAATGGATAAAATTCAACTACCTTTAGTATACTCTATTCGATAGTCTCTATCAACAAATTTCATGTAACTGGTGCGCGAAATCAATCGGTTATCGGTTGCCTTTGGCACGGAATTTTCGGTTATTCTGAATCATTCAATCCTGTAATCCACCCGACCTTTTATGTCAGCGAAGTTGAACTCATTTACCGGGACACGCACCCTAAGTCTGGATGCTTTTCGCGGATTAGCCATTTTGATGATGGTATTTTCGGGTGTTGTACCATACCGGTTACTACCAGGGTGGATGTATCACGCTCAATTACCTCCACCACGTCATCTATTTTCTCCGGAACTTGCCGGTATCACCTGGGTGGATTTAGTATTTCCGATGTTTCTCTTTGCTATGGGAGCTGCGATTCCGCTGGCATTAAACCGGAGGTTTGAGGGCTTGCACTCGTCCTGGGAACGGCACAAACACATCATTCAGCGTGGACTCAAACTCATGGTATTTGCGGTGTTATTGCAACATGTGCGTCCGTTCACACTCAATGCCGGACCAGATTACGTTACCTGGATTCAGGCTCTTTTGGGATTTATAGTACTTTTTCTGCTGTTTTCAACCCGATTACCCTTTAACATCCCCCTGAATATAGGGCGAGCCGCCGGGGTTTTAGGTGGGAGTATTGTTTTGGTAACATACACGTTTCCTGATGGATCCGGATTCAGTCTTGGTCGAAGTGACATCATCCTGCTGGTGCTGGCAAACATGGCTCTGTTCGGATCGTGGGTATGGTGGATGACACGAGAGAAACCACACTGGCGGCTGGGAATCATGGCTCTGCTTGCCGGGATCATGCTCTCGAGTACTACAGATGGATGGGTTAAACTGGTTTGGGAATCATCACCTATTCCCGTTCTGTTCAAGTTCTACTATCTCAAATATCTCTTTATCATCATTCCCGGGCTCATGGTAGGAGAATGGCTGAGAAACTGGAACCCGAATCCGATTCACGGAACAGATACATCCGGAAAACTGATGGTGTTTTTTGCCGTTTCGGGGATTGTTTTAACACTTGTCAACGTCATCGGATTATACACTCGATGGGTAGAACTGACGGTCGTTTTAAGTCTGGCGGTTGTTCTTGGACAGTGGTATTTGCTGGAAAGATTTCAGCAGGAAATCCCACATACGATCGACAAAATGGTGCGTTTGGGTGCTTTTTTTCTGGTTCTGGGACTCTGTTTGGAGCCTTTTGAAGGGGGCATTAAAAAGGACGTGAGTACCTTTAGTTATTACTTTGTAACAGCCGGATTATCGACATATATCCTTCTTTTTTTTATGGTCTTTATCGATATCAAACATAAGGCGAAGTTATTTCCTTTTTTGGTGGAAAATGGTCAAAATCCTATGTTCGCTTATGTAGGAATGATGAACCTTGTTTTTCCTGTTCTGGCGCTCACGAATCTGGATCTGCTGACCAATAAGTATTTCCTGGATCCGTGGATGGGATTGCTGCGTGGATTTTTATACACCGTTCTGCTTGCCTGGATCACTGCAAAGCTCACACGCAAAGGGTATATCTGGAAATCATGACTCTTATTCAATTCAACATGAAACACAAAACACTACATATGTCAAAATTAATTGGATTATTAACCCTTCTGCTGTTTCTGACGGCGTGTTCCGGATCTCAAAACGTGAGCTATACCATTGTAGAGTCAACATTGAGCCCAGAGGAAACCGCCCGACTCAAAGGTCCCTCAGAAATGCCGATCGAGACGTATCGAAGGGCGGAAAAACTGCTCAGTTTCAATCTTACTGATTTGATTGAAAAGAACGTTCAACAGCCAACCTGGATATCCACAGAACATTTCTGGTACAGAACCATCGAGGATGGTCAAACACGATTTTACCTGGTCGATGTAACGGATAGTCAGCGCACTCTTGCTTTTGATCATCAGGACCTTGCTGCTAAACTCAGCGATGCTACAGGCAAGACCGTTACACCCGGTGCATTGCCTTTTTCAACCATCACCTTCGGACAAAACCGACAGACCGTTGAGTTTACCGCTGAAAGGTCAAATTGGTCGTTTAATCGGGGTACGGGTATGCTGAACCGGGTCGACCGAATTGAACAACCAGCTGCTTCAAATCTTTCTCCCGATGGAACAAAAGCAGTGTATATCAAAGACCATAATCTCTGGATGAAACATATGATGACCGGAGAAGATGTTCAGATCACCGCCAATGGGGAGCAGTATTATGGGTATGCCACAAATTCCCAAGGTTGGTCACGATCTAATGCACCCATCGTAGCCTGGTCTCCAGACTCGAAAAAAATCAGCACCTATAGACTGGATGAGCGAGGCGTTGAACTGATGTACCTGCTGGAAACTGCAGTACCCCGGGTTAAACTCCAAGCCTGGCCCTACGCATTACCAGGTGATTCTATCGTTCCTTTGCACGAGCGACTGGTCATAGATACCGAGTCTATGAACCTGACCTGGCTCGATACTCCAGCCGATCAACAGCGAACATCGAACTGTTGCGGGCTCACCCGTGGATCATCCTGGGCAGATAATGAGTTTTCAAAGGATGGCACCAGGCTGGCATTCGTTTCAACATCTCGAGACTATAAGACGGTCACCCTTAAACTCGCGGATACCAGAACAGGTAGCGTCAGAGAAGTCTACACAGAGTCATCCGACGAATTTACATTCGAGTCAAACCTGACTTCTCGTGGAGTACCGAACTGGAGAGTATTCCACGATACAAACGAGTTTATCTGGTTTACAAGAGCGGATGATTGGGGACACCTGTATCTGCACGACCTCAATACCGGAGCACGGAAAAACAGAATCACTGCGGGCGAATGGAATGTAGTTGATATCCTTCATATTGATGAGTCAACCCGAACGATCTGGTTCACTGGTGCCGGACGTGAACCCGGTCGAGATGTATACCAAAGTTACCTGTACAAAATTGGCTTTGATGGGTCAGGGTTGACCCTATTAACCCCCGAAGAAGGGAATCACGACATTACATTCTCCTCAGACGGGCAGTATGTTGTGGATACCTGGAGTGATTTCAGAACACCACCAACAACCGTAGTAAGAGATCTGAATGGTAGCATTGTGATGCAACTGGGTAGCGCTGATATTTCTAAACTTCTTGCAACCGGCTGGACAGCCCCGGAGCCGTTTGTCGCTAAAGCCAGAGACGGGGTCACAGAAGTATATGGATTGATGTTCAAGCCCAGTAACTTCGATTCGACCCGTAGGTATCCGATTATTAACAGCATTTATCCGGGACCGCAAGGGGGCAGTATCGGTACCAGAAGCTTCAGCGCGTCATTCAGCGGTCAGACCCAGGCTTTGGCTGAGCTCGGTTTTATCGTAGTAAAAATAGATGCATTTGGCTCATCACCGATGCGGTCACGAACATTTCATACCTATTATGCCGGCGACATGGCCGACAACGGGTTACCTGACCAACGAGCAGCTATGACAGAACTTGCCCGCAGACATCAGTTCATAGACCTGGATAAAGTTGGAATTTATGGGCATTCCGGGGGTGGTTTCGCTACCGCAGCAGCGCTGCTGACGCACCCTGATTTTTTCAAAGTAGGGGTATCCAGTGCCGGAAACATCGATAACCGGGGATACACCTATTATTGGGGAGAGAAATACCAGGGTTTACTGACCAGAAATCCGGATGGAACTGATAATTATACCAATCAGTCATTGCCGCTCAAAGCAGGAAATCTGCAAGGTAAATTGTTGATTTCATACGGAACCCTGGATTCAAACGTTCATCCAAATATGGCATTATTGCTCATCAATGAGCTCATTCGTGCCGATAAAGACTTTGATATGATGGTATTACCCAACAGGGGTCATGGATACTTTAATGAAGTTTTCAACCTTCGAATTACCTGGAACTACTTCATAGAACATCTTTTAGGTATGAAACCGAATGCAGCATTCAGAATTGAACGTGAATAACAGATGGACGAAGTTTAGATTGCTACCTCCGGCAATGGAAAACTCCTCCATCCAGATAAAAGATGCTTCAGGCAGTAAGGCTGGCAGGAATCACCAGCCTTACTGTTAGCCTGTGTTTTCTACGTTTCGCTGAACAGAGGTGTTGTACAGGAACGGGTAACCGGGTATCTTCGCAACCGCGGAAGAAACCAGGTTCAAGACGCAATAAGACGGTTATTACCTGGTTTAGGTGCTAACATATTAATTATCCATTACTATTTTTTTCAGAATAATGTCCGAGCAGGTCAAAATCAAATTATCCAACAAAGATTTTGACCGTGTTCTGGATCTGATTCGCGAAAGTCTGTTTGCTCTGGATGCCGAAATTGAAGCAGTGCGTGAGCGTCCGGCAAGAGATACCTTTGAAAATGGAATCTACTCACCCAAAAAGTCGTCAGAAGAACACGATTACGTATTCAAATCGACCAATACAAGTATACGATTTGCTGAAAAAATCCAGGCAAAAATCGGACAAAGAGCACTTCAGGCAGCATTTGTTGATGCAACCGAAGACGAGATCGTGTTGAGATTTGCCGAACATGCCGGTCCCACAATATCCTCTGTGGATTTGGAATGGGAAAATGATTTTGTACTTCGTCGGATGCAGGACCAACTCCTGACCCTGCAAACGAATGAAGATGAAGAGAAATTCGCCCGAATCGCTCAGCCTTTCTTCCATCAGCACGCGCATGAGTTCAATCCCCAAGACTACAGCAAAAAGTTGTATGAATATGGAGACCTCGCCATTGAGCACGATGGAAACCGTAATGAGGCTCAATGTGAATCCATCCAAAAAGCTCTTTACAATCCAGTTACTTTCATCTGGGGACCACCAGGTACAGGTAAAACATCTACCCTTGGCTTTGTCGTCGCCAATATGATGCTGCAAGATAAAAAAGTACTTTTTCTGAGCAACACAAACCGGGCAGTAGATGTTGGAATGTTATCCGTTGTAGATGCGCTACTGGCAATCAAACAACCATCAAAGATCGCAGAATTAAACCGATATGGTGATATTGCCCTGAAAGCTGAAACCCTGGAGCGAATTCACCACGAAAAATTGGTGGAGGTCCGTCGTACCCGCATTAAACAAAAAGCAGCGTTGTATCAGGATCTGCTTTCAAAACTGAAAGTGCTTCAACATGAAATCGAAGCCATGGAACTGGATGGGGGATATGCAACTTCTGCGATGGAAGATCAGCTGGACTCCTTACTCCTTGAGGTCCGAAAGCACGGAGGTGTGCGGAAAATGTCCGATTTGTGTGAGAATCTACAGTATCATCTTGTTAATGCCGACTACACGGAAGTCGCCTCCAAGCAGGTTGTGGGTACAACCTTAGCCCGAATTTGCACCTCGGAACTGTTCAATGGCATGGATTTTGATGCGGTCGTGATCGATGAGGCATCTATGGCATCATTGCCTTATCTCGTTATTATGGCTGCCAGGTGTACCTCCAATCTGGTTATCGCTGGCGATCCGATGCAACTTCCACCCATCGCCCTTACTCAGGATGAACGTGCCAGAAAACAGCTGGAGCAGGATATATTCGCCTATGCGTCTGGTGCCGAGCATCCGGATGAACTATTTCAGTGGCACGATCAAAATCCACTGACGACCAGCTTCTTTGATATCCAATATCGTCTTCATGCAGATCTTGCAGCCATAATCAGTGATGTTTTCTACGATGGACGACTTAAGAGTCATGACAGTGTAGCCTCCATCAACAAGAAAAAAACACAAAAGGGCATTGTGAAATCCTTCAGGGTCATAGACACCTCTAAACACGACCCCGTTTTGTCTCAAAAGAACAAAGAATATGGATTCTCACCCCGAAATGAGATCCATCTTGCTATTGTAGCCGATTTGGTGTACCAGCTGGTTACCAAAGATTTGATCCCAATGGAGCACATCGGAATAATCGTCCCATTCAGATCTTCTGTGTGGGATGTTCGTGTTGAACTCAAGAAAAAAGGACTGGCAGATGTTGAAGTGGGTACCATTCACACGTATCAGGGACGTGAAAAACGTGTGATCATTTTTGACACAGTTATGACCGGTGAACTCAGACAGGGTAAAGTTACTCATTTCAGTGTACGTCCATTTGATGAAAAAAAGAATGGGCTTAGTGTGCCCAGGTTGCTGAATGTGGCATTTTCAAGAGCCAGGGGAGAATTGTTTGTCCTGGCCGATATGAGACACATTCAAAAAGTATATGGAAACAAATTCCTGGGTCGCCTGCTGACCAGACTAACCTCATCTGATCTGTTGGAATAAATCCAGTTAATATAGGTCTCCTGGCCTGCTCACCCGGTGAAAAGATACACGTGTTTTTTCATTTTCACCTGCATCTACTAGTTTGTCGCTCTTCAAGCATCAGCTCTTCTAAACCCGCAACTCATTCCGCGCGATGGAGAAGCAGAATACCTAACCGTTTTTTTGAACGGGTGATACACGTGAAGTCAACCATTTAAAGCGTGATTCGCGGCCTGGGGGTGACGTGATCTAAAGCGCTAATTACAAATAAATCAGACAATTAGTGTCAATATTAAATTTTCATATGGAACATTGATTTGATTGATTTTATTATTTAAGTAATGTATACTAGTTCAGTCGATAATTGATAAATGAGTCAAAAATCGGCTAACAATGCACATCAAGGCATTGATTTCAATCAGTGAATTTTCATCATCAGAGTCTATATGAAGTTAAACCCTCAAATGTTACTGGCTTTTGGAATATTAGCATGGCTTAATATGGGTTGTGCAACCCTGACCAAGGCCCCATTAGCAGAAGTTCGATTAAATTCCACTCCAAGAAGTGTGAACGTAATGATTAACGGGTATGATCAGGGGAAAACACCCTTAACGGTACAACTTGATCGTAAGAAGAACCACAATGTGACTTTCATGATACCCGGATCGCAACCTATCCATGTTCAAATACGACCCAAGCTGGATGTGGCTACAACGCTACTTGGTAATTTGGTTAGCTGGAATGTGTTGGGAGTAGTCGTAGATCTGGCAACAGGACATGCATACACCCTGACTCCATCAGACATCCAGCAAAACGTTGAATCCATCTCCAAAACCTTCCAAATTGAATCATCTCGTAGAGAGCTCACTGTTGTGTTATTTACCAAAACGGAATGGGATCAGGTAAAGGGGACCTCTGCGGCCCCTGCCTTGAGTCAAAATGGGTTACGGTAATTCACATCCATCCAGTCGAGTCTTTTGAGCAGATCACTCAGGCGATACATGAACGAATCATAGTTGCGATTTTCCTTTGGACTCCAACCGACCTCTGCCATAGCCGAGACTCGTGGGAATGCCATATACTCAACTTTTCGGGGTGTTTTCATGTATTCTGTCCAAACATTTCCCTGAACACCTAGAATGTGATGATGCAGATGCGGTTCCAGTTCCTTTGGAATCGGTTCATAGCTGTACACTTTATCCAGGGGTAAAAATCCACCAATGGCTATCGGTTCACTTTCCCTGTCGGTAGATTGATAATAATCGAAGTATGCGAATCCAGTCGGGCTCATTACCGCATCCCGACCAAGTCTTGCTGCTGTAATACCACCCTGTTCACCTCTCCACGACATTACTGTAGCGTTTGGAGCCAGGCCACCCT
Source organism: uncultured Chitinophagales bacterium (assembly GCA_964473555.1). Classification (GTDB taxonomy): domain Bacteria; phylum Bacteroidota; class Rhodothermia; order Balneolales; family HLUCCA01; genus UBA11400. The sequence goes on from CAYYPL010000001.1 coordinate 59,986, forward strand.
CAAGAATTTCATCCCAGCCAATCAGACGTCGGCCCGCATTCGACAGATGATCGTCAAATACACGGATGAAATAGCTCTGGAGTTCTTCCTCATTCGACAACCCCTCACGCTTGATTAGGTCCTGAGCAATCTGGCTGTCCCTCCAGTGATGCTTCATCGCTTCATCCCCTCCAATATGGATAAATGGTCCGGGAAACAGCTCCATGACTTCATCAAATACAGTCTTCAGAAATTCAAATGTCTCCTGTTTTGGACAAAAGATTTCCGGGAAAATTCCCCAGGTACTTTGGACCTTGTATTCAATATTCAGATCCGTACAACCAAACTGCGGATATGCCGCCAACGCAGCACTGGCATGTCCAGGAAGCTCAATTTCAGGTATCACGGTTATAAAGCGACTTCTGGCATATTCCACAACCTCTCGAATTTCATCTTTGGTGTAGAATCCCCCGTAGCGTATTCCGTCATAACGACCTGAACCATAATTGCCAATCAGAGTAGAATCCCGGAACCCACCAATTTCGGTCAAGAGTGGGTAGGCATCTATCTGAATACGCCAACCCTGGTCTTCCGTCAGGTGCCAGTGAAACGTGTTCATTTTATGCAAGGCCAGCAAATCAAGGTACTTCTTGACAAACTCAACAGGCATGAAATGACGACCCACATCCAGATGCATCCCTCTGTAAGCAAATCTTGGACTATCCTTGATCATCACCGATGGGATAACCCAACGGATACCGGATGGGACCAGTGTGTAGCTGTCTGTTTCAAAAGCCGCCGGAAACAATTGCCGCAGTGACTGAACCCCATAAAATATACCTCGAGCATGCGATGCTGTGATGACGACTGACCTGGAGGTAGATTCCAACGTGTATGATTCTGTACCTGATTCCCCTTCAATAGCTGGGTGCGAGGTCATATCGAACATTGTTTGTGCACCTTCTTGCGTCAGCTTAAAATGGATGAAGTTAGATTCCGGTACCGTTGCACCCGATTCATCTAGGATTTCTAGATTCCAGGTAGTAGCGATCTGAACCTGATGTCGAAATTGATCAGCAATCCGTTTTAGGTCCGGGTGATTGGAATCAATGAATAATTTGGTATCTGCCTTCAACTCAAACTCATCGTGAAGGATTTCAAGATGTGAAGGTGCAGGAATCATCGAAATCCCCGACTGTTGTCCGTTCGAGATGGTGCTGAGACCGACAAAAAGAAGAAATAAACCGGTTTTAAGAAAAAAAATTGACGTTTTCATCACATCGTATTGGGTTGATAATATATGTTATGGGTTCAAAATGATACGATTGAAAGTAAAAAGAAAGTGTTGTTTTCAATATGAAAATAAAAAAAGGCCGACTGCTTTGCAGCCGGCCTTGCGCTCTTCATGAATAGTCAGTCTGAATCGTCAATCTGTGTAGTCAATTTTAATTAACAACTTATTTAGTTATTCGATAATCGAACTTATTAAGTCTTGAATCAACACATATCAAAAAATTTGACACTACATGTCTTGAAAAAATAAGAACGTCCATATTGAAACGTGATTTTGATTACTATATTAATCTGTCGAGGTTAACAAGTTGTTGTGTGGCAATTATTAAAACTACTTATGGAATCACACCAAAGAATATCAAGAGTTTTGCAATTGATTACGCTATTGAGAGCAAGACCTTCAAAGGCGATTCGTCATCTGGCGCAGGCCCTGAATACATCCGACCGTACTATTTACCGTTACCTGGATACACTCAGGTCTCTGGGTTTTAATATCATCCAGGATGAGTTTTTGCGGTTTTCTATAGCCCAGACTCAGGACACCATCCCATCACCGTTTAGTGACGCTGAACTAAAACTGATTCGCAGTGCGGTTTTCACCGTACCGGATTCTCATCCACTTAAGGAACGAATCATAGCCAAACTGGGGGATCCAGTCGGATTATCAGTAAACTCCGAACTCCTCCTGAAAACTCATCTTGGTCACACTTATGATGCGCTCTACAACGCCATGGAAAACCGGTTCTGCGTGGTTCTTAAGAACTATCAGTCTATTCATTCAGGAGAAGTTCGCGACAGGGAGGTTGAACCTATTGATTTTACTCCGGACTACAAGTGCATCGTTGCATATGAGGCAGCTGTAGACCGAACAAACTATTACAATCTGGAACGAATAGAATCTGTTGTAACCCTGATGGAATCGTTCAAACATGTAGACAAGCATCAGTTTGCGACACCGGATATCTTCGGATTTAACGGTACCAATGACGTCTCTTATTCCATTCATCTTGAGTTGACTCCCAAAGGGAGACTCCTGTTGATTAATGACTTCCCGTCTGCTGAGGCAGCTATAAACATGACGTCATCGGAGAAAAAGCTTCACCTGAAAGCGGATGTCAACAGCCTGATTCCGGTTGTACGTTTTGTCCGTGGCCTGCCCAATGAGGTAAAAGTGTTAGGGGATCAGGCTCTCATCGATGAATTGAATGCATCGTAATCATTTGATGGTGGATAAATCAATAAGTATTCCAATTTCAGTGATTAAGCGTCTAAAAATAGATTCATAAAATCCAAACACCTGAAACAGGTATTCTGATTCGACCTGTACAACTCCTACCCCATCATGCCGTGGTTGGTGTAATGATGCAAGATTTTTTCTGACTAAACCCTGTATCAATTCGGGCTCAGGCTTCGCTTCTGAGTACATTTAATGGACTGCGTTGGTAGATGTCACGGCTATTGATGTGACCTATGCCCATCGTCAACAAAACTACAACGACAACCATAACTACCAGGGTGATGGGCGAAGGAACAAAGGTAGTTTCGAATACGAACCATGCTAATGCCCAGGCACCAAATATGGACAGGGAAATACCCGTCAAAGCGGCCATGCCTCCAAGAACAGCATACTCCACGGACATAATCTTGAGCACTTGTTGGCTTCTGGCACCAAGTGTTTTTAGCAGCACGGTCTCACGCATCCGCTGAAATCGGCTGGCCACAACTGCCCCTGAAAGCACAATGAGTCCTGTGATGATACTGAACAGGGCCATAAACTGAATCACAAAACCAACACGTCCTAGGATCGTGTCGACGGTGCTGAGAATCAATGCCAAATCAATAATGGAAACATTGCCATATTGACTGATTACCTGGCGCTGTACCAGAGCACCGGTTTCTTTGTCTGGAGCATAAGTCACAAAAACATGGAACTGAGGTGCATCATTGAGAATCCCATCAGGAAAGGAGAAAATAAAATTAGGCTGGACTTGTTGCCAGTCAACTTCCCGAATGCTGGTAATCTCAGATTCCAATGGAACGCCCTGAACATTGAAACGGATACGATCTCCCAGTCCGAGTTTCATGTCCTTGGCCACTCCCTGCTCAATTGAAATTGGTACTATTCCAAAAAAATCATCAAAATAAGAGGAATACTCGCCTTCAACGATTTTTTCAGCATCTGTAATCTGAGCCCGATACGTGGCCCGAGATTCACGTCTGTATAACCAGTTTGGGATTCTAACCTCCGTACTGTCTGCTTCTCTGATGGACTCAACCGTTTCCCCGTTTATGTGCGTCATTCGCAGTGTTACAATGGGAACGTCCTGACTCACCGGCATATCGTTTTCTTCCAATATAGCACGGATACCTTCCTTTTGGTCGGTCTGAATGTCGTACAGTACCAGATTTGCCTGATTTTCAGAGGAAGTAAGCTCAATCTGATTCAGTAGCATATCGCGCGTCAAGAACAACGTAGATATCAGAAAGGTGCCAAACCCAAGTGTGATGATCATAACCAGGGTCTGGTTGTTGGGTCGATACAGGTTTGCCAGGCCTTGCCGAACCGTGTAACTGGCGTTTTGAGGCATCCATATTCTTGCAGCTCGTACAATGAAATACCCGATCAGTCCCAGCAAACCAAAAGCCAGAACGATGGCACCAAAGAATCCCAATCCTATTTTTATGTCACCGGTCAATGCCAGAGAGGTGCCTAAAATACCTAGCGCTACGAGTGCGTAAATCAACCAGGTGTATGGATCTTTAGATGTGCGCGTATCGGCATCCACATTTCGTCGGATTGCCCGAAGCGGTGAAATGTTCCTGATTCCGATGAGAGGTTGCAGGGCAAATAGTGCTGTAATTGACATCCCGATTGCGAATCCGGATATCACAGCACCCCATGAAATCCCAAACTCAATCTCGATGGGCAGGAAGTCAGATAACACTACCGGGACAATGCGCTGGACTCCGATTCCGATCATAGATCCGATCAGTGCACCCAATATTCCCATTCCAATGGCCTGGATCACGTATATCCCCAATGCCTGTTTCATGGAAACACCCACGCAACGCAATACGGCAACCGTATCCACTTTTCGCTGGATGTAAACATGGATGGAACTGGCAATGCCCAATCCACCGAGTAACAACGCGACAAATCCGACCAGATTCAGAAAATTCGTCAGATTTGTCAGGGATCTGCCGAGCGATTGTTTTCGGTCTTCCACTGTGTCTGCATCGAAACGGTTTGCTTCAACTACAGGCTCAATGCGTTTGACAAGTTCCTGCACATCGACTGAATCATCAAATTTGAAATACTGATTGTAGTACAGCTGGCTTCCTCGCTGGATAAGTCCGGTAGCCTGTATGGTCTGACCTGGGATAAAAACTCTGGGTCCGGTTATACCTTGTGCCAGACTCTCTCCCGGGATCGAAATCAAGCTTCCCGCAATTGAATAGGTAACCAAACCGACCTTGACAGAATCACCTATCTCGAGGTCGTATTGGATCATCAAGGTTTCATCGACCAGAGCGAGATGATCGGCAGAACGAAACTGCGCCACAACTCCTGCCGGACGTGTCTCGAGTTCACCATAGAACGGAAAATTGCCTTGAATCGCTCGTATTTGCGACAATCTGGTGCCATTGTTTTTTGGAAAAAATACCATGGATGAAAATCGAACCTCACTGGCCTGCTCCCCGCCGATGGAATCAAACAAAGCAATCATCTCCGGAGGAAACTCCATTCTTCCATCGATCTCAAGGTCGGCACCGAGCAACGTTTTGGCCTGCTCGTCAATGGCTCTGTCTAAATTGTCGCCAAAAGAGGTAATGGACACCAATGCGGCCACCCCAAGTACGATACTGGACACGAAAAGCATTAACTTACCGAGACTTGACCTGCTTTCCCGCCAAGCCATTTTCCAAACAAACGGATTTGAAATCATAGAGTCGCAGCCTCCATAGCCGGTGCATGCAATGTCAGTTCATCGGAAGCTACGTGTCCGTTTCGAAGTCTGATGATACGGTGGGTTTTTGCTGCAAGTTCCAGGTCGTGAGTTACCAAGATCAGCGTTGTTCCTGCATCTCGGTTGAGGTCAAAAAGAAGTGATTCAATAGACTCACTGGTATCGGTATCCAGATTTCCGGTTGGTTCGTCGGCAAACAGAAGTACTGGTTTGTTTATGAATGCCCTGGCAATAGCAACCCGTTGCTGCTCACCACCGGATAACTGAGTAGGGTAGTGATGGGTTCGATCGCCCAATCCAACTCGTTCCAGTAGTTCTTGGGCTTCTTTCTGAACATTACCTTGCCCCCGAAGTTCCATGGGAACCATCACATTCTCCAGCGCCGTAAGTGTTGGAATCAGCTGGAAACTTTGAAACACAAAACCGACCAATTCATTTCGGATCGCAGCCAGTTCATCCTCCGACTTACCCTTGAGACTTTTTCCTGCTATGGATATTTCACCCTTGCTGGGGGTATCCAATCCGGCGCATAAACCTAATAAAGTGGTTTTACCGGACCCTGATGGACCCACAATCGAACAAACTTGTCCATCGGGAACCTCGAAATGGATATTGTGTAATACTTCCAGTTCGCGGTCTCCACTTCGGTATACTTTTGAAATATGTTCTACGTTGAGCATGTAAATAAATGATCAGATTAACAGTGTATCGTCCACCACGGACAACGATAACGGAAATTCAGCTAATTTGGTTCAGCAATTGATCGGTTTTTATAGTTATTTGTGGTTCCAAAGCCGATCTCGCATAACTTTTTACGATACCTTGTCAGAAATTGGAATCATAATGTGCGCTTGAATGGTTATCATCACAAACTACCTTACTAACGACCATCCCAATGAGATCCATACCCATTCTCAAAGACATCATCGAAGCCTTTAAAAACTGGCTGAGGGAACAGCAGCCAGAATTGGTTCCAATCCCTGTGAAATCAGAGAAGAAGCAAAACAAACCCAATCCATTGAATCGGTTCACCCCGGTGAGTCTATTTGCCGTACTGTTTCTCGTAATCTCTCAGACTGTTTCAGCAACTCCATCCCATGAAATGGATTCCGCTGGTGATCGGCCCAAAACAATCTTATTTCTTGGCGACAGTATTACTGCAGGTTATGGATTAGACCAATCACAGGCATTCCCGGCTTTGGTGCAAGAAAAAATTGATGCGCTTAAGCTGAATTACGCGGTGGTCAATGCCGGACTCAGCGGAGAAACCTCTTCAGGTGGGCTTCGGCGCGTTGGCTGGTTACTTCGCTCAAAAGTGGATGTACTGGTTCTGGAACTTGGAGCCAATGACGGACTGCGGGGTATAGATCTGACCGTCACGAGGAGTAATCTTCAAGAGATTATCAACCAGGCGCGGAAGGCTAATCCAGATGTGACTGTGATCGTAGCTGGTATGCAGGTACCTCCCAATCTCGGACAGGTCTATACCAATGAATTCCGTCAGATTTTTCCCGATCTGGCCAAAAAGAACAATGCTAAACTTATTCCTTTTATTCTGGAGGGAGTCGCGGGCGAGCCTGAATTGAACTTATCTGATGGCATCCATCCTAGTGCTGAGGGACACAAAATTCTGGCAGAAACGGTTTGGAAGGTCTTAAGGCCAATTTTACTGTAAGTGTCCTTTGAATGATTGACACCGTGAATTTCCAAGTAAATATTTGCAACTAACTTGCATTTGATTGGTCTAATTGCTACTATGTTGCATCTAGGTAGTTACCCGTACAACAATGATGGGTAAACAAAGTAACTTCCATAAACCTCTGCAACGATATGACAAACAGCATCAAACTTCTTCTTATAGCCTTGGTTGTTTCCCTCAGTGTTACTGCCTGTAAAAAAGCGCACGACGATGACCATCTTGACATCGGTGGCTTCAGGATTATCTCCAATGGTCAGGTTATTGCTGAGCAAAATGGAACTACAGTAACGAGCTCGATTTTAGTACCTCGTCAGACTACATCAACGGCTATGACCGTAGAGTTCAGAGACCCAGAAGGGGACATCCTGAATATCACGGATGATGATCTGTATATGGAAATTGATACCAACAACCCAGGTGTTGTTACCGCTCAAAACGTTTCAGGTTCCAGATGGTCATTTACGTTGACTGGTGTTGGACAGGGATCAGCGGGGATTACCATCAAATTGATGCATGGAAATCACGCTGATTTCGAGTCAAGGAGCATTCCGGTTACGGTCAATTGATTGCACTGTGAAGTCAATTCGTAAAAAGTAGTTATCTGTCAATTTTAGACCGTTAACCGCTTTATATTCAGATTTTATTACCTGTTTCTGAGATGAATCGTATGGCCTACAATTTCTGTCCAGATTTACCAGTGGCGACTCTCCTAAGAGTTGCCATTGTTGTTTTTTTGGGGACACTCGTAACTCCGATTTCGTCTGCATCTCAGGTTACCAAAGAGAGATGGAACAGCGAATTGATCCAGCAATCCGATCGCGGTATGATTCGTGGCCACATCACCGACGCCCGAACCGGTGAACCGGTTGGATGGACGGTTGTCCAGTTGGTGGAAGCGAAGAGAAATGTCACTGCGCACGAAGACGGACATTACATGTTCGCGAATATCATTCCAGGCGAATATACGTTGCGAACCCAAAGAGTCGGATATGAGTCTGATACGTTCGTAGTAAGAATACAAGCCGGGGATACCCTGGAGTTCGATATCAAACTTAACCCTACTTCTTTCAGGTCCAGAGCAATTGAGGTAGTTGGCGAGCGGGTAAACACCAGTGAGCTTCAGGTGAGTCGTAGAATCGATGGCAAAGAACTTCGTCAGCAATTAGGTAGAACCCTTGCAGAAACGCTTCAGAACGAACCAGGAATGAGTCAAAGCAGTATGGGTCCGGCGCCTGCCAGACCCGTTTTGCGTGGGCTGAGTGGTGACCGGCTTCTGGTCCTGGAAGATGGCAGAACCACAGGAGATATTTCATCGTCTTCACCAGATCACGCGCTGGCCATTGATCCGATTAATTCCAATCATATCGAGATACTCCGTGGACCAGCCGCATTGGTCTACAGCTCCAACGCAACGGCAGGCGTTGTGAATGTGGTCAGAGGACAGATTCCAAACGAGTTGCCTGAACATTTCCATGGTGCGTTCAGCCTGCAAGGTGAATCTGTAAACTCGGGACTCTCCGGCGGAGCCTCATCCTATGGGTCATTCGGTCGTACTGGAATCAGGGCTGATTTCGGATTCCGGACTGCATCCGATATTCAAACGCCCGAAGGAAAACTAGATAATACCAGCATCCGTAATATACATGGTGCCATTGGAGTTGCCCGAATCCTAGATTGGGGAACATTTGGTACGTCCGCCAATTTCTACAGAAGTGGGTACGGGATTCCGGGTGATTTCATTGGGTCGCATCCAAAGGGTGTCAAAATAAATCTGCAACGTGCACAGGTTGATAGCCGTTTTGAGCGACATTTCAAATCAGGATCAGTACGACGCTGGACGCTCGACTACACCTTTTCTCATTATTACCATGAAGAGTTAGAAAATAATCCATTCACCGGTAACTTTGATTTGGTTGGATCTGAATACAGTTTATTTACCAATACACTAAACGCCAGAGTGTATCACGATGTGCCAGGCATTCTAAATCGTGGTGTAGCTGGATTTTTAGCTGAGCATCGAAATTTTATTGCAGGTGGACTCACATTCACCCCTCAAACCAACGAAATACGGTCCGCGGTTTATACCTACCAGCAGTGGCGAAGTGATTCCTGGAACGTACAATCGGGGCTCAGAGCGGATGTTGCCAGCGTAATGCCAGTGAGAGAGTCTGTCACGGCGTTCGGCTTCCGCCGCCAACGGGATTTTGTGAATGTATCGGGTGGCGTTTCTGCTGAATACTCCATTTCTGAACCCCTTTCTACATCGATTTCAGTGATGAGAACCATCAGAATGCCTGGAATTGAAGAACTTTTTACCGAGGGGCCACACTTACCTGCCTACTCTTTCGAAGTCGGTAATCCGGATCTGAACGAGGAAGTGGGGCATGGGGTTGAATGGTCTGTTAGATACGCAACTGACAAGATCGGATTTCAGAATTCCTGGTACCTGACTGATTTCTCAAATTACCTATATCCCCGAAATACCGGGGAACTGAGTGTCCGCAGACCTCTTCCCGTTTACCAGATCACTGGTGACAAAGCCCAGCTGTGGGGAACTGAATTTTTAATGGAAGTTGAACTCTCGAAATCTGTTTCGATGGATGCTACCCTAAGCTATGTCGAAGGTCGGTTGACCAAGGCAGAAACTCCACTGCCCTTCATTCCACCACTTGCAGGAAAGGTTGATGTTCAGTACACCTTGCGAGGTCTAACCGTCGGTGGAAGTGTTCGCTTTGCCAGCCGTCAGGACCGACTCGGTGAATTTGAAGAACCAACGCAGGCCTATCAGGTTTATGACCTCATTACTCAGTACATCATTCATCGGGGAATGTTTTTGCACACACTATCAGTGATCGGCGAAAACATCACCAACGCCACCTATCGGATGCATTTGTCACGGGTGAAGTCCATCATGCCGGAGCCTGGTAGAAATATTAAACTCCTTTACAGGGTGTACTTTTAGATAGTTTGAAGTATATTCGAATGAATAACCCTAAAACTCATTCAATGATGCGTCAAACCTTTCAAACCTTATCTATTGCACTCATACTTGCTGTTTTGATTACCGCTTGCTCTTCCAATACTGAGCAGCAAAATTCTGATGCGCAACACATTCAAGTACTTTCTCCGGAATCTGCTTTTTTTCAATCACTCGCCGATCGTTGCGGAGACACCTACTATGGTGAATCTGTATATCCGGATAATCCAGAACACGAGCTCTACGGAGCTTCACTAAAAATGACCATCGAGTCGTGCACCGAGAACCAGATCAGAATCCCATTTCAGGTTAACGATGACAAGTCCCGAACCTGGATACTTACGTTGTCAGACGAAGGGTTGCTCTTCAAGCACGACCATAGATACGAAGACGGAACTCCTCACGAACTCACCAATTATGGGGGTTGGGCTACCGATGGTGGGAGCGCTACACGTATGTCTTTTCCTGCTGATGCCGAAATAGCAGAACTGTTGCCAGAGGCTGTCACTAATGTCTGGACCATGGAATTTGACCTGGAAAAAAATCAGTTTACGTATTTTTTACAGAGACATTCCCAGCCACGATATAAAGCTGAGTTTAGTCTGAACTAGCCAAATTTTCCACGAGCCTGTTTGGATGGGTATGTACGCTGTGCAACACGTTTAACCTACATATCCATGTGAGGTACACATTAAAGTAACTCAATAAACGTTTACTCAGGTAACTCCTGTTAACCAAAACGATGAGGATTTAATGAGTTGGATTAAATATGTATGGTCTGCGCTGATTCTTATTTCAGCAACATCAATTGTGAAGGCACAGTCGGATGGCAATACGGTGTACATCTATCCGGATGGGAGTGTGTTGGTGCACGATAGTATCACCTTGACTCTGGACCGCGGTATCCAGGAAATAGAACTGTACCATCTGCCCGAGTATGTTGATTTTGAGACTTTGATGGTCCGGCTGAATGGTAGTGTTCACCATCTTCGTTGGACCATGCCGCCGGCTGAAGACTGGAGAACCCGATTAAAATCTTTTGTCGGACAAAACATTACTCTTGAACACACCTCCGGAAAGATCATTTCGGGTACGCTGATTCATGCAGATTCAGGAGTAACCGTAATCAGACTCACTGATGACACCCAAACTCTCATCCACGATCTTGATGGATATACCATCAATATCTCAAACTGGGATCTTTCTACCAGCAAAAGAAGGGTCATCGCAAGGCTGGAGCCAATCCGTGCCGGTCGGCAGGTTGTATCCACCAGCTACTTGATACAAGGCTTGAACTGGAACAACACGTATGCGATGATACTATCTGAGGATGACAAGTCAGTGACCTGGTCCGGATTCACACAACTTCGAAATACCTCAATTCATTCTTTTGAACAGATCGGCATTAGGCTGGTTGCTGGTACTCTAAATCGAAGACAGAACCTCGAAACGACAGGATATGACGTTCAACTTCGTGCAAGTAGTTCGATGAATGTCGTCTCTGAGTATTCTCCTGAAATGCGTGGTGCAGCACTTGGAGATCTTCAAGTTTTCTCGGTGGCTGGGAAGCAGTCCATTCAACCGGGAGAACAAGTCAGGATCCCTTTGTTTTTTGCAGATGGCATCGAGGTTCAGAAACGATACCGGTACCGCAGTATGGACCGAAATCATGAATTTCCTCAAAGCGGTCTGATACATATCCATTATGATATCCAAAATACCAGTAAAAACAAGCTGGGACAGGCAATTCCGAATGGGTCGGTAGCGCTTTATCGAATGAATGACGGTCAGCCAGTGCTGATTGGTGAAGACACCATTGGGAATATCGCTACAGATGGTGTGATATCGGTTAGCAGTGGCACTGCATTTGATATGCTGCTTAAAGAAAGCATCACAAATCAGAACAGGATATCGGATCGTATCATGGAATACACGGTTGAAATCATGGTACAGAACCGTAAGTCAGAGCGGGTAGTAGTAGAACTGGAGCGTTATTTGAATCCGAATCAGACCATAGTTCGCTCCGGTCAGCCTTTTGTACAGCGATCTGCCAGACATCAGGTTACGGAGCTCCATGTTCCGTCAGGCGCAGATGTCACGATGGCGTTTACCATTCGCAACGAGCGATAAACCGGTCAGCCGGGATTATATTCCCGCCAGGTTTCTCCTCCATAGGCCTGAACCACGATGTCATCTCCCTCACGGCCAATGAATCCATTCGGGGTTAAGGGCACTTTTCCGTGGGGCGTGTCAAGCACATACGTTGGTATTGCAAACCCTGAAATTCTCCCACGTAACTCATTCATGATTTCCATACCCTCTTCGATCGTGGTTCGGAAGTGTCTTGTTCCTCCAATGAGTTGAGCCTGATACAGATAATAGGGTCGTACGCGCATTTTCACCAATCCTTTGAACAGGTCTTTGAGTAGGTGAGCATCGTTGTTGATGCCTTTTAACAAAACCGTTTGATTTCCGAGTGGAGCACCGGCACGAGTGATACGATCGCAGGCCAGTGCTGCATCTGGTGTAAGCTCTTTGGGATGATTGAAGTGTGTATTGACCCAGAGTGGGTGGTATTTCGAAATGATTTCACACAGCTCGGGGGTGAACCTAAATGGATTCAGGACCGGGAACCGGGATCCGATCCGGATCAGTTCAACATGGGGAATAGAACGGAGCTTAGCCAGGATCCAATCCAGGTTGGAGTCGTTTAGAATGAGGGGGTCTCCTCCGGTGAGCAATACATCACGGATTTCAGGGTGACCGGCTATGTAATCGATGCCTTGCTGAAGTTCCGTTTTGTTCATGGCATACTCCCCATCTCCGACCATACGTTTGCGAAGACAATATCTGCAGTAAACAGCGCACTCGGCTGCTACGCAAAATGCTACCCGATCTTTGTAGTTGTGGACAACATTTTTGACCGGACTATGGGCCAGCTCTTCGAGTGGATCCAGCGAGAGGATGTCGAAATCATCGTGCATTTCGTCCATGGTCGGAACAACCTGACGACGTATGGCGCAGGTGTGGTCGTATGGGTCTATGAGTGAGGCATAGTAAGGGGTAATTTGCCAGCGGAAGTATGCTTTGGTGGCCTCAATGCCCTGTCGCTCCGAATCGGTGAGAGATATCCACCGCTCAAGTTCTTCAACGGTACGGATTCTGTTTCGAAGTTGCCACTTCCAGTCCTGCCAGTCACTGGACTCCTGTAACTGTTGGCGTTCTTCGATAGTCATCAAATCGGTACGTGTTGTTGAAATCATGGAATTAGCTCAATTTGTAAATGCACTTTTATTTGGTCTTCAATTCTGTTTTCTCTACAAATATATGAACTTTAACACCTAATTTTGGGATCAGAACTACCTGGCGACTCCTGCTCTGAGTAATGCTGATTGTAGAATTCCCCCTAGAAATTCATCGTAGGGTTTGGATTCGAGCTCGGCAAGGATCGCGAATGTGTTGTCGACGGCAAAGGTTGGAAGTGGATTGACTTCCAGGAAATGAGGGTTGCCAAGGCTGTCGAGTTTAAAGTCCAGACGCGCATAGTCAAGGATGTGCATGTGTTGACACAACATCAGCGACCAGGTTCGAAGCCTGGCCTCGATTTCGAAACTAAGCTGATGGCTGAGGGTGTAAGTGGAATGAGGTTCGGCGGCAGGGGTTGTAGATCGGGCACGAAGCGCGTCGAGAACGTGCAATCCAATGCCCGTTTCTGCATCCAAACCACGTTCAAGAACCGGATGGGCTCTCAGTGGGTTACCGGAAACGGCTACTGTGTATTCTGCTCCGGATAAAAACCTTTCGATCAACAGGTCCTGATGGTATACTTGTTTTTGTCGGGATGCTTCTTTCAGCAGTTGTTCGAGGGAATGGCAGACGCTGGATGTGGTTATTCCTTTTCCAGTGCCTTCGTAACGTGGTTTAATGAATAATGGCCAAACAGAGTCGCCAAATGTTTGGGTAACCTGCTTGCCGATGTGCGGTTCACTGATTAGCTCGTTCGCTGTAATCACGAAGGATGCGGAAGTTGGGATTCCCACCTCACGGGCAAACTTCTTGGATTGAAGCTTATCCAGGCTCATAGATTGAGTCAGGGCATCGCTCCCCAGGCACGGAAGAGCGTACAGTTCACATAGCACCGGAACCCACGCCTCTCTGTTGCGGGACCCATATCCCTCAGAGATGTTCCATATCACGTCCACGTCCGGGCGATTCAAAAGCAGCTCACGTGGCCCTCCAACGCGCACAGGCACATGTTTTAGATAACGAATCGCATCTTCCATAGCCAAAATGGTGGTCTCAGGCTCGAATTCTGCGAAACAATCCTCCGGACCATTCACTTCCGGATACTCGTCTGGATGGTCAAAACTGATTCCGATGCGTAGTTGTTCACTCATAATTCCAAAATACGAGTAAATCGGCGTTGATGAGGAAATTATCGGATACATTTATGACGATTTTGTACATTTCAAGAACATTGGATCAATAACCACACCCTAACCCATGAAATCAGCCAAATATATTGCCGACCGGATACGCCTGATGATATCTACCAAACAATTTCAGGTAGGTGAGGTGCTTCCATCGACCCGTGTACTTGGCAAGCAGCTGGAATCCAGCTTTCATACCGTTCGGAAAGCGTACCTGATGCTATCGGAAGAAGGTTTGGTGCGTGGTGAAAAGGGACGTGGATTCGTTGTTCACAGACAATCCACCCTGCTCGATAAGTCTGACAGACTGGAGATGGGAGCGGAAAAAATCCGGACTGTTCTGGAGGAACTGGTCGGTTATGGATTGGATGAGGACGAAGTGGAAACCTTATTCGAAGAGCAACTCACTTTCATGGAATGGCCGGACCGTCTGGACACCAGTGCAACAGTTGGTGCAACCCGTGAGCTCGGAAGCATGATTTCAAAAGCCATTCAAAGTAGAGTTGGAGTCAAAAGTAAGACGCTCACAATCACGGAGTCTGACAAATCCGTAAATTTTGATGCACTGTTCGTTCCTTTGCCCTATGTGAGGCAATTCAAAAACGATTCGGAGTCCGGAGCCCTGATTCTACCTGTGGTGTATATGATCGATGCTACAGTTCTGGTTTCAATTGTCGACCGTTCTGCCGTCCAGACGCTGGGGCTTTTGACTCGTGAACAAGCCTCGCTACCTATTTTAAGTGCGGAACTGAAACAGCTACTCCAGTTTCCCGGGGCAATTGTTGCCGGATCCACAGATGGACGGTTTTTACCACCTTTCATAAAGGATGTTGACCTTTTACTATACACACCTGATTGTGCAACACTTGTAGAACGGCATATTCCTGAGCGAAATCGGCTACTCATTCAGTACCAGATCTCTGAAAATACCTCAGAAATGATTCGTGCTGAGCTCTGGGATGGATAAAAAAATGAATCAATCCTTGCATTTCTGGTCTTATATAGGATTTAGTATTCAAGGGTCTGTATATTCACAAATTGATTCTAACAACTAACTTTTTAATGGTCAAATCCGACATGCGCCCTTTAGTTTATAGCCTGTTAACTTGTTTATTTTTTCTAGTAGCCGGAATTTCTTCCTCTTTTGCTCAAATGCCCGATGCACCCAGCCGCTCTGAGGGTGAAGGCCCGTTCAGTAGAATGATTATTCGAGGTGTTAATCTTATTGACGGAACAGGGTCTCCAATGCTGGGCCCTGTCGATATTGTGATCGAAGGGAATCGAATTACCTCGATTCAAACTGTAGGATACCCTGGTGTACCGATCAACGAGAGACGACGTCCGCAGGCGGGTCCGAACGACAAGGTATTGGAAGCCTCAGGATTGTATGCCTTGCCTGGATTCTTCGACAATCATGCCCACACAGGTGGTGGTGCCCAGGGTACAACCCCCGAGTACGTTTATAAGCTATGGTTAGCACATGGTATAACAAGTATCCGAGAACCCGGATCGTTTAATGGGCTGGCCTGGACTCTCAGACATAAACAACGTAGTGCCAATAATGAGATCACTGCTCCCCGTATTTTTGCATACGTCGGTTTCGGGCAGGGCTTCGACCGACCCATGTTAACCGGTGAAGACGCCCGGGATTGGGTTCAACTGATCCATACTCAGGGGGCCGATGGAATCAAGTTTTTTGGAGCGAATCCGAAGGTGTATCAGGCAGCGCTGGATGAAGCCGGAAAGCTTGGTCTGGGATCCATGACCCATCATGCTCAAACTCGGGTAGTGTATGCCAACGCCCTACAATCGGCCAGATGGGGGCTGAAGTCACTGACCCACTGGTATGGTCTCCCTGAAGCACTGTTTACCGATAGAATCGTTCAGAACTACCCATTGGATTACAACTATCAGGATGAACAGCATCGTTTTGAAGGTGCTGGTGAGCTTTGGAAACAAGCTGCAAATCCAGGCACCGATCATTGGAATACCGTGATGAATGAACTGCTTGGGTTGGATTTTACCCTTAATCCGACGTTCACCATCTATGAAGCGAGTCGTGATCTGATGGCCCAACGCCGGGCCGAATGGCACGAAAAATATACCCTTCCAACGTTGTGGGAGTTTTTCAAACCTTCCCGGGTCGCTCATGGTTCCTATTGGTTTAATTGGGGGACCGAACAGGAGGTAGCCTGGAAAGAGAATTATCGACTGTGGATGAAGTTCGTCAACGAGTACAAAAATCGTGGTGGACGCGTAACCCTTGGTTCTGATGCCGGCTATATTTATAAACTGTATGGTTTTGCATACATCCAGGAAATGGAACTTCTTCGCGAAGCCGGCTTTCACCCCATTGAGATTTTTATGTCCGCCTCGCTCAAGGGTGCCGAAGAAGTTGGAGTTGCCGACCAACTTGGGACTATTGAGGTCGGAAAGTTGGCCGATATCGTTCTTGTAGATGGAAATCCAATGGCCAATCTCAAGGTTCTATATGGAACAGGTGCGATCATTGTGGATGAAAATAACGAACCAGTCCGGCAGGGTGGGGTCAAGTATACGATCAAAGACGGTATCGTATACGATGCCAAACAATTACTTCGTGATGTGGAAGAGATCGTTCGCAAGGCCAAAGAAGATAAAAACTACGATATCAGACAACCCGGATTGGATTACTAGCCCGAATTTTATTTCCTACCTTAAGCCTGTTTCACCGTTTGAATGAATTACTGAACACGTTGTCAGTACAATGACTTGAAATTATTGTCCAATACATCCCGGAATGCGTACACTCTCTTCAATCACATCACCGACCTTGATCTTGAAGCCAGAAATTGTTCAGGCTAATCTGGAAAGAATGATCTCTAAAGCATCTCGTCTTGGCTTACGACTTGTACCGCATTTTAAAACCCCTCAGTCCAGAGTAATCGGTAAATGGGCTCTTGAATCCGGGATTGAAGAAATAACTGTGTCGTCCCTTCAACTGGCGAGTTACCTGTCAGGACTCGGTTTCAACACCATTCATGTCGCATTTCCATTTAATATTCGGGAGATCGAGGCGTTCAACCGCTTGCATGAACGCCAAAATCTGTCCGTTCAACTTGTGAACACCGAGGCTACCCGTTTTTTGAGCGCAAACCTACACCGTGTAACACCTTTTTTTATCGAAATAGATGCCGGTTACGGCAGAACCGGGGTTAAATTCGATGACTTCAGCGCGATAAATGAGATCATATCGATCGCACGTGAGTCTAATAAGCTGAAATTCAGGGGTTTTTATATCCATGCGGGTCACACGTATTACAGTGACGTTCATCAAATCTACGATGAAACCCGATCCGCATTGCATCTGCTTATCTCCCGATATCAATCTGATTATCCTGATATGGCCCTGCGAATTGGCGACACCCCGGGATGTTCGATGATGGAAGATTTCGGTCCGGCAACGGAGTTGGGTCCCGGAAATTTCCTGTTTTATGATCTCACACAAGTCGTGATTGGAAGTTGTAACCGCGAGGATATCGCTATTGCCCTGGTCTCACCAATTGTCGATATCAACAAAAGATCAGGAAAAATTTTGGTCCACGGAGGCGGGGTTCATCTGTCAAAAGATTTCATCCAAATGGAAGATGGGTCCAAATGTTTTGGCGAAGTGGTGCTCCTTACCGACACTGGATGGAAAATCCCAGCTAACCCCTCAAGACTAACATCGATTTCACAGGAACATGGAGTGATTCAGGCCTCATCCGAACTCCTTGACTCCGTTCACGTTGGCGACCTGATAGGCATCCTTCCTGTTCACAGCTGTATGACAGCCGATTGTATGAAAAGCTATTGTTCCACGCACGGTGAGTGGATCGATCACGCGGAGGGAGTTGGAACCCTTTAAGGATATTTTCGTTCGTTACCGGTAATTCATGAATCTTTTTTTCTACTAACCCCAAAATATGATCCACGATGAGTGCGAAGAGGCCAAAACTTGAAGTTCCAAAACGACCATGGGATATCACCTTGGATGTGTTAGGTCTTGGTTCCATTCTTTTTATGTTTATTTTCGGTGTTTTGAACTATGGGAATCTTCCCGATTCCATTCCAACTAAGTTCGGATTCGACGGGGAACCGACGCAATGGAGTCCTAAACCCACGCTTTGGCTACTACCTTTTATCGGACTAATTACCTGGACAGGGATGTATTTTTTGAATCGAGTCCCGCATATATTTAATTATTTAGGTCCAATTACTCCTGGAAATGCGCTTTATCAGTATACAACCGCAACCCGATTCATGAGATATTTGAATACCATCATAGCAATCATGTTTACGTATTTATTAACACAGATGATCGAGGCTGGTCTCGGGACTCAGGGAGGGATGTCGATATGGTTTCTTCCAGTGTTCCTGGCCGGAATTTTCGGATCCATATTCGTTTATCTGGTTAAGGCCTCTAAAAAAGTACCGGATCGTCCTACCGGAAACCAACACTGATCCAATGTGCCACTCATTGGACCTAAGTTACAACCTGAGTCGATCGTGTACTCGATTCCTGCTGTACATAACACCACTCATTAATAATTCCCGTTTACTCTAAATCCAATCCCCATGAAACCTTTATTCATACTTTTCTTAGTCGCACTAACTACTTTCCCTGGTTCAATCATACGTGCCCAGAGTGCACACGGACACGAACCTGAAGATACTGAGGCAGTTTTGGCAGCGATTGATGCATTCATGGAAACGTTGACCACGAACGACATCGAACTTCGGTCAACGCTTCAAACGACCGATGGGATGACCTATGTATCCGTTAAAAGACCTGACGGAACTTGGAGAGTAGTTGGAAGACCTAATTCTGTTTTTTTGAATCCTCCTGGTGAGGATGCTCCAAAAACAGTCGAGAAGTATTGGGACCCGGTTGTATTTATTCGTGGTCCCCTGGCGATGGTGTGGAACCCATTTGAGTTTTGGGTTGATGATAAGACATCGCATTGCGGCGTGAACTTGATGCAGCTGGTTAAAACGGATGGGACCTGGAAACTTGCGAACACGATGTGGACTCACGAGCCCCCAGATGCATGTGAGTCGCTTCGTCCGTCCGACTTGTCAGATATGAGACCTTAAGCTACATCCTTATATCCAGGCTTAAAAAAAGGGGCATTGAGCCCCTTTTTTGTTAGTGTCCACTGCCCGAAGTAACTGTTTGACTCAAATCATGATCCTCAGGCTCTTTTACCAATGCCCAGGCAAATCCCGAAATTGCAACGGTAACGGCACAGACAACAAATGTGATGCCCTTATCTGCTGCTCCATCAATCAACTCTCCAATACCTAAACTGGCTACCAGCTGGGGTAGCACGACCGAAAGATTAAATAGTCCCATATATAGCCCCATCTTCGATTTAGGGATTTTTTGGGACATGATGGCAAAGGGAAGCGAAATCGTTGCCGACCATCCAATTCCTACCACTGCCATCAGAGCATAGATCACTATAGGTGAAGTACCCATAATCAGAAGACCTGCATATCCGGCCGACATGATGAAGATACTGATCATGTGGGTTTTGACTCTTCCGATTTTAGCAGCCAGTGGTTCCAACACAAAAGCAGGTAGCAACGCAGCTACCAGGTTCAAGGCAAAAAAGCTCCAGGAAATAATTTGTCCCAGTTCCGTGTTATCTACCGCTGGCATTCTGTACTGAACTGCTGCGAATAAATAGATGAACATGGTTTGGACACCTATCCAGGTGAAAGAATGTGCTGCCAGTACTTTCTGAAACCCAATAAGTCCCGCTTCTTCACGGGATTTCCCGGACTCTGAGCTCAATAATGCTTTAATAATTACAGCTGCAGTAAATACCGCGCATATCATTTCAACAATGTGTCCGTCTATGTGTACCCATCCGAAACGTCCGGCAAAAGCATAGATAGAGTAGATCAAGAACCCCCAGAGTGGATAAATCGTCTTGAGAATTTCCAGCAAACTATCTTTTGGGTCCACTGCCTGTGAATCAGAAACGTCTCGTTGTGCATTTCCAGCAGCTCGCGGGGTTAATTCGGCCATTGATTCGTCATCCAGATGTCTGGGCTCTTTGATGAAGAACGGTGGGATTAGAGAAAATACTAATACCAATCCAACTCCGACATAGATTAGGACCATGTTCCCGTAGAGTGCCCCGATCAAATAGGCCATCACGCCAAAGGTTCCGGACACGGTTTGCATCCAGGTGTATCCTCGTGTTCTGGGTCTGCCTTCGGGGGTGACATCCGCTATAATCGAACGCGTGGGATTAAAACTTATGTTAATGGCCAGATCAAGGGTTAGGGTAACAGTCACAGCTACCCCTAAAATAGCCTCAATTCCCATTGCCGAGGATATGACTCCGATATTGGGTAATGCGAGTAGCATCAGGGCCGACAGGAGTCCCCCGATAAGGATGAATGGCCGCCGTCGACCGTCCCAAAACCAGACTTTATCGGAGATGATACCAATAAATACCTGACCGATTATGCCAGCCAGTGGACCCGCCGCCCAAACCAGCCCCACATCTTTGATATCCAGTCCGTATTGGGTACTTAATATCCAGCTCAGTGCAGAAATCTGGACCGAGAGTGCGAATCCCATGGCCGTTGCCGGTAACGCAAGCAACGCATAAAATGAATGCGTAAGTTTTTTTTGAATGTCGAGCATAGGTGTAAATCGAGGGTTTTTCGTACGAAATTGGCGTTAACACAATGATTGCTTCGAATGCAACGCGGCTACAACATAGTCTATGATAGCGCTTACATAACTGAAGTCTGAATTTGCCTGTTTTACACGAAGATTCAAAAAGAATCTTTATATGTGCCGGACGATACCCTCGCGTTGGCACGCTACCGTTGCATGGAACGTGCTGAAATCGGTATAGGTCAGGACTTCTTCCGGGATGCGGCTTTGCGTTTTTCGCTCAAGACCCAGTTTGCAAAAAGATACTCCAGTGCAACAGCCTCATAGCCCTTCCAGTGTTTGATCAACGCCTGGAACTGCTTCTCTGAGATTTTATTCGGATCTTTACCATAGCTCAGAGTTATCCAGTATCTCAATCCAGTCTCATTGCCCTCTTTGTCAATTCGAGGGGGAAAAATGGCATCGGTTCGATTTCGATAGAACAACAAGTCTTGGGCCGTGGTTGGGCCAATTCCCCTAATCTGTACCATTCGGTCGATGAAATCTTGGGGAGGTAAGACTTCCAATTCGTCAAGGTCGAGATTGCCAGATACCACTTCATGGGCAAGCCCCACCACGTACTCTCCTTTACGAAGCGAAAGGCCATACTTTTTCATCCCCTCAGGATCGCCACCCACCAGCTGATGCGGCCGTGGCCAGCTGGCAATCGGGCCACCGGGGCCATCTAATCGGGTACCATATGCTTCCCTGACACCATACACCATTTTTCGGGCCGTAGGTTTGTGGGAAATCTGAGTCTGAATGACCCTGTTCACGGTATCTTCGAAAAGATTTGCCCTCGACAAGCGTTTAAATCCATACAATTCATGAAACTTTGGTGCTAACACGGGATCATCGCTGGCAGCTTCGTAAAGGGGTTTCAAGTCGATGTCACATCCAAGAATCCTACGGATTGCACGGGTCGCTTTGCGTTGCTCTTCTTCAGTTATCGTTTCCGCACTTGAGACTGTAAAGACCGGATGTTCTACATCTCCATTAAAATGTATGGTCATCAGACAATCCCGATTACCGACAGGAATTGGCCGGGTAAATCCCTGTTCAAAGATCAGCATGGGATCGTGTTCGTGATCGAAATATTGGTCAATATCCAGGCACAGGAAAAAGTCGTGTGGGGCGATGGATGTGATGGTCCATGTTTTCATGGGAGTATTTGATTTAACGCTAAATACGAAATTTCAGTAGAATCTGAGCATCTTCAGAAGCAAAAAAAAGTAGATGGACACGTGCACGGCCAACCACGGAGTGGGTTTTACCTTGATGTATTTATATCGAACGACTATCGGCAACACCACAAAAAGTAAAAAAACCGCAGTCATACTTATCCAGATACCCATTTGACCAAATAAATAAATCCGGATCCATGCCCAAATCGTTTCAGTCACAGTAGTCCAACCAACGAGACCATTCAGTGCTCTGTCAATTTTCAACAGAAAATCGGTATCCCACAACAAAAGGTGTAAAAATAGCCCAACCACAAAAATGGTACCATTCAATGCCAGGTAAGTTCTTTTTAAGGTCATATATCGGGATTGAGTTGACATAGCATCTAAAGATACACATTATTGTGAGTGGTATGTATTTATAGGTTTAAATTATGCGGAGTCGTCTCATTCAATAGTCGAATCTCGTATATTCAGAGCTGTCACGAATTATAGAAAGGTCATTTTATGAAAAAACTTTGGTACGTCTTTACATTAATTTTCCTCATTTCCTGCTCAAATGAGCCCGAAATTACGGTGATCTATCAGGTCAACGGGTATACACTTACGTCAACCAATACAGGTGCATTGAAATTTGATGCCATAGCCATTCAGGATGGTAAGGTTTTGGCAACTGGCTCCCAAGCCGATCTGGACGCTGCATATCCTGGGGCAACCCGAGTAGATGCTCAGGGAAAAACAATGATTCCTGGATTGATAGATGCACATGCCCATGTCATGGGACTTGGTGAGTCTATTCTGAATGTGAATGTCATGGGAATCAGGACTCTTGATGAAACTCTCCTGAAAATCCGTGAATATGCCGAACAGTTTCCCGATCTGGCATGGGTTCAGGGTCGTGGCTGGAATCAGGTATTATGGCCTGAAAATGCGTTCCCAACGGCACAAGATCTGGACAGTGTGGTAAGTGACCGACCTGTTTGGCTGGCACGGGTCGACGGACACGCAGGCTGGGCCAACAGTATAGCGATGCAGCGTGCGGGAATTACACGCGACACTCCGGATCCCGATGGTGGCGCAATAATTAAAGATGCGAATGGTGAGCCAACAGGTGTGCTCATAGACAAAGCAATGGATCTGATTGAAGCACAAATCCCGGCGCCTACGGTTGATGAACAACGCCTTGCCCTGGTGGCTTCCCTGGAGGAAATGCGTGCAGTCGGACTTACCGGGGTGCACGACGCTGGAACAGGAGTAACCGCATTTCAGCTCATGAAAGAACTGGCCGACAAAGGTGAACTGACTACACGTATCTATGGTATGATCAGTGGCGCCGGTGAAGTTTTTGATGAGCTTTCAAAGAATGGCCCTATAGAAGGCTATGCCAGGGATAGATTGTATCTTCGAAGCGTTAAACTCTACTCAGATGGAGCTCTGGGAAGTCGGGGCGCTGCTATGATCGAGCCCTACAGTGATGATCCCGATAATTACGGACTTCTTTTCAATACGGAAGAGCAGTTCACTGCAATGATTGAAAAAGTAGTAGCTGCTGGATTTCAGGCTGGCATTCACGCCATTGGAGATAACGGTAACCGGACCATCCTGAACGCATTCGAAAATGTTCGTAATACCCATGGCGACAAAGGGTTACGTCACCGAATAGAGCATTCTCAAATCGTTGCTACAGATGATATCCCGCGCTTCAAGGAACTCGACATCATTGCATCCATGCAACCTACTCACGCTACCAGTGACATGAACATGGCTGAGAATCGTGTGGGTCCGGTCAGGATTCTAGGCGGATATGCATGGAGAACTTTTTTGGATCAGGGTACCGTCATAGCTGCTGGTTCTGATTTTCCCGTTGAGCTGTCAAATCCTTTTCATGGGCTCTATTCAGCTGTTACCCGACAAGATCACCAGGGTATGCCAACTGGTGGATGGTATCCGAATCAACGGATTTCTCGGGAAGAGGCACTTCACGGATTTACTTTAGGCGCTGCTTATGCCGGACATATGGAACAGGTAGTTGGCTCACTCGAACCTGGTAAATGGGCAGACTTTCTGTTCATCGACCGAGACTATTTCACAATTCCAGATTCCGAAATCTGGCAAATCCGGGTTCTGGAAACCTGGGTGGCCGGAGAACCGGTATTTAAAGCTGAGTAACCTGTAATACCCAACACAGGGTTCGATGTTCAGCATCAAACCCTGTGTTTCAAATTAAATAAAAGACGGATCCTGTTCTTGAGATTTCCGGTTCTTTTTACTTTTCAGCTCGTACAATCGGGCAACTTCTGATAAAGTGTCCACTTCAGAGGCTGGTTTATCCCACCGTATTGCCCTAAATCTCGGAAATCTGAGCGTAAATCCAGCTTTTGTCCGTTTGTTGACCTGAATTTCATCGAATTCAATCTCTACGACTAGTTTTGGTTTCACCATTAATGTCGGGCCAAACTTTTCCAGAATCAGCGGCTTCAATTCGTTATTAAGACGCTTGAGTTCCTCATCTGTATATCCTCCATAGGCTTTGCCAATCGGAATGAAATCCTGCCCAAAATCTTCCGGATTTTCAACTTTGATTCCCAACGTGAAATCCGAGTACATACCTCCTCGCTTACCACTACCTGCATGAGCATACAGGATCACCGTATCCAGTGATCCACCCGGTTTTTTTACCTTTAACCAGGTTCGTTTTCGTTGCCCAAAATCATATGTGCTACTGGATTTCTTCAGAATAAGTCCCTCATTTCCATGGGCAAGTGCCTTTATAAAGAGTGCCTCAACGTCGTTTGCATCCCTGACAGGATAACGGGAAACGCGCCTTACGTCGTATTTGGTGCACACCCAATCCAGTAGTTCGAGTCTCTGCGCCACAGGTTGCTTGAATAACGTCTCCCCCTCATGATAGAGCAAATCAAAAGCGACAAAAACTACCGGATAGTCTTGCAGGAGTTTCGAAGTCGGATACTTCACTCCCATTCGTTTCTGCAACCATTGAAAGGACTGTATGGTGTTGTCGGTGAAGACACAAATCTCACCATCCATGAGTACCTCTGGCAACCCTGTCTCTGATTTTAGTCTGAATTGATCAACCAGTTCAGGGAATGATTTTGATATACTGTTCAGGTCCCGTGAATATAACTCGACCCTACCCCTGGAGACATGAAGTTGACATCGCATTCCATCAAACTTCTCCTCTGCGTGATATTCAGCTAACGCGTCATCCACTTCACGGTCATAAGGAGCCGCGAGCATAAAGGCCACCGGACGAAAGAGTTCAAATTCAGCATCGTTGAGAAGATTGTTTCTTGCAAGCACAGCCGTTTCTCCAAGACTACCCGTTACCATATGTGCATAACGTGTCCTGTCGATGTCAGCCTTAAAAGCCAAACTAATGGCTTGCAAAATGCTTCGGGATTCAAATCCAATTCGAAGACTCCCCCCACTCATGATTCTGATAAAATATTTGATCTCAACCGGAGTCATCATCGACCAAATCCGCTGTAATGCGGCGTGTTTCTCATCCCTTTTTTTACAATGCCTGAGCAATTCGTAGTGATGTAGTACCGTTTCCAGGGTCAGTGATTCCGGCTCACGTTTCGAGGTACCGGTTATTGTATTCCCCATTAGCTTCGAAATTACCTCCGATGAGCTTCCTGTTGCAACCCGTGAGGGTCTGAATACAGCCTCGAAGTCTATTTCGAGATAATCACACGCGCATTGAGCAATAGTAGCGTGTCCGATTGACACGCGTTCGCCACTCGAGATCGAAAAAGCACCTTCTCCCATGAACCGACAAGCTAGCTCTAATGCTTTGTCAGATTTAATCTGCTTGAGATACTCACTGAAAAATTCAATTTTTTCGCTCGTTTTCCGTGTTTCTGCGATTAATTGAGCGAGTTCACAAAATTCCTGAAACTCGTTGGTATCGTTCCATTTTTCCAGTATTTCTTTGACATCAAACTGCATCAGAACTCCTCCGGTTGTTCCAACCCAAATGGTGAAGAGGAAATGCCCTCTAAAGATAAATAGTGTTGAACTACATCCGGATTAGGAGTGTGGGTGATGTAGACATGCTTAGGGC
This sequence comes from uncultured Chitinophagales bacterium, assembly GCA_964473555.1. Lineage (GTDB taxonomy): Bacteria > Bacteroidota > Rhodothermia > Balneolales > HLUCCA01 > UBA11400. The sequence goes on from CAYYPL010000001.1 coordinate 86,297, forward strand.
GCAGTTGTTTGCACAACTCGATAAGCTCAAAGAAATCAATGTGATCAGATAGGGGGATCAACGCATCTATCGCTTGTTGAGCTCTTCGGGCTTCCAGATCGGCCCAACCTGAGCAATAGGCAATGCGCTTATTCTTTACCTTTTGCATCACCCCTGAATCCAGAAATGACATGGGAATAACAAGGATAGAATCATCCATAATCTCTGATCCAATTTTGGAATAAGAACCCATATGGAATCCGTACTCTTCGTAGACCTTACACAGCCCATAGGCTCCTGAGTGAACTTGTATCGGAATGTTCAAAGGAGCAAGAGCCATCATCACTTCTTGTGCCTTACCCAGTGTGTACGTGATGAATACGGGGATGTCGCCTTTGCTTCTGGAATGCAGGGCAAATGTTCGGATGTCATTGAACAACTCGTCGTGCGTTTTCCACTTATAAATGGGTAAAGAAAAGGTTGCTTCGGTGATCAAATAATCAACGTCCTGCGGACACATAAAACCTTCCGAACACGGAGAAGGGGGATTTCTGTAGTCTCCGGTGTAAAGTACTGAACCTGCATCCGTTTCAACATACGTCATTGCAGAACCAAGGATATGTCCAGCTGGAAAAAAAGTGACACTTGCCTGGCCGAGCTCTATTTTTCTACCAAAGGGTAATTCCGTAATGTGACCCCTGAACCCTCTCACTCGCATCAAAGCCGCTGTCGGGGGAGTGGCATAAACGGCCAGATGTCTGTTACCTGGAACGTGATCAGCATGTGCATGCGAGATAAATATATGACGGGCCAGATCCGACCCAACATCTAATCCAATGTCATAGTCGGGAAGCAGGATCCCATGGTAGCCACCTTTTTCAATGCGCATCATCTAGTGTCGATTATTCAATAGGATATAGGCGAATCACAAGGCTGGATCTTGCGTCACGATACGTGGATATACCACATCACAAGACTTAACAGGGCAAATGTAATCAAAAATAGACCAGCCTTTTTCGTCATTGAGATTAATCCTTGCCTTTTCGAGGGTAACATACCTTTAATGTCATCCCAACGTGTCAATAGCCTTCCAAATACGAAAATCAGTATACATCCAAACAGCGAATACACCAACCCAGTGGTATAAAACGGAAATAGGGACACAAAAAATGAAACAAATGTCACCATACTGAAATATTTCAGCCATTTGATCAGCAATACTGGTGTATGACCCTTCTCAGCTGTCTTGATCAGATAGTTTGTCATTCGTTCCGGATGTCGGAGCAAAACAACACCAAACCAGAGAAACAGTACCCCAACAAGCATGTAGATGACTAAAAACCAGGCATATGACATAATTTCACGTGTTTAATTTGAATAATGACCGGGCGTTTTCCGAAGTGATACGGTCTATTTCAACCAGGGGAAGTCCGAATAGCTCGCTTAACTTTATCCCAGCCAGACTGGTAAAAGCGGGCTCATTACGTTTCCCACGATGGGGAACAGGTGCCAGATAAGGAGCATCCGTCTCTAAAATCAGTTTTTCTAATGGCAACTGGGACACTGTTGTACCCACACCCCCATTTTTAAACGTGACCACTCCACCAATTCCCAGAAGTAGTCCCAGATCAATAGCTCGTTTCCCCTCATCTATTGTCCCATTGAAGCAATGCCACACTCCATTCAGGCGTCCGTCCTGTTCCCGTTCAATGATATCAAGCAGGTCTTGGGTACTTTCCCGATTATGAAGTACAAGGGGTTTATTCATTTGCTTGGCAATGGAACAGTGCAAGTGAAGTGCCTTTTTTTGCTCAGACACAAACTCAGTGCTCCAGTAATAGTCGAGTCCGGATTCACCAATTGCGATCACATCCGGCCTTTCACACCACAAAATCAGTGCCCGTTCATTTAAATCGGCTCTTACATCGCAGGGATGAATCCCTGCCATTCGATGTAGCCTGACCGTGGAATTGCTGGTAGCCCGAATCAGGGAATCCATCTGGACTTCTGAGGCAAAATCAATGGCGGGCAACAAAATATCTGTTATATTAGCCTGAACTGCCCGTTCAAGGACTTCTTGTAAATCGTTTTTGAACTCGGGGAGGTATAGGTGTGCATGTGTATCAATCATGCCCAAATATACAAACCCTGGAGCTTTGTTGTCCGACGGATGCGACCTCGGCTGATGATCAAAATTTATCTGATATTTATGTCACTTACCTATCTGAATTACCTGAAAGTGGATCAGCTGTTGGAACTTCAACAGCTGAAATCTGCGCCGGAAGAACACGATGAAATGCTTTTTATCATCATTCATCAAACGTATGAGCTGTGGTTTAAACAGATTCTCCATGAAATCGGACTGCTGCGTGTCCAACTTGGGGCCGGACAAACCTGGAATGCGATTCGAACGATGAGACGTATTCTGGTGATCATGAAAACCATTGTTGGACAAACCGATATTCTGGAAACCATGACACCGTTGTCATTCAATCAGTTCAGAAAGTTCCTGCAAAACTCCAGTGGGTTTCAATCGGTCCAGTTCAGGGAACTCGAAGTCTTATGTGGCCAGCGTTCCAGCAGAATGTTATCACCTCACGAACCCGGTTCAGCAGCACACCGAGCTATTCTCGGTCGTATTCAAGAACCCACGATTTGGGAAGCCTTTATATCCTACCTTCAGGTGCGGGGATATACGATCACACCCCCCCGACGAGTCCATGATAACGGATTAGTTTTTGAGGCTTCACCGGAACTTCAGAAAGTCCTGGTCGAGGTTATGACAAAAGATAACGAAGCGGGTCTTCTTTGCGAATTACTGGTAGATTTCGATGAGGGAATGCAGGAATGGCGGTATCGACATGTGAAAATGGTTGAACGGACAATCGGAACCAAAAAGGGAACAGGTGGATCAGACGGGGTAGAATATCTTAAATCAACCCTGCATCAACCTATTTTTCCGGATCTTTGGGCGATAAGAACCCAATTTTAAGCTGATATCGACCCTGAAAACCCCTACTTCAAAAATGGGAATTGGATATACTCATCACAGAGTTCGTCCAGATGTTCGGGCTGATGACTCGATACCACCACCATACCACCCTCTCTCTTGAACGCCAACACCTGCCGCATCACCGCCTTCGTGGCCGACACATCCAATGCCCTGAATGGCTCATCAAGCAACAAAATCTTCGGTTTAACCGCCAATGCTGCCGCAATCATTACCTTCTGTTGCATCCCACTCGAATAGGTGCCTATCAACGCCTCCCTGCGGTCGTCTAACTCTAAAGCATCAAATAATTCCGATAACTCCGTCGCACTCGCTCCCGTCCATAGCCCCCTCGACCGCATCACACCCTCTACAAGTTCCACTGCAGTCAAAAACTGGGGCAACTCTGAAGAATCTCCCACAATTCCAACATACCTCAGATACTCTCTGACCTGCTTGTGTATGTCCAGGTCTCCATACCAGATACTTCCATCCGTCGGAAAAGCCGTCGCACTCAACAGTCTGAAAAAAGTGGTCTTCCCAGACCCATTCGCTCCAACCAGACCGGTTCCCATCCCCGGACTAAACCTGTGATCCAGACCCGATATAATATACCGGTTTTGACCATATCGCTTCGAAAGTCCACGCGTTTGCAGAACCCCTGGTGATAAATTATCTGTAGTTTTTTGCATAAGTCAATGAGGTAAATACAGTTCGGGATCCAGCAATCATCAAGATGGCTGAAACGTCGAGAAAAAACCATAGCATCAGTTCAGTTTGACTCAGATCATCCACCAACCAGACGGTTAGCATCAACAAGAACTGAACAGGAACAACCCATCGGAGGCCAGCAACCACGTGTACACCCATCCAGATCCAGCCTGATCCAAGTGTTCTGCGGTACCATAAACTGGAGTAGGGAGGGCGTTCGATTGCAAAAAGAACCAAATTTTTCGCCAGGATAATCAATATTGGAAATAGCAAAAGCGACTGTACATCAAGTACCCCCGCTTTGATGAGTCCCCAGTAAACAACAAATCCTGTCACTACAAACCGGCCAAGCGGAAATTTCCTGTCCAGTTGCCTGAATGTTAGCCAGCTGGCTGGTTTTAAACCGACCGGTACCCAGTAAAGCGATTCGATAGGGATAGGTTCGCGACCACCATCAGCTCTTCCACCGGGATTTCTGAAAAGTTCATGATAAAAACCATGGGAATGGTAGAATTCGGCATCGATACCGTTCGTATATCTTCTCCATGTCAGAAAAGCCGGGATGATAATCACTATACCAGCAATGCCGGGAATAGTAGTTCCGGTTACTCCCTGAATCCATGCCTGAAAAACCACGCTCATCATTCCGGTTATCGCTACCAGACCCGTTGCAAGTAGGGTAGGAACACCTCCGGAAGGAATTCCGGCACCACCAGAACCTGCCTCTTTTAAATAATCCATCAAAGCTCTCCCTTTGCGTCCTTCCTGCCAAAGCTGGGAATTGCTGCCCATATTCAGAAACCGGGCTGCCGAAAAGAGTGCAATTCCGAGGCTGAACACCACGGCATCGATCCAAATGACTAATTTGTAGACCACACCGGCCTGACCACCTGCTATCACTGCACTTAGAAATAGTACAGACCCCAGGGTGATGACAGCGATCCGACCAAGAAGTACTGCTGACAAAGAATCCCGATTGGGATTCAATATCTGGACCAACCACATATCCGTTTGAGGAAACATGATCCATGACGATCCAAATGCAAATAGGGAAACTTGTAAAAAGTATAAAAATCGAACAAGAATTTGGATTTCGTGACCGGCATAGCTATCTCCAATGCCCCATCCCGTAACGACAAGACCCAAAAAAAGAAATATCAACAACTTTGCTGAAGGGTGCTTTCCCCGTAAAAGCCAGATCAGTACTTCGTTCAAAGCGGTCCTCCACAGACTCGGACAAGTTGTTGAATCAACGGGTAGTCAGTCAGCCTGGAAAATTTACCGGGTGTCATAAACCTGAATTCATTGCGAAGTTTTGAATGCTGTCTCAGATGTATGAAATGGTTCGCATTTTGCTTAGGATCGTCACCGAGTCCGTTTTTTAGTGATTCAGATAATTCAAACAATGGATGCCAGTTTTCATACACATTCAGATGTAAAAAACTGGTACAAGAATCAGCAATCGAATTTGGGATATTCAACGCAGTACACATCGATTTCAACACCATTCGAGTTGCATTTCGCTTCGATTGAATGGAGTATCCCGCAATATGCGGAGTACCGATCCAAGCGTTTTGGGCCACCAGGTAGTTTATTTCAGGCTCATTTTCCCACACGTCCAGCACAAATTTTCGGTTTTTTGTGTCATTTTTGGCCCACTCAACCAACGCAGATTCATCCACTATGCCACCTCGCGCGGCATTAATGATCAGTTGACCGCCAAAATGCGTGAATTTGTACGCGTCCATCCAGTTTCTTGTCGGATATGCTCCCGAGGTTGTAAACGGGACATGAAACGTAATCACATCACAATTCAACACATCATCGATCGAGTGACTTTTGAATGATTGATCACGAAGTGATTTTGGTGGATCATATGGAATGATGGTACATCCAAGGGTATTCATAATCGAACCCAACTTAGATCCGGTATGACCGTACCCGATTACCCCAATGTTGCAGTCGTCCAGTGCCTTGTCTGTTTGCATACTCCAGTGAACCAGTACAGAAGCCACGTACTCCCCAACAGCCTGGGCATTTGCCCCACCTGCATCCGAAAAGTGGATTCCACGAGATTGCAGAAAGGCAACATCGATATGGTCGAATCCCGCAGAGGCGGTACCAACAAATTTAAGCCCGGGAAACAAACCCACATCGAAATGGGTTGCGTCGATCTTGCTCACGGTTCTTACAAGAATGGCCTCACAGCGCCCTCTACTCTCTGGCGATACAGCGCTCCAGGATGTATTCGGATCAAATTGAACCAGATCGATACCTTGTGGAATGAAGTCGTTTAAAAAAGGTATGTTTTTGTCGGCCAATACACATCTGTTCATCAGGATGTCAGTAATCTGCTTCGCACAGGTCTTTTTGAACGAGGTTTGTCCAGTACTTCTTTCATCACATAAAATTCCCTGATCTTTTGAGGATCTTGGATATCGGTGTAGATGCTATAACTAGTTACCGAATTGTCCTCAACTTCAATTTCCTCATCAAGAGACTTGTAGATGGCATCAGAAGACGATTTTTTGGTAGTATGTTGAACAAATTCGCCTTGGTTTCGTGTACGTTGAGCCCGCTCTTCATAAAACGAATGAACCTGTTTTGGGGGCTCTTTAGCCATTGAAACACGGGTTTCTTGTACCGGTGGGGATTGCTTCACGGGTTCTCGAACCGGTTCACCCGTAAAGATCGATTCAAGTTCACGCATGGCCCGTTCCCATTCTTCACGCTCTGGATTCGGAACGTTTCCGGTGTATCCCTCAAGCCCAGAGTCATCGATCTGCTCAGAGCCTTGACGTTTCTTGCTTTTGTCAAGGAATCGTTGAATGAGTGGCCACAGGATAAATATCAGGGCCAGAATTTCGAATAGTGGGATTTTCATAGTGAAAAAAATTAACTTGTTTATCCTTCAAGATAGGTAATCAGTGCTAAATTTGCACCCATAACCTATATAAAACGGTGTATCCAAAAAAATGTTCCTATGACAGATTCCCACCAGTTCAACATGGTATCGCTGATTCGGAAAAAACGCGATGGACAAGAACTTAGCACCAACGAAATCAAGTTCATCATTGATTCCTATTCACAGGACCAGATACCCGATTATCAAATGAGTGCCATGCTCATGGCAATCTATCTGAACGGAATGTCTGATCGGGAATCTGCAGATTTAACGTATTCGATGCTACATTCCGGGGTTGTGGTTGACTTGTCCCATATTCCGGGTATCAAAGTGGACAAACACTCTACAGGAGGAGTAGGCGATAAATTCTCACTCATCCTTGCCCCGATCGTAGCTGCTTGCGGTGTGCCTGTGCCGATGATCTCAGGCAGAGGTCTTGGACACACCGGAGGTACGCTGGATAAACTTGAATCAATCCCGGGTTTTAATGTAAATCTGGATCTTGATACCTACGCAAACATCCTGGAGAAACACAATCTGGTACTTATCGGACAAACCGACGAAATTGCTCCGGCTGACAAACGCATGTATGCTTTGCGAGACGTAACGGCAACTGTTGAGTGTATACCACTTATTGCAGGTAGTATTATGTCAAAAAAACTGGCAGAAGGTATCGATGCCCTGGTTCTTGACATCAAGTGCGGGTCCGGTGCCTTTATGAAATCCCCAAAAAGGGCACTTGAACTGGCCCAGAAGCTCGTTAGTATCGGGGAACAATTCGGTAAACGAACCGTTGGATTTCTGACAAACATGGATCAGCCACTTGGTAACACCATTGGAAATTGGCTGGAAGTCAGGGAATCGGTACAGGCTCTTCAGGGTAAAGGGAGTGCCGACACAATGGAGGTGTCGTTATTGCTGTCTGGGGCTATGATATGGCTGGGTGGCAAGGCCGCTTCTATCGATGAAGGGATGAACAAAGCTGTTTCATTCATAGAAAATGGGTCAGCATTTCAAAAACTCTTGGATATTGTCGAAGCTCAGGGTGGGGATATCCGTGTACTTAACGATCCTACCTTATACCCAAAGGCCAGCATCGAATACGAAGTTATCTCAGAACAATCTGGTTTTATATCAGCAATCGACTCTTATGAGATCGGGATGATCGCTGTTGAACTTGGCGCCGGACGGTTGAAAAAGGAGGATTCGATCGATCCCCTGGCCGGTATAGAAGTCTTTAAAAAGATTGGAGATTATGTTAAATCGGGTGAAACAATTGCTCGAATACATACGAACAAATCAGGTATAGCTGATGTTTCAGCCAGAAGATATGCACAAGCTCTGACTTTCAATGAGGATAAACCCAACCCAATCAAAATGATAACGCACCGAATCGATAGGGAAGGAGTCCATCCAATTGTCTGAAAATTTGTTAAATTGAAGAAGCCTGAGTCGGTAACGATAATGTTCAACCCAACACCATTTTAAATTATGTGGAAAAGATTTGTAAGAGCCATTAAATCACTCTTTGGTGGACTTGTGTCCAGTATGGAAGACCCGAAACTGATTCTTGAGCAAAATATTCGGGAGCTCAACGATCAGGTTCCCAAGATGAATGAGAATATTGCTACAGTAAAAGCTAACGTGATGTTACTAAAAAAAGAAGTAGATCGGTATGAAAAACAACTTTCTGAGGTCACTTCCAAAATCAAGGCTGCCATACATGCAAATCGTGACGATATTGCTGAAAATTATGCCCTTCAGCTCCAAAAACTTCAGGAAAGTGTAGCCTCCTCAAAGCAACAGCTCGACTTTGCCGAGAAAGCTTACGATAAAGCACTACAGGTAAAAAAGGCATTCATTCGTGAAAAAGATCGCAAGATCCAGGAAGCCCGCGAAGCTCTGCGTGCACACGAGAGAGCGGCCTGGCAGGCCAAAGTCGCCGACACACTCGAGCAGTTTGAAGTAGGCGGTATTGATGCTACACACACGGAGATGATCAACCGGATCAATGAACAGACTGCCAGAAACGAGGCCCGTATGGAAATCGCTTTAGACAGCGTGGACACCAAAACCATGGAAATCGAGATCGATGCCGAAAAACTTCGTGCCCATGATCTGGTTCAACAATTCAAGCTTGAAATGATGCAATCTGAAGCAACATCAGAAAGCGGAACAAAAACTGGTGGTATCAAAGTGGATGACGATATGGATACCTCCGGATCAAAATCGGTTGGACGAAACAGAACAAAAGCCTGATAGGAGGCATTATGGGAAGTAGGGAAGATCGAGAACGACTCAAGGAAGAGTACAAAGAGCATTTTCGGGCTATACGAGATCTAAAAAAGAAAGCAGCCGAATCAGAGCGAATGGCCAAGATATCTACTGCTCTGAATCAGGTGAATACGCATGCTTTGATGGAATCATTTGATCAGGCCCTGGACAAAGTCAGGGAAACCATCGAAGTTGCCGAAGCGAAACTCGAAATGGCTATTGAATCTCGCCTGGATGATCATGGCGATGAACAGCTTAAGGAAATCGAGCAACGAAGAAGAGCACAGGAAACACTCAACAGCCTTAAATCGGAAATGGGTGCTCTTCAAACTCATCTAAATACCAACACAAATCAGGTCAAGCAGCATTCAAAAACGCTTGGTCCACCTAGTGTAGATGATACAGACCATGTTCCTTTGACTTCAAATATATCTAAGTCACTCGGCCCCAATAAAGAAACTCACTAAACCATACATCGAACGAGAAGCGAACCAGCTACATGTCAAACGATGATTCCATAAACTTTACCCGTGAAGCTTTTCTCCACCCCTTGAACCTCGGTTTCTTGTTTGTTTCTGCATTGGCAGCTTTTTTCCTGGGAGATATCGGATACATCGCTGAGATCATATTCACGATGGCCATAGGATCAGAGTTGGTATACCTGGGTACTGTACCCAAAACAGATGCATTCAAGCGTCATATCTTGAACAGAACGATTAAAGAGAAGCCCAGAAAACTCAAAGAGAAAGAACTTTTTTATAATCTTGAGACCCGAAGTCAGAAGAGATTCCTGGTTCTCAAAAACATAAGCGAGAAGATCCAGGAGAATTTCAAAAAGTTTCCCTACACATCCAAGGGACTGACAGCCTCTATTGAAACCAAAATTGATGAGTTACTGACTAACTATGTATCGATGCTTGATTCGTACGAGCGATACGATAAGTACATCATGGCTATCAAAGAGCTCGATCTGATTAGCGAAATTGATGAATTGAATCGGGAGCTCGAATCCATCGAGAGTGAAAAACTTCGAGAGATCAAGAAACGACGACTCGGCATCATTGTCAAAAGACATGCTAAACTCAATGTAGCTCGCGAGCGCATGCAGATTTGTGAAACACAACTGGAAACCATTGAAGATGCCATGCGCTACATGTACGAACAATCAATTACCATGGCCAATCCGGAACAGATTGGATTTCAGCTTGATCATCTCCTGAATGACGTGGAAGAAACGGTAACCATTGTCGAAGATATTGAAGACGATGTACTACCTGGATACAACATGCTTCAAAAACTTGATGAGATAGAATCTGAAATTCAGCAAAATTCTTCACAAAGATTAAAGCAGTCTTCGTAAATTCGGATATGGAAAATAAATACAGCACGCTACTTATCCACATTGACGAGCAGGGTATTGCCACACTGTCGGTAAACAGACCTGATAAGCTCAATGCGATCAATAATGAGGTCATGAGTGAACTCGAAGGAGCGATCATGGAACTTCGGCATAAAGAGAGCGTTCGGGCAATAATCGTGACCGGATCCGGTGATAAAGCATTTGTAGCTGGGGCAGATATCAGAGAACTTTCATATCTGAATACCTTCAAGGCAACCGCCCTGTCAGAGCGAGGCCAGGAAATCTTTAGTATGTTTGAAGATTGTCCCAAACCAGTTGTGGCCTATGTAAACGGATACGCATTGGGAGGCGGTTTTGAACTGGCTCTGGCATGTCACATGAGGGTAGCATCGCAGAAAGCGATATTTGGACTACCTGAAGTAAGCCTGGGACTTATTCCGGGATATGGCGGCACACAACGTCTGGCTCAACTTGTTGGTAAAGGTCGTGCAATGGAGTATATTCTGTCCGGATCGACTTTGACGGCAGATCGTGCATACGAGATCGGCGTTGTCAATAAAATTGTTGAAGTTGAAGGTGGATTACAACAAACCAAAGAATTTGTTTCAATCATGCTGACACGAGGCCCTCTGGCCCTGGCGAAAGCGATACAGGTTGTAAATCAGTTTAATCATCCTGAAGTCGGATTCAACGCCGAATCAGATGCTTTTGGTGAGTTATTTGGTACCAGAGACTTCGTCGAGGGCACTGCTGCTTTTTTGGAAAAGCGTAAACCCTCTTTTAACGGGAACTAATTATTAAGCTTTGGAACCTCCGTCTGGCATAGGAGTCACGGCATGTTAGAGTGGCTCCTGATCGTTTTTATCATCCTTCTGAGTGGTTTCTTTTCGGGAACTGAAATCGCCTATGTGAGTGCCAACCGCCTCAAATTGGAGATTCGTGCCCGAAAAAAAACACTCGGTGCCCGACACCTGAGTCACTTTCTCAAACACCCCGACTCGTTCCTATCTACCACTCTGATCGGAAACAACATCGTCAACGTGCTATATGCCACACTGATGACTTTATTCCTGACTCAGCCAATCCTCAGTGCCTTTGACCTTTTTACGGACAAGGTGCCATCTGAGGTTACCGTTTTAGTCATTCAGACAACAATTGCTTCCATTGTGATCATGATTTTTGGCGAAGTGCTGCCGAAATCGATGTTCAGAACATACCCAGACTTTTTGGTTTCGGTCTTAAGTGCACCACTGAGATTGTTGAGTTATCTGTTTAGTCCGTTGGTTTTTGTAGCAAATCAGTCCTCTAAACTATTGATCAAATTAATCCGAAATGATACCGAGAGCGTCGATGATTTTTTCAAACGTTCTGATATTGAGCTCTTGTTTCGTGAAATTAGCGATGAAACCAACGGTGATCTGAATAAAGACGACTCTGAGATTTTGTCAAACGTGCTTGAGCTGCAGAATATCCGTGTCAGAGATTCCATGATCCCACGAACAGAAATCGTTGCCGTTGAGAAAGATGCAAGCATCAAAGAGGCATTGGACCAGTTTGTGGATTCCGGTTTCTCCAAATTACCCGTTTATGAAGAAAATCTGGATAATATCATCGGGATGGTCATTGCTTACGATTTATTCAAAGAACCTAAAACGTTGAATGAAATCATCCGTCCAATCAAACACGTACCTTCCTCGCAGCGGTCAAAAACATTGCTGGCCGAGTTCAAGAAGCAGAATATCTCGATGGCTGTTGTAATCGATGAGTATGGTGGAACAGCCGGTTTAGTTACCATTGAAGACCTGATTGAAGAGGTTGTTGGGGATATACAGGATGAGTATGACGAAGAAGAAAACTTTATCAAACCTCTGTCAGATACAATCTGGTTGATTTCCGGAAGCTATGAAATCGAAGACATCAATGAAGAATATCCAGAAATCAAGCTTCAGGTTGATGATGAAGATGACTTTGAAACGATAGCCGGATACATTATTCACCATTGTGGGCGTATCCCGAAGCTAAATGAAGAAATCGTCATCGGACACTATAAATTCATCATCACAAAAGCTACACGAACTCGTATAGAGGTCGTCAAGTTGGTCATCATCGATTAACCTGGTTACAAATCGTTCACCCCAAATATAGTGATCATGGCCGAGTCCATCCTTTCTCAATACCCTAAATGGGCGCAAGATTTTGCAATGAAATATTTCAGCAAGACGCTGAATCAGTTCATTTTTCATGGGAATGTTCGCGATGATGTTGCTATCAAACGAGGAAAATCATACGATTTTACCAGGTTTGAAAGTTTTTTATCAGACGAGCTATTCGGTTCTCGCGACATTGTAATCATGTACGATCGTTCATCGGGTATCAGATTTCGAGACAAGAAATCGATGAGTGACTTTATGCGCGCTGTATCTGGATATGATACGATTTCAGGGACTGAATTCTCCAGTAAATTGCCCAAAGATCCGGTGCGCGTATTTGGGTTATTGGAAAACTTTTTCAGACTTCGTCTGGGAGATGGTAAAAGTATCGCATTCATTGCCGACTACAGTGAAACGATCATTCCAATGAACGATAGTGGATCGGCCGGTTCAGAAGACCGTAATTCACTGGTTTTCTTACAGCGATGGGCCCATGACCCGCTGTTTTTGGCATCTGACTTTACCACAGTACTCATTACCGAAAATCTGACTGATCTGAATCGGAGTCTGATCCAAAGCCCACACACAGCTTCAATCAAAGTCGATTTGCCATCTGATGAATCACGAACCGCATTTATCAAGTTTCTGGTTGATTCAAAGCTGTTCAAAAAAATCAGTGATGTTCCACTGGAAGTACTAAGCCAGCAGTGTGCCGGTCTTTCTTTTGTTAATATCAGAAGTATTTTATCCGGTGCAATTGAAAACAAATCCAAAATTACCTTCGAGAGCCTTTCTCAAAACAAGAAGGAATTGATTGAAGCCGAGGCGTATGGATTGCTTGAGTTTGTACACACCACGTTTAATCTGGATATGGTGGCCGGGCATAAGAGAGTAAAACAACACTTAAGAGATGCTGCCTCGAATTTACGTGCAGGACGCCGTGATGTGATGCCCATGGGATATCTGGTTTGTGGTCCGGTTGGGACCGGAAAGACCTGGATCGTAACCTGTTTTAGTGGAGAAGTTGGCATACCAATGGTTAAGCTGAAGAATTTCAGGTCACAATGGCAGGGGGTTACCGAAGGAAACCTTGAAAAGATTTTGAGCTTGCTGGATGCGATGTCTCCGGTTGCAGTGATGATTGATGAGGCCGATGCCTACCTGGGCGACAGAAATGCTTCAGGTGACAGTGGCGTTTCCAGCAGAGTCTTTGCTCAGATTGCGCAATTTATGAGTAACACCCAAAACCGGGGGCGAATAGTCTGGTTTTTGATGACTGCACGTCCTGATTTAATGCCGATCGATCTCAAGCGCCAGGGCAGGGCTGAAGAACACCTTGCCCTGTTTCATCCGACATCGGAAGATGAACGTGTTGAACTTTATCAGGCTATGGCTAAAAAGACAAAGTTGAATCTATCACAACCCGATTTCATACCGACTGTAGTAAAAGACGGTGAACGCGTATTTTCCGGGGCTGATATGGAAGCAGCGCTTACACGTGCAAAGTTCAGAGCTGCAACGCGGGGTATCCACGAAGTCACACCGGAAATACTCAATGAGACCTTTGATGACTTTATCCCGCCTACTTATCCCGAGGAAGTGGAGATGCAAACCTTGATCGCAGTGCTCGAATGCACATCAAAATCGTTGCTTCCGGAACCTTATCGAAGTATGAGCCGGGATGAAATCACACAACGCTTTGAAGAGCTACGAATCATGGTCAGCTGATCTGACAGGTGGCTCGGTGATACATACCACTTTCGATCCATGATCAAGTGTGGTGAAGAACAAGTGATAATCATCGCCCATTGCGGTTCGCAGCGTCTTGTACAACGTGTCAACCTCAATAGGGAACTTACGTTTGTGGATATTGACACGTGCACCTTTGAGTCGATTTTTGAGCTCTCTAGGTTTGAAAACCAGTGATTCAATAACCCTGTATGATTGGGAACCAATCACCGAGGATGAGTCTGAAAACATGTAGCCACCTATACCCCAACATTTGAGACCCATCATTCTGCTGTACGATGTCAACGTTTCTGCTTTGTAGATGGCCGGGTCGGCGACGTGCAAGTAATTGCCTGCCGTAATTGATGAAGCAGTTGATCCAGGATTATTTTCAATTTCAGCAGTGTCTGTAAACTGATGGTTATCCGGAAGGATGACTGAAATCGTTGATTCTGGTAAAGAAGGATCCAGTACCGCAAGGATTTCCCTGACTTCCCCTTTGACAGATACTACATGAATTTGCCTAGTTCCCGGCAGATCTGATTTAACTCTTTTTAAATCATAAATGGGTGAAAGCTTGATGAGTATACGATTCGACTTTTGTTTTAGAATGGGTAGTATTTTGGTCACATCAGGGATGCAATCAGCCAAAAGGAATGTTCTGCCTTTCTCGGAGCGTCTTGACGGATCCACGTAAATCGTTTCAACGAAGTGTATCGATTCGATCAGTTTTTCTGCCAGTTCTGTATGGTAGGTAACCGTATCAACGCCCAGTGCCGAGTGATTGTTTCTGGCGATACGACTCAGCGATTTGTCCGGTTCGTTGTGATGTACCTTCTTCGCTTTCATTGAAAAAGCGATGGTGTCTATACCTAAACCACCGGTCAGATCCAGTACTTCATCACCGATAACCAGATTCGATTTGTATCGTGCTGCATATTCCCCGGAACTTTGTTCTAAAGATAATTTCGTGTAAATAAGACCCGACTTGTGCCAGGTTGGTAGTTTGAGTGCTGCTTTTGGGTAGCAGATGAGTTGCTCGGCAACAAGAGAATCGCCAGGATTTTTTAAGATATACTCTTCTGGTTTGACTGTAGAATTCTCAATCAATCTGTTTATCCAATCGGTTGAATCCAACTGCCAATTAGAATAATATGTATTCATCGGCAATGGTTACGTTTTTTGTTTCTTTTTCTGAGCGGCCGGAAACAAAACGTTGTTGAGTATTATCCTGTATCCTGGAGAATTCGGATGTAAACTCAAATCAGTAGGAGGGTCACCTACCCGGTGGGTATAGTCTTCAGGGTCATGCCCGCCGTAGAACGTAAAAGTACCCTTGCCATAATTCCCATGAATGTATTTGACTTCATTTCGACCAGGGGTTTCACCTAAAATAACAACCGAACTTTTGATTTTATCCCTTTGGTATGCCGTGGTCTGACCATAAAATCCACGTACGCTACTCACATGGTTCTGGGTCAGCATCGTAGGTACCGGATCCCATTTCGCAGAAAAATCAAAGAGTGTGAAAAAGTCCAGTGATTGATCTACTTCATCAAGCCTGACCGGGATATCAATATTGGCATGTCGATACTCGGAAGCATCTGTTACAAGAGTATAATCGGTAAAGGCCAGTGTCTGCGTATAATCCAGTTTATTTTGAGCATCCGGATCCATTGGGTCACCATCGAATGGAGTTGGCGCTATATCCACATTTTGTGCAGATAGTGCGATGTCGAACGTATCCGTTCCCGAGCACATGGCAAATAAAAATCCACCTTCCCCGATGAAGTTCTTGATGTTCATAACCACTGATTTTTTCATGTCTGAGACTTTTTGGAATCCGTTTTGCCTTGCCATCTCTTCGAGATCTCTGACCTGTCTCTGGTACCAAGGTGTGTTTCTAAAGCTGGCCCAAAATTTTCCATATTGTCCGGTAAAGTCTTCGTGATGAAGGTGAAGCCAATCGTAGTTAGCAAGTTCACCATTTAGTACCTCGTTGTTGTAAATGGTGGTGTACTCAACTTCGGCATAAGTCAGAGCCAGGGTCACTGCATCGTCCCAGGGCAAGGCGTGATTAGGGGTGTAGACTGCAATGCGGGGAGCTTTTTCCAGGGGTACGGCTGACATATTTGCTTCATTACTTTCAATTTGTCGGAGTATCGAAGCCGCTTCCTGGTCACTGATGAGTTCAATATGAATGCCTCGAATACGGGCATTCCTGATTATTTCATTGGAGTATGGGGTCACAAAACTTCCGCCACGGTAGTTAAGAAGCCATTGTGCTTCATTTCCTGAACGGATGTGATTGTAGATCAATCCATATGCCTTGAGATGATTGGTTTGTGAAACATCCATAGGCACCAGAATCTGGCGGGCATAAGTGAGAGCCGGGGCTAAAAACGTAAGTAAACTGAAGATTAAAACGATTCTAAGCGTGATCCAAATCATAGTGGGGTACTTTTGAAAAATTCCAGTCGTTGTCGGACCAGTTGTGCGTAAAATCCAGTTGGGAATTCCAACAGGATGTTTTCATAGGCTTCAATGAGATCCGACTGAGTAAACGAAACCGAGTTTAACCAGGCCAGAATGGATGGATGATCAGCTGATTCAGCTGAACTTTTATTCAGATGATATAATATGGTGGCCAGGGCAAGATGTTCGACCGGAATGGCGGTGATGGGTTCAGGTTTTGAAATCGTTAGTTCCATGATTCGGGCTTTTTCCCATAATATCCGTTCTCTTTTAGCTGGGCTACTATGGCTTGCCAGTGAATGGATCAGGTGATAGACCAGCTGCGGATTAGTATGACGGAAATGATGCGATATAGATAAAATAACATCGCCCATTAAAGGTCTTGACTGGTTGGATGACAAAAAAGGTATCAATTCTGAGACCGCATCAATCGATTTATTTGTATTGAAATAGTAGCTCGATTTTGCAAAAGATTTGAGTTCCGGAGTGACTACATCTTTCTGCATACCTTCTGTCATCCAGACTCGAAGTTTGAGTGCATCGTTGGCATAGTAACTTGTTGTGAGTCGTTCAAGAGCTCGCATCTGAATGGTAGAAAATTCAAAATCACCCGAATAAAAGTCATTCAATGCCAGGAAGTACCGTGTTTTTTCTGCTAATTCACCGGTCCTTGCCTCACGGTTTGCCCGTGTAAGACTGACTCTTGCCAGGCTATGATACCCTTGTGTGATATGTATCCGACCATCCAGGTAATCAGCGATAATAGCATGTTCGCTGTTGAAGGCGAGTCTTCTGATTTCTTTTACAAGTACGATTGCCGTTTGAACATCGGAGTAGTGATCCAGCAACAGTTCGGTTTTTAGAGATAAGATCTGGATCCGACGGTTGTCACCCGGGAACTCGGTCAGGAGTTGATTCAGTGAGGTAAGGGCCCGTTGAATGAGTGTATCAGACGGGATTTCATGAACAAGATTAAATTCATCCAGATACGTAGCCCAGGTCACATATAACGTTGCCCTATCTTCAAGTGCCCTTGGTCGAAGTGGGTGGGATGCATTGCTAATGTAGAACTCGAGTGCCTCATCGGCCAATTCGAACTGCTCTAGGGATTTTAAGCGTCCAGACAAGGTGAACACAGGCCATATCCCATTACTAACGGTAGTTTCGTAAGATCTTGCAGTGGATAATGCCCGTCGGAAAAACTGCTGTTCCATCAGTAGTCCGATCAGGACTTCTTTCTGAGCAGCGACGACTTCAGAGTTAACTGCTCTGGAGCGTGATCGTTCATCAAGCTCGATAATTGCCAGTTCAGAAAACTGATCATCGTCGAAATGGATGATTTGTCGCAGCACGAATCCACTGTTGCCAGGTGAGACATCCAGGACATCCAAGAGCGTGCCCACCGCTTTTGTACGTTCAGCCAATGCCATGTAATTGGTGGTTATTTCTGAGAAAAACAGGGAGTTGTTGTTGAAACGTTTTCGGGCGGATACATATACTTCAATCGCTTTGGCGTGTTCACGGCGCTGAGTCATATTGTCGGCCACGTACCTGTAGGCATTTACAGATTGTTGGTTTGCTGAAAGTGCCAGATTCCACGTTTCATATGCTTTTTCCAGATTACCATCCAAGTGATAGATCTCAGCCAGTCGAGTAGCCAGGATAATATCGCTGTAGTTCCGGTTAAGTCGCCTCACGGAGATCTGAATTGCTTCATCATACCTTTTGAGATTGATCAGAACGTTAATCGTCTGATCGAATACCGGGTAATTGGATGGATCTTCGCGTAATAGTTGGGAAAGTATGCGATATGCCTGTTCATAGTTGGATTCGCGAATCAGCTGGACGGCATCCATATAGGTTCCATTACGCTGTGCAGAAGCTGCAAAAGAGGACAGAAGAAAAACGGCAAACATCAGCGACTGGATGGATTTCATGAGATATGGATGAATGATGCACGTAGAATCATAGAAGCCAATTCTGGAACAATGGCCTTAAGTTCCGAATACAGGCGTTGAAGTGGTAATCCAACTACATTGTAGTAATCACCATTGATCTGTTTAACAAATAAACTGCCCAGGTCATCTTGTATGCCATATCCACCGGCTTTGTCCATCGGGGATCCCGTATCCACATAGGCTTCGATTTCACCCTGTGTCAGCGTCTCAAAAGTGACTTCGGTCTTAACTGAAAATGATATGTGTCTGTGCGGTGTTAATAAGGAAACCCCGGTAATCACAAGATGTGTGTTGCCTGAAAGCTTTTTTAGCATTTCTATCGCTTCTTGTCTGGACGCTGGCTTACCCAGTAACTCATCGTTCAAAACTACAATGGTGTCTGCAGCGATAATCAGATCGAAGGATTCTTTTTTAGCCACATCCCTGCCTTTTTGTTCTGCCAGGCTCAGTGCGGTTTGTTCTGCAGATAAAGTAGGATCGAAGACTTCATGGACTGAGGACGGAACCACACGATGAGATAGTCCAATTGAGTTTAATAAAGCATGTCGTCGCGGACTACCAGATGCCAGAATAATCTTCTTCAATGGTGAATATGAGTTTGTTATATTTGTGACCAACATGTAACGACAAAATACTTCGTTTCTTGTTAATTAGCACTAAAATGGGTATTTATAAACCAATTTAGCAGGTATCTACATCATCAAATCAACTTCAACAACCATAAATCTCATTATGAGCGGCAGACGTCAAGCAAAAGCAAAAGCCTCAAAGACGGGTGATTCCAAAACCATGATATTCACCACTAAAAATTATCAAATTTTGGCCTTAGCCATGGTCCTGCTACTGATAGGCTTTGGTGGAATGTATATCGAACAGGAGTTTACCGGGTGGTTTTCGCTGTATATATCGCCAATTCTGATCGTCTCAGGATTTGTCACCGTAGCGGTTGCGATCTTGTTTAAGGATACCTCCAGTCATACCAGTAAATAGTTACCCTCATTGAACCATCGTAAACTCAATTTTCTGTTTGTATTTATATCGATTGTGCTGTTCGTACTTGAGGCCAGCATCGACGATCGATATCACTTGCTAGTTGCGTTACTGGCGGCACTTTCGATCTCATTTATTGCCTTCTTGCTGAATCTGGTGACTTTGGATGGTGCACGAGCATCTGTGATGTTGGGCTTGGTTGCGTATGGTTTCGGTGGACTGGAGTCTGCAGTACTACTCGTCGCTTTTTTTGTCACTTCAAATGTCATTGGTCTGTTCTTTACCAAAGACCCGAATAAACCACTGCGCAGTGTTACAGATCGAAGAAATGGAACTCAGGTCTGGAGTAATGGATTTTGGTTTGGTATCTATGTGTGTATGTGGTATGTATTGAAGGCCGATATGTTCTATGTCGCTGCAGTTGGAGCAATTGCCACCGCCTGTGCTGATACCTGGGCAACCGAGTTCGGAACAAGAATTGGAGGTAAAACGGTACTGATCTCAGATCGTACGGCCGTTAAACCCGGAACCGATGGAGGTATCAGTCTGGCCGGGACAATGATGTCACTTTCTGGAGCGGTGCTCATTGGATCCTTAACTCTTTTATTTGACAAAAATTTCGCGATAATTACTGTAGTATCCGTCATTGTCGGAGGATTCCTGGGATCAATGATTGATTCCTGGTTGGGAGCGATTTATCAGACAGGTAACAAACGTTTACCAAAACTACTAGATTCTTATGGGAATCAGGACAATAATTCCGTTAATTTCATTGCAACGGGAATGGGATCCGTATTGACAATAATCACCTATAACGTACTTATCTATGTCGTGGTATAGACAACTGCATTGGCAAATCATCATTGGACTCACACTCGGTTTGATATGGGGACTTTTAAGTACTCAAGTTGGCTTCAATGAGTTCACACTCGATTTCATAAAGCCTTTTGGAACGATATTTGTCAATTTGCTTAAGCTAATTGCTGTTCCACTTGTATTGGCATCGTTAATTGTTGGCGTTGCCAACCTGAATGATATCAATAAATTATCTAGAATGGGTGGTCGTACTATTGCAATATACTTAGTTACAACTGTACTGGCTATAACCATTGGACTTCTTGTGGTGAATGTGATGCAGCCCTGGAAAGCACTGCCTGAGGACACGAAGCTGACCCTGATGGCCAGTTATGATGATAATTTAAGTTCCAGGGCCGACAGGGCAGAGGCCTTGACGAATCAGAGTCCACTTCAGCCTCTTGTTGATGTGATACCCGAGAATTTGTTTATGGCTGCTTCCAATAATGGAGCGATGTTACAGGTCGTGTTTGTGGCCATTTTGTTTGGGGTTGGGATTATTCAAATCAAAAGTTCAAAAAGTAAAATACTGGTAGACTTTTTTGATGCGATGAATGACGTAATTATCAAAATAGTCGACTTCATCATGCTTTTTGCACCGTATGGAGTTTTCGCATTGATCGCTTCGGTCATCATCGATCTGGCAGGTGACGATTTATCACAGGCCCTGAATTTACTTTATGCCTTAGGTTGGTATTGTGCAGCTGTAGCAGTAGGATTGATACTTCATGTAGTGATTGTGTATAGCTCGCTGTTTAAGATGTTCAGTTCCATGCCATTAATGAGTTTTCTAAGAGGGATACGTCCCGCAATTTTACTGGGGTTTAGCACCAGCTCCAGTGCAGCGACGCTGCCCGTGACCATGGAAAGGGTTCAACATAATCTGGGAGTGGATGAAGAAGTTGCCAGTTTCGTTTTACCGGTCGGGGCAACAATCAATATGGATGGAACCAGTTTGTATCAGGCGGTTGCTGCTGTGTTTATCTCAATGGCTATTGGTAATGATGTCACTATTTTCGAACAGATTACCATTGTATTAACCGCTTTACTGGCTTCAATCGGTGCAGCAGGGGTTCCGGGTGCAGGAATCATTATGCTTGTGATCGTCTTGAAATCAATCGATGTTCCGGTTGAGGGCATCGCCTTGATTTTAGGGGTTGACAGGATTCTGGATATGCTTCGTACAGCTGTAAACATTACAGGCGATGCTGCGGTATCGGTCGCAGTTGCGCATATGGAGGGATTGTTGGGCGAAGCGCACTATGATGACTGATTTTGCGTTATTGGTGTCAAATACTTCACATTAAATGCATGATGAATGAGATGAAGCTGCTTCCTTTTCTTTTGCTGATGACATTTCAAAATGTATTCTGGACGCAGCAGTCATCTGGCAGCGTCCTGAATGCACCTGATCGTGTTGAAGACCCCAATCTATACCATAATATGTGGTCATTGGATGAACCTCGTGCATGGAATCAGTTACTCCCTGTCACTATTCAATCATTTTACAAAGCCGATTGGGTGAAAACCCGATCAGCACTCTCTGATTTGAAAAAAATAGACAGCAGTGATCCGATGCCTTACTTTATGGAAGCGATGATCCCATTCTGGGCCTATTTCTTTGGAGGAATGGATAGCGAGAACGCCAAACAGTTTCTGCAATTATCTGAAACCGCAATACAAGTTACGGAGCGAAGGCTCGATCTGACTCCTGAGGATACATCCTCGATATTGCTTTTGAGTGGATTGCACGGATACAGAAGCCTGGTTGCTGCCCAGGAAAAAAGGTACGGCATTGCAATCAGTAGTGGTGCTACTGGATACGGCTTTACGAAATCTTTAATGAAAATGGATAACGATAATCCCAATACGTTAATGGGACAAGGCGTTTTTCATTACATGATGGGTTCTATACCATCTGAAGTTAAATGGATGGCTCGTCTAGCCGGACTTTCAGGCGATAAGCAACAGGGTTTTATGCTTCTGGAAAAGGCAGCTCAATCCGATTCTCATGTGAGTAATGATGCAAGAATGTTTCTGGCTTACTTGTATCATCGTGACCACGAATATCTCAAAGCACTTCATCATTTGAACATCCTTGTTGTAAAGTACCCCTCAAATCCAATTTTTCATTATAATCTTGGATTGATCTATGAGTCGCTGGGAAATGTACAATATGCTGAAATTGCATACTCCAGAGTGGTAAGTATCGGATCAACAGACCTCCGGGAACTCACTAGGCTATCCAAAGAACGTTTGACGATATTGAAAAAGTGATACCAACTTGAAGGCGAGCAATCATCT
Organism: uncultured Chitinophagales bacterium; assembly: GCA_964473555.1. GTDB lineage: Bacteria > Bacteroidota > Rhodothermia > Balneolales > HLUCCA01 > UBA11400. The sequence continues at coordinate 108,975 of CAYYPL010000001.1, forward strand.
GACTTTACATATGTATTCCGGTAGATTTTTGGCTATACTTTTAGGTACACTTGTCGTGGCATCGGTCTGCTCTACTTCCAAACTCCATGGACAAATGCCCAGCTCGGCACCTTCAGATCAATTGAACTACAATAAAGAGGTTGAGTTTCGCGGTGTATGGGTTTCTACGGTTCTCAACCTGGACTGGCCTTCTAAGCCTGGATTGAGTTCAGACATACAGAAACGTGAGTTGGAAGCTCTCTTTGATAGCTTGTCCCAATCCGGGTTTAATGCTGTTTTACTTCAGGTAAGGCCTGAAGCGGATGCATTCTATGCCTCTGACATTGAGCCATGGTCACACTATTTGTCTGGTAGACAAGGTGATGCACCACAACCATACTATGATCCTCTTCATTTTGCCATAGAATTAGCACGCGATCGGGGGATGGAGCTGCACGCCTGGTTGAATCCATTCAGAACCGCCAGGTCCGTTGATTTAAACAGATTGTCTGAAGATCATGTGGTCAAGCAGCAGCCGGATTGGATTCTCAACTTTCGAAATGGAGAAACATCTTACTCGATGCTGAATCCGGGTATTAAAGAAGTCCGGGACTATGTTGCAACCTTGGTGGCAGACATCGTGCGACGTTATCGGGTAGATGGGATTCACTTTGATGATTATTTTTATCCATACAGTCCGGCAATTTCAACCGAAGACACTTTTCACTTCAAACGTGATTCACGTGGAATCGAATCGATCGAAGACTGGCGCAGAGATAACATTAATCGGGTTGTTGAGCAGGTTCGTGATTCAATTTACGCCATTGATCCAGTTGTGAAGTACGGGGTCAGTCCTTTTGCGATTCGGCTGAACGCTGACGCAGGAACAAACGGGAGTGAAGGGTATCATATGATTTATGCAGATCCTGTTCATTGGCTGGAAAACGGAACTATTGATTATATAGCACCACAGATTTACTGGGAAAGATCGCATCCCATAGCACCTTACAAACCGATTATGCAGTTTTGGGCAAAAACTGCTCATCAAACCGGGCGTCATATCTATGTTGGGATGGCACCATACAGGCTCAACGCTCCATATAACTGGACTGTGAATGAAATTGGTGAAATGCTGAAACTCAACAGGTTAAATGCGGTTGAGGTGCAGGGTAATATATTTTTCAGAGCTAAGCACATTACACAAAATGTCAAGGGCCTGGCCGATTCACTGGCTATAGGGTGGAACCGTACTATTGCAAAGATTCCGGTTATGGACTGGAAACCAATCGATCAACAGCCTCCAGTCGATGATTTAAAGGCGGAACGAGTAGAACCGAACCATATCCTGTTGGAGTGGTCCTCGCCGGCATCATCAAGGGTCGCCTATATTTACAGATATCCCGGTGATATGTCAGTAGACGACATCCTGTCTACACGTAACAGTACTTATTTAATCGGAGCCACCGGAGGAACCCGTTGGATCGATAGAACGGCTCTGCGTGACGAATCCTACCTGTATTCGGTTACAGTTTCGGGACGAAACAGTGTAGAAAGTATGCCCAGGGTATTCTATCTGGACTAAAGCCACCTAACCGAGATGACGGATTTTATCTCGGGTGGCCCAGATTGCCCTAAAAAAAGCGAAATAGCTGGGTACACTCGACATTATTTTAACTTCCTCTGCTATGCCGGTTTTTTCATCCAGAAAATCGAATACCAGCCTGAATCCATTCTTACCGAATAAATCCATAAAAATCTGCACACAATGGGATGGATCGGTTTTAAGCAGGTGAAGGATGAGCATATCGTAGTATTGGAATCTAAACGGGGATTTCCAGCATTTCATCGGAGATGACTCCGCAATGAGTTTAGCCAAAATTGCTGCATGGCGTTGGTTTCTACTGAATGCATATCCGGTTGAGGCTTTTGCCAAACCCCCACTGAGACCTGTTTTAACCTGGAAATCAGCGTATTGCTGGATGATGGGTAGATCTGTCATGGGGATGATTCCATACTCTGTATCCAAGATAACGTAATTCAACGCAGATCGGGTTGCCTCTGGTTTCAGATTCCAGTGAACCTGTAGGTAATCTTCCAGAATTGGGTCATAAGAATCTTTTTGGGGGATCTCTTTATTGAAGTAGGTCAACTCTACCAGAGCCCGTGTTTCACTATAGGGTAACAGATACACAAAGGCAAAACCGCTCGATTGTGGAACTCTGAAATCCATCAGAATAGCGTGTTCTGGATCGAAAATGGGATCCGATGTTTCGATGACCCAGCCTTTAAAATGCTGCCATAAAGTGTTTGCTGAGGGGTGAAAATCAATTTCATCTGTAGAACTAAACCGGGAGTCGACAACATAGCTAGCTGTGATAGTATTTCCACCGTCTGTATAAATATTGTTATCCGAATCCATTTTTGAGACGGAATCCTGATTGAGGTTAACCCGAGACAATGATTTCAATTGAGCGATTAACTTGTTTCTGTAGTCATCGGCAGTTATGCAGAAGTAGACAGGATCATTAAAAGTTTCCTTATGTTCAGTATTGGAGTCGATGACGGAGATTTTTGACCACGATTTTTTTATTAAGTCTTTGACGGGACTTACTTTTTCGTCCCAAAAACACCAGGTTTTTGGGGTAGTCTTTGAAAAGTCCGGATCGATAATCTCAATGGTCGATGTTGGAGACTGCTTAATGATGTGAATTGCTGTGGCGAGTCCAGAAGCCCCGGCTCCACAGATTACCACATCAGCTTTTGAAGAGGTGGTCATGGTTTAATTCGAAGTTGGCAGCATGGATGCCAGTACTTCACCGCTGTGATCTGAAATACCAACGTACCATACGTTACCCCATTTCCACGATACGGTGTGTGTGCCATCAATACTTTTGATGTGTGTATCTGTATCTTTTTGGCAGTTTTTTACGGCTTCAGTGTCTCTGATAAGACGAGGGTCCCGGCTCATCCGGTCGAGTGGGAATGCAAAAATGATGATGGGAACACGGTGACCAGCAACGTGGTACTTGAGCATCGGCGTGGTGTATCCTGGCACGAACTCAGACAATTCGATTCCCGCAAAAGTAGCATTCTTCAGTTCGGGTACAGTTACGTCGATGCCAAAGTGGTCCAGGAGATAACGATGCGCTTCGGTGATGTTATCGATCGACGACGTCCCTGTTATCCTGGTATCTGAAACAAGGGAAAAATGTCGTTGCACATGATCTTCGACCGGGTAGTTGATAGCGGCAAGCGATAATTCAGAACGATTAAGGCTCCTGCCTGACCAAAAACCCAAGCTGACCAGGAGCAACGCAGCAGCGACATACTTCAAAAAATGAGGGGAGATGATCGGGTATTTATTGGGTTTAACCGCAACGTGTTGAACCGAAGAAATCTGAGTTATGGTTGCTTCTGGCCTGTGTTCCAGAGAAGCATCGACCTCATTACTAATTAATTCCAGACAACGCGTACGCAGCATATCTGGTGCTGCGATTCTTTGGCAGGTGTTAACAAGGTTTCTGATTCTAAGCTCGACCAAAATAGCACCGTCTATGGTAGGATCAAGGCGGCTATAGTGTTCGATGAATGCAATTTCTTCAGAAGTAGCTTGACCGTCGATGTAGGCGGTAATGAGTTCACTAATTTTTTCAGGATGCACTGTAGACATAGGGTATGTACCCGAGCGGGTTTTGCTATTGGAAACGTATGATTGCTACCTCATCAGTTTTCAAAAAAACAGGTATTTACCCTGTGGTTTGAGTTTAACAAACAATCAACACAAAGACATGTGGAATTCGTTCTCATCACCATAAAAAAATTGAGAATGGATGACTTATCGCTGTGCATCAGAGAGTTTTCTGCTAAGTAGTTCTACCAATTGTTCTCTGTAAAACTGGGAAGTACCCTCTGATTGCCTGGAATATTTATTAATCAGACCCTGAATCCGGTTCCCAAGTCTATTCTTTTCAATAGTACCAGCCTGTTTGAAGAACTCGGTTAACATATCAGGCGCTTTCTTAAAAGCTCGTTCGAAATAACGGAATGCATCGCGTACCTGGTCGTCGAGTTCACCAAGAACCAGTCCCAGATTGAACTGGGTGATGTAACTCGTGCCTGAAAGTTTTTGTGCTTTTTCCAAATCGGTTTTTGCAGCCTCAAAGTTGCCAGAAAAATAGCACGCCAAGCCACGTTGCGTGTAATAGTGGCCACTTTCTGGATCCAATTCAATGGCTTTATCGAAATAAGTGATCGCTTTTTCGAACTGTCCCTCTTTTTCCAGTGCTGATCCGGCTAAAGCATACGCGTCGCTGTTCTCTGGATTTGAATCGATGAGAAGATCAAGTTTTTCAACGGCCTCAAGGTTTTTGTCTTGTTCATGAAGCAACCGTGCCTGCTCAAATCTTGCATCTGCATACGCTGGATCCAATTCTAGCGCTTTGTCCAGGTCATACGCGGCATCCTCGAATTGCCTCGTATCGATACTAACTGCTGCGCGGAACTTGTATGCGGCTTCAAAGGAAGGATTTTTGAGTACAGCCTGGGTATAGTGAGCCTGAGCCTCGTCGTAGTCCTGTATCTGTTGGGCATAATACCCCAAGACGAACCAATCTTCAGCCGTTCGGTCTTCTTTTGCCGATTTGCTGATCTGTTGATGCGCTTTTTGCAGGAGCTGTATCCCTTTGTTGTTCAGGGTTCTGTTTTCCAGCAAATAAGGAAGTAATCGGTCTACGATATCGCTCATAGGTGTTTTTTAGGTTAAAATAAGCGCCAAATATAGCTTTTTTTTTCCGAAAAAACGCTTCAAAGTTCATTTGGCAGATGCTGGTCCCATGACGATTATCATTTTTTTAACCAGGTGAATTTAATACTTTACACGGGTAGTTAAGTCACTTTAGATTGGATAAAAGTATGTTAAAATCCACCCCGAAGCTCAGGGTTGCCGGTGCAGTGATCGGAATTATCGGTTTTTTGATCCCCTTTGTTGTGACCTTACCCGGACTTACATTTGCCGGACACCTGGCTCTGAGTATCTTCTTAATGGCTGCTGTGTACTGGATGACTGAACCGATTCCCATTTACGCGACTTCACTGCTGGTCATTTTGCTCGGAGTTCTGATGCTGAGTGGTCAGGGACCGGTATTTCAGAACGAGAATGCTCAATTTGTTGATTCAATTTCTGATGGACCAGAATTCGAGTTACCCGCAAGTGCCGTATCGCCACATGATCAACTCTTTATACTACAAGGGACTAAGTGGCTAAAAATGGATGTCAATGTGATTCGCAGAACCAGCGATTCGGTTATAATTCGGTCACTGGACCTGAAGCAAGATGCCAAAATAGCAAAAAGTTACCGTGACAAATCTACTGGCTACACCCCAGGGAAAGCTGCCGATTATATGGCAACATTAGCTAATCCGATCATTATCCTGTTCCTTGGTGGTTTTATGATGGCTGAGGCAGCAGTTAAATACAATTTCGACAAAAATTTGACTCGCTACCTATTAAAACCATTTGGTTCAAGTCCGAATCTGGTTATGCTTGGGCTAATGCTTATTACGGCTGTTTTATCTGCATTTATGAGTAACACGGCAACCACTGCGATGATGATGACTGTTATTTTGCCCTTATTGGCGCAGTGTAGTAAAACGGATCGTTACAGAACCGCCCTGGCTCTATCTATTCCGATAGCTGCAAACATAGGAGGTATTGCTACTCCTATCGGAACACCGCCAAATGCCATCGTGCTTGCCAATCTACAGACTCAAGGCCTTACCATTTCTTTTCCTGACTGGATGTTACTGGCAATACCATTTGTGATCTCGTTGTTACTGTTCTCGTGGTTATTATTAAGTAAACTTTTTCCTTTTGAAATCGCTCAGGTTCAAGTTTCGAGCAACATTGGATTTAACAAAACACCCAAGGCAATCACCTTTTATGTGCTATTCGCTGTGACCATAATCCTTTGGGTTACAGAGAGCATCCATGGGGTTTCCAGTAACATTGTGGCATTAATACCTATGACGGGATTGGCTTTATCGAATGTACTGGAGGTTGACGACCTCAGAAAATTACCCTGGGAAGTGTTATGGTTGGTTGCGGGTGGTCTGGCACTGGGTGTATATCTGGATCAAACCGGGTTAGCCGATTATATGGTTCGTAGTATCGATTGGGGTAGTGTGGGCGGTTTCACAGTTTTAGCATTGTTCGCAGTAGTTGCCTGGTTGTTGTCCAACTTTCTGTCCAACACAGTTGCTGCAACATTGTTAATGCCATTGGCTGTGAGTATCGGTATGTTGCAGGGGAGTGGGGAAGTTGAACTTATAGAGCTGGCATTGATTATCGGAGTTGGAACTAGTTTGGCGATGCTTTTACCGATTTCCACGCCACCAAATGCTATTGCTATGGCAACAGGCATGGTAAAAACAGGTGAGATGGTCAAATCTGGTATCATTATTGGTGTTGTTGGGATCCTACTGATGTTGGCATTAGCAGTTGTTTACTGGCCGATTATTTTAAATTAAACGGAGAATCACTATGAAACCGGTGCTGGCTATTGTTTGTGTTGAAGACGAAACGGAGGTGTTGGAATCTGTAGTAAGAGATCTGGAAATCTTTGAAGACGATTTCAGTATTGAAACTGCATCCTCTGTGAATGAAGCAGAAAAAATTCTTTCAGCTTTGCAGAATGAAGGAATTAAGGTTGCACTTTTTATCTGCGATCACCTCATGCCCGGGGTTACGGGTGTTGAATTTTTGGTGAGACTTCAAAAAATGCCTGAGTACACAGGCTCTGAGAAAATGCTTTTGACAGGTCAGGCCGGACTTCTGGATACCGTCAAAGCCGTTAACGAGGCAGGGTTGAACTATTACCTTGCCAAACCTTGGAATACCAATGAACTACAATCAATCGTGAAAAAACTGCTTACCGATTATGTAATCGCAAACAAGACGGATGTACTCAGATACTTCTCGACACTGGATGCAGAACGATTGAGTGATTCGCTACGCAGTTCGAAGCAAATAACCGACATGTAGACACATGGAATACAAAGATTCGCTCAAGTCTGCCCGTTTTTTCAAGCTGTGGATGGAAAAACCCGGTGAGGCTGTAAAACAACTGGTTAAAGAAGTCCAATCAACTAAACTATTCAAACCAGAAATCATCGTGTATGAAAGTGGATCCGTACTGATAAAAGAGTTTGAGTCGAATGCATACATCTATGTGCTTTTGGAAGGTGAGGTAGATTTATTGAAATGGATTGACGGTGAGGGTCAGGTAAAGGTCACATCTGTGCAGCATGGGAGTCTGTTCGGATTGATGTCATTTTTCTCAGGTCAGCATGCACTTACTACAGCGGTAGCAGTGACCCATTGTAGTGTGTTCAGGCTCAGAAAAAAAGAGGTCGACCAGTTGCTTGCATCCAGTCATGCCATCGCCGTGATGAGCCGACAATTACTGATCTCTAACCTGATGCAACGATACAGGCAAGTGGTCGATTTGAACGTAGAGCTTCATAAACTTAATACCGAAATTGAGTTAGAGCGCCGTCGCCTGAATGAAGCTCTTGAAAAATTGAAGCATGCCCATGAACGCCTGGTTCACCAGGAGAAAATGGCTACTCTTGGACAACTGGTTGCCGGAATTGCCCACGAAATCAATAATCCAGTTGCGGCTCTTGATAACTCGACCGGATACTTGAAGGAGTTGCTACCGATGGTGTTTGATGCCATACGATCGTTGAACCTGGATCGTACTGCGATGTTTCTGGATTCAGGATTGTCCTACTCCGGTACAACCATACCTACCCGCGAACAACTAAATGAAGTCAGCATCCAATACCCTGAATTGAAGCCAACAGATCACAGGCGTTTGTTTCTGCTTGAGGAGAAATCGTATGCATATATCCTTGAACTTTATCAGCACAGACGCTACCACGAAGTGACGAGTTATCTGAAAGTAGCTGAAGCAGGTTCTCACCTTCGAAGAATAGCCACAACGTCCAGCAGGATCTCCGGATTAGTAAAGAGTCTGAAGCAATATAGCAGACAGGACAGAACCGGTGAACGGTCGACCAACCTGGCAGAAGGTATTCAGGATACATTGCTCATTTTAGGAAACAGAATGAAACACCTTGAGGTGGCAGTGCATGTTCCCAGCGATCTTCCTCCAGTTTATGGCGATCCAGGAGAGTGGAACCAGGTATGGACAAACATCCTGGTGAATTCCTGTGACGTGCTGGGTGATACGGGTAGAATCCGAATTACAGCAATTAAAGAGGAGAATGCCATTCGTGTACTGATTGAAGATAGTGGCCCTGGTATTCCTTTAGAAAATCGGGAAAAGATCTTTCAGCCACATTTCACGACCAGAAACAGCACCGGAAATTTTGGTCTCGGGTTAGGTCTGTTTATCACCCGGGAACTCGTCGGAAAAAATAAAGGAACAATTAAGGTCGCTGACTCTGGCATGGGTGGTGCAGCTTTTGAGCTGTGGTTGACATGCATCTGATGTCAATCTTCCTATCTTCTTTTCTCGCCTAGGTTCTTTTTAACTGTGCTATCATAGATGTAGAAAAATCAGGAGGACCTGATGCTCGTCAGATCCTCCGGTTATCAAGACTCTCTTGTGAATAGTTTTTGCCGTTTATCCAGGAACACGAATGAGTAAAATCAGCTGGATGTATGTTGTGTGGCCTGATTGAGTCTGAATGTAATAGGTAACGTAAAACGTACGCGAACAGGCATACCTCTCTGCATTCCAGGGATGAATCTGGCTTTCTTAACCGCTTCAATAGCTGCTTCATCGCAACCACCTCCGATTCCCCTGACAACTACTGGATTGAGTACATTGCCTTTTTCATCGATTACGAACGATACCATCACTCGTCCTTCAATTCCAGCTAAACGGGCTATTTCGGGGTAAATGATGGACTTCTGGAGTGATTCTAGTCCACCGATGAGTTCTGGCATACGCTCTACCACTACAAAAATTTCAGGCTCATCTTCTTCTTCAACGGGTCTCGCAGCTGAAGGTGGGGTAGGTGGAGGCAGATTGATCGGATCGTCGAAGCGAAGCTCCGTGTCGAGATCCAATATTTCATCCACAATGACCTCTTCGTTTGGAACTTCTACTGGTGCAGATGGTCTTGGGGGTGGAGGAGGTCGCTGTTCTTGTTCTGTATGGATAATTTCCTCAATTTCCACGATTTCCTGAGCTATGGGAACGTAGAATTCTTCCCGATCAACCCTGATATCTATTCTGAATAGAGTAATGAAGAGGAGTAGCGTAGTGATCGTGCCAACCTGCAGGTAAAATGTATGATTCCTGTTTACATCGGCTTCTGGCTTTTTGAGTTTGATGAGGTTCATGGATACCTCCTGGATAGTTAAGGGTTCCTGTGCCTTTTTGGCTATGGGTAGGTTACGGTAAAATGTAATGGGTATCCTCACACCAATTGACCGAGTACTGACATTTCTTGCTTCGCATCATTCGTTTTGTTTTTTATGCGAGACAATTAATGTCATAACCTGAGAATCTGTGATAATCAATCTCGAATTCAACCCAATTTTTAAGTATGTTTAAAGCTCAGTTTATCATCAGGATTTAAACACTCCTGAATCACAGAAACCAGTATCTATCAGTAAATAATTTTCCTTTAGTGCCTGAATTTTCTCATCTACATTGTCATACACAGTATAGCCTTCTTGACGGGGCTGCAGTAATCGATCGACTTGTCGATAAAGCCTGTAACTGCGGTATGCCTGCAATTGCCATCACCGACCATGGGAATATGTTTGGTGTCCCCCAGTTCGTTAATGAAGCCCAGAAGAAAGGGGTCAAACCCATCATTGGATGTGAGTTTTATGTCACACCAACGGTAATGTCAGATCGAGAGAACAAGCAACGGTTTCACCAGGTTTTATTGGCAAAAAATATGACCGGATATAAAAATCTGGTCAAATTGACATCGCTCGGATTTATCGATGGACTTTACTACAAACCAAGGATTGATAAAACAATCCTTAAAGATCACTCAGAAGGGTTGATAGCGACCACCTGTTGTCTAGCCAGTGAGGTAAACCAGACCATACTCAAAAGTGGTGAACAGGAAGCCAGGAAACTATTTGAATGGTATCTGAATGTATTTGGTCAGGACTATTACATAGAACTTCAGCGACACGGTCTACATGATCAACAGGTATGTAACGAAGTTCTGGTTCGGTGGGCTAAAGAGTACAATGTCAAAATGATATGTACAAACGATTCCCACTATGTTGACCGCCAAGACTCCGAAGCTCATGATATACTGCTTGCATTACAAACCAATGCAGACATCAACGATAAAAGCCGATTCAGGTTTACCGACGACAACAACGAACTTAGCTCGGAGTTCTATTTAAAAACTCCGGATGAAATGGCTGAGCTGTTCAAAGATCTACCCGAAGCTCTGGACAACACCAGTGAGATTGTCGACAAAGTGGATACGATAGAGCTCAAATCAGATCTGCTCCTGCCCCATTATGCAGTTCCGCAAGAGTACAGTGGGATGGATGAGTATCTTCGCTTTCTCACGTATGAGGGTGCCAAACGGAAGTACCCGGGGATTCCACTTGAGGTTGCCGAGCGTATCGAAATGGAATTGGCTATCATTCAGAAGATGGGTTTTGCCGGTTATTTTCTGATCGTCCAGGGATTCACAACAGAAGCCAGAAACCGCGGCGTTTTCGTAGGACCCGGGCGTGGTTCTGCGGCCGGATCCGTTGTTGCCTATTGTACTGGAATCATAAACATAGACCCACTTAAATATGGACTACTATTCGAGCGGTTCCTGAATCCCGAACGCGTTTCTCCTCCCGATATCGATATCGATTTTGATGATGCGGGGCGTCAGACAGTTATTGACTACGTGGTTGAAAAATATGGGCGAAATAACGTTGCTCAGATTGTTACCTATGGCACCATGAAAGCTAAAACTGCCATTCGTGATGTCGGTAGGGTCTTGGGAGTACCCCTGGCCGAGGTCAACCGTATTTCCAAACTGTTTCCGGAAAAACCGGGAGTTGACACCTTTCAGGCAATATTAGACCCCGTCAAAAATCCGGAATCCTTTGAAGAAATTTCAAGGTTATTCGAAGCAGAGGATCCCGGGGTCCGGAAGATGATGCAATTTGCCAGAACTCTGGAAGGGTGCGCCAGACAAACTGGTATCCATGCTGCTGGAGTCATTATTGCCCCGGGAACCGTTCATGATTATGTACCAGTCGCTCTTTCAAAAGAGAAGGATATTGTCACCCAATATGATGGTCCAAGCGCAGAAAACTGTGGTTTGCTGAAAATGGACTTTTTGGGACTCAGAACATTATCTATCCTAAAAACTGCAATTCAGTATGTAGGTGAAAACCATGGTAAAACATACCATCTGGATGATATCCCACTGGATGATGTCAAAACCTATGAATTGTACCAGCGAGGTGAGACTGTTGGTACATTTCAGTTCGAGTCGGATGGGATGAGAAAATATCTAAAAGATCTCAAACCAACAGTCATGGATGATTTAATTGCGATGAATGCACTATATCGTCCTGGACCTATGCAGTTTATCCCAGAGTACATCGCTTGCAAACATGGCAGAAAAGAAGTCGAATATCCCCATGAAGACTTGAAGCCCATTCTTGAACCGACCTATGGAATTATGGTCTATCAAGAACAGATCATGCAGGTAGCCCGTGAAATGGGGGGATATAGTCTGGGCGAAGCAGACATTTTGCGACGCGCAATGGGGAAAAAGAAAGTCGAAGAGATGGAAAAACAAAAATCCATCTTTATTGAAAGGGCAGTACATAAAAAGGGATATGATAAGAACGTAGCAGATAGCGTCTTTGAAAAAATGGCATTCTTTGCCGGATACGGGTTCAATAAATCGCACTCAGCGGCATACAGTGTGGTGGCCTATCATACTGCCTATTTTAAAGCCAACTATCCAGCTGAGTATATGGCTGCGGTGCTTACACACAACATGGGTGATATAAAGAAAGTATCGCAGTTTATTGAGGAATGTCAGCACCTGGGAATTCCGGTAGACGCACCAAATATCAACACGGGTAAGGGACAGTTTGTGGCAATTGATGGGCGAATTCAATTCGGATTGGAGGCGATTAAAGGAGTTGGATCCAATGCAGTTCAAAGTCTGGTTGACACCCGAAAAGAAGGAGGTCCATTTACTTCGTTTATCGATATGGTCTCCAGGGTTGATCTAAAAACCTGCAATAAAAAAACGATTGAAAGCCTGATTCAGGCTGGTGCATTTGACTCCATACACCCGAACAGACATCAACTGATGGAGTCACTGGAAGAAGTTGCCACTTACGCGTTGCGAAAACAACAGGAAGCGGCTATGAACCAGATCAGTTTGTTCTCTACAGATACAAAATCGGGTGGAAGTTTGACAGAACCAAAACTTAAAGAGGTCAAACCTTGGACCAGCATGGAAAGATTGAAGAAAGAGCGTGAGTTCATCGGATTTTTTCTTAGTGGACATCCATTAAACAAATACATTGAGGACACCCAGTTGTTCTGTACTCATCATCTGGGGTCTGAAAGCCTTGGCCATGCGGCTGACCGAGCTACAGTGAGTGTGGCTGGTATCATCACGGTCGTTCGTCATACAAGAGATAAAAAAGGCAGACCCATCGCCTTTGCAACCATTGAAGACCAACATGGAGCTGCGGAGCTATTGATATTCTCCGAAGCCTACGATAAGTACATGAACCTGTTGCAACAGGATAATTTGGTTGTGGTTGATGGCTCAGCCGACAATCAAAGTGGACAGCCTAAAGTGATCGTACGAATGATGGATCGTATTGAAAATTTAAGAGAAAAAAATGCTGGCAAATTTCGAATAAAACTTACGTTAAATTTGGAAGAAGTTGTCGACGAAGATATTCAAAAACTCGCCAAAGTGTTCAATCATTACAGAGGTTCTACACCGGTTTCCCTGGAAATTCGGACGGAGACGTTTCGTCCGCTGAAAATGAATATTCGAAAGTTTGTCGTTGATCCAACCGACCAGCTCGTTAAAGAAGTGCGTGAAATGATCGGTGCTGAAAATGTACGGTTCGAGAAAATATCGGTATGATTTTCACAAAAATAAAACCATCCTCTTCATTGTTTAAACAAGTAAATAGAAATTTCTAAGATTATTCGTACCTTCAGTTATTAAATTATTAACAAATAAATCCAAATCATTATGGGAAAAGCTTTAGCAGTAACGGACGCCACCTTTGAATCCGAGGTATTGAAATCTGACAAACCAGTACTTGTTGATTTCTGGGCTGAATGGTGTGGACCATGCCGTATGATTGCTCCGATTGTTGAGGAGATGGCTGGTGAATATGATGGAAAAGCAAAAATCACGAAACTGGATGTGGATACGAATCCCCAGGTTTCTATGAAATTTGGAATACGTAGTATACCCACACTGTTGATTTTCAAAAATGGGCAGGTAGTAGACCAAATCATTGGTGCCGTTCCTAAGACACACCTGAAAAAACAGCTTGATGCACAACTCTGATTCGTTTTAGTGCTTGCGAAAAAAAAGGCATCCTGATATCAGGATGCCTTTTTTTATGGATGAATCTGCCCTTATTATTGATACTAGTGTGTATATTTATGTATTAAACAATCTATTCAGAACGTGTTCCAGGTTAAACATACTTTAATATCCGATGATATCGCTTCGGCTAGATTTGCCTGTCGTCTGACAAGCTGTATGGGCGCATGCTGTGTGGTAGGCGAGGGGGGGGCACCGGTCGATACGTCAGAAGTCACTGTTTTAAAAAAAGCCTACAAAGTATTGAAAGAGGATTTATCCGAAGATGCAGTCAAAGAAGTTGAAGTTGGTGGATTAATTAGGGGTATTGACTCCAACAATCTGGAATTAGCCTGCGTAGGTAGTGCAGCATGTGTGTTTGTTGTTAAAAACGATGTCGGAGCTTCACTGTGTGCAATACAAAAAGCAAAATTTGAAGGTCGATTCGATTGGGAAAAACCGATATCCTGCCATCTGTTTCCAATAAGAATCATGCCGATTGGGGATATGGATTTTCTAAATTTTGAGTACGTTCCCGAGATATGTTCACCTGGCAAAGAACATGGAATTGAATCAAATACGTATCTGGCAGAGTATTTACAAAAGCCACTGGTTAGAAAATACGGACAGGAATGGTACGATGAGTTCCTGGCCGCGTGTAGACATGTGCGTTCACTCATATCAACAACTCCGGATTGAATATGTTACGTCCTGGTTTACAAATAAATCAGAAACAAACGTTACAGCAAAAGCTGTCGCCACAACAGATACAATACATCAAGCTTTTGCAGCTGCCAACTACAGCCATCGAAATGAGGGTAAAAGAAGAGCTGGAACTCAATCCCACTTTAGAAGAGTATTCACCCGGTGAATTCGACAACGAATTTGATGAAGATGTGACACAACATCCAGACCTGGACATTGAATCTTCACCCGATACTTCTATCACAGACCCTGTTGACGACAACACCCACATCGATTGGGATTCAATTCTCCATAACAGAGAATACGAAGGCGCATCCTATCACTCCGAGCCCGATAACTGGAGGGAAAGCAATGATCCATATTTTGAATCGTTTGTTGAACGCCTGGAACAACAAGTTTCCATGCTCAATCTGAATGAGAAGCAACAATTAATTGCTGAAGAAATTGTGGGTTCGTTGGATGATGACGGTTATCTCAGAAGAGATTTAACAGCGATAGCGGATAGAGTTGCTTTTGAGGGTGGATTCATGGTTAAACCGGATGAAGTCCGGGAAATACTCCAAAAAGTCCAGAAATTTGATCCACCTGGAATCGGTGCACGTGACCTGCGTGAATGTCTGTTACTCCAGCTGGAAAGAAAGTCACATAAACTGGTCGGTAGAGATGTTGCAATCAGAATAATTCGGGATGAATGGGAGCTATTTGAGAAAAAACATTTCGATAAAGTCACAAAACGCCTGGGTATTAACGAGGAGGAGCTTAAACAGGCATATGAATGTATTCTGATGCTCGACCCAAAACCTGGCTTGGATGTAGAGAGTGATACTGGCTCTGATTATATCGTGCCCGATTTTGAAGTGTATTTCAAACCAAGCGACGAAAATGATGAAATAGGTGACTTTGTCATTCATTTGAATAGAAAAAATGTCCCCACACTCCGAGTTTCGCCATCTTATAAAAAGATGTGGGATGAACTTACCCAGAAGAAGGTAACTTCAGATGCGATTAAAGACACTAAGACGTTTATCAGGTCCAAAATAGAATCAGCCAAAGCGTTCATGGATGCGTTGGAACAGCGGAAAAATACGCTGATGCTTGTCATGAAAACCATCGTTGCCCTTCAAGAATCGTTCTTCCGAAACGGCACCTCTTTGCGCCCGATGATCCTTAAAGACATAGCCGACCGCATAGAAATGGATATTTCAACGGTTTCACGAATCGTAAATGGAAAATATGTTCAGACTCCGTTTGGAGTTTTTGAGCTTAAGTACTTTTTCAATGAACGGGTCGAAACTCAAGACGGATCAGCAGTAGCCAACAGAGATGTGAAAAATATCGTAGATGATTTGATTCGTAATGAGGATAAATCAAAGCCACTCAGTGATGATGCGATCACTTCAGAGTTACAAAATCTGGGTTTTCTTGTAGCAAGAAGAACGGTTACCAAGTACCGTGAACAACTTAATCATCCCGTTGCAAGACTTCGAAAAGAAGTTTAGAAAAGTGATGTGATTAGCTGAATGGTTTCCGGGATGGAAGTGTAATTGAGGATATAGAAAACAGTTGCTATCACAAACAGTACATATAAAACGGGACCACTTATCCAGTGAATCATTTTCTTGCCCTGATTTTGACCCAAAATGTCCGAACACGTCAACGGCACTGAAATGAGCAATATGGCTATGATTAGCCAAAAAGTGTAAAACAATACCACCGGACTATTCGAATTCAGATAAAAAAGAGATGCTACGATGGTAATGGGAATGATCAGCTGGTAAGGTATAAACAGGATCTGTAGAACCTGAGATAAGGTTGACTTTCCAAATGTAGAGGCAGATACCCAGACAATCGATATTACTTGAAACATAACAAGTCCCAGAACACTAAAGGAAATTACCGTGAGTACGCCACCATGAAGTATGCTTTCGAGGTTTGGGTAATGATAATGTAGCATTTCTAAAGTCAGTTCGTTTACCACACGATCAAATGTAATCCAGAAAAATAATACCGCGAATACCAACGATAGTAACCAAGACAATGGTAAGGCTCCGGAAAGACGTGTTCTTTTCATCATTACATCGTTGATGAAAAAATTATGTGTTAAAAAGTATCGGACTATGGATCGCTGATAACTGGCATTTGTTGAAATGATCGCAAGGAATAAAGTAATCAATATCAAAATAGTGATGGTAATAACCACCATTGTGTCTTCTTCTACAAGTTGTGGACTCAACGCGATAATGGCTTCTTTGTTGGTTGAAAAACCCTTAATGACTTTCGCTAAATCAGGATTTGATTCAAGTTGAGTACGAATACCCGAATCAAATAGCCATATTTTGTCTGTAAGAACCGTATCGGTGAATAAATCTCTCATTTCTCTGGCCGAGTTTTCGGACAAAACCCAGTTTGGTACCCGAAAATAATCGACTGAATTGAGGTCCAGGTCCTTAAATTGGGATACTTCAAGGGAGTGGACGGTATAACCCAACCGTATGCCCGTTTGTTCGATATCAGGGGATAACGTTGTTGTTAACAGATCAATTTTTCCCGAATAAACGTTTTTTACCTCATTTAGGTAACTAGACAGCTCTGAGCTGGTACTTTTTGAAAGAAACGGATATTTAAGGAGAGTGTATCTGTGAAGAAGGATATCATTGCTCCGGTAATAATAGATCGGGTCTGTCAGCCGATCAACCAGACTTTGCCTAACCTGAAAATCACTTGGTCGCAAAAAATTGATCCCCGATGAGACCCAAAGTTCGAATCCATTTGATTGTATGAGTTCTATGGCTGCCCTGTCAACTACTCCTTCTACTTGGATTGCTTTGAAACCGTACTCTTTATATTGTTTTAGCTGTTGCTCACGTTCTGCTCTGCTCTCGGGAATTGTCCAGTCAACGCCAAACTGTACACCCTGAGCCCATGCACCAACCGGAAAAAAAAGAGTAAATAGAACCAGCAACCGGAAGATGGGCATCTTTCAAGTGGGTTAAGTAGTGGATGGATTTACTTCAATTCGACGCGTTTCTTTGTAACTGGATAGTACAAGATTAGATCTTGTTTTCTTTACGCCTTCCCAAGATTGGATTTTGGAGAGTAGTTTTTCGAGCGTTTCGGTATTACGGGTCCTGATTTTTAAGATGTGAGACCCATCACCCGTTATAGAATGACATTCCAGGACTTCATTCACTTCGGAGACCTTAGAAACGAACGTCGGATAATTCGCCGATCCGTCCACCTCAACGAAAATAAACGCCGTAATGTCCAAATTGAATTGTTTTGCATTGAGTATGGCATGATATCCCTCAATGAGATGTCTTTCCTCGAGTTTTCTCATTCTCTCGGATACAGAAGGAACGGAAAGTCCAACGATTTCTGCCAATTTATTTCGCTGTGCCCGACCGTTATCCTGAAGGTGGTTCAGGATTTGAATATCCGTTTCATCAAGATGATGTTGCATAATTACAACCCCTGGTAGTAGTTCAAGTTATGTGCCTATATTCGTCGTAAAGATTCAAGCATTAAAAAAAAGCCGTCCGGTTATCACCGGACGGCTACAACTTAAATGGACAGTTTAGCGATTTTCGATGGAAACCCACTCAAGATTTTTCTCTCCCATGTAGAGTTGTCTTGGTCGGATGAGTCGATTGTTTTCCATTTGTTCGATGTAATGAGCAGTCCATCCCGAGATCCGTGCCATCGCAAAAATGGCGGTGTACAGGTCTGGCATGATACCCATTGAATAGTAAACCGTAGCAGAGAAGAAATCGACATTTGGATCAATGTTTTTTTCCTCTTTCATGATTTTGAGGATGGTTTCAGACCATTCGTATAGATAGGTCATATCTACTTCTCTGGCAAGATCACGAGCCATTACACGCAGAAGAGAAGCTCTGGGATCAAAGGTCTTGTAGACTCGGTGTCCGAAGCCCATAATTTTTTCCTTGTTATCAAGCTTGTGTTTTACAAAAGCAGTGATATCAGTGTCTTTGTCAAGCTCCTTAAGCATATTCATTACAGCGGTATTGGCTCCGCCATGCAGAGGTCCTTTTAGAGACCCAATTGCAGCTGTAGTCGCAGAGTGTATGTCAGACATGGTAGATGCAACAGCACGCGCAGTGAACGTAGATGCGTTCATCCCATGCTCTGCGTGCGTTACCAGGCATAAGTCCAGGACACGTTCAGCATGCTTGCCCGGACGTTCACCGTTCAACATGTACAGAAAGTTATACGATGTACTCTCATCAGTAAGCGGTGCCACGGGTTCTTTGCCATTACGGATCCGGTCGTAAGCTGCAATAATAGTTGGCATTTTTGCAGTCAGACGAATTGACTTACGAAGATTTGCTTCCTGTGAGTTATCCAGTGCATCTACATCGGTATCGGCAAGCATCGATGTAGCTGTTCTCAAAACAGACATTGGCTCGGCTTTCGTGGACGTGTTCTTTAGATACTGATAGACCGCCTCTGGCAGTTCGCGTTGCGATGTCAACTGGTGCTGAAGTTCTGCCAATTCAGAGGCATTCGGCAATCGTTCGTGCCACAGAAGATAACAGACTTCCTCGAAAGTAGCATTTTCAGCAAGTACTTCAATATTATAACCTGCGTAGATTAACTCACCTTTAGCTCCGTCAATAAAGCTTTTGCGGGAGGAAAATGCCACAATGCCTTCAAGTCCTTTGTCGATATACGGGTACTGGCCAAGGTCGGGACCTGTTGTATTTTGTTGAGTCATTGTTGGCTCCATACGAATACTGTTTTTTTAAAGGTTGATACTAATGGATTTTAAAAACGTACCGGATATTGCCGATGTGGGTCGGCCAAATAATAGTGGTAACTAACAAACGATTCAATTTACGAAAAAAAGCGCTATGAATCTGAATTTGTACTTGAAAAATTACGTAACAAATTCAGTGGTTTGGCCCGATATCCCTTAGAATTACAAGTCTGAAAACAGTATGGCGCAAATTCGTTCAGAAAGTCTCTTTTGATTTGGCTTCATCCCATAATCTATCCATTTCTTCAAGACGGACCTGGTCGGGGCGTAGCCCTTTTTTAGCCAATTCTTGTTCGATATACGTGAACCTGGATTTGAATTTCTTATTCGTCAAACGCAGGCTATCTTCAGCGTTGAGTTTCAACAATCGACCTACGTTCACCATTGAAAATAGGACATCTCCAAATTCTGTGGCTTGAGCGACTTTGTCGCCCGATTGAATGGTTTCTCTGAATTCAGTTAATTCCTCCTCCAGTTTTATCCATGATGGTTCCCATTCTTTCCAGTCGAAACCCACTCCACCAGCCTTTTCCTGCATGCGTTGACCCTGGAGTAAGGCCGGAAGTGTATCTGGCACACCAGAGAGTACAGATTTGCGGTCTTTCTCGCTCATTTTTAACTTTTCCCAGTTTGATAATACTTTTTCAGCACTAAGATCCTGAGGTTCTCCAAACACATGCGGATGTCGGTGAATCAGCTTTTCCTGGATTCCAAAAATCACATCATCTATCGTAAAAGAATTGGTTTCCGATGCCATTTCTGCATGAAATACAATATGCAACATCAAGTCGCCAAGCTCTTTTTTGAGTTCAGTCAAATTCCCTGAATCAATGGCGTCGATGGCTTCATAAATTTCTTCGACCATCAGATCCTTTATCGACTCGTGCGTCTGCTTTCGGTCCCATGGACACTCTTTTCTGAGTATGGTCATTATGTTTACCAAGTCTTCGAATTTGCTCGTAGGCTTGATCTTGCTGTGATCCTTATTCCTGTTTTCGTGTGACAAAACAATCAGATTTTTGATGAAATATTTAATTTTTTATTACCAGTATGAAGCTCTTCAAATTACCCTGATTAAATGTAAAAAAGATAGATGATCTAAAATAGTTATCGTATGCGGAAACAATTAAGACTAACTTGGGTTTTCTTGTGTTTAAACAAATAAACGGATGCATACCAGCACTAATCCACGAACCATCTTATTTGCTCTTTGGCTGCTGATCTTTTCAGCAAGCAGTCAGATAATTATTATGGCACCGATACTCCCGTATATCGGAGAGCAGTTAACTATGCCCGAACGGCTACAAGGGCTGTTGATTACGGCTTATGCCGTGATGGTGGGCATCGTTGCCATTATTATTGGACCAATATCAGATAAAATCGGCAGAAGGCGCATTCTCCTGATCGGGACTGGTGCAATGGCTATCGTTTTGACCCTGCATGGATTTGCTCAAACATATCAGCAATTACTTGTTTTTCGTGCTCTGGCCGGGGTAGCAGGTGGAATCCTGAGCGGTTCAGTCGTTTCCTATGTTGCCGATTATTTCCCCTACGAGAAACGTGGGTGGGCAAATGGGTGGATTATGAGTGGCGCTGCGACTGGTCAGATTGTGGGTATTCCACTGGGAACGATTATGGCCGAATATTTTGGATTCAGGATACCATTTATCATGTTCGGAATCACAATGGCGGTCACCTATGTTGTAATTCGACTTAAAGTACCTCAGCCAGATGTAAAGTTGTACAAAGAAAGCCTCACCATCATCGGATCATTACGAAAATATTACAAGATCGTTCGCGTACCCGCTCAGTTTGCTGCGATTATGGCATTCTTTATGATGTTTGTAAGTATCGGGCTATTTATCGTTTACTTCCCAACCTGGATGCAAAAAAGTTTTAGTGTCGATGGAACCTTCATAGCCAGCCTTTTTCTGGCCGGAGGCGTTGCGAATGTAATCACAGGGCCTCGCGCAGGGAAGTTATCGGATAAAATGGGCAGGAAATCCCTGGTTATTATTTCTTGCACTGGAACATCTGTAATTTTTGGATTGACCACCTGGATTATCACTCAACCCTGGTTGGCATACCCTTATTTTATGGTAGTCATGACCTTGGTTGCCATAAGAGTTACCCCATTTCAGACTTTACTCAGTGAACAGGTTGATGATGAATCTCGGGGTTCCTTAATGAGTCTGACAGCAGCCCTTGGGCAGACTGGTATGGGAATTGGTGGGTTCATCGCAGGCATCGTATATACCGACTTTGGTTATCCAAGTAGCACTATTTTATCTGGATTAGCTATCTTGGCTACCGGATTACTTATTTGGAGATTTGTACCCGAATCGATTTACTTCCGTAACAAAGACTGATTTTTGTTTCCAGTTGTACGCCCATAACCCGGATAACCAATTTTTGTGAATGAATCCGATTTTACAAGAAAAGCTTTCAAATTTGCCTCTTGATCCCGGAGTTTATCTGTATAAGGACTCTAAAGGGCAAATTATTTACGTGGGTAAAGCCAAAAAAATTCGAAACCGGGTGAGAACCTACTTCCAGGAATCTGCGAACCATTCGGGTAAAACAGCTGTAATGGTCAGCAAAATCCATGATCTGGAACTCATTGTTACCGATACGGAGGCCGAAGCACTTGTACTGGAAAACAACCTCATCAAGAAATACAAACCACGGTATAATATTTCCTATCGTGATGATAAATCCCTCCCCTACATTTGCATGGTTCGAGGCGAACGACCACGATTTTTTCCAACCAGACAAGTAATCAAGGATGGTAGCCGTTATTTTGGTCCCTATGATCATGTTGGCAAAATGCGTGATATGCTCGAGATCATACGGAAAACGTTCGGATTATGTACCTGTGCAGTCTCACCCAGAAATCTCGATAGATCCAGAAAGTTGCCAAAGTGGAGATCTTGCTTCGAAGAATATGTAAGTGTGTGTTCGGTCGACATCCCAATTGATGAATACACCAATATCATGAACAAGGTGCAAAAACTACTCAATGGCAAAACAGATGACCTTATTCGAGAATTGAAAGTTGACATGGCACAGGCCTCGGAGCAATTACAGTTTGAAGACGCAGCCAGATTAAGAGATGGAATATCGGCTCTTCAGAAATACTCTGAAAAAATGAAAGTCGTGGCTACCGATTATGTAGATCGGGATATATTTGCCTTGGAAGTAAACTATGACGAAGGGGTTGCATGTGGTGTATTGTTTCGTGTGCGTGATGGTAGGTTACTCGGACGCATGCACAAATACCTGCACGATGTTGATGACAGGACCGCAGAGGAAATGCTTCAGGTCTTTGTAGAAGACTACTATACCAGCGATCTGGCAGCAATCACTCCACAAGAAGTTCATCTGAGTCACGAACTGCCCGATGATGAACCTCTGTTCGCATTTTTATGGCAAGAGTATGGCAAAAAAGTGCCGATCATTGTCCCAAAAATTGGGGAAAAAGCACAGATGATCCGCATGGCGCAATCAAATGCGAGGTTATTAATCAGCGATTGGGTGCTACAAAAAAATAAAGCGGAACTGGACCGTATTCCGCATTCTGTCAGGAATTTACAAGAAGCCCTGGGACTACCGTGCGCCCCCAGACGAATCGAGTGTTTCGATAACTCTAACCTGCAAGGATCCGACCCGGTGGCATCGATGGTATGTTTTGTTGACGGAAAACCCAAACCGTCTGAGTACAAACGGTTTAGTATAAAAACGGTGCAAGGCCCAAACGATTTTGCTTCCATGCGTGAGGTCCTGACCAGAAGATACAGGCGATTAAAACAAACTAAGTCTCAACTGCCTGACCTGATTGTTGTAGATGGTGGAAAAGGGCAGTTGTCAAGTGGAATCGAGGCATTATTGGATGTGGGTATCATGGGTAGTGTACCCATAATTGGCTTGGCAAAACGACTTGAAGAGGTATTTGTACCCGGTAAGATGGATTCATTGATGCTCCCGAAAACAAGCAGTGGACTCAAACTACTTCAACGTTTACGCGATGAGGCACACCGTTTTGCGATCACTTTTCACAGGGATAAACGCAGTAAACGTACATTCAGGTCAGAACTGACAGATATTGATGGAGTTGGTAAGAAAAGCGCACAAAAACTTCTGGTTAAGTTTGGTTCTGTAAAACAAATTGAAGAGGCGACTCTCGAAGAACTTACCGCTGAAGCCGGTGCAACGATTGCAAACAAAGTTTACAACTATTTCCATCCTACTCACGAAGGTATTCATATCGATTATGATGAATTGTAACAGTGTCAATGAATCGTGAAGTAGTCGATACTAACATTATGATGTGATTGAAAACCAAAATTGTATGAAGTACTATACCTACGCAATAAGGCATAATCTATCACGTTAATGTCCAAGTTATGTTTACTGATAAATCCAAACACCTATCATACGACCAGCTCGACGACCACCAACTGGTTCGGGCGTACCGTAAAGACAATGACCAACAGGCTTTCAAAGTACTGCTTGAACGTCATCAGTCTAAAATATATTCGTACATCTACAGTATGGTGGGTAATGCGGACGTCGCAAATGATATTTTTCAGGATACCTTCACGAAAGTTATCACCAAAATGGATGATACGTATAATGAGCAGGGTAAATGGATCGCCTGGGTCATGCGTATTGCCCACAATGCGACGATAGACCATATCAGAAAACAGAAACGGTTTGTTGATGTGAATGCAAGCAACGACCCCGACAACGACTTTTACGACCGAATCCCTGATACCGATCAAGTGGGGGCACAAGAGGAAATGGAGATGGGTGAGGACCAAAAAAGTCTGATGAAGCATATCGCTGCGCTTCCAGCTGAACAACGCGAGGTGGTGATGCTACGCCATTACTATGAAATGTCGTTCAAAGAAATTGCAGAACTCACTGGTGTATCGATCAATACTGCACTGGGTCGAATGAGATATGCACTAATCAATCTCAGAAAAATGTTTGAACAGGAAAATGCCAATGAAATCAAAGCTACCGAATGATTCTGAATTATGTGTGAAGTATATTTTCAGGGAGCTCGACCCATCTGAAGAAATGCTGGTCGAGCAAGCCATGATAGACGATGAAAATACACTCATAGAAGTAGAATCGCTAAGAAACACCTATAAACGGATTCAGAATCTTCCGCGATATTCCGCACCCGACCACCTTGTGGAATCACTGGTACGAGCCTCAGTCAATCGTCCCCGCGAAAGCTCCAGGATAACGCCTTTATTTAATTTCAGGAAGATATCCTATGCTGCCGCTGCTTCGATTATGATTGTCGGAGGTGCTACTTGGTATACGCAGCAGGGGGAAACGCCATCATTGATGGTTAATGATGTCGGCGAGGAAAGTGTGTATCAAGTTTCTCGATCAACTTCTGCTCCCTGGGTTGATAAAAAGGATATCTTGCACGTCAATGGTTCTGGTATGGGTACCGAAAACGTCCCGGATACCGTCTTCAATAAACTCAGACCCGTAGATAGTGAAGTTGTTATAGTCAGACCGGGACGTCAACTTCAGCTCACAGGTGCTCAGAACTAATTCTAACACAACCCTATGTAATCATTTCTACAGTTTCTTTTGTTGAACTACTTCAAAAAGCCATAAGACCTGAAGAGGTCTTTGGCTTTTTATATTTTTGTAATGCAGTACGCCGAACGTTATATTTCAAGTCTAAAAACAACTGAACATTTTTGAATCCGGAATCCGAATGGGTAAAGTAATATCAGTAGCAAATCAAAAGGGTGGAGTGGGTAAAACAACCACTTCGATCAACCTTGCAGCAAGCCTGGCTGCCCTTGAGCACCCAACTCTACTCATCGATATCGATCCTCAAAGCAACTCAACCTCGGGATTCGGTATCGAAACCGCTACGGTGATCAGTTCAGTGTATGAGGTGTTGATCGGCGGTGTTCAACTTACCGATACAATCCGCAGTACGGAACTACCATTCCTGGACTTGATCCCATCTCATATTAACCTCGTTGGTGCAGAAATCGAAATGATAGAGCGTCCTCAGCGTGAGCGTATTTTGTTGAATGCCCTGGCTGAAGCCCGAAAGAAATACGATTTTATTATCATTGATTGTCCACCTTCGCTTGGATTACTGACCATCAATGCACTCACCGCTTCAGATTCTGTTTTGATTCCGGTACAATGTGAATATTTTGCTCTGGAAGGTCTGGGACAGCTTTTGAACACCATTAAAATCGTACGCCAGCATCTTAACACAGAATTGGAAATTGAAGGTGTGGCACTAACGATGTACGATACCCGAACGAGGTTGTCTAATCAGGTGGCCGAGGAAGTTCAAAGATATTTTGGTGAAAAGGTGTTCAGTAGTGTGATAACCAGGAACATTCGTTTGGCAGAGGCACCCAGTTTTGGGAAACCCGTTCTACTGTACGATTCCATCAGCATCGGATCAAAAAACTACCTCGCTATGGCTCGCGAACTGATCATACGAAACAAGGAAATGTTCAAAAATAGTCCGGTTTTCTCCGGTAAAGCTGAAATTAACGACTAAAAACTGTTTCATGGCAAAAAAAGTACTTGGACGAGGGCTAGGTGTTTATTTCGACAACCCGAATGCGAATCAGGTTGCTCATCCACCCGTATCAACTGTTCAGGATTTCGAAAAGCTCGATACACGTGAAAAGGTGAACATCACCTTACACATACCCGTGAACAGCATTCGAGCTAATCCGTTTCAACCCCGTCTTGATTTCGACGAAATCAAGCTGCAAGAACTCGCCGATTCCATCAAGGTCCATGGTCTGATCCAACCGATTACGGTTCGGCACGTTGGAGAAAGTCGCTATGAGCTCATTTCAGGTGAAAGAAGACTACGAGCCTGTAAAATGGCAGGTATACAATCGATACCTGCCTACATCAGAGAGGTCAACGATGAAGATGTCATCGCGATGGCACTGGTCGAAAACATTCAACGGGAACAGCTGAATCCTGTAGAAACGGCGCTAGGGTATCAAAGGTTAATAGAAGAATGTGAACTTACACAAGAGGAAGTGGCGACTCGTGTCGGTAAGAACCGATCAACGGTCACCAATATGCTCAGACTATTAACCCTTCCGGCTTTCATCCAATCTGCACTTAAAAGCAACAAGATCTCAATTGGTCACGCTCGAGCTCTGATTACCATTGAAAATCAGCGTTTGCAGGAACAAATGCTGGATAAAATCATCAGCGAAGATTGGTCAGTACGACAAGTCGAGCAGGCCGTTAAACGTCTCGGTTCCAAATCTGCCAAAACTGGAAAAATTCTTTCAAAAAAAGACCAAAAAGATCTTGAACTGCTCCAGCTTTCCAATCAACTTAAAAACAAATTGAGTACTAAAGTCCAGATTCGTCGAAAGGCTCAAGGAGGAGAGATAAAGATAGAATATTACTCTGATGAAGAACTGGATCGATTATTCAATCTATTTGAATCCATGTCCTGATTCAGGATTTTGGGTCAGAACTATGCGATCAAAAGGCTACATCACGGGATTTCTGTTGTGTCTTATTCTCGCTTTTTTGTCCAGCGAAATCATTGCTCAGCATACAAAAGATGCCGATTTTGCGCATCGAGATGGGTATTCCTTCATGACAAAAGGTAAAGAGTTCAATGAGTTCAATGCGTTTCAAGAATCCACTGCCACAACAGATACCATACCCAATCCCAAAAAGGTGATGTACAGATCCTTGATCCTTCCCGGGTGGGGGCAGGTAACCAATCGGCAAGCCTGGAAAGCACCAATCATCTATGGGCTATTGGTTGGCGCTACCATGTATGCCATGTATTCCAATGATAGGTACCAAGGATATAAGGCCGCATACTATAATTCAGTACAGGGTAATACGGATCAACGATTTGGTCCCACACCTGGGTACATTCCTCCAGGTCAGCCGTCGGAGTTATATCGAAGTAACAGAAATACGTTTAGAAATCAGCGTGATTTATCATTTATTGGAATTGGATTAGTGTATGGCTTGAATATAGCAGACGCATATATTTTTGCACAGCTGCGTGATTTCGACGTTACAGATGATTTAAGTGCACGTTTGCACCCAGATATCATGTATATTCACGGACAACAGACGGCATCTCTGACCGTAAAGATTTCATTTTAAATCAACCTACAATGACACCACCCATCAAAATCCCGGATTCCTACGATCTTTCAAGTCAAGCAGACCTTTGGAGTATTTTCAAAATAATGGGTGAGTTTGTTGATGGATACGATCGAATGCTAAAAATTGGTCCCTGTGTTTCTTTTTTTGGTTCTGCCCGATTAAAGCCCGAATCCAGATATTATCTGATTGCGACCGAATTATCTTCAAAACTTACTGACATGGGTTTTGGGATAATCACCGGAGGCGGCCCAGGTATTATGGAAGCAGCCAATAAAGGCGCAGCTGAGGCTAAAGGGAAATCCGTCGGATTATGTATCGATCTACCCTTTGAAGAAAAAGCGAATCAATATGTTGATCGAAATTATTTGCTGTCTTTTAATTATTTTTTTGCCCGAAAAGTAATGTTTGTGAAGTATGCCCAATCATTTGTGGTGTTTCCTGGTGGATTTGGTACTCTTGATGAACTCTTTGAATCCCTCACACTGATGCAAACTCATAAAATATCTCGTTTCCCGGTAATTTTGCTCGGGACTGAATTTTGGGGAGGGTTGATTGACTGGCTCAGAACAACTTTAATAGAAAACGGAACCATTTCATCAAATGACATGAGGCTGTTTCATGTTACTGATGACCTTGATGAAGTAGTTCGTATTATAGAGGAATTTTACACAGATCGAATCATGCGCCCGAATTTTTAACTTGTTTGTGTACAAATATCTGTTATATTGTCGGGGCAAAACTCAAAACGGGGGTCATTGATCGGTCTATGGACATAAGAATCACATGAATATGTCACCAAAGACTAAATACTATTGTGCTTTGGGCACCCGTTTTATAAACAGTAAATTAAACCAAGGATCAAAAATCTGATTATGAAGAGTTATTCAATTAAAGGGTTGTTATTAAGTATGGCGATGCTTCTCGTATTTACTACCATCTCTAATGCACAATCTTACGAAGATGTAGTGAATGCGTTCAACGAAGCTACTGAATTAGCGAAAAGCGGACAAAATCGCCAGGCAATTACCTCATTTGAACGAATCATTACCATGGCTGATCGGGTTGGTGGTCAAGCCGCGGACATTAAGACCAGAGCACAAAACCAAATTCCCCAGCTTTATTTTGTAATTGCTCGAGATCTATATCAGGCTGAACGTTTTGTTCAGGCAGCAGAGGCTTTTGGTGTGGCCGCCGAGCAAGCTACAAAATACGGTAATACACGCATTGCTCAACAATCTCGCGGTGTTATTCCCCAGCTTCACCTGATGGAAGGAAATAGACTGTTCCGTGAAGAAAACTTCACAGCTGCTATGGCAAGCTATGACAAAGCCATCGCTGCTCGACCGAATTATGCTGCTGCATACTATCAAAAAGGGCTTATTTTCCGTCAACAAGATAACCTGGAAGAAGCGTTGAACTTATTTGACCGGGCTATTCAGATTGGTGGAGCATCCAACGAGGGTGAAATCGTTACCAATGCCACTAATGCTGCTCGCAATTTTCTCCTATTGAAAGGAGTCAATACGATGGAAGCGCGACAATACATTCAAGCCACTGAGCTGCTACGCCAGGCATTGCAATACGATGAGAACAGCGCTGATGTGAATTACCGTCTTGCTGAGGTTTATAACAAAAGAGCTATGTCAACTGAGGCCATTACGCATGCCACCAAAGCACTCGAACTAGAGCGCGGAAGCCGGACTGATAAAGCAAAAATCTATTTCGAACTAGGTATAGCGCACGCAAATGCCGGAAATTTTGCCATTGCATGTGAAAATTACGCACAAGCAGCCATCGGGAGTTTCCGGGCAGCAGCTCAACATGCCATGGAGCATGAACTTAAGTGTGGTACTCCTTAATGGGGTACGAAGAACTATCAAAAGGCTTCCGGATTCCTCCGAAAGCCTTTTTTTTTGTATATCTACCCTGATTTAATCTGAAGTTTTGTTCTCGATACAATTTTCATTCAACAGGTCGAGTCGTATCTTTGCATACATATATTTAACCCATTATTCAATCCTGAAATCTTCATGAGCTCACTGGAACAACGCTGTGTCAACACAATCAGAACCTTATCCATGGATGCCGTCCAAAAAGCGAACTCCGGACATCCGGGGATGCCAATGGGTATGGCCGACGTCGCTTTCGTACTTTGGAATGATTTCTTGAAGCACAATCCAGCTAACCCAAATTGGGCAAATCGTGACAGGTTCATCTTATCCGCCGGACATGGTTCCATGCTGCTATATAGCCTATTGCACCTAACCGGATATGAACTTCCTTTGGATGAAATAAAAAATTTTCGTCAATGGGGCAGTAAAACACCCGGACATCCGGAATTTGGTCACACTCCAGGTGTTGAAACAACTACCGGTCCTTTGGGACAAGGATTTGCAACGGGAGTTGGAATGGCTATTGCTGAGAAACACCTGGCTTCTAAAGTTAATACTCCTCTGAACAAATTGATTGATCACATCGTGTACGCTATCGTCAGCGATGGAGATCTGATGGAAGGTATCTCTCATGAAGCGGCATCATTAGCAGGCCACCTGCAACTGGATAACCTGATTTATTTGTATGATGACAATAAAATTACAATCGATGGTTCCACGGATCTGGCTTTCACTGAAAATGTGAGAGCCCGCTTTGAGGCCTATGGCTGGTATACTGATTGGGTTGATGGACATGACCGCGAAGCCATACGAACTGCAATATCAAAAGCCCAAAATCAAAATAAGCCGTCTCTGATTGCGTGTAGAACCCACATTGGATATGGATCTCCCGCTAAACAGGATACCTCTGCCTCTCACGGATCACCGCTGGGTGAGGAAGAAATCAAAAAGACTAAAACAGTATACGGAGTAGATCCAGACTCTAGTTTTAGTATCGACCCAGACGTCTTGGCACATTTCAGATCAGCTGTTAATCGAGGTATGGACCAGGAAAATAACTGGATCAAATCTCTTGATCGATTAAAATCGGAGAGTCCCGATAAGTATCAACATGTAGAAGCTTGCCTGAACAGAACGTTAGATCGAGAAATCTTGAATCAACTTCCATATTTCGAAGCCAATGAAAAGGGAATGGCAACCAGGAAAGCCTCTGGTATGGTTCTGGACGCTATCGCATCTAAAATTCCGGGAATCATGGGCGGTTCAGCAGATTTAGGCGGGAGTAATCTTACCGAGTTTAAGGGGCATACGGTTTTTAATTCCGAAAATCGTGCTGGTACTTACATCCATTATGGTGTACGTGAGCACGCTATGGGTGCGATTATGAATGGGTTGGCCCTTCATGGAACGGTCCGTCCTTTTGGAGGGACTTTTTTGGTTTTTGCAGATTATTGTAAACCCGCAATACGTTTGGCCGCGCTGATGAAACAACCCGCTATTTACGTGTTTACACACGACAGCATAGGACTAGGAGAAGATGGTCCCACTCACCAACCTATAGAGCACCTGGCATCACTCAGATCAATACCAAACCTCGTTGTTCTTCGGCCAGCAGATGCCAATGAAACTGCCATAGCATGGAAACTGGCACTCGAAAGAATGGATGGTCCTACGGCTTTGGTCCTAACGCGTCAGAACCTGCCAGAAATTGCCAGAACTGCGGCGAATTCCAGAGAGTTAACAGCAAGAGGGGCTTACATACTGGCAGATTCGGCCTCTGATATTCCCGATGCGATCATACTTTCAACGGGTTCAGAGGTTAGTATTGGATATACGGCTTGGAAAAAACTAACTGAATCTGGTAAATCAGTTCGACTGGTCAGTATGCCATCTTGGGAATTATTTGATCAACAGGATCCAGCCTATCGTGAAGCCGTACTTCCTAAATCCGTCACTAAACGTGTGGCCATTGAGGCAGCGGCTACCTTTGGATGGCATAAATATGTTGGTCTGGAAGGAAAGGTGATTGGACTCGACCACTATGGTGAATCTGCTCCCTATGAGACGCTCTATCAGCAATTTGGACTTACAGTTGAGGCTATCGTTGAGGCCTTGGGATAATATTTTGTACTTGTCTGTACTGTAAATTTGAAATAGCGACCGTGTGTCGCTATTTCTTTTTGATACAGCTGAATGTAATATCATCTAATGGCTTGGTTGCACCTATAAAATCCTCCAGACTATGCTGCATTTTTCTAACCGTGGTCTTTGGTTCGAGCGCACCGTAGATTTCAAACATAGCACGAATTCGACTGTCACCAAACTCTTCATTGATATCATTTCGGGCTTCATTTAACCCGTCGGTATAGATTAAAAGTGAATCACCAGCATTGAAATTGATTCGGGCTTCCTTCAAAAACAGTTTAAGTCGCTGAGTGGAAGTCATACCAAGCGCAAATCCAGTTGTTTTCAAATCCAGAACAACATCTTTATCGGCTTTGTATAGTAATGGTGAATTGTGACCTGCACGGACAATAGTAAAGTGATTTTCATTGTTTGGGAAAAAGGCAATACTTGCCGTGACAAACGTTTTGTCCTGTTTGCCAGATTTAATGTATTCGTTGAGTTCCAAACATAAATCTTTAGGAGTCGGATGGAACTTGTTGATAATCAAATGAACCAAAGCCTGCATGCGTACCATGTACAAGGCAGCTGACAACCCTTTGCCAGATACGTCTGCAATAATGTAATAGGTTCCCTGTTCGGTTTGAATGACATCAACATAGTCACCTCCAACTTCACTTGCCGTATTTGCAAATGAAACGATGTGAATATCGTTGGTCTCAATGTCTGATGAAGGTAGCAGTCCAAGTTGAATGTCACGGGCAAGATCAATTTCCTTTTTTACATCAAGTTTTTCCAGTAATTCTATCAGCAAAAGCAGTACCAGACCAGAAAATGCCACCGGAAATGCAATGGTAGAGATGAGACCAATGGACAAATAATGGGCAATAAAAAGAATGAAAGTTCCCGCGAAAACAAGTCTCCTTACCGGGCTCATTCGTATACTCAAAGATTTTGCCAATCGTTCGAATTTTGTGAGCAGATCTACTTTTTCACCGGTTTTTTCGTCGAAATCGGCTCCAATCGCTTCTTTATAGAGTTCTAAAAGTCGGTTTGAATCTGCATGAAATTCACGACCAAGTTGTTCGCGAGTCATACCGCGGGTATATTCTTTATAAAATGACCTTGTACTTTGATAAGCCTGGTTTGCTTCGTTTTTTAGACTCATGATTTCAATCTTTAACTGTATTCCTTAACCTAATCGAGTATATTTCTACCCTTCAGGACACCAGACATTTAAACGAAGTTAATTTTTAAAAGTTTGTGCGTTTTATCGCATAAAATGTACTTTCCAATGGCAAACAATATATTACTTTTACTCGACGGAACAGCACTAGCCTACCGATCGTATTTCGCATTCATCAACTCTAATCTGAAAAATGCGGATGGATTACCGACCGGAGCCATTTATGGCTTTGCCAATGCAATAGTAAAGCTCATCGACTCACACAAACCTACGCATATTGGCGTTGCCTGGGACACGCATGCCCCTACATTTCGACACGAATTGGATGCTGAATATAAAGCCCACCGACCTCCACAGCCCGAGGAATTGCGAGAAGCCATCCCTTACATCAAACAGATGCTTGGGCTTTTCAATATACAAAGCCTTGAACGTGACGGGATAGAAGCTGACGATATTGTCGGATCACTTGCCGAATCTGCACGTGGTTTGGATGTACAGGTCTTTATGGTCACACCTGACAAAGACTACATGCAACTCGTGCATGACAATATTTTCATGATGAAACCACTGAATAACGGGGATGGATTTGAAATCATTGACAGGTCAGCCGTTGAGGTATTTTTCGGGGTACCACCAGAACAAGTGATCGATGTGTTGACTATAATTGGAGACAGTTCAGATAATATCCCCGGGATTTCCGGAGTAGGAAAGAAAACAGCTCCTGAGCTGATTAAAGAATATGGTAATATCGAAAACCTGATCGCTGCTGCTCCAACCATAACATCCAAACGTGTCAGAGAAGGAATTGTTGGTAACGAAGACAGAATCAGACTGTCGCGTAAGCTGGTGGTCATAAAAACGGATTGCGAGAGTTTTACAGATTGGAAAACGCTCAAGTGGGAAGGTCCAGATAGACAGGCCTTGGGTGTCTTTTTCAATCGGATGCAGTTCAGAACGTTGACCAAAAAATTTTCAGGTGTTGAGGTGCCTGTTTCAGCACCTACTGATTTAGCTCAGGCCGATCTTTTTGGAGAATCATCTCCAATAACACCACCCGGTTCTTTCACTGCATTTAAAAAACTGGATCTCCATGCGGTTGATTATCAATGCATTACATCTGTCGACGACTTAAAAAAATACCTCGCCGACAACACGGTGTCCAACACGTTATGTATCGACACGGAAACTACCGGCGTAGATCCCATGACTGCGGATATGATTGGTATTGCCCTTTCGTTTAGTCCGGGTTCTGGAGTTTACATTCCACTTGGAAAAGGGAATTTGAATACAAATGCAGTGATTTCGGTTTTAAATACTCTGTTGAACCGTGGTGATCTGACTGTTGTAGCTCACCATTTCAAATTCGATTATATGATGTTGGTCCGGCATGGAGCGACCTTTTCAGCAAAAATCTTCGACACCATGCTCGCTGCTTATTTGATTGACCCTTCACAGCCGCTAAAAATGGATGCACTGGCTATGAAATATCTCGATTATGAACCGATTCCGATTGAAGCGTTGATAGGGTCAGGTAAGAAACAAAAGTCAATGGCAGATATTGATCTGGAGCAACTTACACATTATGCGGTAGAAGACGCTGACATCACACTTCAATTGTATCAAAGTTTATCTGAACAGCTAAAGAAGGATGAGCTTGAAGAAGTAGCCTACCAGATTGAGTTTCCGTTGTCTGCAGTACTTGGAGACATGGAATTAGCAGGAATTTCCTTGAACACAGATATGCTGGCCTCATTTTCTCAAACCATTACCAGTGATATCATGGAAATAGAACAAGAAATTTATCGAATGGCAGGTACTGAATTCAATATAAATTCACCACAACAATTGGGGGATATTCTTTTTAAGAAACTCAAGTTACCCTCAGGTAAGAAAACTGCAACAGGACAATTTTCAACATCTGAAGCAGTGCTTTCGGATTTGGCAGTGAGATATGAATTGCCCTCAAAAATTCTTGAGTACAGGTCTTTGGCAAAATTACGCTCAACCTATATCGACGCACTTCCGCCATTGATTCATGCGGAAACCAGACGCATTCATACGAGTTTCAATCAAAGCGTTGCTGCTACGGGAAGATTGTCATCCTCGAACCCAAATCTGCAAAATATTCCTATCAGAACACAAAGAGGTAGAGAAATTCGCAAAGCTTTTGTCAGTGCACACGGGTATAAACTACTCTCAGTAGATTATTCTCAGATTGAATTGAGGGTTATAGCGTCTATGTCGGGTGATACTGCCATGCAAGAGGCCTTTAACAATAACGAGGATATTCATTCCAGGACTGCCAGGGAAATTTTTGAACTCGATCCGTTACAGGATGTAGACCGCGATCAGCGTAGAAAGGCTAAAGAAGTGAATTTTGGTATTCCATACGGTGTAAGTGCTTTTGGATTAGCACAGCGTTTAGGGATTGGTAATAATGAAGCAAAGGATATTATTGATGCCTACTTCACCAGATTTCCGGGTGTTAAGGCATACATCGACCAGACCAAAGCGTTTGCCCATGAGCATGGGTATGTTAAAACCTTATCCGGACGCAGACGATATATCCCAGATATCAATTCGGGTAACTTTAACGTAAGAAGCTTCGCAGAAAGAACCGCCATCAATATGCCTATCCAGGGAACCGCAGCTGACCTGATTAAAATCGCAATGATCCGACTGGCCAGGTCCTTCAAGGAAAAGCAGTTAAAATCGAGAATGTTGATTCAGGTACACGATGAATTAGTATTTGAAGTTCATGAGTCTGAACTTGAGATTGTGCCTGATCTGGTGAAGTCTGTGATGGAGTCTGCAATGAGTCTTAGCGTGCCTCTAAAGGTTGAATGGGGAATAGCTGATAACTGGCTGGATGCCCACTAGTCAGTGTTTTAGTGACTCGAAGATTTGCAAATAGGACATATAGCGTGATGGATGAATCTCACCTTTATCGTAGGTCTCCATGACTGCGCATCCGGGTTCATGGATATGTGTGCAATTGTAGTATTTACACTTTGTGCGTAACTCTCTCATTTCCACATAAAAATTGGATAAGTCGTAGGCATCAATATCAACCAGTCCAAACTCACGAATCCCGGGAGTGTCAACCACATAAGTACCAGGAGCGATTTCAAGTAATTCAGCAAATGTAGTGGTGTGTTTACCCTTGTTTGAAAAGCTAGAAATCTCTCCTGTTGTTAATCTTAAGGATGAATTTAAAGCGTTAAGAATACTTGTTTTTCCAGTACCCGATGGACCCATCAGGGTTACCGTTTTGCCATCAATATATTCTCTAAATAGAGTCATTGACTGGGGTTGAACAGTTGAGATAGGGATCATGGTGTATCCCAGTTTTTTGTATAGATGAATCAGATCTTCAACCTCAGATATCTCTGCTTTTTTTGCAAGATCCATTTTGTTGATGACCACTAGCGGTTCTACCTGATTGGCTTCACAGGTAATCAAAAATCGGTCGATGAGCCCTGTTTTGAATTGTGGTTTTTTAACTGACTGTACTAAGATGCCCAGATCAATGTTTGCAGCCATAATTTGTTGACCGCGTCTGCCGTGGGTGGCAAGACGTGTAATCATGTTCTGACGTTCTGATATTTCGTGGATGATTCCAGTGTTATCGGATTGCTTTTCAACCCCAACTCGGTCCCCCACTGCAACCGGATTGGTTTGGTCTAGTTGCTCCAGGCGAAGTTTACCGGGCAGGCGACACGCCATGGTATCGCCCTTTTCCAGTACAACCATATACCAGCTACCAGTAGATTTTACGATTCTGCCGAAAAGCAGTGATTCAAGGGGATTCATGTGCAGAATCTACAAAAAATATTTATAAATCGTCCTTTTTAGCGGGTTTAAATCGCTCTGATGGATTTGTCACCGCATCTTTTTCAAGTACCAGTGGGAAAAGTTGCTCCATTCGTTCTAAGTAGGTGAATGTGAGTCCTTCGATCACATCCGACTCGATTTCATGGACGTCCTTTTGATTCTTTTTAGGAAGTAAAACGTGTTTGATTCCGGCTCGTTTTGCTGCCAGAACCTTTTCTTTAATACCTCCAACTGGCAGTACGGCCCCGCGAAGTGTAATTTCTCCCGTTAATGCAACAGAGCTTTTGATTCGCCTCTGTGTAAAAATAGACGTCATCGCAGAAAGAATTGAAACTCCTGCAGATGGACCGTCTTTGGGTACTGCACCAGCCGGAACGTGCATGTGAAGGTCCCAATCAGTGAAAGCAGTAGACGGAATATTCAGATCTTTAGCATGGCTTTTGAGGTATGATTGAGCTAAAATGGCTGACTCTTTCATTACATCACCAAGCTGTCCGGTAATGGTCAACTTTCCGTTTCCCGGAGAAACACTGGCTTCGATAAAAAGAATATCCCCTCCAAAGGGTGTCCATGCCAGTCCGGTAGCCACACCGGGAACGGTGGTTCTCTCAGCCACATCAGCAAAAAATTTGCGCATACCCAGGTATTCTTCGACCTCTTTGAGTCCCACTGACTGACCTTCAATTTCTTCTAAGGCAATCTTACTTGCAACACCCCGAACCACCGAACCAATTTCCCGATTAAGGTTTCTGACTCCTGATTCACGTGTGTATCCATCGATAACCGACTTTATGGCCGTATCTGATATTTTGAACTGCTTTTTGCTCAGCCCATTTTCCTCGATTTGGTCAGGAACAAGATACTTTTTGGCTATTTCGAGTTTCTCCTCCAGGGTATATCCGCTGATATGAATGATTTCCATTCGGTCTCGCAATGGAGCAGGAATGGTATCTAGACTGTTAGCGGTAGCAATAAACAGCACCCTGGACAAATCATATTCAAGTTCCATGTAATTGTCCTGAAAGGTGTTGTTTTGTTCAGGATCAAGTACTTCAAGAAGTGCAGAGGTGGGGTCGCCCCGGTAGGATAGTCCTACTTTATCGATTTCATCAAGCATCATTACAGGGTTGCTCTTGCCCGCTTTTTTCAGGCTTTGGATAATTCGTCCTGGCAGTGCACCGATGTACGTACGTCTGTGTCCACGAATTTCAGCCTCATCCTGGAGTCCACCCAGACTGAATCGAGTGAATTCTCGATTCAGGGCACGTGCGATCGATTTACCAAGAGAGGTCTTTCCAACACCGGGAGGACCATAGAAGCACAAAATGGGAGCTTTCATATCATTTTTAAGCTTCAGAACAGACAAATACTCAATAATTCTTTTTTTGACTTTCTCGAGCCCATAGTGATCTTCATCCAATACTTTTCTGGCGTACTTCAGGTCAATTTTATCCTCTGAATATTCATCCCAGGGTAAATCCAGAATCCATTCAACGTAATTGTAAACGACCCCATAATTCGGTGCCGAAGCTGGCGTTCTTTCCAGACGCTGTAACTCTTTGTCAAGCACTTTGCGTACCGAATCAGGTAGCTTCTTTTCCAAACCACGAGCGTGTAGTTTTTTGACCTCTTCCTGCTCGCTATCTTCACCCAGTGCCTCCTGTATGGCTTTAAGCTGGTGGCGCAGATAGTAGTCGCGCTGTTGTTGATCGATATCTGTCTTTACTTTGGATCGAATTTCCTGACTCAGATTCAGTACCTGGATCTCCTTGTTCAGGTATCCCATAACCATCTCCATGCGTTGTGAGAATCCCTGGGTTTCAAGAATTTTCTGCTTTTCTTCGATAGAAATATTCAGATTCGAAGAAATGAAATTGAGTAAAAAAGTTGGACTGTTGATATTACTGATAGCAAGGGCTGCTTCTGAAGGAAGATTGGGTGAAAGGTTCACAATCTGAACAGAAGTCTCTTTGATGGACCTCAACGCCGCGTCAAGTTCCATACCCGACATATCCTGAATATTCTTATACTGCTCAACTTCGGCCAGGAAATAAGGGTCTGTCTGGACATATTTCTTTACTTTGAACACACTTTTGCCCTGAATAACGATCGATTTACTGCCGTCGGGCATTTTGATCAGTTTTAAAATCTGGGCTACTGTACCGATTTCGTAGAGATCACCAGGCTCCGGATCCTCCTGATCCTTACTTTTTTGAGTAATGATTCCAATAGTTCGGTGTGTCTCATACGCCTGTTTTACCAGGGCGAGGGACCGGTCCCTACCTACGGTTATTGGAATAACAACACCAGGGAATAAAACAGTGTTTTTGAGGGGGAGAATGGGCAGTTGGTCCGGTATATCCGATTCACTTAGTCGTCGTTCTTCTTCTTCAGACAGCAAGGGTATCGCCTGCTCAAAGTCTTGGAAATCTTCTTCAGATAGGGTAAAAAAATCTTCAGCGTCGTTATAGAATTTCATTCAAAAATAATTTAATAGATAACTGTATTTAGGCTTGGTTAAACAAATTTTAAACCAAACACTCCATTCAGTACAATTCGTCAGAACAACACCTAAAATCATGGCATAATTTCATGTGTAGGATAGAATTCTGTCAAAAAGGCATATCAGAAATCAAAATTTAAGACTAAGAGTACCCACATTCATCATTACGGGTCTGAACGCATTGTTTGTACTAAGTCGTTTCGCCATAGTACTCGCAGACACACTCAAAAAGGAGGTGTCGATGCCAAAACCAGCAGTATATACAACAGGCTCACCTTGCTTGAGGACGAGTCCACTTCTAATGGACAAATAACGGATTATATTGATTTCGTTACCAAAATGAATGGAGCTATAGTCTGAGTTCGAATTCGTATAACCTGTCTGTTGCTGAACTTCCACACCGATTTTTAATCTGTCCAGTTCCAGCCCAATTCCAGCTGTTACGGTAGTTGGAGTTAAAAAAGTAACAGACCCTGATTCAATAGAACCTGATTTAGATAACATTTGGATATCCGATCCAATGAAATCAAAATAGGACTTTGGGGTAAATAGGTACTCGCGGTCAATTTCTTGTAATGAAATCTTTTCTGAGGTGTATTCCTCGCTTTCGATGGACAGGGACTTCACATCTTTGTGAGTGATGAATCCTATGTCGTTTACTGCTAAGGACACACTGATTTGATAATTGGATACGGGACGCAAATCATTTCGAAGTCTGATTGAACTGCCAAAACTAAACCTCCATGTTACCCCGGCATCAAATCCAGCACCAAATCCAGTGATACTGGTCCAATTAGGAGAGGTTGTAGTACACACAAAAGGATTGGAAGTTAAATTTCTACAGCTGTTTACAGATCCGGAAAGGTGTAAGCTGTGTCTACGATCAATAGTTGACTCCCCAAGATTTGCCAATATGGATTCAGATGTGTAATCGGAATCCATGTATTCAACAGGTAAAATAAACTTGGGATTCACCCCGAAATATAACGAACTACGACTGCCTGTCAATCCACTCAATAGCCCTTGTTCCCAAGCGAATCCAACTCCTATTTCATGGCTGAATGAAGCATATTGATGTAGATCCCTGCTCAAAAAGTAGGTATCGTTCGTGGCACTAAATGCAGTATCATACCAACCTCTTGCTACCTGTGAAATACTTGTACCCCGTAATCTATGATTTAATGAAAATGACACATCTGAACCTTTGTACATAAGTCCAAAAGTAATGAAATCAAGATGTTGAGTATTTAATGATGTTACATTGGAGGAACCGAACCAGGAGTTTAAAAGCTGATTTGGCCCTTTCTCATACAAGTAATCCTTTTCATCTGAATACCCGAAAAAAGGATTGAGCAGGGATTTAGGATCCATAATCAATTGGGATGTGAATCCACTACTTTTTGACACACTCCCGGACAAAAAAGTGATCACTACCGATTCATTTTTGTCTGTAAGCATTAAAAGAGAGGGGTTGTAGAAGGCGGCTTCAGGTTTTGCTCCCATGAACAGTGCCACTCCGCCTGATCCTGAATGAGTTGGATTGGAATAGGATTGTGCCCAGGGAGAACGTGGGGTAATTGCCATGTACAGAAATAAAATCAATAGGATCTTTGACACAAACTGGATTGATTGTTTTGTGAGAAAACGTTCACAAGAATATATCCAGAATAGACGAAAAAGATTAATCACTCCAAAATTCGCAGTTTAGCGAACTTCAGAGCAAGTTTTTTCTGTCCGTGACTCAGAAAAAAGACTACGACTTTTGTTTCTGTACCCGATCCTTCTTTGTGGATGATCTTACCCTGTCCGAACTTATCGTGTTCTACAAACATCCCTACCCGTAATTCAACAGAGTTCTCATCGTACTCAATTCTTTGTGAACCTGCTGATGGTTTGGCTGTATCGGGTGTTCTGTATGTATTCCTTCCCGGTGCTGGAGCCGGATAACCACTGCTGAGTGGTTTCTTGTAGTCATACTCAATGAATGTACCTGAACGATGCTCGGAAAGGGAATCTTGTTTTTGTCGAATCGTGGAACCATTTTCGTTTCGAACCACAGATGGATCAACTTCATCCAGAAAGCGTGATCTGATACCTGGTTTTTCCTCTCCAAATTTGTAACGACTACGCGCAAAACTAAAGAATAACTCGCGTTGAGCCCGAGTTATAGCTACATAGAACAGTCTGCGTTCTTCTTCAATATCCGCATCTTCACCATTTCTGCCACCGATAGGAAAGAGCTCTTCTTCTAATCCAGCAATAAATACTACTGGAAATTCAAGCCCTTTTGAGGCATGAACAGTCATTAGCGTGACCGCCGGAACGTCAACTTCCAGATTATCAACATCAGATACCAGGCTGATTTCTTGTAAAAAGGCACTTAGACTGGCATTTTCACGTGATTTTTCGAAGTACGATATCGCATTGAGTAATTCCATCACGTTTTCTCGTCGACCGAGCGATTCCTGAGAGTTCTCCTCCACAAATTGTTTTACATAACCCGTCTTTTCGAGTAACAGCCTGGTGGTTTCTACGATAGATTCTCGACTGAGCATTAGGGTACATTCATCCATGACTTCATTAAACTCACGGATTCTGGCCTGTGCTGGCTTATACACATCCGAAAGATTTGCATCATCCCGGATGTAGTTCCAAAGTGGCGTATTCCTGCTTCGAGCACCCGATACCATGGAGTCCAGAGATTTTTGTCCTATACCTCGAGTTGGTTCATTAATGATGCGAAGTAGTGCTTCCTGATCGGCTGGGTTTACTAGTAATCGCAGATATGCAATCACGTCCTTAACTTCCTTACGTTGGTAAAAAGAAACCCCACCAACCAGCTGATAGGGAACATCTTTTCTTCTGAGGGCTTCCTCAAAGACACGGCTTTGGTAATTAGTGCGGTATAAAATCGCAAATTCGTTGAACTTATATCCTTCCCGAAATCGCAGATTCTGAATGTGCTGGGCAATTCTGGATGCCTCTTCGCGTTCACTGAAATTATCCAGCAAGGTGATCGGATTACCTTTGTTGTTTTCGGTCCAGAGTGTTTTTTCTAGCTGTTTTTTGTTTTGCTTGATAATTGAATCTGCGCACTTCAATATGACTTTAGTACTACGATAATTTTGTTCGAGTGCAATTTCGGTTGCCTGAGCATAGTCTTCCTTAAAATTCAAAATGTTGGAGATGTCGGCTCCGCGAAAAGAGTAGATGCTTTGTGCATCATCACCAACCACGCAAATATTCTCATGTTTGCTGGCCAATAGATTCGTAACCGTATACTGTGCTCGGTTCGTATCCTGATACTCATCAATCAGGATATACCTGAAACGCTCCTGATACTTTTCCAGGACCTCCGGATACATCTGAAACAGTTCAATTGGCTTGATAAGCAGGTCATCAAAGTCCATGGCATTGGAATTGAACAGTCTTGTATTGTATATCTTGTAAACCTGGGCGGCGATGTCATCCAATGTACTTTGAACAAATTTATTGGCATATTCATCAGCTGATATCATCTGGTTCTTAGCGCCACTGATTCTGAATCGAACCTGGTTCGGTTTTATTTCACGTGGGTCGATACGAAGTTCCTGAAGAATACCTTTGATGACTCGGTCTGAGTCATCAGTGTCATAGATACTAAAATCGGTTTTGTATCCTATGTTTTCAGCCTCGATCCGTAGTATTTTTGTAAAAATAGAGTGAAACGTACCCATCCAAAGGCGACTAGCCTCTGGACCAATCACTTTCTCGATTCGCTCGCGCATTTCCCGCGCAGCTTTGTTTGTAAAGGTCAGGGCCAGAATCTGACTTGGCCAGGCTTGTTTGGTAGCTATCAGATTGGCGATTCGATATGTTAATACGCGAGTTTTGCCACTACCAGCACCAGCAATGATCAATAGTGGTCCCTGTGAATGCAGCACGGCATCAGCCTGACGATCGTTGAGTTCTGCCAGCAAAGACGACATGTCCGCTTGACCGAACAAATCTGGTATCGAATTCGAATTTATACTCATAATGGATTTCTGATCAGGACTAAATCCGATTTCAGATCAACTCAGCTAACTGGATTCGTAGTTTTTCCAACGTTTCGGAGGCATCACGGGCTTTGTTCTGTTCATTTTGAACGACGTCAGCCGGAGCTCTGGAAACAAAGTTTTCATTGGATAATTTCGACTCCACACTTTTCTTGAAACCCTCAAGTCGCTGGATTTCTTTAATGATTCGTTCGCGCTCTTTTTCCAGATCGATCAATCCAACCAGGGGGACGAACAACTCATTCCCATTGACCACAGCTGAAGCGCAGATACCCTGTTTCTGAGCCAAAGGGTCTATGGTGATGTCCGTTAGCTTCTGCAATTTTCTGATAATCCATTCACAGTTATTGAACAGATCTGTGGTCTCGGTGTCCCGGGTTCTAATGATCAATGAAAGTGGTGTGGCGGGTGATAATCCGGATTCAGCCCGAATATTTCTTATGGCAGAGATCGTCTGTTTTGCCAGTTCAAACTCTGTTTCATTCAGATCGCTGATCAGGTTGCTGTTTACCTTTGGCCAGGAAGTTACAACCAAAGCTGTCTCCGGAGTGCGGGCTTCCAGATATTGCCATACTTCTTCGGAAATAAATGGCATAAATGGATGCAGTAATTTCATCAACTCGGCAAAGATACCGAGTGCTGACTCTAGTTTTTCCCTTGGTACCTTCTCTCCGGGTACATCCGATTTACATAGCTCGATATACCAATCACAGAAATCATCCCATGCTAATGCATATATTTTCTGTAGTGCTTCATTGAGTCGGAAAGCATCGAAATCGGCGTTCATTAGCTCGATTGTTCGATTCAAGCGACTCAGCATCCATTTATCTACCAATGAATGTGATTGGACCGGTAATTGTGGGGCATATTCAACCCCTTCTTCCATGTTCAAGGTCAAAAAGCGGAAGGCATTCCAGATTTTATTCGAAAAATTTCTTCCTTGCTCGCACAAGGCTTCATCAAATAAAAGGTCATTACCAGCAGGAGCGGAAAATAACATCCCAACCCGTGTTCCATCTGCTCCGAACTGTGCGATAAGGTCTAAAGGATCAGGAGAGTTACCCAGCGATTTTGACATTTTACGGCGTTGTTTATCCCTGACGATTCCATGATAATAGACATTGGAGAATGGTTTTTCATCGGCGAAAGCGTAACCTGCCATAATCATTCGGGCTACCCAAAAGAACATGATTTCAGGGGCCGTAACCAGGTCTTGGGTTGGATAATAGTACTTGTAATCCGGATTATTCGGATCTTTGAATCCATCAAATACTGAAATCGGCCATAACCACGAAGAAAACCAGGTGTCTAGCACATCTTCATCCTGTTTGAGGTCAGTGGTTGATAAGGAAGTATTTCCAGTTTTTATATGGGCTTTGGCCAAAGCTTCTTCGGTTGATTTGGCTATTACATAGTCGTTTTCACCTTTACCATAGTACCAGGCTGGAATTTGATGTCCCCACCACAGTTGACGTGATATGCACCAGTCCTGAATGTTCTCCATCCAGTTTCGATATGAATTTTTAAACTTAGATGGATGAAACTTGATGGAATCGTCATCTACATGGTCTAGCGCTGGTTTACCCAGTTCCTGCATCTTCATAAACCATTGTAACGACAACCGGGGTTCGATGACGGCGTCGGTCCGCTCACTGTATCCCAGTTTATTGTTCATTTCTTCAACTTTTGCCAATGCACCTGCATCTTCCAGCGCCTTGGCAGCTGCTTTTCGGGCTTCGAAACGATCCATTCCGGTGAACGGGGCACCAAATTCGTTGACGATACCACTTTCATCAAGCATACTGATCACTTCCAAACCGTGTTTTTGTCCGATTTCGTAGTCATTTTTATCATGAGCAGGCGTGATTTTCAAGCAACCGGTTCCAAAATCCATTTCTACGTAATCATCAGCAATGATTGGAACCAGCCGATTCACTAAAGGTACAATCACATTCTTGCCAA
Organism: uncultured Chitinophagales bacterium; assembly: GCA_964473555.1. GTDB lineage: Bacteria > Bacteroidota > Rhodothermia > Balneolales > HLUCCA01 > UBA11400. The sequence goes on from CAYYPL010000001.1 coordinate 153,733, forward strand.
TCAGATCTTTGTAGCGATCATCTTTTGGATTTACACACACGGCAGTATCTGCCAGTATCGTTTCTGGTCTGGTTGTAGCGATCGTTAGATGTCCAGAACCATCTTCAAGAGCGTAATTGACATAAAATAAACGTGATCGAACCTCTTTAAAAATAACCTCTTCATCGGAAAGTGCTGTTTTGGCTTCCGGATCCCAGTTGATCATGCGAACCCCCCTGTAGATGTATCCGCGATCGTACAAGTTAATGAAACACTCTATGACTGCATCATAAAGATCTGGTTCCAGTGTAAACCGCGTACGTTTCCAATCACAAGAAGCGCCTAGTTTCTTCAGCTGATCCAGAATGATGCCACCATGTTCTCGGGTCCAATCCCAGGCGTGTTCCATAAACTCATCACGCGACATATCCGACTTTTTGAGTCCCTTTTTACGAAGTTTTTGGACAACTTTAGCCTCAGTAGCGATAGAGGCATGGTCTGTACCCGGAACCCAGCAGGCATTTTTCCCAAGCATTCGGGCACGACGTACCAAAACATCCTGAATGGTGTTGTTCAGCATGTGTCCCATATGCAAGACTCCGGTCACGTTGGGCGGAGGTATTACGACCGTGTAGGACTCGCGTTCATCGGGTTCGGAGTGGAAATAGTCGTTCTCCATCCAATACTGATACCACTTGGACTCCGTTGTGGATGGATCGTATTGTTTTGGGAGGTCTGAAATTCTGGAAAAATCGCCTGACATTTGAATGTAGAATAAGAGTTTTCTTTTATAGTGTCTTAAAATGTGAATTCCTTACAAAATTAAACAGAAAAGCCTTCTTTTTGGGAAGGCTTCACGTTCAAATGTAGGATACCAATTTAGTGTATCCTTTTGAGCAGAACCCCAAAGTGTCCATCGCAGTGGTGTTTATGAGGGAAGGTCTGGTAGGAGAGTCCGTCTTCAGAAAGTACTTCTTCGGGCAGATAATCTCCAAGTGGCTGGAGTTCAAAATTGTCATACTCTTTCAGGAACTTGTGGATCTGATCCATGTTCTCTTCCGGTTCGATGGAGCAGGTCGAGTACACCAATCTGCCTCCTTTTGAAACCATGTTCGCTGCGGCATCCAGTAAATCTGCTTGTTTTTTAACGATTTCACCGAGTTCTTCATGGGTTCGTTTCCATCGGAGATCAGCCCGCTTACTCAGGACTCCCGTACCAGTACATGGTGCATCAAGCAATACGGCATCGGCAAGTTTGAAACGTTCTTCGATGATATCGGCACGTTGAATTTTTACGTTTTCAGCGCCATATTTCTCGCAGTTTTCAGCAATTTTTGCCATACGCTTGGCGTTGATATCCACCGATAGTACAGTACCTTCATTGTGCATCATACCTGAAAGAACGATCGTTTTTGTCCCGGGTGCTGCACACAAATCATACACTGTTTCGCCCGGCTGTGGATCAAGAATAGTAGGAGCGAAGCCGGCAGCGATGTCCTGAACCTGGCACAGTCCTTTTTCGAACCAGCCTTTTGTACGGGCTTCGATCACACTATGTACTTTGAAGTAACCTGGAAGCCAGTCACTTTCTTCAAATTCGACACCGCTCTTTTCCAGGCGTAGTTTGAAGTTCTCGGGTTTCGTGCGCAGTTCGTTGACTCGCAGGAAGTAATCCGGACGACGGTTGTTGGCCTGCATCAACTGGAACGCCTCACGTTCACCGAAACGGGCAACATAGCGTTCAACCATCCATTCGGGGTGTGAGAACGTCACAGCTACCAGTTTGGTTCGGTCTTTCATTGCCGGTTTAGGTAACTGCGCCATTTCTCGTTGGACCCGTCTGAGAATGGCATTGGCCATATCTCCGGAACGAGAGCTGATTTTGGTTTTTGCGATTTCGACAGGTTCATTGATGGCAGCATGGTCTGGAGTTCCATCCATGAACAAAAGATCATACATACCCAATCGAAGAATATTCTTGAACATGAACTCGAGTTCATCGACCGGTACGGAGCTGAATTCACCGATAAGGAAGTCCAGATAGGATCGTCGTCGTAAAATTCCCTGTACATATTCGTTTGCCTGATTACGTTCACGACCATCGAGTTCGTCGAATATTCCGGTGTCAAGGAAGTTGTCCTGTTCGAAGTGGGTGAGTACCTGAACGGCAGCGAATCGGGCTGTTAATTGAGTATCCAAAGTGTTCCGAACTATTTTTGGTTAATAAAGCTGACTGTAAGGCGTAAATCTGATTAAATAACGCATCCAGAAAGCACATACTTATTGAATCGGGAAAAATACGCAAAACGCAGCTTTGATTACAGTCTATTTTCTTGAAATTTCGTTTTCATCTATGAATTCCATCTTTGCTTTTAGGCTGAATTATGTCTAAATTTCCTGACTGTATCAGATAGTATTACCAAGCTTAAATGATCAGTTAACCATTCGACATCATTCATAAAATACGTACCTAATGAACAAAGGAACCGTAGCTCAAGTAATCGGACCAGTAGTTGACGTTGATTTTTCTGAAGGTGAACTACCAGAGATCCTGAACTCACTCTATATCAAATTTGAAGACGGCCGCAAGTTGGTGCTAGAGGTTGCGCAACACCTCGGTGAAAACCGGGTCCGCACCATCGCCATGGACTCGACCGACGGGTTGGTCCGTAATATGGAAGTTATTGATACAGGTAACACCATTGCCATGCCAATAGGTGAGGATATTCGTGGCCGACTGTTTAACGTGGTTGGCGAGGCCATCGACGGTATTACCGCCCCAAAGGGAGAGCGTTCTTATCCAATCCATCGCCCGGCTCCAGATTTTAAGGACCTCTCGTCATCTACTGAAATGCTGGAAACAGGTATTAAGGTAGTGGATCTGTTGTGTCCATACGCCAAAGGTGGTAAAATTGGTCTATTTGGCGGAGCCGGAGTAGGTAAAACGGTACTGATTCAGGAGCTGATCAACAACATCGCAAAAGAGCACGGTGGACTTTCGGTGTTTGCCGGTGTCGGAGAGCGTACCCGTGAAGGAAATGACCTTTTGCGTGAGTTCATCGAATCTGGTGTCATTGACTATGGAGATCAATTCAAGGAACACCTGGAAAAAACCGGTGATTGGGATATTAGCCTTGTCGACGAAGAAGCACTCAAAAAATCTCAAGCTACTTTGGTGTTCGGACAGATGAACGAGCCACCTGGAGCTCGTGCACGGGTTGCTTTATCAGGTCTTACCGTGGCTGAGTACTTCCGTGATGAAGTATCGCGTGACATTCTTCTGTTTGTTGATAACATTTTCCGTTTCACCCAGGCTGGTTCTGAAGTATCAGCACTGTTAGGACGTATGCCATCTGCGGTTGGTTACCAACCGACCCTTGCCTCTGAAATGGGTGATTTACAGGAGCGTATCACTTCGACTAAAAACGGATCTATCACCTCAGTTCAGGCTATTTACGTTCCTGCCGATGACTTGACTGACCCTGCTCCGGCTACCACGTTCTCCCACTTGGATGCAACCACGGTATTGTCTCGACAGATTGCATCCTTGGGTATTTATCCTGCTGTAGATCCGTTGGATTCCAGCTCAAGAATTTTGGATCCATTGGTACTTGGTAACTCACACTACGATACAGCGCAGGCTGTCAAGCAATTGCTGCAGCGTTACAAAGACCTTCAGGATATTATCGCGATTCTGGGTATGGATGAACTTTCTGACGAAGATAAATTGACTGTTTCACGTGCTCGACGTGTTCAGCGTTTCTTATCCCAGCCGTTCCACGTAGCTGAGCAGTTTACCGGTTTCCCTGGTAAATATGTCAAGATCGACGACACGATTAAAGGATTCAATATGATTGTCAACGGTGAGCTCGATCACCTTCCGGAAAACGCATTTTATATGGTAGGTACCATTGAAGAAGCGATTGAGAAAGGTCAAAAACTCTTACAAGAAGCTTAATATTTCTGGATGAAACCTTTTGAAGTTAAAATTCTGGAACCTGAGGGGCCTGTGTTCAGCGGATCTGTCAAGGGGATTAAATTACCTGGTACTGAGGGAAACTTTGAGGTATTGCACAATCACGCCAGTTTGATGAGCGCACTTGAAGTAGGTATCATTACCATCAAGAACGACTCAACCACTGATGAATACTCGATCTCCAACGGCTTTGTCGAAGTGCACAATAACCGGGTTACGGTGATTGTGGAGTCGGCTGAGCACAAGGATGACATAGATTTAGATCGTGCTCTTGCTGCCAAAAAGCGTGCTGAAGAGCGACTTGCAGCTGCCCGTGAGAACAAGATCGACATAGCCCGTGCAGAGGCCTCACTCAAAAGAGCCATAAACCGAATCAAACTGGCGCAAAACTAACAAACGGTTCCATTTATTGTTGTAGTGCATCAACGCCTGTTGGTCATGAACCGGCAGGCGTTTTTTTTATACAGAAAACGGTAACCAGTAAACAGAAAAAGGCCATGCGATTCCGAGTATCTCGAAATTCAAAATCACCAACCTGATGGGCTGTTTACAGTTATCTGGTTACCGTTTACGCTTGCGAACCAAGAGGTTACCATCCCGTGCGGCGTGGATTTCTTTGATTTCCCTGCTCTATGTTCAACTCTGCTTCAAGTGGATCAGGGATGTATCCAGCTGGTTGTTCGAACCCGTCAAAACTCCAGTTTTTTCTATTGGATCGGATATTCTCAAGAATGAAATTCGCAACTATGGGAAGTGAAGTTCTGGCGCCTTGTCCAATAACCGTGTTCTCCGGAAACCGAATCCTTCGGTCCTCTCCCCCTACCCATGCACCCATAACCACGTGAGGCATTACTCCAATAAACCAGTTATCGGCTGAATTTTGAGTGGTTCCGGTTTTTCCACCAATGTCCTGGGTCACACCCATTCCCCGCAGCCTGACACCGGTCCCAATGCCCCAATCACCGCCACGTATCACACCTCGCATCATATCGATCATGATGTAGGCGGTTTCAGGGCTTATGACCTCGCGACGTTCTTGTGGGAAATAATCTACCAATATGTTACCTGCTTTATCCTGAATGCGTGTAATTGCAATGGGTTCAATGTAAACACCCATATTGGCAAAGGTTGAGTAAGCACTGGTCATTTCAAGCAATGTTACATCTGCAGTTCCAAGTGCTATGGATGGTAAACTGTGCAGCTCTGATTTGTTAACGCCCAGATTTCGGGCCATATCAGAAATTTTTTTTCCCGCAGGTTCTAAATCTTCAAGCCGATTGGTACCGGGAGCCCCAGCAAGTTCCGGAAGTAATCTAACGGTTACGTTGTTCAAACTTCGGGCGAATCCCTCTCTCATTGTAACCATTTCCGGTCCAGATATCGTGGTCTGATCTTTTGGTTCCCAAACTTGTCCACCTCTGCCAACAAAACTCACCGGATAGCGAGAAAATTTGTGGTACGGCTTGTATCCGTTGTCAATCGCAACGGCATATGCAAAAGGCTTAAACGTAGATCCAGCCTGACGTTTTGACATAAATACGTGGTCAAATTGAAACTTACTGTAATCGGTTCCACCGACCCAAGATAAAATGTGCCCATTTCTTGGGTCTATCGCAACAAAGCTTCCTTCAAGACGAGTTCTTGTACGTTTAACCTGATCTACGAACTGTTTGTTTTCTTTGAGTTTTGCCAAGGCCTCTGCTCTCGTTGAACCATTGGCGATCTCGGTGGCATATTCCTGGGTTTCGGCGATAAATGAGTCGAGAAATCCAGGGTACTGTCGCCACAAACGATCCATATAATCGCCATTCGGACTGGTCCATTCACGCTGGAAAATTCGTTGTAGGCTATCTATTTGATTGGAAACCACCTTCTCTGCAATTTTTTGCATTCCTGAATCGATCGTGGTGTAGATAACCAGACCATCACGATATAAATCGTACCCATTCTCCTCGGCCCAACCCTGAACCTGTAGTCGAATATATTCTCCAAAATATCTGCTTGTTCGACGGGCAGTGAAAGGGGGATTATAATTCAGTTCAATTTCCTGTTCCAGATTTGCCTGAAGTTCTTCACTTGTGATAAATCCGCGTCGTTCCATTTGAGATAGTACGATATTCCTGCGTCTTGTAGAGCGTTCCTTATTGGTACGAGGATTGTAAGCCGTAACGGCATTCAGGGAACCAATCAGAGTAGCCGCTTCGTTGACATCCAGCTCTTTAGCAGTTTTGCCATAGTGTGTAAATGCTGCGGCTTCAATACCAAATGAGCTGTTCGAATACTCAACGGTATTCAGGTACATCTCGAGGATTTCTCGTTTGGTGTAGTTTTTTTCAATCTGAATGGCCGTGATCATCTCGCGGAGTTTTCGCGTAACGGTTACCTGTCGACCTATTTTGCGATATAAGTTTCGGGCCAATTGTTGGGTGATCGTTGATCCTCCTTGTATGTTTCCGCGAAGCAAATGATAGGGTATAGCTGCAGTCCTGATCACATCAATACCCCAATGCTCATAAAAACGGTGGTCCTCAACGGCAATCAACGCATCAATCACATGAGGTGATATGTCAGCATAAGCAACGTAGGTCCGGTTTTCGGTGAAGTACTTATCCAAAACCACACCGTCTCTACTCATTACAAATGAAGCTACATCCGTCTTTGGATTCTCGAGTTCTTCTATAGAAGGCAGACCCGCCATGAGATAAACAACAAACCCAATACCACTAAAGAGAAAAAACAAGATAAATATAAACAGATATTTACGCGGAATATTGCTAAATAGCGACCCCTTTTTGACCATCTTTGGTGGCTTTTTTCCTCCTCCGTAGGCACCTGACTTTATTTCGTCGAGTTTTTTTCGCCTGAAATTCTTGTCTGTCAGATATCGGTCGAGGTCGTTGTTGTCGTAGTTGTCTGCCATTTATAGTTCCAAATTCCCTGATTCTAAGGGGATAAACGTTTGTTTCTGGTTGTCCCATCTAACGAGTTCGAACCTGTTATTAGTATACCTGATCAAGGATCGATGCTTGTAGAAACACCCGCTGTTAATGTACAGTTTATTGTTGTAATTCCGGAATCTTGGATGGTGATGGTGCCCCGCAATGACAACATCATATTCACCATTTTTTAGCATCTTTAGAGCCCACTCATCGATTCTTTTGGTCGTAGAAGCATTTCCTGAATCAAATTTCCTGTTGATCCTGGAAAACCATTTCATGATGAAGTTACCGGATTCAGCGTTGGTTGCAAATTTGAACAACCGGATGAAGGCTGTATTTCTTAGCATTCGATGCATCCATGGACGAGGCAGACCAAAACCAGGGTCGTTAAGACCGTCTCCATGGGCTATGAATGTTTTTAAGGAACCGATTGTAGTCTGGAGCCCTTCATGAATTACCGTTAGGCCTTGTTTTTCAAGATACCCATCGTCCCAGTTATCGTGATTCCCGGTCAGGTATACCACTGATTGTTGAGTATGATGGATGTAATTTTTGAGATGAATGATTCCTTGTTCAACTACTTCAGGGATGTTTCCGTTGTATTCCATGTAATAGTCAAAAAGATCACCATTGATGATGAGTCCAGAAGCATTTCTCCAGGCAAATTCCACAATGGCTGCAAATTCGTCCAGTAATACCGAGTTCGTCGCATCATCGAATCCACCGAGATGGACGTCACTGATGATTATCCAGGATTCTGATCGACTTTTTGCCTGGGTCATGGATTATTTTTTGCGTGAAATCACGAAATGAAGCAGGTCTTCCAGGTTGTGTCTGTCGTCTGATTCCGGGAATAATTGTAGATTCGAAATTGCTTTCGAGGCGTATACGTTCATTTGTTCCGCAGCATAGTGCACGCCACCTTTTTCCCGAACAAACTGGATGATCGCATTGATATCATCCGGTGTTTTGTTGTGCTTACGGTACATACTTCTGTATTTTCGCCGCTCGAAAAATGAAACCTGTGAGAGTGCGTAAATGACAGGTAGCGTCATTTTACGCTCGATAATGTCATTGGCAGTGGTTTTACCGGTATGTTCGTTTCCGAAATCAAACAGGTCATCTCTGATTTGAAATGCAATTCCAATATTCAGACCAAAATCTCGCATAGCCTCGCGCTCAGCAACTCCACATCCTGTGCTGATTGCTCCACACTCACAACAAGCAGAGATCAAACTGGCTGTTTTTTCGGAAATAACTTTAAAATAACGATCTTCAGTCATGTTCTGGAGTTTGCTGGCTTTTAGCTGACGCAGTTCACCCTCACTCATGCGTTTCACCGCTGTAGAAAGTACCTTCAGGAGTTCGAATTCGTCACTGTCCAGGGCGACTAACAGGCCTTTTGCCAGCAGATAATCACCCAGTAATACGCTTGCTTTGTTTTTCCATATCTTATTGATGCTCATGAATCCCCTGCGCTCATCTGCTTCATCAACAACGTCATCATGGATCAGCGTAGCAGCGTGCAGTAATTCGATCATGGTCGCTGCTACATAGGTGCGTTCATTTACTTGTCCGCACAGTCGTGCAGATAGAAATACCAGTGCAGGACGAAGTTCTTTACCTTTGGTCTTGAGCAGGTATTTAACGATCTGATCGAGGAGAAACACCTCCGACTTGACAGATTTTCGGAAAAATGTTCGAAATTGACTCAGATTCTCGGTGATGGGGCGTTGTATATCAGAAAGATCAACTTTTCTGACCCTCAACGCGTTTTCAGAAATAGTATTTACGGGGTCGTAAGCCGACATTTTGGATTTTTTAAAAAATTAATACCGTTTAAGCTGAAATATGCAGATTTTATGGGCTGTCTGAACGGTATCAAAACACCGTTAACATGATGTGCTAAAGTTCAGCAATCTATCATTAAAAACATAACACAGAAAACATTGAAAACGATCAAAAGAATCGGAGTTTTTACCAGCGGGGGAGACTCACCAGGGATGAATGCTGCTGTTCGGGCCGTAGTTAGGACCGCCCGGGCAAACGATATTGAAGTTGTGGGAATCAGGTACGGATATCAGGGGATGATCAAGGGCGATTTTGTTGATATGGATAGCACCTCTGTTTCAAATATCATTCAACAGGGCGGTACCATTCTCAAATCAGCTCGTTCCGATGAGTTCAGAACAAAAGAAGGGCGTGAGAAAGCCATTGCCAACGTACGAAACTACGGTATCGATGCGTTGGTCGCAATCGGTGGTGATGGTACCTTCCAGGGAGCTACCAAGTTCAATGAAGAGTTCGGGATACCTGTGGTTGGGGTTCCGGGAACCATTGATAATGATCTTGCCGGTACAGATGAGACGATTGGCTACGATACCGCACTAAACACAGCCATGGAAGCAATCGATAAAATACGCGATACGGCCGATGCCCACGAACGTCTGTTTTTGGTGGAGGTGATGGGGCGTGAGGCTGGGTTCATTGCGCTGGAAACTGGAATCGCAGGGGGTGCCGAGTTGATTTTACTCCCTGAGACATTGACTGAAATCGGTGATATCAAATCTTCTCTGAATGAGGTGTTTCGTGCCCAACGACGAAGCAGCCTGGTTGTAGTTGCTGAAGGGGATGAAACGGGCGGAGCGTACAAACTAAGTGAAAATCTCAAAGAGGACTTTGGTAAGTACGAGATGAGAGTGTGTATACTCGGACATATTCAGCGAGGTGGATCTCCAACCGCCCGTGACAGAGTATTGGCAAGCCGACTGGGATCTGCAGCAGTTCAGACGTTATTGGATGGGCATTACAACGCTATGGTTGGTGTCGTAAATAACGAAATCAAGGTGACACCCATGAAGAATACCTGGTCCAAGAAAAAAAGCATCAATTATGAACTGCTTGAACTGGCAAAACTCCTAAGCTGATAATATGATCCATATAGATACATCCGCAGCCCGAAGTTTTTTGAAGGCTGAAACGCTGAATGTTGCTCACAATTTAAGTGTTGAATCCTTGCTTGCCGTTCAGACAAAATCCGGTAAAGGACCCGAATGGCTGGGTTGGCGTGATATTCTGGCTCGTCCGAATGATGCCCTGCTTGGTGAACTGGAATCTGTGGCTGAAGAAATCCGACACGACGCAGATGTCTTCATCGTGTGCGGAATTGGTGGTTCCTACCTGGGAGCCAAAGCCGTGATTGATGCCTTGGGACCTTTATTCTCAGGCAAAGGTCCGGAGGTTGTGTACGCGGGACACCACATTAGTGGCAGATATCTGAAAGAGCTGATCGGATATCTTGATGCGCCGAAACCTGATGGGAAGCCAAAAAGCGTCTATGTCAATGTCATTTCCAAATCAGGAACGACAACAGAGACGGCAATAGCTTTTCGCGTACTCAGAGAATGGATACACAGAACCTTTCCCAATGATGCCCAAAAACGGATCGTTTGCACGACAAGTGAATCTGGAGGTGCGCTGAACAAAATTGTCGAAGCCAATGGATACAAGAAATTCATTCTTCCAGATAACATCGGTGGTCGATTTTCTGTGATGACCCCAGTAGGTTTGTTACCCATTGCCGTTGCCGGACATGACATTCGTGCATTGTATTACGGAGCGGTTTCGGCATATCGCAACTTAGAACAAGATGCACAGGCCCTCATTGACTATACTTCGGTCAGGACAGCTCTTTACATGGAGGGATTCGCCATAGATGTCATATCCACTTTCGAACCGGAGCTGACCTCCATTGGAGGTTGGATGCAGCAGCTCATGGGCGAGAGTGAAGGAAAAAACCATAAAGGGCTGTATCCAGCTGTTCATACATATTCTACAGATTTACACAGCCTGGGACAAATGGTCCAGGATGGCCAACGCAACATGTTCGAGACATTTTTGGTCGTTGACGAAGACGAAGTCGGGTTTGAATTAACCATCGATGAGGATAATCACGATGGACTAAATTATCTTTCCGGAAAAACGTTGCATGACATCAATTCTAAAGCATGGTTAGGAACTACCCAGGCACATATTGCCGGTGGGGTACCTGTAATTCAGGTACACTTATCCCGAGTGGATGAAGACTCCATTGGTTCACTTTTGTACTTCCTGGAACTTGCAACGGCTGTTTATGTGTATAATCTGGGAGAGAATCCTTTTGATCAACCTGGAGTCGAAGACTATAAGAAGGCCATGTTCAAGCTACTTGGTAAGCCCTGATTTTAATTTATTTATCCATGAGTACATCAACCAAGAAATCTGAATTTCGATACATTGCACTGGCTGGTAATATCGGTGCCGGGAAGTCATCACTCACCGGATTATTGTCCAAGCATTTTGGGTGGGATGCCTATTATGAGTCTGTGGAAGATAATCCATATCTGGCAGATTTTTATGAAGATATGAGAAGATGGAGTTTTAATCTCCAAATCTATTTCTTATCGGCAAGGTTTAGAAATCAAAAACACATGCTTGGCGAGCGTTCCAGTTTCATCCAGGACAGGACCATTTACGAAGATGTCGAGATTTTTGCGCGAAACCTGTACGAAATGGGACTCATGAGTGAAAGAGACTATATCAATTATAGGGATTTATTCCATGAGATGAGTGACTATTTGCGTCCGCCAGACTTACTGATTTACTTACGTGCTAAAGTGCCCACGTTGGTCCGTCAGATACAACAAAGAGGCCGTGATTACGAAAATTCTATCCGAATCGATTATCTTGAGCGCCTGAACGGACTCTACGAAGCATGGATCGATCGTTATACACATGAGAAGCTGATTATTGAGACTGATGAGCTCGATTTTGTGAACAATAAAGAAGATCTGGGTAAAGTCATTTCCTTGATTGAGCAGAGAATGTTTGGCTTATTTTCGGAATCTTGAATTTGAGCTGATATTATCGTAGTTTATGGGGCTTTAGATCATGCGAACATGTTATCCTTTAAAATAAACGAAATCCCAAAGGGAAAGTCATCCGAAAGAGTATCGATCTTGAACGATGAACTTGATCTGAACGGAGTGGAATTCCGAGACCTTGAGCTTGAAGTAGCTTTTGAGAAACGTGAGTTTGCTATTGTGGTATCGTTTGAATTTGATGGAGAAGTGAAGTTGACCTGCGATCGTTCTTTGGATGAATACTGGCAATCACTAAGCGGTTCGTACTCGATTTTGTTTAAAGAAGGCGCCCAGGAGGAATCCGAAGACGCTCAAATGTCGGTTCGACGTTTAGATATATCAGGAAATATCATTAACATTAAGCACGAAGTTAGAGACACCGTTTTATTGTCGATACCACTTCGGAAGATACACCCCAGATATTTTGATGAGAACGGCGAATTGATGGATCTGGAAGTGCAGACACAGGACAACCCAGAAATGGATTCCCGGTGGGAAGCACTCAAGAAATTAAAAGAAACCAACCAGTAATCATTTACTACTTACAATGGCACATCCTAAACGAAAAATTTCCAAATCCCGCCGTGACAAGCGCCGTACCCACCACGGTATCGAGCCTGTAACCCTATCCATTTGCTCAAATTGTGGTGCGGTTCACCGTGCACATCACGCCTGTGGCTCATGCGGATACTACCGTGGCCGCCAGGTTCTTGAAGTGAAAGCCTAAATTCAATTCACATTGACTTCTTATGATCAAAGTAGCTGTTGATGCCGTAGGGGGAGACTACTATCCACAAAATCCAGTTCAAGGTGCAATCCAAGCGGTAAGCGAGGACAAAAACCTGACTATTGTGTTGGTTGGTCCCGAAGAAATGATTAAAGAGGAATTGGTAAAACAGGAATATTCTGGTGACAGGATATTGGTTTTCCATGCTCCTGACATCATCACAATGGACGATTCACCAGCTAGCGCAGTCAAAGGAAAGCCACAATCTTCTATTCCAGTGGGACTGACCCTTCATGCCAAGGGTCATTGCCATGCTTTTGTAAGTGCTGGTAACACAGGAGCCTTGCTGGCTGCATCGGCATTTATTCTTGGTCGATTAGAGGGTGTACTACGCCCAACGATTTCTACACTGTTTCCCACAGTAGATGGTTTCAGATTGATGGTTGATGTTGGTGCTAATCTGGAGGCCAAGCCTGAAATGTTGTATCAGTTTGCACTGATGGCTGAGGTTTATGCTCATTATGTAATGGGTATTGAAACACCTCGAATCGGACTGTTAAATGTTGGTGAAGAAGAAGAAAAAGGGACCGAAACTATTCGTAAAACCTACGATTTGTTACGAGCTCACCCGCGATTTGTCGGAAACGTAGAAGGACGCGATATCCTATCCGGGGCTGCAGATGTATTTGTATGCGATGGTTTTGTTGGAAATATTCTTCTTAAATTCGGGGAGTCTTTTCCCGAAGCATTACAACTGCTGGTAAAAAAAGCGATAGTCCGCCATCAAATGCAACCTGAACACGCCAAATTGATTGGTGGCATTTTAAAAGAAGCTCTCGCGCAATTTGATTATGAATCTGTAGGAGGGGTACCTTTCCTAGGGGTAAATGGGGTAAGTCTGGTAGGACACGGTGGGAGTTCTCCGTTGGCGATCAAGAACATGATCCATAATGCGGTAAGAATGCATACTTCCGGGGTCAATGAGAAGATCGTAGCTTACCTGAACACAAAATAATTTTACATGTCAACATCTGTTAAAGCCAGAATCGTCTCGGTTGGACATTTTCTACCCGAAGACAAAATGACGAATGCTGATCTAGAGAAACTCGTTGATACGAATGATGAGTGGATCCGAACCAGAACGGGAATTTCTGAGCGAAGAGTTTTAAAGGATCCATCCAAGGCCACCTCTCATATGGCTACTGAAGCCGCAAAAGAGGCATTGCAGGCCGGTAACATTGATCCATCATCCATTGAATGTATCATAGTAGCAACAGTTACTCCCGATTACATGTTTCCTGCTACGGCTTGTCTTGTACAGAAAAAATTAGGCTGTACTCAGGCTTATGGATTTGACATTCTGGCAGCCTGTTCTGGCTTTATATATGCGCTTTCTACTGCTTCCATGTTCATAGAATCGGGTCGGTATAAGCGGATTCTTGTTATCGGGGCCGACAAAATGACTTCAATTCTTGATTATACCGATCGAGCCACGTGTATTATTTTTGGTGACGGAGCCGGGGCTGTTGTTGTTGAGGCCTCAACCGATGGTACTGGTATCCAGGATTTCATACAGCGAGTAGATGGAGATGACCAGGAGTTGCTGTGTATGCGTGGTGGCGGAAGTGTGAATCCCGCTTCGCATGCAACCATTGAAGCAAAGATGCATTACCTGCAACAAGACGGAAAGACGGTTTTTAAAAAAGCAACGGAAGCAATGGCCGACATTTCGCTTGAAATCATGGAGCGAAACAATTTGTCTGCTGAAGATGTTGCCTGGTTGGTACCACATCAAGCAAATCAACGTATTATCGATGCTACTGCACGTAGAATGGGAGTTGGAAACGACAAAGTCATGTCGAACATCCAATTTTATGGTAATACTACTGCTGCTACCATTCCGCTTTGTTTATACGATTGGAAAGACAAGCTCAAGCATGGCGATAATCTGATTTTGTCGGCGTTTGGCGGTGGATTTACTGCCGGATCGCTCTACTTAAAATGGTAAATGAATGATATCGAAATCGGCATATTTATTTCCAGGACAAGGCTCACAGGTTGTCGGAATGGCAAAAGACCATTATGAAACCCATGCGATGTTCAAAAAATTGGTAGATAGGGCCAATGAGCTACTTGGTTTCAACTTAGCTGAAATCATGTTCAATGGTCCGGACGATTTACTGAAACAGACAGAGTACACACAGCCTGCAATTTTTCTTCATTCAGTTGCTTTGTTTTCGACATTGAGCGTAACGCCGCAAGCAGTAGCAGGTCACAGTTTGGGAGAATTCTCTGCACTTGTAGCATGTGGGGCCGTTTCATTCGAGGATACCCTGTTGATTGTACGCAAACGCGGAATGCTCATGCAAAAGGCCGGAACTGATAATCCTGGCACTATGGCAGCTGTGATCGGTTTGGAAGATGAGAAAGTAGAAGCTATCTGCATTGAGGCTACTCAAAAAGCTGGTAAAGTAGTAGTTCCTGCAAATTTCAACAGCCCTGGTCAAATTGTGATTTCAGGGTACGAAGAAGCAATCGATGTGGCAATTGAATTGTTAACTGCATCAGGAGCAAAAATGGTTAAAAAATTACCAGTCAGTGGTGCTTTCCATTCTCCTCTCATGCAACCAGCTTACGATGGTCTCAAAGAGGGACTTGAAAAACTACCGATTTCCGAACCACTTTGTCCGATATTTAGTAATTTTACTGCGGTAGCAACTTCAGATCCGGAAATTATCCGTGAAAATGTACTTCATCAGTTGATGAATCCAGTTAAATGGACTCAGACACTAAAGAATATGGAGGCAAGTGGATTCACCAACTTTGTAGAAGTTGGGCCAGGAAAAGTACTACAGGGATTGGTTAAACGTACGATCTCTTTTGAACAGAATAGTGGTCATCAATAAAGGAATCACATGGCATTTACATTAGAGGGTAAAACGGTACTGGTAACAGGTGCGGGTCGTGGAATCGGCAGGTCTATAGCATTGACTCTTGCTCAGGCTGGAGCTGATGTAGCCATAACCTATGCTCGTTCATTGGCAGCAGCACAGGAGGTAAAAACAGAAGTAGAGAAAATGGGGAGAAAGGCTCTGTTATTTCAGGCAGATGCCGTTGATGCCAAACGTGCTGAGGAAGTAATTAGTGATATTGTAAAGCAGTGGGGCAAGCTGGATATACTTATCAACAATGCTGGAATCACCAAAGATACTCTCATTATGAGAATGAGTGAAGAGCAGTGGGATGATGTCATTCAAACCAATCTGAAAAGTGTGTTTAACTACAGTAAATCGGCAGTTCGTCCGATGATGAAACAACGATCTGGTTCCATTATCAACATTGGATCGGTGGTTGGTGTGTCGGGTAATGCAGGACAAACCAACTATTCGGCTTCAAAAGCTGGTATGATAGGATTTACAAAATCTCTTGCCAAAGAACTGGCTTCCCGTAATGTAAGAGTCAATTTGATTGCACCTGGTTACATTACAACCGATATGACCGATCAGCTAAACGAATCAACCCTTGAAGCAATTGAAAAATCCATTCCACTTGGGAAAGCGGGCGATCCTAAAGATATAGCCTTCGCTGCCCAATATCTTGCAAGTGATGCAGCGGCCTACTTAACAGGTATTGTATTACATGTAGATGGCGGTATGGTCATGTAACGGTATATGTTTGTTTAAGCAATGTATACTTGTTATTATTGTAACTAAAGGTATTTTAAGAACTTCAATCTCAATCAACCATAACCAAACCTAAATAAAACATGGCACAAGACATCGAAGCAAAAGTAAAAGCAATTATCGTTGACAAACTCGGAGTTGACGAATCAGAAATCACCTTGGATTCCAACTTCACCAACGATCTTGGTGCTGACTCACTCGATACCGTTGAGCTGATTATGGAATTCGAAAAAGAATTTGATATCAGTATCCCTGATGAGGATGCCGAGAATATCTCTACTGTCGGATCCGCTGTTAAGTATCTGAGCGAGAAAACTGCTTAATATCTACCACTAATTTTCATTTCAATGACCCCAAGAAGAGTTGTAGTAACAGGAATGGGTGCAATCACTCCCATTGGAAACACCGTTCCCGAGTTTTGGGAAGGATTAGTACAAGGAAAGAGTGGTGCCCGCCCAATCACACATTTTGACGTCTCAGAATTTCCTACAAAATTCGCCGGACAAGTCGATAACTACAATCCGACTGATTTTTTTGAGGCCAAAGAAGCAAGAAGACTTGATAAATTCTCTCAGTATGCCATCGTTGCGTCTGATGAAGCGATCAAAGATTCTGCTTTAGACCTCGATAACATCGACAAAAACCGTGTCGCTGTTATGATCGGTACGGGTATCGGGGGATTTGAAGTGTTTTATCGTCAGTGTCTGGAATTTTCGAATAGGGGACCCCGTGGGGTTTCCCCATTCTTTATCCCAATGTTAATTCCAGACATCGCGGCTGGTCATGTATCTATCAAATATGGCTTCAGGGGTCCAAATTTCTGTGCCGTATCAGCTTGTGCAACCGGTTCGCATAATATAGGATTAGCATATGATTCTGTTCGTTATGGAACGTCAGATTTTGCTATTTGTGGGGGAACAGAGGCTCCTGTGTTCGAAATGGGAGTTGCTGGATTCAACGCCATGAAAGCGATGTCTACCCGTAATGATGAGCCGGAAACCGCATCAAGGCCATTCGACTCAACCAGAGATGGTTTTGTTTTGGGTGAAGGCGCTGGTATGATGGTTCTTGAAACGTATGAATCTGCTGTAGGTCGTGGCGCGAAGATATATGCTGAAATTGTTGGGTATGGTTTTTCTGCCGATGCCCATCACATAACAGCACCCGACCCAGAGGGAAATGGAGTGATTTTAGCCATGACCAGTGCCCTTATTTCAGCGGGCATTAAGCCAGAAGATATTGGTCATATCAACATGCATGGAACATCAACGCCCCTCGGAGACGTTGCTGAAACCAACTCCATAAAGAAGGTCTTTGGTGACCATGCCTATAAACTGAATCTAAACTCAACCAAGTCTATGACTGGACATATGTTGGGAGCTGCAGGTGCAGCAGAATCGGTGGCAACGATTTTAGCAATAAAGAATGGTGTTGTACCACCAACGATCAATTATAAGAATCCCGATCCAAATTGTGATCTGAACTATACCGTCAATGAAGCGGTAGCCAGAGATCTTACCTATGCCATCAACAATGCATTCGGATTTGGTGGACATAATACATCGGTTATCTTTAAGAAGTTCGAAGGCTGAGAATGGTTGACAGGGTAAAGTCCTGGTTGTTTAAAAAGTCACTTGATAAGGAGACTCTCCGGAAAATTAATCATATTGAACGAATTACCGGAACCTACATCAACAATCATCTACTTTACCTTAAGGCATTAAGACATCGCTCCAAACTTGTCGAATCCAATTTGAGGCATACGGAGTCGTATGAACAGCTTGAATTTTTAGGTGACGCTGTACTTGACCTTATCGTTTCCGAGGTTTTATTTGAACGATTTTCCTCGAGAAATGAAGGTTTTATGACGCAGATGCGTTCAAGGGTCGTTAAGGGGGATACACTCGCTGCTTTTTCTAAAGAACTAGGACTCCAGGATATTATGGAGGTAGGAAACCGCGTTAAGGATCAAGGGATAGAAACCAGCACAAGTGTACTGGCCGATATTTTCGAAGCATTACTAGGGGCGTTATATCGAGATAGGGGATATGAAGTTGCCCGGAGATTTGTGGTCCGAGTCATTGAAAGTAACCTGGATCTTGATCAGCTCGAAGGGGAAAAGGATAATTTCAAAAGTATCTTACTAGAGTACGCTCAGGCGCGTAAAATGACTGCTCCAGTTTACGAAATTGTACGTGTATCGGGACCAGATCACGAGAAAGAGTTTGAAATCCAGGTTGTGATTAATGAAATTCCCTATGGTAAAGGTGAAGGCAGAAACAAAAAGAAAGCCGAACAGATTGCAGCCAAAGAAACCCTGCATATGTTGAAGAAGCAGTATCAGGTAGTCTAGATTGATCGAATTCGCTACACAACTAATCTGATCAATGGATTACATGCTTTCGTATTTTTTACGTATCTGATCGAAATGACGGGGAAAATGTCATACAATTTTGGTCATAAATCGTTACTTTAGAACCAAAAATAAACCGTTGGTTAAAACTTATCTACTACTGTGAAATTCAATATTATTAAGCGTCCCGAATCTAAGTTATCCACCACAGATTTCAATAATTTGCGATTTGGGGATACGTTCTCAGACCACATGTTTGAAATGAGATTCAAGAACGGTTCCTGGGATCAGGGTCAAATAGTGCCCTATGGTCCCATATCATTAGACCCAGCTTTAAGTGTGCTCCACTACGCGCAGGCAGTCTTTGAAGGTATGAAAGCGTTTCGTTATACTGGTGGTCGTATCAATATTTTCAGAATTGACAAGCATTATGAACGATTTGTAAGATCCTGTGAGCGGATGAATATCCCTTTGATTTCTGAAAAACTGTTTACTGAGTCGATCAAGCAATATGTCGACATTGACAGAGCATGGGTTCCGAGTGACACATATAAATCACTGTACTTACGTCCATTTGTCTTTGCCGCCGACGAATTTCTTGGTGTACGAGCGGCTCAGAACTACAGATACTATGTAATAGGTGGACCAGTTGGGAATTACTATGCAGAGGGTATTAAACCTGTCAGGTTGACAACCTTTCCGCAGTATGTTCGTGCCGTTAAGGGTGGCGTTGGTGAAGCTAAGGTTCCTGGGAACTATGGTGCTACCATGAAAGCCAATAATGAAGCAATGGCTGCAGGATATGCTCAGGTATTGTGGCTGGATGCATTTGAGCACAAATACATTGAAGAAGTTGGGACTTCAAATATTTTCTTTTTGATTGGTGATCAGCTGATTACACCTCCACTTGAGGGGACCATTTTACCTGGGGTAACCCGTGATTCGGTCATACAACTCACAAAATCCTGGGGAATTGACGTTCTGGAAAGGAGGATTTCAGTTGAAGAGGTCTTTGAGGCGCATGCCAATGGCTCCCTGAAAGAAATCTTTGCTACTGGTACTGCTGCAGTCATCTCCCCGGTTGGATTTATCCACCATGGGGGAGAGTATCTTGACTTGAAGCAGGATAAGATGGCTGATCTTGCGCAGAAACTATATGATACTATAACTGGCATTCATCATGGTGAAGTTCAAGATCCAGCAAACTGGTGTACCATTATTTAGTTAACAAAACTCATCCAAATTTGTTAAGGTTACATTGATATGAGAGAATATCTAGACTTAGTTCAGCGAGTACTCGATAATGGAGTCTTAAAGAATAATCGAACTGGAACGGATACCATTTCAAGTTTTGCTGAGTTTTACAGAGTGGATCTATCAAAAGGATTCCCACTCCTTACGACCAAAAAAGTTATATTCAGGTCCGTTATTTTGGAATTACTATGGTATCTGCGTGGTGAAGACCATATACGATGGTTGCGTGATGAAAATAATTGTCACATTTGGGATGCATGGGCCGATGATGCGGGACACGTTGGACCGATATATCCTGTTTTATGGAGGAAGTTTCCATCTCTGAACGAAGAAGAGATTGTTCTGGATGGAAATGCCGGAGCAATTACACGAACTGCCTGGTCTAAAGATTCAGTAGATCAGATCAAGCATGTAATCAACACGTTAAAAACTAATCCTGAAAGTAGAAGGATGGTTGTAAGTGCGTGGCATCCCGGACTTCTGGATCAAATGGCTCTTCCTCCGTGCCATATTATGTTTATTTTTAATGTTTCCAACGGTAAACTGAACTGTCACCTTACACAACGATCCGGTGATATCGCATTGGGTATCCCTTTTAATTTGGCGTGTTACTCGGCTTTGACGATGGCCATTGCTCAGGAAGTTGGTTTAATTCCAGGTGAATTTGCGCATACTATTGTTGATGCACATATCTATGTTAATCATGTAGATGGACTTAAAGAGCAACTCAAGCGAGAACCGCGTCCGTTACCAACACTTAAAATTACTCCTAAACCGGTTGATGCCCTGACCCTTGATGATTTTATATTAGAGGGTTATGATCCTCATCCAGGCATCAAATTTGAAGTTGCTGTATGAAGTTGTATCTAATTGCAGCTCATGATGATAATCTGGTGATTGGATATCAGGGTAAACTTCCCTGGCGGTTACCCGAAGATCTCAAGCATTTCAAGTCGGTTACTATGGGTCACCCTATTTTAATGGGACGTGGCGTATTTGAGGAGATTGGCGAAAAACCATTACCGGGTAGACGGAATGTAATATTGTCCCGAAAATCCTGGAATCATGTTGAATCCTACTCAGATATACATTCGGCTCTTGATGCACTCAGTCAGGAAGATGTGGTATTCTTGATCGGTGGAGGCCAGATATACGCCCAGATGATCGATCAATGTGATAAGATGTTTATCACTGAAGTTAAAGGTTCCTATCCGGGTGATGTCTACTTCCCTGAGTACAGAGATCAAATTGGCAACAAATGGAAACAAGTAAGCAGAGATGACTATCCCACTTTTAGCTTCGTGGAGTACGTGGGTTCGGGTAGTAGATGACGAATTCAAACTGAGTAGAGCATTTATAGTTCAGGTAACTCTGAACTCAATCACAAGAGCCATATAAGTAGCTTCCAAATGCCTTTTGCCATGTAATTAAACTTGGCTGGGTTTATACAGTTACTTCTTTTAGATGTACAATGTACGGTTTCACGACTGATTTTGTGAGAGCTGAGATATTTCTGGTCTCGGCAGCTTTGGAAAACTCGACCGCAGTACGGTCGTCATCCATCACCCAAATACTTTCGGAATCGTACCGATATGCTTCATTTACCACGCTGTCTTCAAAATAATAGTAAGAGGCTGTCTGTTCGTCGGTTTCAAAACCCATTTTCTTCAACTGATCCAGGGTTTTCTGCCTGTACGTCTGACTGGCAGCAGGAAGGGATGAGTTTTTAAGGAAAGTAGTCCTGAAAAAAGTGCGCGTCAAAAATCGTTTGCACAGGTCTGATAAAATTCTGTCTTCAGATGTTTGCCAGCATTTGATACACATTAGGATGTCATTATCGTCGATATTGACATAATGAGCAATCATTTTGTGAGTAATCCCTTTCTTTGCAGATGGACGTTCTTTGAAGAAGTATGCAATCGATTCAGATGGGAAGAACAAATCACTACCCTGTTCTTTGATGTCAAAGGCTCTCTTTAAGATAGCTCTGAGTAACTTGTCGGCACTGAGAACGGTTTTGTGCTGATACACTTGCATGTACATAAGTCTGCGCGCCGTGATGTAGTTTTCGATGGCGTAAATGCCTTTCTTCTCTATGACCACATTGCCTTGAAAAACGCGCATTGTTTTAAGAATGCGTTCGATACCGATGGATCCTTCCAGTACACCTGAGTATACACTATCGCGTTTCAGATAATCGAGTCGATCCATATCGAGTTGAGATGAGACGAGTTGGTGTAGAAACTGTTTTTTGTATTGTCCGGTAAATATATCAATGGCCAGAGTGAGTTCGCCGCTGAACTCATCATTGAGTTTTCTCATCAGAGCCAGTGTCATCATTTCGTGATGAAAATCGGTGATTATCGTTTGTTCGAGGGTGTGCGAAAAGGGGCCATGGCCAATATCGTGCAATAAAATAGCAATCAACGTAGCTTCGTGCTCTGCACGGGTGATTGTTACATTTTTATCCTTTAAGCTGGTAATGACCCGTTGCATCAGTCCCATTGCACCGATAGCATGAGAGAACCTTGAATGCTCACTACCTGGAAAGACCAGATATCCTAGGCCAAGCTGACGAATTCGACGTAGTCTTTGAACGTAGGCGTGGTCGATCAATTTCAAAACGATACCTTTAGGTACCGATATAAGACCATGAATCGGATCCGTAAAATATTTATGCTTATCGTTTGAGCTCATGAGTTGAATATACGGTTTTCTTTGGGTTTTATGCTGTTTGTGTGTAGTATTTGCCCCAGACTTAATCACCTTAACGTTAAACTAAAAATAAATTTATGCTCGAAAAGAAAGACTACGATTTTTTAGAAAGACTTTTAATTACCCCAAGTCCAACGGGATTTGAATCAGCTGGACAAAAAATTTGGATGCAGGAAGTGAGCGCATATAGCGATGAAGTGATTACAGATTCTTATGGTTCGGCCGCGGCAAAACTTTCTGTAGATTCAACTGCCATAACAGTAATGTTGGAAGCGCATTGCGATGAGATTGCGATGGTCGTTCAACACATCGATGACCAGGGTTTTATATGGGTGCAACGTATAGGAGGTTCTGATCCTACCATTGCACGTGCACGTAAGGTGTGGATTCATACTTCAAATGGGATTGTAACAGGAGTAATTGGTCATACGGCGATTCATATACAGGATAAAGATCAAAATAAACCATTTGCCTGGAAAGATTTGTTTATTGATGTTGGAGCTGACTCCCGCGAAGAAGCTTTGGATCTGGTTCAGATCGGTGATCCTATCACCTATGCGTACGATTTCGATTATATCAATGAAGAACTTTTATCTGGCAGAGCTCTTGATAATCGAATCGGTGGATTTATCATTGCAAAGGTATTAGAACGATTAGCTCAAAATCGTTCTGATTTGAACGTGAATGTAACCGCATTAAACTCGGTACAGGAGGAAATTGGCGGTTATGGTGCCCGAATGATGGCGTACCGGCTGAATCCTGATGTCACTATAGTAACAGATGTTACACATGCAACAGATACCCCAGGAATCAACCAACGTGAACATGGAAGGGTTCTTTTAGGCGGTGGACCTACCGTAACTCATGGCACAGCTAGCCATTCTAAGGTGGTAGAGTTGCTGGTACGAACGGCAACGGATAACAATATCGTGATTCAGCACGAAGCAAGTAGTGTAAGAACTGGGACTGATACGGATAGTATCTTCCATATACGTCAGGGGATTCCCAGTGCTTTGATATCGTTACCACTCAGATATATGCACACTCCAGTTGAAACTGTTTCTCTGCTAGATGTAAATGCATTGATTGATCTGATGACCAGATTTGTGCTGAATCTGAAATCAGACCAAACTTTTAATGTGCACTAAAGCCGTTCAGGTCTCGGGGTTATGTTGATCCTTTACAGATCGGCAAAAAAAAAGCCACTCAAATGGGTGGCTTTTTTGATTAACGAAAAAAATCGAATCGATTATTCATCGTTCTTCTTGTTTTGAATCTCAAGACGGATTTCCTGAGAGATTTTTTTGAGGTCCTGAAGAGTTTTACGAGCTCTGGTACCAGCAGCCTTGTTGTTTTTGTTGTAGAATTTGTCCATATCACCCTCGAGTGAATCAACTAGACTTTTGATTTCAGCAAAACGACTCATGTTTTAGCTCCGATTAGTTTGTGTTTAGTTAAGTAAGTATCAGGAATATTTGATCACTATTCCTCCGTGATTAGTGAAGCTAAAAATTAGCACGACGTGAAGCAAGTTAATAATTCAAAATCTATTGATTAAAACGCGTTTATACTGTGTAAAGAACGATTTTTAGTAGATAATGACGGATTGAATCAGTCTTTATGACTCACATACGTTGTAGCATGAAATTTGTTTATATGTATATTAAATAATGGTTTACAGATATAATGTGAAAGAGTAAGGCCAATTAAATCACGTGGAAAGGTATTAGGGATATCTTTTTCGTCAACAAGGCTTTTAAACGTGATTTTTCTCAGTGTTGAATCAAAATCGGCTACAAAATGCGACTTTTTGTCGGTATCGAACACATAAATGGGCTCGATACCTAACTGGACACTGACTTCCTGTATCAGTATTGGAAGTGGGATAGGCCGAATTTTTTGTGATGATTGATGCAATCCCAGGCTTGATAAAACCAGGTATGTTCTCTTTGGTAACGAATTGATGAAAGTAGCATTTATGTTAATCCTGTTGTTCTCTTCGATTTCAACTGTTCCTCTTTGAAACCCATTGATGCCGATACAGGGTAGCCCATAGTCAGCAAAAAAGGTAATCAATCTGTGATTTAGATCCTGGATACTGCGAAGTTGAGCTTCGTGTCTCATCACGCCGGTTTGAACGATTCTATCCGTATAGGCACTGTCTGCATGAAGGATGATACATTGTTCTGGACTGACCTTTTTGAGTGTTTCGGCAAAGGACTTCAGAAAAAGAGGATTATCCAGGTTTTCGTAGTCTAGGACACAAATGAACATAGTTATTTTCTTAGTGGAGATCCGTTGAAGAACGCCGGTAGCAACTGTGCAGCAGTTGTGGCAGACTCTGTGCGGTCTGGATGATATAGATGGATTGTTTTGTATGGAATATGTTCTACTAAAACTTGTCTGCAAGCGCCACAAGGAGAAATAAATGACCCACTCGATGCGGTAATGTGGATTGATTTCACCTGATCAATGCACCCATTGGCAATGGCTTTACAGATAGCAACACGTTCGGCACATAACCCAATTTGCCAGTCTGGATATTCGATGTTTACACCGGTGATCCAGTTTCCATTGTCAAGTTCCAAAATACAAGCGACCTGGAAATTGGATTCAGCCACAATCGCCTGTTTCATCAGTGATTCGAGCGTCTCTCTGGGTGATTTGTGGGGTTTGGAAGCTACTTGAAAGACTGGTTTGTCAGGTAATTCATTGATGGAATGTATTCCAAGGTGATGATACTCTACCAGATAATCCAGCCTGTTGTCCTGAAAATAAGCGGGAAGGTATATGGATGTTGGTTTGTCTGCTTCTGACAAACATGAAAAAATGGCAACTTGAACTGCCGATATCGTTAACGGAAATGATGCATTTTCAACTCTGACACCAGAGTAAAGCTCACCGTTTGATCCTTCAACAATACACCACTGTTCAGCGTGTGAATAGGGTACATAGACGTTTTTTTGAGGGAAGGATAATGCCATTCGATTTATTGTAAGATATAGAGCTGTACGATATCAGCAACATCAGATCTTACCTGAGCAATTCCCGATGCGTTAGATCTGTGTGGAAATGTTCTGTTTGTCAGTATGATGACAACAAGGTTGTTTTCCGGATCTGCCCAAAAGCTTGTGCCAGTGAATCCGGTGTGACCAAAGGTCCGTTTTGATGCCAGGGTGCCAGCGCTACTGAAACCATCCATGGATTTCAAATCAAATCCTATTGCTCTTCGGCGTAACGGTGCTTGTCTGGATGTAAAATTCTTGACTACTTGCGCCGATATCAACTGATCAGAGTTCACTTGTCCATGGTTAAGCAGGAATTTTGCAAATTTTCCGATATCGGTAGATGTTGAAAAAAGGCCCGCATGGCCAGCAATCCCATCCATATACCAGGCGCGTTCGTCATGAACTTCACCCACGATACGTTTTTTGCGGAAAACCGTGTCGATTTCAGTGGGAAGTACACGTTGAAGATAAGCGGCATCACGGTTTCTGGGATTAAAAGCGGTATCGGTAAGTCCAAGCCGATTAAACCAGTTGTTGTACAGATAGACATCAAATGGTTCTTTAGTAATTTTTTCGACGATGAGACCACATAAAATTAGGCCAAGATCGCTATACAGGTATTCACCGGGACTCTGGATTAAAGGTTCATTTTTAATAGCCTCTACGAGTTCTTTTCGGGTTTGAAGCTGGTCAACATAGACCCTGAATGCTGGTAGACCAGACGTGTGAATCAATAATTGGTATATGGTAACCCTTCTTTTCTCAGGAGTATCAAACTCAGGTATGTATTTTGCTACAGTATCATAGATGTTAAGTCGTCCCTCGTCGTGTAATCCCATCACCGCAAGAGTGGTAGCCATAACCTTGGTTATTGAGGCTACATCAAATACGGAGGTCGTATCAACTTGATTAGATTGGTCGTATTCGTAGTTTCCGAATGCTTGATGATAAAGTATGCTATCCTGATAGATTACCTTCACAACAGCTCCGGGAAACACCTTGTGTTCAATAGCTTTATTAACAGTTGAATCAATTTGCGTAAGCGGTATGCGGACGGCTACTGGGTTGTTATCCGAAGAAAATGAAGTACTTCTACATCCTGTTGCTGTGAGTGAAAGTAACAGAAAAAAGAATGGTTTGTAAATCTGTCTTGCTTTATGAAGTCTGTTTGAACTCACACTGTATCTTATTGCATTGCAACCGGTTTGGCCTGTCCCATGATCAAACGGCAAGCTCCTAAGGCGGGTTCAGAAATATCTTTCACCCACTGTATGTCTCGAATGGCTTCATTCAAACACGATGTGAGGACATTTTTGAAGTAAGCATTTTTAAAAAGGCCTCCGATTACACAAATAGGTGTTACCAGGAATCCAAGTGTTTCAGAAGCTATGGCTACCTGTCCGGCGAGTTTTGTGCAATTATCCATGATGATATTTGCGGCAATACTATCGCCTTTTTGAGCGGCATCTAGTAAAATCGGCGCAATCTGAGCGGGTAAGATACTGTTGTCGTATATCCTGAGGATGAGGTCTTCGCGGGTTTCGATGTCGAACTTTGATTTGATCAGGTCTTCCATCATGGTCGTTTTACCCCCATCCATTGCAGTACAGATGGCAAACAGAGATTCCTGACCGAGTCGATATCCACCTGCCGGATCCCCGATCAGATATCCATAACCACCGGCTCTGTCCCAACGATTATCTTTTTTTCCTAGCACCATTGATCCGGTGCCTGTGATGATGAGAATTCCGTTTCCATTCTGAAAAGCTTCGGCGTGTGCAATGTGAGCATCGGAAGTGACCATGATGGGGAAGTGCTCATAGACTCTATTCAGTGCTGATCGTAGGCTTGTTTGTTCGGCTTCCCGACCACCACCAGCGATTCCGATTCCCAGGCCTTTGATTTCAGCTGTAGGATGCTGCTCGACAAATGCATCGACCAGGATTTTAACCCGACTGACCTGGTCCTCGAGTTTCATCATTCGGGCATGGATGGAGTTACCCTGGTCTTTATACATGACATTGAGATCCTTGTCTACAGCAAGTAAAACCGAACGTGAACCACCTGCATCAATACCTAACCATACTTCCATTGGAGTTTACTATGAGTTCAATAAATAGGCGGAATGTGCCGCTTTCTGTTAAATGACCAAAAATTATTGTTGAATTTCGGCAGTGGGACTCACTATCATAGTTCGGAGTCTGTCCTGACCGGCTACGTTGCTATGATGCTCAAAGATGCGGTATTTACCGGTTAACCACAACTCAGTTTGATCACCAAAGTGATCCGATAATGGATTTCCTGATTGTCCAGTGGGCAATATAGATTCTGATTTGCTCAGGTCGCTCAAATCTATGATTCGTCGAATGGATGCACCCAGAACCTGACCGTACGGGTCATGCCACTCATACTGCGTATTGTTAACCGTCATGGAGTGTCCGGGTACCGGATGAGGGCCTGAACTCAGTACATTTTTTACGATCAATCTCAGCGCTTTAGGTGAAGCAGGGTCTGCCGCAGCCTGGGTAAACAGAGCAGGTCCCAAGGTTAATGTATGTAAGTTTTCCCATCTCCATTCGGTGGTATTCGAGCCAAACCTATCGTAGAGTTCTTTCACAGACTGTCTCATACTTACAACGATCAGTGAATCACGATAGCTGTACTCATTTTGTGTGGTTCGAAGCCAAATAGAGGGTTGATTCAGCAACTGTGTGGTAACACGTACGGGAAAATTTTCTAGCTGAATAAAACTCTGAAAAACCGGGTCTCCCAGGTTCGCCCTGAACGTGTTTTCAACAAATTTCAGGAAAAATCCCTCATACAAACTGGCTGCTGTCGCACTTTCAGTAAATCTGAAGTCCCAATTTCTGAGATATGGCAGCGCCTTCTGCAGTAATGTATCAGAGGAAGCCTCAAGTACAGGTAATATGATTGAAGTAATGTCTTTTGCCTGAGGAGAAAAGACATCATTCTGGAGTTCCCTGTACAGATCTTTGCTATGCAGACGCTTGGAAGATAGCACCTCTTCAATTCTTCGGATGCGTGAATCAGGTTCCCAGAATGCCGTGAGGTAGTGGGGATAATCTGCTCCACCAACCGGATTATTCGCATTAGCGATGAAACCTGACTCTGGATTGATGATTTTTGGAAGCTGGTCTGAAGGAATCGTGTCAGACCATCTATCGGTTGGGTTCCATCCCTGTTTAAATAGTAGTGGAACACGTTGCCTGATTGGAATGGCGCCGGTTGTGAACATGGCGATATTTTGATCGATATCTCCATACATCATATTTAAGGCGGGAACGCTGAAATCAGTCAATGCATTCTGGAATTCTGTGAAATTTTGCGCTAAGGCCATGTTACGGAGTGCTCTGAGTTCAAATGAGCTCTGATATCCAGTCCAGTTCATACTGATTAATCTGCCTTCAAAGAGAGTATCGTTTGGATGAATATCTGAAATCAGAGGACCGTTTTGGGTAATTCGTACTTCATGAAGTATTTCTTCACCTTCTTTCGTTTTGATGATTTCACGATGAATGTCAAAAGGTTTGTAAACGGATAGGGTATCGACTTTATCGGCCAGGTACTGACCACGATCCATTGGATTGATTTCTTCAACAAAGAAATCGGTGTCATCTGGCATCAAACTGGTAAAAGACCATGCATGTCGGTCGGTCTGACCCAAGACCAGGAACGGTGCACCGGCTATGGTTGCTCCAGACATATTCACTCCATCCAGATTGAAATGCACCTCGTACCATTTACCAGGCATATCTAAACCGAGGTGCGGATCACCGGCGAGTAGTGGATACCCGGATTCGGTTCTGGAACCATCTGCAACCCAGGCGTTACTCCCGATGTGGGAGCCTTTTTGTCCCATGAGTGCTCGCAACTCGACATCTGTTTGGAGCAGGTTCATAGCTACGTCCTGAAGATCATGGAGATTAGAATCAGGTGTTGCTGTGGTGGGGGAATTGCGGATTTCAACGTCAAGGGGAGCGTACCATGCGGGGAAAAGTTCTCTGAGAGCTGAAGCTGGAAGCTTGTCTTCCAGGAAGCCCAACATGACCTTACTCCACCAGCTCACATTCAGTTCCCATCCCAAAGCCCGGCTAAGCGCCAGGGAGTGACGGGGGGTCCAGGGCATTGGCTTGATACCAGTCAATGCAAACTCGATCGGAAGTCTGTTGGAATTATTCTCAATGAAACGGTTAATCCCGTTGCTGTAGGCTTGAAGCAGTTGTAAATCTTCGGGCGTTGCCTGTTTTTCCAGTTCACCTGCAATACGCCAGAATCCAATGGTTCGGGTATACTGATCAAATGG
This sequence comes from uncultured Chitinophagales bacterium, assembly GCA_964473555.1. GTDB lineage: Bacteria > Bacteroidota > Rhodothermia > Balneolales > HLUCCA01 > UBA11400. The sequence continues at coordinate 183,592 of CAYYPL010000001.1, forward strand.
AAGCAGATCTCTTCCCAAAAACTCTGAAAATCGACCTTCAAGATATAATTGATTCAAGGTTAGTTGCCAAAGACGATCCTGTGCGTGTAAATACCCCAGTGTGGTATACAAATCTTTCTCGTTGGTCGCAAAAATATGAGGCACCCCGTAATCGTCCCATTTAACGGTTACCTCCTGGGTGATTTCAGGTAGTCTGAGGGTCGTTTCGTAGTCTGGTAACGGTTTATAGAAGGTCCAGTAAATGGCCATGACCGTAAACGTTGCCCCAAGAATAAGAAGCAACACAAGAAAGCGTACAAGTGATCTGATCACAGTGAGATTTAGATTCTACGTTTGGTGTGAATTTGGTATTTTGGTTACCAAATATGTTGAAAACACAATTTAATCATTTCCTGTCAAGTAACCTTTTGAATTTCAAGACGGAGTAAAGTTTGTCATCACAAAAATTAGTGGCATCCGCTGATATCCTGTTGCAGCTGGTGCGAACATACGGAACGCCAACGTACGTGTACGATGCATCGATGATTCAACAGCGCTGTGATCGGTTGAAAGCTGCATTTCAAGGATTACCCGTATCATGGATGTTCGCAGTCAAAGCGAATGATAATCCGCATATTTTAAAACTGATCAAATACAAAGGGTTTGGATTTGACACGGTCAGTTTCGAGGAGGTGCTCCTGGCTTTGAAAGTGGGTCAACATCCAGAGCATATTTTCTACACCGAGAACAATATGACCGATATGGAGATGGTTGAAGCCATTGAGTCGAAGGTGGTGCTGAATATAGGTTCCTTTTCGCGCTTAGAGCACTTCTGCAGCTCAAAAGGGGCTAAAACATGTACGATTCGGGTCAATCCACGCATCGGTGACGGGCACCATTCAAAAGTTGACACGGGGAATCAGGATTCCAAATTTGGAATCCGTCTGGACCTGATTCCTGATGCCTTGCGTGTTGCCTCCGAACATGGAGTCAAACTCACAGGACTTCACATTCATATTGGAAGTGGTATTCAACGTCCAGAAAATCTGACCCAAGCAATGAAAGTACTGATCGACATCGGGCGCCAACTCCCGGACCTTCAGTATATCAATTTCGGCGGTGGATTTCCTGTACCGTATCAGCCTGGTGACCAAGAGTTTTCAATTGAGGAATTCGCCAATGCCGCCACTCCAATCCTGAAAGCGGAGTATGAACGCAGACAGGGGCATATCAGGTTTTTGTTTGAACCCGGACGCTGGATTGTTGCTCCAGCCGGAGTATTGTTGACTCAGGTGAATACGGTTAAGGATCAGGGGCGTATTACGTTTTTAGGTACCGACACCGGTTTCAATCATCTCATCCGCCCGGCAATGTATGAAGCGTATCATCATGTTGTAAATGTATCTAAAGTAGATCAGCCCACAGTCAAGAAATATACCATTGCCGGTAATATTTGTGAGTCTGGCGATATTCTGGCTGAAGACCGAATCCTTCCAGATACCGAAATAGGGGACATTCTCGCACTTTGTGATGCCGGTGCATACGGAATGACTATGGCTTCGAGTTATAATCGTCGGGCATTACCCGCCGAAATAATGCTAGATCGTGACGGATCACATCGCGTCATCAGACCCCGTAAATCCCCACGCCGTGTTGTAGATGAATTTATAGAAGAAACTATGTTTTAATTATTTATCAAGGAGTATGATGATGAATATCCAGAAAGTCACTGTGATTGGAGCAGGAACCATGGGCAATGGAATTGCACATGTTGTCGCAATGAGCGGACTATCCGTAGATCTGGTTGATGTCAATCAAACCGCATTGGACAAAGCAATAGCCACTATCGATAAAAATTTAGGTCGAATGGTCTCCAAAGAGAAGATCAGTGTCCAAGAGCATGTGGAAGTTTTGTCCCGAATTTCATGTTCAGTCGACTTGAAAACGAGTGTGGTCAATTCAGATCTGATCATTGAAGCCGTGAGTGAAAATCTCGAGTTGAAGACCAAACTCTTCAAATTGATCGATGAGTCGGCGCCTGCACATGCAATTTTGGCATCCAATACTTCCAGTATTTCTATAACAAAACTTGCTACGGCTACTTCTCGTCCTGAGAGAGTAGTTGGGATGCATTTTTTTAATCCAGTACCGGTCATGAAACTCGTAGAGATCATCCGCGGGTTTGCGACCTCACAAGGCGTTTATGATACAATCAGATCGTTAACGATTAAATTGGGTAAAGAGCCGGTCGAAGTTCAGGATTATCCAGGTTTTGTGTCCAACCGAGTACTGATGCCTATGATAAATGAAGCTATTTATTGTGTCTATGAAGGCGTGGCTACTCCTGAGGATGTAGATACGGTGATGAAACTTGGTATGGCACATCCAATGGGTCCATTAAGGCTGGCCGATTTTATAGGATTAGATGTGTGCCTGTCGATCATGAATGTACTTTATGACGGATTCAAGGATTCGAAGTATCGCCCTTGTCCTCTTTTGGTCAAAATGGTTGATGCAGGCCGCCTGGGCGACAAAACGGGTCAGGGATTCTATTCTTACTCCAACTAATCGATGATTCATAAAACTCTATGATAGACCTTAGAAGTGACACCGTAACAAAACCAACGGATGGTATGCGTAAAGCCATGTATCATGCCGAAGTTGGTGACGACGTGTTTCGTGAAGACCCTACCATGAATGCGTTTCAGCAGAAAATGGCAGATGTTTTTGGAATGGAAACCGGAATTTTTGTTCCGAGTGGAACGATGGGTAACCAGTTGGCCATCAATGTGCTTACTCTTCCGGGCGATGAAGTCATTATTGATCAGACAGGCCACATTTACAACTATGAGTCGGCCGCTGGTCCCTTCTTGTCCGGCGTCCAATTCATGACCCTTCGTGGCGAAAATGGTATCATGACACCCCAACTCATAGAAACAGGGTTTCGTGGTCATAACGACTGGGATCCCCGGACGAGTGTTATCGCCCTAGAGAATACAACCAATAAGGGCGGCGGAGCTTTTTATTCGAGTCAAAACCTTTTGTCGATCAGAGAGCTTGCAGACAAAAAGGGAGTAGCAGTACACATCGATGGTGCCCGGGTTTGGAATGCTGCGGTTGCATCCGGATTACCACTTTCTTTTTTTGGTGAAATCGCAGACACGATTTCAATTTGTTTCAGTAAAGGTCTGGGTGCACCAGTTGGTTCCATGTTATTGTGCTCGAATGAGTTGAAAAGAAACGCACTTCGTAAAAGGAAAATGTGGGGTGGAGGGATGCGACAGGTCGGGATTCTTGCCGCCGCTGCCGACTACGCCTTTGAAAATCATTATCCATTGCTTCTAGAAGACCACAGGCGCGCACGTGAGTTTGCTCAGGCGATCGTAGACCTACCGGGTATATCTATTGAAACAAATAATGTATTTACGAATATCGTTCTTTTTAACGTCACTCATCAACCCGTTGGAGAAGTACTTCAAAAACTTCGTGATCATGGTATTGGAATGACACCGTTTGGCCCTGAGACCATTCGGGCTACATTTCATTTTCAGGTAGACGATAAGGATCTTTCGAACGTAATTTCTGTGATGCAAAAGTTATTTAACTGATCGGAGCTAGATATGAATCTTAAAAAAATTGGGTTATTGGCTGGGTTTATTATGTTGCCGGTGCTCGTGGGGATTACAGCAAGTATAGCGACTCAAAGTAGTGTTGATACCTGGTACCTGACACTGGAAAAGCCGTTTTTTAATCCACCCAGCTGGTTATTTGCACCCGTTTGGACCACATTGTACATTTTGATGGGAGTCTCTGCCTTCCTGATCCACACACTGAGCCCCTCCGCGATGCGGACACTTGCCATGGATGTGTTCTACTTTCAGTTGTTTTTGAACTTCCTGTGGAGCTGGATGTTTTTCTGGTTCAGAAGTCCGTTATTTGGTTTGATGTGTATCGTTTTTTTGCTGGTCGTACTTATCGTGATGATCCGGCGCTTTTATGGGTTGAACAAAATTGCAGGACTCTTGCAGATTCCATACCTAATGTGGATATTATTTGCCACTGGTTTAAACGCTGCCATCTATTACCTGAATTGATCTATTGTTATCACGTAAGTCCATATCAATTATTCTGCTGACCCTGTTCTGCTGGATCGGATGTGAGCGTGCTTTAGCTCCTGAACCTGTAATTGAAGTGCAGGTAGCAGCAATTCAATATAAAGTTGGTGATCCCATAAATGTACGTGTCAGTAATCCAACATCCCGAACCTATTATATTCGCCGTTGTGGAAGTGTGAGTTACCGGTATGCAGTAGTGATGCGAAACACAGGACAGGAACCTGTTTTGGTCAAAAACGATCGATGTAATTCGTTCAATCAGCAAATACTTCCGGTTGGTCCAGGTGAAGAGATTCAACTGGTCTTTGCTCTAACACTCAATCAGGATGCGCAGCTAACACCAGATGCTTCATACCGGATTCAATTACATCTTTTCGACTCGACACGTGAGCTCATTCAGCCACCGGATAATGAATCCAATCAGTTTAGTTTAGTTCGTAACTAAACTGAGGAATATCAAAACAGAACCAGGAGCCTGTTTCCTGGTTCTGTAAGTCTGGCCTGATTTTCATTCAGATGCTGTCGGGTTATTTACTTGATCCAGACAACATCAAGGTACACCATCAAGGCAGCCAGGGATATTTTTTGAAGTCTGGTTTGCGTTTTCCAACGTAAGCTTTTTTACCTTCCTGACCTTCTTCACTCATATAGTAGAGCATCGTGGCGTTGCCTGCGAGCTCCTGAATTCCAGCCTGACCGTCAAGGGCTGCATTGAATGCAGACTTTAAACAACGAATTGCAATGGGGCTCTTCTCCAGGATTTCACTGGCCCATTGAATGCCTTCGGCTTCGAGTTGATCAACAGGAACTACCTTGTTGACCAATCCCATATCCAATGCTTCCTGGGCGTTATATTGCCGGCATAAATACCATATTTCGCGTGCTTTTTTCTGTCCAATGATACTGGCAAGATAACTTGAACCAAAACCACCGTCAAAACTCCCTACTTTGGGACCGGTCTGGCCAAAAATTGCGTTATCTGCGGCAATCGTCAGGTCACAAATAACATGAAGTACGTGTCCTCCGCCAATGGCATATCCGGAAACCAGTGCAATGACGGGTTTGGGCATCGTCCTGATCAATCTTTGCAGATCAAGTACATTGAGACGTGGTACGCCATCGTCACCGATGTATCCTGCATCTCCACGGATTTTTTGGTCACCGCCCGAACAAAAGGCATACTTTCCATCCTTAGCAGGACCTTCACCAGTGAGCAATACTACACCGATAGAAGTATCTTCGCGTGCATCAGCAAAGGCATCATACATTTCAAATATGGTCCGTGGGCGAAAGGCGTTACGTACTTCAGGTCGGTTGAATGCGATCCGGGCAATTCCTTCAGACTTTTTATAGGTGATGTCCTGATATTCTTTAACGGTTGTCCAGTTCATAGTTAATGATTTTAGTGTTGAGATTTGATGTAATGTATTAATTCTTTTGACAACAAGTCAGGCTGATCCAGGTGGATGCGGTGTCCGGCATCAGCAATTCGAACGTGATCGATGCCGGTATACTTGCCTGAAAGTTCACTCCACATGGTGTCGTATTTATTATCAAGTACACCTGTGAGTACCAGAACGGGATAAGGAAGTTGTGTCAGTTGTTCAGGCGTAATTGGTAGCTCCAAGCCGGGGCTCATACTCTCGAGACAGATGGATAATAATCCCGAATCCTGAGATTGCTGTATCGATTCGAACTTTAATATAGCCTTGCTTTTCTTAAGTCCGCCTGAATGAAACAATGGAAGTCGGTTCCAGCTTTTGAAAAACGAGGCGGGATCAGTCCGAAGTTTTCTGGCAAGATTTCGGTCATCCTGGATTCGCTGCAATCGGTCAGATTCCGTTAGAATACCCAATTGTGCGCTTTCAAGAATAAGTCCTTTGAGCTGAATGTGGGTTTGGGTAGCCAGACGCAAAGCAATCCTACCTCCCATACTATATCCGTACAGCAACGGGCAATCCAGTTTTAGGGTTGCAAACACCTCCGATAAGTGGTGTATCTGTGCCTGAATGTTAAACAACTGTGGATTGGCCGGGGACGTTGTCAATCCATGACCGGGCAAGTCAATTAACACAGTTGAAATGTTCGATTCTAGTAAACGCTCGGAAATATGGCTGAATACCTCGCCGCTACCACCAAAACCGTGGATCATTACCAGGGTTTTGGTACCTGTCGAAGCTTTGTTCAGCCTTACATGGTATTCGATATGGCCAACTTGAACAAACATGTCAGTCCCACAGGGCTTTTCGTAGCATCATCGATGCCTGTTGGTCAGTCACACACTCAATCAGTTGATATCGTTGTGAAGAGGACAAGGCTTCTTTCAGTTGTACATTCGTCGTGACTTTAATGGAAGCAAGACCGGCGGCTGTTGCCAAAGCATGGGCATCGATATGCTGTGAGGTTCTGAAAAAGGGGTCAAAATAGCTGGAATCTGCGATGGGTAACATTTCAAAAATACCACCTCCATTGTTGTTGATTACAATAACCCGGAGTTGTGATTTGAGGTTTTTTAGTGCAACGATGGCCGATAAATCATGAATGAAGGCAAGGTCTCCGGTGAGTAATGTAACTGGCGCTGAGCTGACCAATGATACCCCTAAGGCAGTGGAAATCAATCCATCAATGCCTGATGCACCCCGATTCATGAAAATTTTCCGAGATGTTAGCCTCTTGTCACCAAATGAGTCAATGTCTCTTGCTGGAAAAGAGTTTGATACGAACAAAATTTCACCTTCCTCTATCGAATCTGATAGAACACCGTATACATCACCGTCCCGAAGTGTCAATCCCTCGGACAAGAGGGCTATACGTCGTTTGGTAATGACATCGCCATGAGTTACCCAGGTTTTCAACCAAGAGGGATTTGAAGGTGGGTAAAGATGGTGTAAATCGGAAAAACGTGCACCTTTGGGTATCTGAACCAGGATTTCGGGAGCAAATGTACTGTTGCTCCATGATAATCGTTCGCTAAAACGTATTACTGGTACCTGTTGATGGACTTTTAAAAAGTTGAGCAACCCCTTGCCCACAGGTTCGTCCCCAAATCGGATGATCAGATCGGGTGTCAATTCGCTGCATGTATCCAAATTCCTGAGGAAGGTGTTAGCGCCGTCGATGTAGGTGCTTAATGCCGATAAATCGGGACCCAATGAACCTGCTTCGGCCAGAATCGGGACTCCAGCTGCACTAAAATTACGAACAAGATTTATCGTCGATGGGTATCTGATGCCACTGGTTGTGATGACTACAGGTGCGGTAGAACGGCAAATCAGCGAATAGACAGCTGGGTCCAGAGTAAAATCGTACTCTGGGCTTGAGATTCTGTAGGTCTGTCCCAGGTTTTTTTGATAGAAGGCCGAAAGGTCATTCAAAAAGTCACTTGTTGGTTCCAGTGGTTTTCGAAATGGGAAATTCAAGTGAGCACATCCCCCTTTTTGAACAGACTCCGTCCATGCCTGATGTGCCAGATATTCCAGTCTGGAGGTATCCCGTGGGTCATTATTCCTCGGTTTTACCTGGGCAAAAAAGACGGCTTTGTTTCCGAACAGATTCAACTGATCGATCCACTGATTTGCCCCGGTGTTCATTTCATTGAAATCTCTGTCAGCACTTAGAACCAGCATGGGGAGTCCGGCTTTTTGTGCTTCTGCTACCGCAGGAAAGTAATTGGCCGCAGCTGTACCCGATGTGCAGACCAGTGCAGCAGGCTTTCCACTGGCGGAGGCGATTCCAAGTGCGATAAAAGCTGCTGAACGCTCATCGATACAAACATGTGAAGTGATTCGAGGATGAGCAGCAAAAGCAAGAGTCAGGGGAGTAGATCGAGATCCTGGTGAAATGATTACATGTTCAAGGCCATTGGCAACCAACGTCCTGACCACAACAGCAGCGTGATACGTCTGAATGTTTTGGAGGTCGATATCAGGCATGGTGTAGCGCAGACAGCATCGGTATGAGTTTCAGGTTGGTTTCCTGAAGTTCAGTTTCCGGATCGGAATCACTAACAATTCCACAACCGGCAAAGAACCTGGCCTGATTTTGAATCAATAATCCGCTTCTGATCCCTACGCAAAACTCTCCGCGCCCGTGTGTGTTCAACCAGCCAACTGGTCCGGCATACCAGCCTCGATCTATTCGTTCAAGTGGTTGAATATGGGGTAGTGTTACCTCTCGGGGATATCCACCCACAGCGGGAGTTGGATGCAATTTTTCAAGAATTTCGAGTGGTGACACATCCTTATTCAACGATGCAGTAATCGGGGTGTACAAATGCTGAACATTGTTGTACTTGCGGATTCCTGGCTGGACAGGGTAAGTGATGTTGTGTGTGACGTCGCGCAATCGACTGCCTATAGCCTCCACTACAAAGCCATGCTCACTCAAATCCTTTTCACTTTGAAGGAGTTTTCGTTCCAAAATGGTGTCTTCAGTCGCCGTTTTACCGCGTGAAATCGTTCCGGCAAGACCATCTGTTAACATGAACGAGGAACGAAGGGCGACCAGTTTCTCTGGTGTTGATCCAAGGAACGTGGCATATTTGTTCATGCGTATCATAAAGGTGTAGCACGTTGGATATTCCCGTCTGAGATAATTCAGCATTTGGGTTGCCTCCGGGTTCCCATTCAGCTTCATGGTGACTTCACGTGCAAGTACAATTTTCTTGAATTCTCCGGCTTTGATACGTTCCCTTGCTTCACGAATACTCGACATAAATCGTTCTGAGCTTGAATGACTTCCTGGTACTTCCGGATGAATGGCCTCGTTGATACCAGCGTACGGGTTGCTATTCTCGGATCTGTTGAAGGATCTGATACGCTCAACCACATCATGGATCAGATTCCTGATCTCATCAAGTAGCGAAGATACCGTATGGTGGATATTGACCTTAACGGCTGTCGTGAGAAGCGAGAGTTGTCCGTCGCGTATAATGATCCATTCAGGGACGACAAATGCTGCCGTTCCAAAACTCTTCCAATGGTGCACCTGAGGCTGATCCTGAAATGAAAACCCACCCAGGAAATACAGTCCGGATAGACTGTGAGTGAGGCTACTGAAAGAAATGGTACGTTGTTTCCAGGAATCGATCTGTTTCTGGACGATGCTAAATCGATCTCTTTGATTGGTTCTGATCCGGACTACTTCTTTTCCGGCTGATAGTGCAAGATTTTCGTCCGGATGTTCCCAGAAATACTGAAAATCATTTGGTTCAGAAAGAAACTCCAGTGCTGCGAGTGGATCAATGCGCTCGAATGGTATTGTGACGGTAAAAAGATGTGCTTTGTTGGTTAAACGTGTGCTGCCACAAACCAATGAGATTTTATCGATCAGGTCAGTGGTCTCGATGAGCATCGAAGTCAGGTCATCGGTAGTGACGGAGTCGTTGTATAGATCAAAAATATGTGGGGGCATATCAATCATGGGGTAAATATTGAACTTTCAATATAAATTGAAAGTTCATAAATGTCCATACTTCAATGCGTTGCAAACCAAAAAATATTTGGGAGTGGGGTAGTGTTTCACTGATTGGAACTCAATGAATCATAAGAACTTCCCTGTTCGTTACCTGGCGTCGTCGATTTCTCCGGTTTCGAATGGATTATGAATTCCATAGTCGCGTGGATTATAGTCGGCCATAGAGAAGAGGTGATCCCAGGCGGCTTTGCTGCTTCCGGTTGAATCTACCCAATTGATGTGACTTTGTTTGATGAGCCCAACGATACGCTTTGCATAAGCAATGCGTTCTTCGAGGTCATAAATTCGTGGAAGGGCTTCGATCATCAGATCCAGATTGTAGCCACAATCGTAATCTTTTGGTTTTTTTGTAGGTAGAAACATAGTTGATTTGATTTAGGTACAAAGATACGATTTTAAAATAACTTGTAATGGAATTGAATCAACAAGTGGAAATTATTCAGCCGGAAAATGACTATTTTAACCTCGATAATAAAAAAATATTTCATTATGTGGTATACATCTATTCTGGAAACAATTGGGAACACTCCGTTAATCAAGTTAAATCGTGTTGTTGGAGACCTCAAACCTACTGTTCTGGTAAAAGTGGAGTATTTCAATCCTGGAAACAGTATCAAGGACAGAATCGCGATTAAAATGATTGAAGATGCTGAAAAAGAAGGGAAGATTACTCAAGGTGCCACGATTATTGAGGGAACCAGTGGTAACACGGGAATGGGTTTGGCCATTGTGGCTGCACAACGTGGATACAAATGTATATTTACAACCACTGACAAACAAAGCCAGGAAAAAGTGGATATGCTTAAAGCGCTCGGTGCTGAAGTCATTGTGTGTCCATCACAGGTTGATCCCGAAGATCCGCGCAGTTATTATTCCGTAGCAAAGAGGTTAAGTACTGAAATCCCGAACTCTTTTTATCCGAACCAATACGATAACAAAAGCAATACTCAGGCTCACTATGAGAGTACGGGACCTGAAATCTGGCAACAAACTGAGGGGAAAATAACCCATTATGTTGCAGGGATGGGTACAGGAGGGACCATAACCGGGGTTGCCAAGTATCTGAAAGAGCAAAATCCACAGATCAAAGTGGTAGGTGTCGATTCTATCGGATCAGTATATACATCCTATTTTGAAACCGGAATCTTCGACAAGACTCAAATCGCTCCCTACATCACTGAGGGCATCGGTGAGGACATCATCCCCGGCAATATTGATTTTCAGTACGTGGATGCGGTGATTCAATGTCCGGATAAGGAAGCTATGCTCATGACACGTGATTTGGCTCGAAAGGAAGGCCTTTTCATTGGTGGTTCATGCGGGGCAGCAGTATGGGGAGCGTTAACCTATGCAAAGCAGCATAACCTATCTGAAAATGAAGTTATCGTGGTGATACTTCCAGACAGTGGTTCCCGATATGTGTCCAAGATCTACAATGATGAATGGATGCGTAAAAACGGATTTATGGATTAACCAGACCTAAGAACATGGATAACAAACAAAAACAACTCGAAATTGAATTATCGGCTGACGAAGCACAAGGAACCTATTCCAATCTGGCGATGATTACCCATTCTGCTTCCGAGTTCATCATTGATTTCATCGCAGTGATGCCCGGACTACCCAAGGCCAAGGTCGTCAAACGAATGATACTAACACCAGATCATGCTAAAAGGCTTTCCGGTGCCCTGTATGATAACGTTAAGCGATACGAAGAGCAGCACGGGAAGATTGACACAAAGGATAAACCTGAAATCCCATTCAATTTCCGTGGTCCTATTCCGGAGGCATGAACTATTTGGGTGTTTTGATGAGAATACCGACTGCGATGATGAAGAATAAACCATGGGGAATCAGTGCTGCAATCAGTGGGTCAATACTCCCTGCGGCACCGAATGGCTCGATGATTTTCATTAAAGCAAGATATAAAAAGCTGATGGCAAGTCCTGAACCAAGGATAAACCCGGTGCCGCTTGAGCGTTTCACCGAAGCCAACGACACACCCAGAATCGTGACAATCACAATGGAAAGCGGATAAAATAGCTTACTATAGAACTGAATTTTCGGTAATTCAACACTTCCAGCTCCTATGCGTTTCAAAGAATCTATATACTCCAAAATTTCAGGATACGTCAGTTGAAACACATCGGATGTGGTTCTGGCCAAGTCCCGTGGAAGTAAGGTAAGCAGGGTGTCGATCTGTGCGATCTGGACTTCCTTGTATCCTGTTGACGTCATGTTTCGTCTGGTAACATTAAACAGCTTCCATACACTCAGCGAGTCGTCATATTGCATTCGGCCAACATCAATCGTTTCGATTACTTTGGTTTTGTCAAATCGGAAGAGTTGCATTCGGTATCCAACCTGTTCATCCGGGGCGTAGTAATTGATGCTAATCAGGGTATTGGGTGACTCTTGCCGATATATTTTATTGGTATCCACCCGGTCCGAGGATGTCATCAGATATTGTCGTTCGAATGCGATACGGTGCTTATTCGCACCCGGGACAACAAATCCATCCAGATAACTCACAATTCCGCCAGACACAACAGCAAACATCACAAATGGAAGCATTAGCCGGTATAAACTGACTCCGGCCGCTTTGAGCGCTGTTATTTCGAGCCGTTGAGCCATTTTGCCGGTGTGTAACAAACATGCGGTAAATACCGCAACCGGAAGCACCAATCGGATGATTTCGGGAATATATGGAATGTAGTAATCCATCCAAATTTGTTTGAAAGTAGCTCCACGGTCGGTGAAATCGTCCACATTTTCCGAAAAATGGACCAGGATGAAGATGAGAATCAGTAAAAACAACACCAGTAGGGTTACTGAAATCAGATTCCAGAGTATATGACGATCCATTTTGTTCAAGAGCGCCTCCAAAGGTCGGAAAAACGCCTTTCTGTGCTGATCTTGTATAACAAAATCAATCCAAGTAATCCGATCGTTATATTTCCGAACCACATGCCAACCATAGGTGAAATCAACAACCGATCGGCCCATTTTTCTCCCTGGATAATTGTGATCCAGTAGTAAGTGAACAAAACAGTACTGAGAACTGCGTTGTAACCAAGATTACCTCTTTGGGTAACCATTCCCAAAGGTGCACCAATCAATACAAAAATGACACAACCGAAGGGTATGGCAATTTTTTTGATCATCTCCACCTCAAATTGTGCGATCCGCTCGTATCTCCATTGTACGTTCACCAAGGTATGATCCAGTTGATTTCTGTACGCTTCCAGGTTACTCATAGCCAGGGAAACCAGGTTAGATTGTGATTCAAGGTAGGCCGTTCTGCCATAGGCAATTCCAGTCAGGTTAGAATCCGGATCAAATCGTTGAGGTTGATTCCCAAATCTGGCTTCATCTGTCTGAATTTCGGTGAACACACGAATCGTCGGATTTGGTCGAATGTGGTCGTAGCCATTGAGTATCATATTCACTGACTGATGATAAGGGATTAAAGTGCCTATTAAACGATTGATTTCAATATTAAGACTGTCTATGTACACATTCATTGCCTGGGCGGTCATGGTTCTGTCGTCTCGTCGCCGAATATCCGGATTGGTCCGTGAGAAACTCATGTCGCTGAGATCAAATCTGATACGATGCTGATAAAACTGACTCTCTTCGATACGGTTTTGATTTCCATCCTCATTTTTAAGGTACCTGTAAACGGTTCCGTTATACAGATCAAGAGTGAGTGAAAACTGGTGTTCATTACCGGTGAGTAGTCCGTATTCGGCGTTGATGATTGCCTGATCTCTGTCGTTAGTTGATTCCTGAAATATGGTCACATCAACCAGTGTATCTGATTTTGCAGATATGTCACGCGCCAGGAAGGTGTATCCTTCTATCCCATCGTAAAAGGCATTGGCTGTCAGATCGAATCCAGGCTTTTTCATGCGGATATCCAGAAACAGCGATCTTGCTTTGAAGTTGGCGTCCGGAAGTACCTCATTTGAGAACCATGCCAGAAAGGATCCAATGATCAAGGCAATAAATAATACAGGTTTCATGAGTTGGATCGGTTTTACCCCGGCAGCCTTGATCGCTGTGAGTTCGGAAAGTTCGGCGAAGCGTCCGAATGCCATAAGCGTAGCGATCAGGATGGACATCGGAACCGAAAGAACCAGCATGTAAGAAAGCTGAAGGGCGATCAACTCGATGATTACCCGAGTATCCAGCCCTTTTCCGATCAGTTTGTCGATGTGTAAGATCAGGAACTGCGTCAGCAATAAAAACAGAATTGAAAGCAAAGAGAACAGGAATGGTCCCACATGTCGTTTCAGTAAATCGCGTTGCAGTTTATTGATCATAAAATTGGCAAAAAAGTGTTGAAGCACTGCGGAAATCACCTTATCATTCGTTACAGTCCGAGATTTGGTGTCTATAGGGTTCAATGCGTTGAATTTAACCAATAAAATGAACCGGTAGAAACATCTTACTCATTTCGCGTATGAATCCACAATTTAATCTCATGGCCTATTGATTCTTTGTTACAGCGTTGCCTCTGGCAACTACAAATTGATATAACATAGAACCCATTACTCGGACACGGTGCATTTCGTAACGCGAAAGTTGTTTCTTATTACGTTGTTTTTTGCAGCCTCGATAGGTGATCTATCCGCTGCGGGCTCATTTCATTTTGATGTTTCAGCGAACGCATCCGGGGTGTTACCTCTCCGCCTTCAAAAGCCTGATTTTATCTCTTTTCTGCCTTCGAGAACATCTTTTCCTAACGTAACCAAGCCTATCCCCACGGATACTGTCCGAATAGATACCCTTGCAACGGACACCCTTAAAGCTCTGATTCCGATTCGAGGAGCGAGATTTCATCCAACGCCAAATCTCACTGCCCGAAATAGGGCGCGCCTGGCACAGATGGTTTTGAATGAGATACAGCTGGACGTATCGCGCGATTCACTGAATCGGTTCTCTGTGGTATCCGAGTTCAAAGGAATTCAGCTTTCACCTCAAGTTTATTATTCTTTTGACGAGTATACAATTGCCATGCGTCGTAAAGGCATTCAGGATAATTGGTATAAACTCGCACAGGATGCACGCCGAAGACAGGATGTTCGTAGAGGACTATTAGATTTTCGAATCAACATACCTGGTGGGCAGCGATCGGCGTTTACCACCATATTTGGTCGACCGGAGGTGAATTTACGGGTCACGGGCACGGCAAACATGAACCTGGGAGTCTCCATTCAGGAAACCAGGGATCCCGCTGTACCACCAGATCAACAACGACGTATAGACCCAACATTCAACCAGAACCTTAAGTTGAACATCCAAGGCACCATAGGTGACAAATTGAACATTCGCACCGACTGGGACACCGAACGCGCGTTTAATTTCGAAAACCGGTTGAGTATTGTTTACACTGGATACGAGGATGAGATTATTAAATCCATTGAGCTTGGTAATGTATCGATGGAAACAGGGAATTCACTCATTCGAGGAGGTGGAGCGCTCTTTGGAATCAAATCCCGGTTTCAGCTAGGGGCTTTAGAGTTAACCGGAATAGTTTCCCAACAAGAGGGAAAGGGAAATTCACAGACCGTAACCGGAGGTGCCACCGAAGCCTCGTTTGAAATCCGACCGAACAATTACGACGACAACCGTCACTTTTTCATCGATTTCTTCGCCCGACAGGAATTTGAAGCGAACATGTCAGACCCAACCATTACACGTAGGTTGTTCAATATTACCAACGTTGAAGTGTGGGTCCTGAACGAAACCTTAACACCTGTTGAAGGTCAGCGTTCGGCTATTGCGCTTCTGGATTATGGAACCATTGAAGACTCAGGTACTTTTTTTCCACCAAACCAGGCACTAGACAAGTTTGATCAGTCGGTTCTGCAACCATATCGGGATCCGGCAATTGGGGTATCGGCAACTGATCTGGGCGTTGAGCCAGATGAGTTTGCAGAAGGAATCTTTAGGCCACTGGTTGAAGGAGTTGACTATACCATAGACACCAATCTTGGATACCTTTCACTCAGAGATCAGTTAGGTCCCCGACAAGCCCTGGCTATTTCCTTTGCCTACAGAAACCAGTTTGATCAGATTATCTATGTTGGGGACGTGAATCAAGGCGATTCCCAGCGCTTATTCCTGAAATTACTTCGTCCCGCTGGCTTAACCCCATCAAGCCGTGCATGGCCCATTACGATGCGGAATGTGTATAGTCTAAATAGTGCCAACCTGACGGCAGAGGGATTAACGCTGGATGTTTTGTTTACTCAGGGAACCATAGAGCAACAAAACTTGCCCGGTATTGGAAATGTACTGCTTCAGGATCTGGGACTTGATCGGGTAGGTTCTCAGGGACAATTAGGGTCGGATAATCTGGTCGATTTTGGCACAGGAACCCTGGATCCGCGGGATGGTAAAATCGTTTTCCCCTATCTGGAACCATTTGGTAGCAGACTGGCACAAATTATCCAACAAAGCCCACTCCCTGCCGATCAGAAGGCTCAGGCTCTTGATCAACTCGTTTTTTCAGAACTGTATACGACTACCCGAAATAACGCACAAAACAGTTCCAAAAATAATCTGTTCCGAATTAAAGGGATTACCAAAGGAGGTGTGAGCGAGACCTATTTCCTTGGTTTTCAGTTGGTACAGGGATCTGTACGAGTCCGGGCGAATGGCAGGGAACTTGTTGAAGGAGTGGATTACGAAGTAGACTACACGGGCGGAATGCTGATTATCACTAACCGTTCTTTTCTGGCTGCAGGACAGGAAATCAACATCGATTTTGAGAGTAATCAATTTATGCAGATTCAGCAGACTACATTTACTGGACTTAGGGCTGAATATAAATTAAATCCTGATGTCTCTTTTGGTAGTACATACTTCAGACAAAAAGATCGACCACTTCAGGATAAAATTCCGGTTGGAGATGAACCTATTAACAATGCTGTTGTAGGTTTCGATGCCCGAGCAAAATTCAACACACCGTGGTTAACCAGAGCTATTGATTTTGTTCCTCTACTTCAGACCCGTGCTCATTCATCGATTTCACTCACTGGCGAATTTGCACAGATACGTCCAGGTGTTTCACAAACCAATGCAGTGGCAAGATCGATCAAAAGCGGGGTCCTGTACCCGGATGAGGAACTCGGGCTTTCGTTCATTGACGATTTCGAAGGATCGAAGGCTTCGATCAGTTTCCTCAGCCCTGGCCGATGGACTCTCGCTGCCTCACCCTACAAAATACCCGGATATGATGGTACCACGCCTATAGGGCTTGCAGACCAAAGTGTCTTTGCCCGGGCTGCGCGAAACGATCTGCGTGCGCAGTTTTCCTGGTACACCATACCCATTTCGCTGGGAAGAATCACTGATGCGGCCAGAACCCTGGAATCTCTGCCCGTAGCGGTGACCGATGTGTTCCCTGACAGGGATGTTCTGCGTCAGGACAATATCCTGCAAACACTGGATATTTACTTTAATCCCAACTCACGTGGACCCTACAACTATAATCCAGACATCAGGGACATCACTGCAGTGCGTCCGCAGGACATGTGGGGTGGTTTTACTACGGTATTGCCCAGCGGATTAGACGACTTGACCCAAAACAATATGGAATTCCTTGAATTTTGGGTTCAGGCTATTCTGCCGGATGGGAAGTCGCCCACTGCGGCCGATGTTTTCGATTACGATGGTCGTATTTACATTGATTTGGGGGTGATTTCTGAAGATGTAATACCCAATAACCTGAATAATACGGAAGATGGAATTGCCGAACGATCTGGAAATCTCAGAGTGGATCAAACCGGTCGTAGCTATGTATTCAGTAATCTTCCGGATCTTGATGGGCAGTTTTCATCAGAATCTATTCAGCTTGAAGATGCGGGATTGGATGGTGCAGTTAACCGTGGTGGTATCGACAATACCGGTGAGGATGTGCTCTTTGCTGACTTCCTTGAGCAAATGGCGCTGGTCTTTTCCGATCAACCCGATATGCTCGAAAAAATTCGCAGGGACCCATCAAATGATGATTTTGTTTATTTTGACACTCCTGAAACCAGCGGGCTTCCACTTCATGAGCGCTTTCACAGAATGTATGGTTTTCCAGAAGGTAATGCGATCACCAGTGGGGCTCAACGGGCAGTTACCAATCGACCAGATTCTGAGGGATTGCTGAATCCTGCCGTTGTAAACCTCGAAAACGCTTTCTATCAATATCAACTTAGTTTTAATCCAGCTGATACTACTTCACTACGGATTGGTCAGAATTACGTAGTGGACAAAGTAGACGGTGGTGAGCAGTGGAATACCTGGTATCAAGTTCAGATTCCATTGCGGGAATTTATTGAAAAGGTCGGTAATATTGAGAATCTCCAACGCGTAACCCACCTTCGCATTTGGATGACGGGGTATCGGCAGCCTTTTACACTTCGCTTTGCAACGCTTGAACTGGTCGGAAACCAATGGCGTAAAGCTGAAGAAGTTGGGAATCAGGGTAATACGAATACCGTTTTTGAGGTTTCTACCATCAATATAGAAGAGAATTCGAATCGTCGCCCGATTCCCTACAGAATACCTGAAGGTGCTATTCGCTCTGTTAACCGTGGCCAACAACAAGAAATACTTGCTAATGAACAATCGTTACGATTGGTGGTTGAAGATCTAAGATCGGAAGATTTACGCCTGATCAAACGAGGGTATCCAATGGGTCTCAATTTGACGAACTATTCTAACATGCGCATGTTTGTCCATGGTGAGGGGTACTCAAACCGGGATGATATAGAACTGGTGATACGTTTAGGGAGCGACCTGCAGAACAACTACTACGAGTATCGCCAACCCATAACTCCATCCGATACCCTGTACAATTACACAACCGGGTCACGATCAGCGGTTCAGGAAGACATAGAAGCGATCTGGCTACCTGACGAGAATAGTATGAATCTGGTTCTGGGCACGCTGAACGAACTCAAACAGCTTCGAAACTTAGCCATGGCCGATCCGTCTCAGGTTTATGAACGTCGTGACATTCTCCGGGATGCACCGCCGGGTGCCACAATCGCGATTAAGGGAGAACCTGCATTGAACCGGATCACCGAAATCGGGATCGGATTACGTAATCCCTACCAGGGTGGTGGAGCCAGACAAACCAATCAAACCATGGGAACCCCCTCACTGGATGCCGAGGTATGGGTTAATGAACTTCGGGTATCAGGCTTCGAAGATCAGTCCGGATGGGCCGCAAATGCCCGCGCTCAGGTTGTCATGGCTGATTTTGCCACACTCAATGCCTCTGTTAATCGTTCAACAGACGGTTTTGGTCCCATTGATTCCAGGCTTGGTGATCGCCAGCAATTCGAGCGGTTATCCTACGACCTGAGTGGCACTTTTAATCTGCATCGATTTGTCCCCGAACGCTTTGGATGGAACATTCCATTAACATTGTCGACCCGACAAAACGTACAAACACCTCGATTTTTGCCTCGTGAAGGCGACTTGCGATTTGAAGATTTCAAACGGGCGATAGAAGCGAATGAAACCTACTCGGACTCTGAAAAACAGCAGATTATTGCCGACAAACTCCGTGAAATACAAAATTTCAACGAGACCTATTCGGTGAATCTCTCCAATATTTCAAAACAGTATTCCCGAAGTAAGCTTGGACAGTTGACCCTGGATAATCTCAGATTCAGCTACGTGTACAATCAAGGTACGACCCGGGATTTCAGAACGGCGTTCAATGACAACTGGAACTACACTACCGGAGTCAACTACCAGTTAAATGTCAGAAATGTAAGAACCATTCGACCCTTCAATTTCCTTCAGAATGTACCGGTTCTCAAATACCTGGATGAACTTCACTTTGCCTATTTGCCCTCATCAATCACCACTTCAGCGACGTTGAACCGTAATTACGCGGAAAGTGCGACCCGCGCTTTTCAGACTAGCCCGTCGCTGTTTCGCCAGCAACATGTCTTTAAGTTCACAAACCAGTTTGGAATCAATTACAATGTACTGTCAACACTGAGTTTGTCGTACAATAACACCACCAATGCAGACCTTGCCCTGATTGCCCAGGATTCCATTCCAGATTCAGATCTGTATACCATCCGTAATTCCTTCGACGTTTTTCAGGACGTGTTTTCAGATAAATCAGTGAATCCCCGCCGGAGTGATTATCAAGAAAACTGGACTGCCGCATTTCGTCCGCGCATCAACAAGTACAGGAATCTGAGTTGGCTTAACTACAGTGCGTCGTATCGGGGTGGATTCCGTTGGGTGAATTCCGCACTCGGGTCTGGTTTGGGAGCAAATCTGACCAATAACTACTCCCTGGATCAGAATCCATCGATTCGAATTCAAGATCTGCTTCGGAAAATACCACTTTACGATAGTGCATTTAAAGCCGATGAAGCCGAACGAAGGGTCAGAGAACAGGCCCGGACTCGCCGATCCAACACCCGTCAGCAACAAAATAACGCTCGTCCTACAACAAACAATAGCACTACTGAATCGAACACTTTTGGTGATCATATCAAATATTATTCCAGAAGGCTGCTACTTTCTGCCCTCAGTGTGCAAAACATCGATATGACCTACTCTCATTCGGTCCAATCTGCGCAACAAGGTTACGCAGGAGGATCATCGTTATGGGATCTTTTTTGGGATGATGAAACCGGTACCTTTTCTCCAAGTTTTGGGTATCGCGTGGGATGGAGCAGTGAGATATCTCCTGACCAGTTGATTCGAAGTATGGATCCCAATCTTACCTTCTCCTTGTCTCAGAACTATCGCGTTAGCGATAACATATCGCTACGGTCAACCATTCAACCAATCAGGGACATCACGATTGCTTTAGACTGGAACAACGCCTGGGAACGAAATGTAAACGCTGCATTAACGGTCGGACAACAGGATGTCACCTCACAAATCGGCCGGCGAGGATCCATAAACTCCAGCGTATGGGCTTTTGGAGGAGGATACCTTGATTTATTCAGAAACCAGCTTCAAACAGCATTTGATGACCTTGGTCCATCCAATGAGATTCGTGATGAGACCGGTAACAATGACGGGCGTACTATCCTCAGTCCACGATCTTTGCAAGAAGACTTCCGCTCAGCGTATCTCTTTGGACCCAAAAAAGGTCGAGGAAGTGTCGGACTGGCACCATTACCACTTCCAAACTGGAGAGTTACCTGGGCAGGATGGGAGAAACGTCTTCCGTTCATATCAGGTATGCTCAGCCGTGCAACGTTGCAACATTCCTATGTTGGAAGATTCAGACTTGGATGGGATTATAACCCCGATTTTGGAACCGAGATCACCAGACAGGTCGGGCCTTATCGGGTCTTTGATGAACGACCCGAATATCAACCTGGATCGGTGAATGTGGATCGTCAGTTCAATCCATTAATTGGCCTTCAGTTAACCTGGCGCTCAGGATTGGGAACCGATTTACAATACAAAAGCTCGAAACTCACTTCGTTTTCATTGTCAAATACCAATGTGATCGAGCGTAATTCCAATGAAATCCAATTTACTGCCCGTTTCTCGAAACGTGGGTTCACCTTACCGTTTTTCAAACGACTTCAGAATACGCTCGATATGAGTCTTTCTGTGAGCTATATCGAGGACAAAACGCTCACGTATCGATTGAATCAGGATGTTCAGGATGTACTTTCGGTCCCAGTTGACCAATTGATCAAAGATGTGATGCAATATACTCCTGGTAATCCCAACGAGAGAGGTGATGTGCGCGTTAATATCGCCCCTCTGATTGGATACCAGTTTTCCCAGTCGGTGAAAGCAAATTTTGAGTACAGGTATTCCCGATTGATTCCACGTTCAACCGGAGTCTTCCCAAGAGTAACTCAGGATATCCGTTTTAACATTATTGTATCGATTCGTTCGACTTAATACGTCTGAAATCAATGAGGGTGAGTATTCCGGCGATAACGAAAAAGAGTGAAAGCCATCCTATCCAGTCCCCATAGCGAGTATATAGTGTAATTTTTGAGTGAAGTGGCACTTCAAGATTCAAAGCTGTTCGGGTCCAGTACTCCGTTTTTGTGGCGACTTTTCCATTTGCCAGAATCATTCCGCTGATTCCGTTGTTTGCGCTCCTGACCACCGTTCGGTGCGTTTCAATAGCTCGGATTCGGGCAAAATCGAAATGTTGGGTATGACCGCTGGTATCACCCCACCACCCGTCGTTTGTGATCACTGCGATGAAATCAGCGCCTTTTTTCACATGTTTTCGAACCCAATCGGGGAATACACTATCGTAACAGATCAGAGCAGGCGATGAAATCCCATCAGAAGAAAAATTCACTACCTCTGATCCTTTGCCATATCCCATCCAGCGAATCCACTGCACACCAGGTATGGTAGTTAAAAATCCGTAGAATGGAAGGCGCTCGACGATAGGCACAAGGTTGGCTTTTTCATAGGTTTCGATGCGTTGGTCTGGGTAATACGCCAGGGCAGCGTTAAAGATATTGTATGGGTCGCCGGTTGAGGTATAGCGTGAGTAAGGCGGAATGATGCCATCTTTGTCGTAATAATGATACCAGGTTGCCCCCGTGACCAGGGTGGTATTCCAGAATCTGGCAGCTTCTATCATGCGCACCGATGGATAACGGGTGGTCGTTCCGTGGATGTCAGCCTGAACGGCATTTTCAGGCCAAAAAACGAATCTGGTCCCGAAAGTCATTGCTGAATCTGTGATGGCGATCAGTTCCCGAAGTGGAGTGTCGACGTCTGGATAGCCGGCATTTGGAAGATAGGAATCATAATTCGGCTGAACTACGACAACTGGTATAGACGTTTGTGACTCGAAATCGGTTGTGAAGTACATCCATAGTGATATCACTGGAAGGGCGAAGATCCAGCCGATCACATACACCATTTTCCGTAGGTTATTCAACACCGAAAACCGGTCACGAAGCAACAGCGTGACCAGGGTGGAAACACTGAGTATCCAGAAAGAAACGCCCAAAACGCCTGAAACAGATACGTACTGTATCAGTTGAGGATAATTGGCCATAGCGTTTCCTGCAATGAGCCATGGCCATGCCAGGTCCCATCTGAAATGCAGGAATTCATACCCAACCCAGGCACCTGCAACCAGAATTGCCGTTAACATGGGATTCCAGTTTTTTCTGATAAACTGACCACCTACTGCAAGAGGTAGCGTCATAATGACAGAGTTAGCCAAAATCGCTGCAATACCACCAGAAATCGTAGCGAACATCAGCCAGTACGACGCAACAATGTTCCAGACTAGCACTCCCGGGAAAGTCAGGTACATCGCTCGTCGAAAAGAATCGGTGCTCTGTGCCAGGTAAAGGAGTATGCCAAAAGCAGGAAATAATGCGATAAATACATCAAATGGGGAAAAGCTCAGCCCTAGGAACAGACCTGCTGCCGCCGACCATATGATGGGATATTGATCAAATGTTTTCATGGATCCTGATAGGTGTTTCCGGCTACAATCAATACGAATTCACCCTTAATTGAAGGTCGATTGTTCAAATCGTTTTGAATCTCAGTGAGTGTTCCTCGACGGTTTTCTTCAAATTTCTTGGTTAATTCTCTTCCAAAACAGGCCAATCTGTCGGGACCAAAAACAGCTACACACTCCTGAATCAGCTTTAGAATCCTATACGGACTTTCAAAGAAAATCATGGTTCTGTCTTCATTTCTGAGTGCTTCGAGCCGAGTCTTTCGCCCCTTTTTTTGGGGAAGGAATCCTTCAAAGGTGAACCGGTCGCTGGGGAGTCCACTAGCAGCGAGAGCCGTGATGGCAGCACTTGGACCCGGTATCACAATCACCTGGATACCACGAAGATGCGCCTCACGGACAGCGAGAAATCCGGGATCCGAAATCCCTGGCATGCCAGCATCGGAAACCAATGCGATATCTTTGCCAGACTCCAGCAGCTCCATGATCTGTGCAATGCGATGATGTTCGTTGTGTGAGTGAAAGGAGATAAGATGTTTCTTTAATCCCAGGTGCTGCATCAGGAATCCAGTGGTTCGGGTATCCTCACAAGCCACCGCTTCTACATGATTCAACACCTCCGACATCCTGGTCGAAACATCACTTAAATTACCAATTGGCGTGCCAATGACGTATAATGTAGCCACGTGAAATTCTTTGGTTCAAAAAAACGTTTAAGTATACCAATTTTTATATCAAAAATCGGACTAATCAGCTAAGTTCAACCATTTTCGACGCTAAATTACTATTAGGAAACCTAACCCATGAAACCATTTATCGCTACCGGTATTAATCATTTGACACTGCGTGTCAACGACATCAAACGGGCAGAGGCTTTTTACACAGACCTGCTGGGATTCACCATCGAACGGAAAATGGGTCAGAGTATGACCGTTTATCGCATTGGCACCGATTCACTGGTTATTGTAGAGGCGGAAACAGCCTATGATAATGCATCCAAAGATTACCGGGTTGACCATTTTGGATTCACGGTCTCATCTCCCGACAAAATCGATGAGCTGGCCGAGTATTTCCGCGACCATGATGTAACCATCATCACAGGTCCGGCCAACCGAAAGAATGGGAGATTTTTATTTATCACGGATCCCGATGGTAACATGATCGAGTTTATGCATGAAAAGGTAGGTTAACGGGTGGGAGCCGTTCTGTATTCTGCACGATACCACCTCGTTTCGACAGGTAGTCCGGATGACATTTAGCACTATTTTTCGTACATTGCCAAGCTGAATGAAACAAGAAACACGTATGAGTTTGACCGAATTTCCTGAACTTAATGCACGTGAGAGGGAAATCCTGCAGTTTATCATCCAGGATTTCATCAAGAC
Organism: uncultured Chitinophagales bacterium; assembly: GCA_964473555.1. Classification (GTDB taxonomy): domain Bacteria; phylum Bacteroidota; class Rhodothermia; order Balneolales; family HLUCCA01; genus UBA11400. The sequence goes on from CAYYPL010000001.1 coordinate 207,999, forward strand.
CGCAAGCCCGATAGCATCCAAGACGCTTTTGGATGCACACAGGCTGAACGTAAGTTCTGCGACCATACGTAACGCGATGAATAGCCTCGAGTTAAAAGGCTTTTTGGATCACCCTCACACCTCTGCAGGAAGAATCCCAACTGAAATGGGGTACCGGTTTTATGTCGATTCACTCATGCGATTAACCCGACTCAGTGCAACCGAACAGCGCGCTCTGGACCAGATTTCCGCCCAACTCAACGCCGATATTGATGATGCTGTGGTAACCGCCGCACGGTTATTAGCCAAACTATCCAATCTGTTGGCGGTTGTTATCGCTCCCAAATTAGGTAATGGTATTTTTCATAGGCTGGAGTTGATTTCTCTGAGCTCAACCCGACTCATGATTGTGTTGACCATTATAAGTGGGATCACGAAAACGATTAGTATTGAAGTACAGTCTGAAATTTCCAGAAAAGATCTCGATCGGGTCTCCGGTATGCTGAACGAACGACTTCAGGGCAGGAAGTTATCTGAAATCGCCCGTCAAATCCGCGAAATGCTACAGGAATTTGAGCATTCAGACACCACCGGACTCATCAGGATCTTTATCGATTCTGCTGATACTATTTTTGATGACCAGCAGGTAAGGAAATTTCATTTTGGCGGGGCAGAGTATATGGCTATGCAACCTGAATTCAACGATTTAAGCAAATACAGAAGTATTGTTGAACTCATTGAGGATGAAGATATGATCATTCACCTCTTCGAGCATGATATCCCCGCCGACAATGAAGTGCGTGTCCGGATTGGGACTGAAACGAAATTGACACAGATTGAACAATGTAGCGTAGTGTCAACAAAGTATTCTATCGGAACGGTCTCAGGATCAATTGGATTAGTTGGCCCCAAACGCATGAATTATCCGCGTATGGTTTCCCTTGTCGAGCAACTGGCCACCCGTTTTAACAAAGTAACATTCGATACGATTTAACTATGAAGAACAAGAAAAAAAACACATTGAATACGGATGCTGAGTTGAATGATACTCAGACTGAACTCATGGAAACACCTGATGTGGCTCAACAGAACGAATCAAGCAATGACACAAACGGTGATCAGATCGCACAGCTGGAATCAGACTTACTACTCGTAAAATCTGAATTGGAAGCGGCAAAAGATACACTGCTTCGTCGTACCGCTGAGTTTGAAAACGTGAAAAAAAGAATGATGCGTGAAAGAATACAACTCATCGATGAGGCCAAAATTGAAGCTCTGAAAGCTTTTTTGCCCGTAAATGATGATCTTCAACGAACATTGGGGGCTGCAAAAGGGCAGGATGTACCCGATGCGTTTCTTGAAGGTGTAACCCTGGTGTCTGAGAAGTTTGGTTCTATACTTACTAATTATGGGGTAGAATCCATTTCCCAGGCTGGTATTCCCTTTGATGTGAATCTACATGATGCCATGATGCGTATTCCTGCCCCAGATCAGGGGGTAGCGTCTAATACCGTTGTTCAGGTTCTCGAACCTGGTTATAAACTGGGAGAAAAGGTGATCCGCCACGCTAAAGTGATTGTAAGCGAATAAAATATGAGCCAAAAACGCGATTATTACGAAGTACTGGGTGTGTCAAAATCTGCCAACGCCGAAGATATAAAAAAAGCATATCGTAAAAAGGCAATGGAGTACCATCCAGACCGGAACAAGGACAATCCTGATGCCGAAAAACTCTTCAAAGAAGCGGCAGAAGCCTTTGACGTGCTCAAAGATCCAAACAAACGAGCTCGTTACGACCAGTACGGACATCAAGGATTACATTCTGGTGGATTCCGTGAGCCAGACTTCCAGGGATTCTCGATGGAGGATATTTTCTCGCAATTCGGGGATATTTTTGGTCAGGATTTGTTCGGGGGCGGGCGGGGGAGGTCACGCGGAGGTCGACGTCAGGCTGGCCACCCGGGTGACGATATGAAACTGAATCTGAAACTGACCCTCGAAGACATCGCCTTCGGCGTCGAGAAGAAGATCAAGGTCAAAAAGTTCATCAAATGTGACAGTTGTTCCGGAACTGGCGCCGAGACCAGCGATGATTTCATGACCTGCTCTACGTGTAATGGGATGGGTGAAGTTCGTCAGGTTAGCCGAACCATGTTCGGACAGTTTGTGAACGTACAACCCTGTCCAACCTGCCACGGTGAAGGGCGGGTTATCAAGAACCGTTGTAAGTCCTGCAGCGGAGAAGGAAGAGTAAAAGGTGAAGAGACCGTCAAAGTGAAAATCCCATCCGGAGTTGGGAAAGGAAACTATCTGACGCTTCGTGGACAGGGAAATGCCGGACTTCGTGGTGGGCCAGCAGGCGATTTGATCGTTATCATTGATGAAATCGAACATGAGTTTTTTGAACGAAAAGGTGATGATATCTTCTACGATGCCCAGGTATCCGTTCCAGATGCAATCCTCGGAACCGAAATCGAAGTACCTACCCTTAAAGGTAAAGCGAAATTACGTGTAGACACAGGTACTCAACCTGGAAAGCTTCTGCGCATGCGTGAGAAAGGGATTAAATCACTGAACAGTAACCATATTGGAGACCAATACGTACGAATCAATGTGTACCTGCCCGAAGAGGTCACGAAAGCTGAACGTGAAATGTTAGAAAAGCTTAGAGCCTCAGAGAATTTTGATCCCTCCAAAAAACACGACCGGAGCAAAGGTTTTTTCACCCGGATCAAAGAAGCATTCAGTTGACCTACACACCGACTCGAAAAAATAAAAGAAGGCCTCTTTTGAGGCCTTCTTTGATCAGATTAGATTCTTGCTTTTTTCTCTGGAGTCGGTTGCCATTCTGATATGATACTCGATGAGTCTTGAGCTGATTGTTTCGTCATATGCTGCAAGTATACGGATGGCAAGTAGTCCGGCATTCTGTCCATTATTGATGGCCACCGTTGCGACTGGAATTCCTTTTGGCATCTGTACTATGGACAATAAGGAGTCCATTCCTTTGAGGTGTTTTGTTTCAATCGGAACCCCTATAACAGGGAGCGTGGTATGAGATGCCAGCATTCCGGGCAAATGGGCTGCCCCACCAGCACCTGCAATGATCACTTTGAGTCCGCGTCCTGCTGCCGATTTTCCATACTCAGCCATATCATCAGGCGTACGGTGAGCAGAAACCACCTTAGCTTCGAAAGGCACGCCAAATTCGGAGCATACATCTGCAGCAGCTTTCATTACCGGCCAGTCCGAATCGCTGCCCATTACAATTCCAACCTGAATCTTGTTTGTATCCATATCTACAAAATGATTTCGTTTTCCAGTGATTTCGCCATTTCAAGTGTTGTGTTTGGAGTTGCACCCAGTACGGTGATATGACCCATTTTCCGACCGATCTTACTCACAGACTTTCCATAGACATGCAGATGCGCATTCTTGGAAGCAAGAATCGTTTCAGCAGCTTCAACACGGGCTTCACCATTGCGTTTACCCAGAATATTGACCATCACCGCACAAGGTGCGATCATATCGGTATTGCCTAATGGAAGTCCGCAAACTGCTCGTATATGATTTTCGAATTGTGAAGTGATGCAGGCTTCCATGCTGTAATGTCCTGAGTTATGGGGTCTGGGAGCGGACTCATTAAGGACGATCAAGTTATCGTGAGTGAGGAAAAACTCAAATCCAAAAACCCCGATTCCATCGATCGCCTCGACAGCTGCACGGGCAAGCTCCTGAGCCTGTGCCTGTAGTTCGATTGGGATTCTGGCTGGAGCGATAATTTCTTTGCAGATATGATTCTTTTGAATGGATTCTACGCAAGGATAGACCTGGATACCTGTTTTGTTTCGAGCCACCATCACAGCCAATTCCATCGTGAACGGGACGAATGCTTCGGCAATGATTTGTTGTCCTGAGTTACCACCCAGTCGATCAAATCCTGCCATAGCCTTACCCAAATCAGCAGCTGTTGTGTTACCATATCCGTCATAGCCACCTTTTGAGGATTTCAGGACGAACGGCCAGCCATACTCATTACCAAAATCGATGAGATCATCGGTACTTTTGATTTCCTTGAACGGAGTCACTGGTATACCTGAAGATTGAAACGTACGCTTTTCGGTGAGTTTATCTCCAATCAAAGCAAATGAGTGCGGCGATGGAAAAATCGGTGTTCCACTTCTTTGAGTGACTTCAGTTAGCACATCCGCGTCAACAAATTCATTTTCCAGTGTAATCACATCACAGGCATTAGCAAACTCAGTGAGATTGTCCACATCGTTTAATCCACCCCGGAAACGAGTTGGCGTAAGGTTTTCAACAGGCTCAACTGCGGATGAAGTTGCATACACAGCAACGTTCATACCAAATCTGAATGCCTGTAACGCCGACATCCTGGCCAGTTGCCCGCCTCCAATAAATCCGAGAGTAAAGCCAGCTTGCAGCGGATTACGTTTCATGTTAAGAGCTTGGTTGATGATGCGAAGTCTGAAATTCCGTATCTTGCAAAATTACAGAATAATCGGCTCTGATTCAGTTTTTACTTCAAAAAACTACCCATGAATATCGACAATAAGCTTAAACAATTGAAATCCCGCCACGAAGAACTGACCGTGGCTCTTGGTGATCCTTCAATTTACAGTGACCAGAAGCGATTTGCCGACATGAGTAGGGAACATAGTGAGCTCAGTAATCTCATGAAGATTTACGATGAGCTTGTGCGTACCAGAAATCAGATCCAAGGCAACAAAGAACTGATTGCCAGTGAAATGGATCCAGAAATTCAGGCCATGGCAAAAGAAGAAATCGGACCTTTGGAAGAAAAATCAGCTAAACTCGAAGAAGATATCAAGATGATGCTGGTTCCTGCTGATCCTGAGGACACACGTAATGCCATCATAGAAATTCGTGCTGGTACAGGTGGAGATGAAGCTGGAATTTTTGCCGGTGACCTATTCAGTATGTACCGTCGTTATGCAGATTCCCAGCGATGGACACTCGAGCTTCTGAGTCTGAATGAAGCGGCAAAGGGCGGCTTCAAGGAAATCGTGTTTAGTCTGTCAGGAACCGGAATCTTCGGTAGGATGAAATATGAAAGTGGGGTGCACAGAGTCCAACGAGTTCCCGAAACCGAGTCTCAGGGGCGGGTTCACACCTCTGCAGCTACCGTTGCAGTGCTTCCAGAAGCCGAAGAAGTCGATATTCATATCAATCCCGCTGATCTTGAAGTAGATACCTTTCGGGCTACAGGTGCAGGAGGTCAGCATATCAACAAAACAGATTCTGCCATTCGTATCCGTCACCTACCTTCCGGGGTGGTGGTGGAGTGTCAGGAGGAGCGTTCTCAGATAAAAAACCGTGCCAAAGCACTGGTCATGCTCCGGACAAAATTGTATGACATGGAGTATGAAAAAAAGGTAAAAGAACGTGCAGCAGAGCGAAAAAGCCAGGTCTCAACCGGGGACAGAAGCGCCAAAATCCGCACATATAACTATCCGCAGGGTAGGTTGACCGACCACCGAATCGGTCTTACGCTCTACAACCTTGATGAAATCATGAAAGGAAACATCGAGGATGTCATTAAAGCACTTCAACTGGCCGACAATCTGGAAAAACTCAGCGCATTGGCAGAATCCTAAATCACATTCCATAAAAAAAGGAGACTGCCTCGCGGACAGCCTCCTCAGATATCTAATCAGTGCTTAACTCAATCGTTCAGGAGCTAATTCCCAGTGTTCGGGAGATCTCCACAGACTGGCGAGCAATAATTCGCGGGTATAGAAGAACTCTTTAGGAAGTTTGTCATAGAGTTTACTGAATAACTCTTCGTGACTTAATAATTCATCCTTCCATGCTTCCCTGTCGACCGACATCAGTTTTTGGAAGTCTTCCCGAGTGAAATCCTCAAGTCCGGACCAGTCAAGGTCTTCGTAGCGAGGCATCCAACCAAGTGGGGATTCAACCGCGAATGCTCTTCCCCGTACACGATCAACAATCCATTTTAGAACCCGCATATTTTCACCGAATCCAGGCCACATAAACTTTCCGTTTTCATCTTTGCGGAACCAGTTAACGACGAATACACGCGGTGAATTTGGAAGTGTTCGACCAAACTGAAGCCAATGATTGCAATAGTCTGCCATATGGTATCCCATAAATGGAAGCATCGCAAACGGGTCCCGGCGGACTTTACCCAGTTGTCCAAATGCAGCTGCTGTCATCTCGGAACCCATGGTTGCTGCAGCATAAACCCCGAAATTCCAGTTGAAAGTCTGGTACACAAGAGGAACTGTGGTAGCACGGCGTCCACCCATTAAGAATGCACTTATCGGAACACCACTTGGGTCTTCCCAACGGTCATCCATCGAAGGACAGTTGGTCGCTGGAGCAGTGAATCGGGCATTGGGGTGAGCTGCTGGTTTTCCGGAAGTTTTGTCGTGTGACTGCCCTTGCCAGTTGATCAATCCATCCGGGGCTTCTTTGGTCATTTCTTCCCACCAGACGTCTCCATCTGGAGTTATGGCAACGTTCGTGAAAATTGTGTCACGAACGATTGAAGCCATCGCGTTGGGATTTGTTTTCGCGTTGGTACCAGGTGCTACACCGAAGAATCCATATTCAGGATTGATCGCATATAATTTCCCATCCGGACCCGGTTTTATCCACGCAATATCATCGCCCACTGTGGTAACCTTCCAGTCTCCCATTTCCTTAGGAGGGATGAGCATGGCAAAGTTTGTTTTTCCACAAGCGCTGGGGAAGGCAGCTGCTACATAGGTTTTTTCTTTTTTGGGAGACTCAACACCCAGTATGAGCATGTGTTCGGCTAACCAACCCTCATCCCTGGCCATAGTTGAAGCAATTCTCAGGGCAAAACATTTCTTACCCAGCAGCGCATTACCGCCATAGCCAGAACCATAGGACATAATAGAACGCTCTTCAGGGAAATGACAAATGTATTTAACATCTGGGTTACACGGCCATTTGACATCTTTTTGTCCGGGCTCCAGGGGTGCACCCAGTGAATGAAGACACTTCACGAATTCACCGCTACCCAAGGTGTCAAGCACTTTTTGTCCCATACGGGTCATGATTCTCATGTTCACAACCACATATGCCGAGTCGGTAATTTCTACTCCAATCTGAGAGATAGGCGAACCAATAGGTCCCATACTAAATGGAATCACATACATCGTTCGACCTTTCATACTTCCGTCAAACAGCTTGTTGAGTTTTTTCTTCATCTCCTTCGGATCTTCCCAATTGTTCGTTGGTCCGGCATCGTTTTTTCGAAGGCTGTTGATATAGGTTCTGTCTTCGACGCGGGCCACATCCGATGGGTCGGAAAAACAGGCAAAACTATTCGGACGTTTTTCCGGATTCAGGCGAATAAATGTTCCGGCATCAACTAATTCCTGGCACAAACGATCGTATTCTTCCTGGGAACCATTACACCAGACTACTTGAGAGGGTTTGCAAAGGTCGGCTACCTGATTAACCCATTCCAATAGTCGCTTGTTTTTAGTCGGGGTATTGTTCATCATGTTACTTCTCCGTTAATAATATTTGGCTGATATCACTTAAATATCAGCTTTCATAATATAGCCTCTCTGTTAACCATAAACCTGAAAATCGGTAGTAACTCGGCCATAATCAAACTAAATTGGAACCGCTTTTCTGATTCGCAAAGCTACGTGGTCAAAAAATGTAAATCACTTGATAGCATTCGTCGAGGTTCTTTAAGGTACGGAATGCTGCGGATGGTTTTATGTGTAAAAACACGTATTTTTTACTGAAACAGTAACAAAACTTTGATAAAATTGGCAAAAGTCATACTTGGATTGATTCAGATGTCCTGTACGGACAATACAATAGAAAATCATCAAAAAGCGCTAACAAAAATACGTCAGGCAGCTTCAATGGGTGCACAACTCATCTGTTTACAGGAACTCTATCAATCTCTGTATTTTTGCCAGCAGTATGACGAGAAGTACTTTGATCTGGCAGTTGAAATCCCATCGGAGTCCATAGAGCAGTTAGCTGAATTGGCAAAAGAATTGGGCGTGGTGATTGTGTCCTCGGTGTTTGAGAAACGAGCACCAGGACTGTATCATAACACAGCTGTTGTTCACGACGCCGACGGGTCCATGCTCGGGTTGTATCGTAAGTCGCATATTCCAGACGACCCGGGTTTTTTTGAAAAGTACTATTTTACCCCAGGCGATACGGGATACAAGGTATTTGATACCAGGTTTGGTAAAATTGGCGTTCTGGTCTGCTGGGACCAGTGGTTTCCCGAAGCTGCACGTCTGACCGTATTAAAAGGTGCTCAAATTTTGTTTTATCCCACTGCTATTGGGACTTTACCCGACGAAGATCAAGCAATTCGAACCGAGTTTATGGAAGCATGGGAAACCATACAGCGTAGCCATGCCGTTGCAAATGGGGTATATGTTGCCAGTGTGAACAGAGTGGGAACAGAAGATCAAATTACCTTCTGGGGTGACTCGTTTGTTTGTGGACCCTTTGGTAAATATCTCGCACGTGCAGGTCAGGATGAGGAAATCCTGCTGGCAGAATGTGATCTAAGTAAAATTGATACTCAACGCCGGGCCTGGCCTTATCTCAGAGACCGTCGAATTGATAGTTACGACGGTCTGCTAAAAAGATACCTCGAGTAATCAACCATGGTGGTCTCAGTATGTCGGTGAACAGTCAAGGAAAGCTCCAGACCGTTCACCGGAATCGGAACTTGTATCATCCACTTATCTTCATGCAGCCTGATGGTTCGAATCACTAAGGGACTCACTGACTTCTTTGTTAAGTTCTTTTATAGGCAAGTACTTCCGAAACCCACTTTTCAAGTCACTCCATCCTTTCAGGATTGAACCAACCCGGTTGCTCCCTGTTTTCGATCCGAAGTCTTCCAGTAGCTGCCGAAGTTCAAGATATTCACTATCTGAGATGGGAGCTTCTGCAATGTATGTATGATTAATGTGCTCTGTCTGATCCCCGTACAGATAAACAACTCCCCCTGTCATGCCTGCACCCACATTACTGGATGTTTGACCCAATATGACCACTTTCCCGTTTGTCATATACTCGCAGGCATGGAGTCCGGTACCTTCCACCACAGCGGTTGCGCCTGAGTTCCGAACTGCAAAACGATCGCCTGCAAGGCCATGGACGTACAAAGTTCCTCCGGTTGCTCCGTATAAAGCGCAGTTTCCAATAATCGAATTCTCCTCCGGTCTAAACTGTGCATACCTGGATGGATTAATTACGGCTAATCCCCCCGACATTCCCTTACAAACCGAATCATTTGCTTCACCCTCCAATTCAAGAGTCATTCCATCCGTCATGAAAACACCAAATCCCTGCCCAGCACTTCCTGTGAAATAAAGTTGTGCCCGAACTCCGCTATCTAATCCCTCAAATGTTGGCGTTCCTGCTTGAATCAATTTCAGGCGTTTTTGGCGAACTTTCCCTGCAATCAGACCAGCTAACGTAGCAGTAGCAGCTCTGTCGGTGGTATGGATTGGATAGGTTTTTTGAAACGATCCTTTATGGTCAATAAGTTCTTTGAAGTCCTGAACGATTTGTTCATTCAACACACTGATGCCTTCAAAATATAATTCCGTTCGGACCGAGTTGTCGTCCGATCGTTCTCTAAGGAAGTAACCCAGATCGATATTTCTGTTGCGAATCAACTCGGTGTGCTTGGGATTGGCATGTAGCAGATCGGTCCGGCCACGAACCTCATCCAAGGATTTGAATCCAATCCTGCTGAGATAACGTTGAACATCCTCAGCAAGAAAATGCAACAGTTTAACAACATGATCTTTAGTGCCTTTATATTTGGCTTTGAACTTTGGATCATGAGTGGCAATACCTGTAGGACAGGTATTCTTCTCACAGATTCGAGCCATAACGCAACCCTGAGCCACCAAAAGTAATTTCCCAAACTCAAACTCCTCAGCTCCCAGAATGGCTGCCATAACGATGTCCTTACCCGTGTGAAGGCCTCCATCCGTGCGCAGGATGACATTTTTTCGCAGATTGTTTTGAATCAGAGTCTTATGCACTGCAACCAGGCCGAATTCGAATGGAAGTCCGGCGTGACGCATAGAACTCAACGAAGCAGCTCCGGTACCACCATCACCACCTGATATATGAATAATATCTGCACCTGCCTTGGCTACACCCATGGCTATCGTTCCAATGTTGGCACCAGATACTAACTTCACATTCACCTTTACTCCAGGTTTTAGTTGCTTGAGCTCATAAATCAGTTCTTTCAGATCTTCAATGCTGTAGATGTCGTGAAGGGGAGGTGGTGAAATCAAATCTACACCTTCATTAGCATGTCGGGCCCTGGCAATCGACGCATCGACTTTTACTCCCATTAACTGCCCGCCTTCACCTGGTTTAGCTCCCTGGGCAACTTTGATTTGAAACTCATCCCCGGCTATGAGATATTCGGCGGTTACTCCAAATCGGGCTGAGGCTATCTGTTTGGCAGTTGCACTGATGCCATTGGTATAGTAGAACGGGTTTTCCCCACCTTCACCGCTATTCGATCGGCCACCAATCTCCTTCATAGCCTCGAAGATATCACGCTGAGACTCTGCGCTGATTGCTCCAAACGACATCGCTCCAGACCCAAAGGTTCTGAGTATGTCACGGGTTGGTTGAACCTGATCAAGTGGGATAGAGGTATCTGTTTCTTTCAAAGCCAGTAAATGGCGAATGTTTACCGGTTCATCATCCAATCCAGCCTTCAGATATTCATGATACAACTCAATGGATTGCAGATCCGTTTGCGTCTCACGTACCAGTGTGTGAATGATCTTACTTCGTGAATTGGTCATTGAATGTTTTTCCCCCTCCAGGCCCTTGTTGTGCTCTTTATAGAAGTAAGATTTCAAAAGCTTATCCTCGGATACCGATCTGGCAGCTAAATCCATGTTGGTATCAATCATTTGGGCCAGTTGTTCGATTTCAATGCCACCAATTGGAGATCTCAATCCCGGGAAATAGGTTTCTGTCATTTTGGGACCAATTCCAATCGCAATGAACAACTTCGAACTTTGATAACTACGTACTACTGAAATACCCATTTTCGCCATGATTTTCAGCAATCCCTGCTCGAAAGCCTTGATTACATTCGCCTCACGCTGGGATGGATCCATATTCAGGAGCTTTTTATCCTGCGAAAATCGGGCATACTCCAGTGCTATATAAGGACATACGGCCGACGCCCCGAATCCTACCAGGGCGGCAACATGATGCGTGTTCTTGATTTCGCCCGAATCGACCACTATGGATGCATCCAGCCGTAATCCACTTTCATTCAATGTATTGACTACGGCACGAAGTGCGAGTAACCCGGGTATGGGTGGCCTGGACACCGTAGTGTTTCGGTCACTTAAAATCAAAATGGAAAATCCATCAGAAACCGCCTTGCATGCCTGCTCAGCCAGTATTTTAAGTTGAGATTCTAATCCTACAGCACCATGAGAGCGCTCATACGTGATGTCCAGAACCTGAGATTTTATGCGCAGTTTTCGCTCTGATGTACCATCCAGCGAGTAGAGGTAATCCATCTGACCAAGCGACACGACCGGACCCTCAAGTTCGTAAGCAACAGTCGGGGGGATGAGCTCTTTTTTCTCAAAAATGTTGGGTTTCTTACCCAGGTAAACACACAAATCAGTAACCATTTCCTCACGGATGTAGTCTAACGGCGGATTCGTGACCTGCGCGAAATTTTGGTAGAAATAGTCGAAAAAAGATCTTGGTTCGGTCGATAAAATCGCCGGGCGAGCCGTATCTCCCATAGATCCGATGGGTTCCTTACCTTCTAAAATGATCGGGTTCAATACCTTAGTTAATTCTTCGTCGGTATAGTTGAACAGATACTGTTTTACCATCAGATCTGATGGAATTTTAGGCTCTAATGACTTGACCGGATGTAATCTGGGATCAAAAACGGCATCGAAATTCTCGCGGGACATACTGGGGTCACGAAAATGAACCTCACCACGATCGATATCGACTTTTACTCCACTTCCAGCATGTAGTGTGCCTTTTTTGAGAATAGATGACTCATCAATCTGAAAAGATCCGGCTTCAGAGGAGAGATAGAAATGATCTTCAGTCAGAGCCCATCTGCAGGGTCTGAATCCGTTCCTGTCGAGTCTGGCACCGATACTTTGCCCATTTGAATAGGTTATGAATGCTGGTCCATCCCACGGCTCCATCGCCCGGCTCCAGAACTTATAGAATGCATTCTTACCTCCGGCTGGCGGCATCATGATTGCCAGAATGTCTTCAATATTTGGAATAGAACTTCGGTACATCAGCGCTTCGACCATTTCATTCAGACTACCCGAATCCGAAATACCATTGTGGGTCAGGAGTTCATCTTCCCGAAGACCCAAATAGCGTTCGCGAGAGTAGGCCCAGGATCTATTGCCGGCAATCGTGTTAATCTCCCCGTTATGTCCAATCAGACGAAAAGGTTGAACTTTATCCCATGAGGTCTTGGTGTTGGTCGAAAATCTACGATGAAAAAGAGCGAATCGAGTTTTGTACAGCGGATTCTGCAGATCCAGATAGAATCTGTCCAGGTCGGCTGCCTTGGTTAGGGCTTTAAAATTGATGGTATTGGCAGATAGCGAAGTAAAGAAGAATTCCTTGTTAATGCCGTGTTGTTTCTCTTTGGTCCTGACCATTTGCTTGGCTGCATACAAAAGTTTGTCAAAAGAAGAATTCGTTCTGCAGTGTTCCGGACGCTTGATGATCGCGTGCAGAATTCCAGGCATCGATTCAAGGGCCTCACTGCCAAGTACCGTTGTGTCCACCGGTACCTCTCGGTATTGCAGAATCTTAAGACCCATAAAGGCAAAAGTTTCTTCAAAGATCCTTAATGATAATCGTTTCCGGTCTGGCTGAGTTGGAGTGAAAAGTGAAGCAACAGCGATCGTATTTTTTTCATAACCGAATAATTCAAAAGGGATGTCGGTCATAATGCCGGCGCCATCACCCGTGATTTGATCCGCGGCGCAAGCGCCCCTGTGTTCTACACAACGTAAGGCATGAAGTGCTTTTTGCAAATGATCGTGTGAGTAGGCTCGTTTCAAGCTCGCAACGAAACCGACTCCACAAGCGGACTTCTCCGCGTGGGAATACTCGTAACCCATGGCAATCTCCTAACAGATTTTTCCAGCTAATGTTGACAATGACAGCACGATGTCTGTCCGTATTTGATTTTTGCGCAATAGATGCGCTTACCCTAACTTTTAGTAATGGGTCAAATAACCCTAAAAAAGTTCAGATTGTCAAGTATCAGGTTAAATAATTTAGAACTATCAGTACAATCGCACAGGAATGTTAGCTTGTTGCATGGCCTGTTTAAGCTCATGGATTTCTATTTCACGGAAATGAAATATGGATGCGGCCAACACGGCATCAGCTTTTCCGAGTTGGATTGCATCGATACAATGTTCAATAGTACCGGCGCCCCCACTCGCAATTAATGGAACCGGTGCGGAATTGCTGACTTGTCTGAGAAGATCGACATCGAATCCCGACTTAGTCCCGTCTTTGTCCATACTGGTCAACAGAATCTCCCCCGCACCCCGTCTGACCACTTCCCTTGCCCACTTAATTGCATCGATCCCGGTATCTTCGGTCCCAGCTTTGACGAAAACATGCCAGCTGTTACCTGTCTTTTTAGCATCAATGGCAGCTACGATACATTGTACTCCGAAACGTTCAGAGGCCTCCGTGATCAGATCTGGATTTCGAACAATACTGCTGTTCAACGATACTTTATCGGCTCCGGCGAGCAACAGATCTGATATTTCATCTACCGAAGCAATACCCCCGCCTACAGTAAATGGAATACTGATCACTTTTGAAATCCTGTTTACCAGGTCGATCAGAGTTCTGCGCTTTTCATTAGTTGCCGTGATATCCAGGAATACAAGTTCATCGGCTCCTTCATCGCTGTAACGTTGTGCCAATTCGATAGGGTCACCCGCATCCCTGAGTCCCTCAAAATTGACTCCTTTTACCGTCCGTCCGTTTTTAATGTCCAGACAGGGAATAATTCGATGTGTAAGCATAGGTTTAAATGTTGAAGAAGAGAAGGTACGAAGTTTCTCTGGATGTATGCATTTTTGTATCTTCTGGAATCATGGAAAACCATATTCGAACAAAACTGAGTGAATCTCAGGAAGATTACCTCAAACATATCTTCTTGTTATCTGAGGTAACAGACCGGGTGACCACACAGTCTCTGGCAGATCACCTGAGGGTAAAACCGGCCTCTGTTACCGGAATGATAAAGAAACTCGCTGAAGTGAACCTGATCGAATACGAACGGTATCGTGGAGTTCAGCTTACCGAAGCAGGATCTAAAGTTGCAATCGAAATCCTTCGACATCACCGGCTTATCGAAATGTATCTGGCCGAAGTTTTGGGATATTCCTGGGACGAGATCCACGATGAGGCAGAAAGGCTTGAGCACCATATCAGTGAGAAGTTTGAACAACGAATAGCCGAAAAACTGGGACATCCTACACATGATCCTCACGGAGATCCTATACCTGATGTGAATCTTCAGTTTCCCAAGGGACCTTCTGTTCACGGTATCAGTGAATTGAAACCTGGACAAACAGGCCACATTCGGCGTGTCAGGACACAGGACAGCGATGCGCTCAATCTGCTCACCAAGCTTGAACTTACTATTGACAATCAGGTAGAAGTGCTCGAAAAAACACGGGATGGAGTCAGGGTTTTGTTGAATGGGGACCGACTGCTTGTACCAGTTTCGCTAGCGCGTCAGGTTATGGTTGAAATTATTACCTAACCTTTTAATGAAGGGTTTTTCATACTGTTTCGATCCTGGTCATAAAAAAAGCCGGCTTCTCATCGAAACCGGCTTTTTTTGAAAGGGTAAAGTTCTATCGGCCCAGAAGGTGTTTCATCGTCTCACCCATCACTGCTGGACTCTCACACACGGTAATGCCAGCAGCTGCGAGTGCTTTCATCTTTTCATCTGCGGTACCTTTTCCACCTGAAACAATGGCACCAGCGTGACCCATACGTCGTCCTGGTGGAGCTGTGCGGCCAGCAATGAATGCGACTACAGGTTTCTTTACGTGTGCCTTGATGTACGCAGCAGCTTCTTCCTCCGCCGTTCCACCGATTTCCCCGATGAGCATGATCGCTTCGGTTTTGGGATCTTCGTTCAGCATTTTCACCGCGTCGGTGTGCGTGGTTCCAATCACAGGATCCCCACCAATTCCGATTGCAGTAGTCTGACCCAGGCCCACCTTGGTTAATTGATCTACGGCCTCATAGGTAAGTGTACCTGATCGGGAAATGAGTCCGATCGGTCCCTGTGAGAAAATATTTCCAGGCATGATACCAACTTTTGCCTCCCCCGGAGTAATGACACCAGGACAGTTTGGGCCAATCAGAACTGCACCGTGGCGACGAACGACGTCTTTGGCAACAATCATATCTTTTACCGGAATCCCTTCTGTAATACAAATAATGACTTTTATTCCAGCCAATGCCGCTTCAATAATGGCATCTCCGGCAAATGATGGGGGAACAAATATGACAGAAGTGTTCGCACCGCCTTTGGTAACAGAATCGGCAACGGTGTCGAAAACGGGTCGGTCGAGGTGTTTGGTTCCACCTTTACCCGGCGTAACGCCTCCGATAACGTTTGTTCCATACTCGATCATCTGTTCTGCATGGAAACTTCCCTCTTTTCCTGTGAATCCTTGAACAACCAGCCTGGTGTCTTTACCTACTAAAACGCTCATGCGTAGTTCCTTAAAATTAAATGATGGGAGTTAACTGATAATTGAATAATAGACGTGAAATATACCCACCTAATGTGAGATAAAAAAGTTCATTCGAGCCCGAATCTGTTGCGATGATACAATTTAATGAGATCTGGGCCAGAAAGAATTTTTGTTCAAAACGCAACTCCCTATCTTAGCGTGATGATACCCGAACACATTAAAGAACAGGTTAAAACGGCTGCTGACATTGTGGAGGTTGTCTCCGACCACGTCAAACTGAAACGATCCGGAAACGGGTTTACCGGTCTATGCCCATTTCACAATGAGAAGTCGCCTTCGTTCCATGTATCACCTCATTTAGGAATCTACAAGTGCTTTGGATGTGGGGAATCAGGCGATGTGTTCAGTTTTTTGATGAAGCTTGAAGGCGTTAGCTTTACTGACGCAATTCGACAACTGGGGCAGCGATTCGGGATAGATGTACCCGAAGAGGTTCGCCCGGAGAATGAGGAACAGTTCAAACTCAAAGAAGGAATCTTCCACGCGTTAGCATTTGCTGGGAAGTATTATCATAAGCAGCTTATTTCTACGACCGAGGGGATGGAAGCTTTGGGATACTTGGAATCTCGTGGAATGCAGCGAGGAACCATTCGCTCTTATGGACTTGGATATGCACCCGATCGCTTCGATGGACTTTTGAATGCCGCTCACGAGGCAGGAATTAATGAACAGTATCTCAATGAAGCAGGTCTTATCAAATACGGACGAAATGGAGAATCGGCATTTGATGCGTTCCGACACAGACTCATGTTCCCGATTTTTAATGCATCCGGACGTGTAATCGGGTTTGGGGGACGGGTTTTGGCCGGCAAGGATGGTAAAACGCCCAAAAACACAGCCAAATATATCAATACCTCCCAGACCAAGGTTTATAACAAAAGTGAAGTCCTGTACGGAATACATGCAGCCAAGAATGAAATCCGTAAACACAGTGAGGTAATCTTGGTGGAAGGCTATACCGATGTGCTTTCCATGCACCAGGCTGAGATCAGGAATGTGGTAGCCACTAGTGGAACTGCTCTGACTACCGAACAGCTGAAGATTCTGCATAGATACACAGACAACCTTCTCATGATTTACGATGCCGATAATGCAGGACAAAATGCCATGGCACGTGGATTAGACCTTGCCCTCGCTGAGGGCTTGAACGTTAGAATATTACACTTGCCCGAGGGAGAAGATCCAGATACCTATATCCAAAAACACAAAAAACAGGGATTCCTGGACTACAAAACGGAACAGGCCCAAGACTTTGTAAGCTTTTTTATCGATAAATCACGCTCAGAAAAGCAATGGGACGATCCCATCAACAGAAAAAAGACTGTTTCCAGGGTACTTACGGCCATTGCTCGTGTACCTGACGAAATTTCCAGGGAGACCTACATTCAAAAGTTATCCGAGTTGGCTAATCTGGGTAGTCGGGCATTGTTCGAGGAACTCAACGTGCATCTGGCCCAACACTCCCGTGATGCAGAACGCACCAGAACCGCTCAGTCCCGTGAACATCTGCGTAACTCCCAACCTTCCCCGCACCGCCATCCAGACCCATCCCTGACATCTGCTGCGGGTTCACGCTCCACCAGCCCGGCCCGGCAACCACGCACCTCCGATTCTCCCTCAAACAACCCGGGCGCCGGGCCGGAAAACGAGGCCTGGTCGTCGACAACCGATCCAACTCCTCCGTTTCCCGATCTGGACCACGACCGCGCTTTTCGCTCTTACCAGGCCAATCAGCGTGCCGACCAGGCCGCCGAATCGGCTCGCATGGCTAACGCCGCTCGCCGCCGTCCACCCTACGAACGGGAATTACTCCGCCTCATGCTCAATCACATGCATCCAATGGTCGAGTATGTCGGTTCTCAATGCAACTCCGATCATTTTGAGGACGAGGACTACCGGATGCTGTTTGATGACCTCGTACACCGGTATCATGAAGGTCTGCCTATTTCAGTGTCTGTTTACATGGATAAAGAAGCGCCCTTTCCCGAACTGATTGGAGAGATCATGGTAGATCGTTTCAGCACCAGTGATCGCGTCAAAGAAAAACTGGGAAAAAAAATACATCGCGATGGAAATCCATTCCATACAGCAAAAGGCGAACTCCGAAGCCTGAAAATGTATTATCTGGATAAAGTCAAATCCCAACTCCAGCAACAGTATAACTCTGCTCCATCAACCAACGATAAAATCGACATCCAGCAACAACTACTTCATGTATCCCGACTCCGAATCCAACTTGAAACCGAAAGTCTGGATAACCTATTCCCCAATCCTGAAGACCTCTAATCGCTTACCGCAACTATGCAGGAATACCAAATCGAACTTCAAACAGCTGTTGATGCAGCGAAAGCAGCTTCTCAGGTTATCGCTCATCACGCCCGATTCAATAAACAACCTGAATTCAAACTGAAAGCCAGGCACGACCTGGTCACAGATGCGGATCTCGAGTCTGAACAGACAATCAAAGAACATATCCAACGCGTTTTCCCAAATGATGTATTCATGGCCGAAGAGTCTTATGAGGAGATACAACTTACCGATTCGCGGACATGGATCATCGATCCGATCGATGGAACTACTAATTTCGCCCACGGCGTACCTTTTTATGCCGTTTCTATCGCAATGTATGAGAAAGGCATGGCACAGGTGGCCGTTGTCTTAGGACTCCCACATCACGAGTTGTTTACAGCGGTACGTGGACATGGTGCGTTTTTAAACGGAACTCGAATTACCGTGAGTCCAACTCTCGAACCTTCCTCAGCGCTGATTGGAACGGGTTTCCCGTATCGCGATTTGAGTGTTCTGGAAGATTATATGAAAGTGTTTGATACGCTCATGCATGAAACTCACGGGGTGCGTCGTCCCGGTTCGGCATCCTATGATATGGCCTATGTAGCTTCAGGCAGATACGATGGGTTCTATGAATATGCCCTCGCCCCTTGGGATGTAGCCGCAGGTGCTTTGCTTATTGAAGAAGCTGGAGGCGTTGTGACTGACTGGACCGGAGGTGATGACTGGTTAACAGGCTACAGAATCATTGCTGCTAATCCTACCGTACATACCTATCTTAAAGCAGTCATTCAAAAACATGTCAGAAAAGATCTCCTGAAACGGTAGCACAAAACCTAGTACGTGTTATCCCTCATTTTCAACTCAAAGCGAACATGGATAGATCATCATTTAGTAGAATTGCAATTGCAGTCGTGGTTGGCGTATTCATGATTGGTACTTTCCTGTGGCGTCAATATCAGTTGTCTCAGCGTTTTGATACCATAGGTGTAGTGGAAGGCTTTTATGGCACACCATGGAGTCATCAGGAACGTTTGGATGTGATCCGTTTCATCGGTGAAACAGGGATGAATGCCTACATTTATGCCCCCAAAGATGATCCATTGCACCGACAACAATGGAGGGATATGTATGAAGGTGAAGAACTGGAACGATTTCAGGAACTGTTTGAAGTTTCAGAAGAAGCGGATGTTGACCTGATCTATGCACTATCTCCCGGCCTGGATATCAGGTATTCCAGCGAGGATGACTATCGGGTTTTGCGTGAAAAACTGTTTTCCATGGCCTTGCTGGGTGTCAGACAATTTGCCTTGTTCCTGGACGATGTCCCGGAGCAGTTACTGCATTCCGAAGATATCGAACGATTTACTTCGCTTGCCGAAGCCCATATATTTCTCATCAATCGCCTGAACAACGACCTGTCAAGCGTGGATGCCACCCTGATTGTCTGTCCAACTACGTACACCACCGCTTGGGGGTCAAAAGAGTACATCCGTATACTTGGGGAGGGTATAGACGAGGAAATTCCACTTTTCTGGACAGGTGAAGATGTTGCCATTGGCGAAATTACTGCCCAACAAACAGCCGAATGGGGGACACGCATCGGTAGGAAACCGTGGATATGGGATAATTTTCCAGTGAATGACTTTGAGCAGTGGCGACCGATTGTTGGGCCTGTAACCGGTAGGTCAGTTGATCTGTCTTCACATGCTGGTGCCTTCTTTTCAAATCCTATGGATAAACCGTATCTGTCTATGATTCCTTTGTTCACAGTGGCCAGGTATGCGGGTAATCCGTATGGCTACGATTCTGAAAAGGCCTGGCAGGATGCACTGGTTCATCTGGCTGGCCCGGATGGTTCCCGGGCTATTCGTCCATTGATGATGCTTTTTAAAGATTACGGGTGGACAGACAATGTATTTACACCACTCTATACCCCTGGTAAAGCATTCAATATGAGTTCGGTCAGAGATGCTCTTACACTCATGGAAGAGCGGCTAACTATCTTGAAATCAGACGAATTTTCAGATAATACATACATCCAAAAGATCATACCCGAATTAGAACCCTACATCGCTCAAATCAGGAAAGATTACGATGCAATTGTGTCCGATCCTAACTACGTTCCGGATGCGGAGGGTTATTTAACCTATCGGACTGAACGAGAAGCTGTATTTGCTACCCATAAGTCTGTAAATCTGGATGGAAATCTGGATGAATGGGAGTCCAGCACATTTAAAGCGTTATATGCATCAAGATATGATGAAAATGATCGGGTGAAAGTAGCTTTTAATTACTCGGGGAATAGTCTGTACATTGCCGTAGATGTTAAGACCAATTCTATCACCTCGACCCAGGACACGACCTGGATAGGGGGCGATCAGCTGTTGTTAGTCTTTGATTATACTCCTGAAATCGGCGATACCTGGATACAGCCACAGGACCTGGTCTGGCTCATCAGACCACCGGATGAGACCGGAAATCTCTTTCAGAAAAAAGGCAGTATGGTGCTCACACCGTTCTCGCAGCGAGGCATATCCGATATTACGATGAGATCAATTTCCAGTTTCTTTTCTCACTACATGAAACCAGTAGACCGCTCATTGCTCGCAGTAGCTGAGTCGGCTGTTGCGACCGGACAACAAAACCCCGGTGGGTACCAGTTAGAACTTATGATACCTGTCGGAAACCTGGATTCCATACGGTTGAATATGTCACTGAATGACATCCATCAACATAATGGTGCACAAAGGTCTACCAATTTTATTTTTTCACGCAGACCTTATATCGGAAATGTGTATACTTACCCTGAAATCATCTTCAGATAGTCTATCAGTGGTCATCAACTAATCGGAGGCTGTAGTATGTCAGCACATCAACCCATTGCTTCTAACCGACTCGTATCCCTGGACGCTTTTCGAGGGATCACCATACTGGGTATGATTATGGTAAATAATCCGGGAACCTGGTCTGCCATGTATGCACCACTACGTCATGCAGACTGGCACGGGTGGACACCAACGGACCTTATTTTTCCGTTTTTTCTTTTTATCGTTGGAGTAGCTATTGTCTTTGCAAATTCCGGTAAGCTTTCTAAAGGTGTAGCAAAATCTGAACTCGTCAAGTCAGCCCTGAAACGATCCTTGATTTTATTCGGATTGGGACTCATTCTGGCTGCCTATCCTGTCTTTCAACTTGAGCCTGAATTCGGATTTCGTCAAGGTCTTGATAAACTGCGTATCATGGGCGTTTTGCAACGAATTGCCTTGTGCTATTTCATAGCAACGGTACTATTTCTGTATTTCAAGCCAAAAGCACACTATTATTGGTTATTTGGCCTCGCAATCGCTTATTGGCTCGCAATGACTTTTATTCCTGTTCCAGGCCATGGAGCTGGCCTGTTCGATGATAAAATAAATAATCTGGCCGCTTATATCGACCGTGCTGTCCTTGGTGAGCATCTGTGGGTCGGAACCGGCCGTCAATGGGATCCTGAAGGCTTCTTGAG
Organism: uncultured Chitinophagales bacterium; assembly: GCA_964473555.1. Taxonomy (GTDB): domain Bacteria; phylum Bacteroidota; class Rhodothermia; order Balneolales; family HLUCCA01; genus UBA11400. Next base: position 229,662 of record CAYYPL010000001.1, read on the forward strand.
CACTATTCCGGCGATTTCCACAACTCTTATCGGAGTTTGGGCCGGGCACATACTCAAAAACAAGTCCTTTGACGAGACTCGTAAAGTGGCCGAACTTATGGTCACAGGTTCTCTGTTAATCATTGTTGGCTACGTTTGGGATTGGCATTTTCCTATCAACAAACCGATTTGGTCCAGTTCCTATGCCTTATTTACAGGTGGGCAGGGTATGGTTGGTCTCGCGCTTTGCTACTGGTTTGTAGACGTAAAAGGGTATAAAGGATGGACACAGCCATTTGTAGTGTATGGTGTCAACGCGATCACAGTATTTTTCATGAGTGGTATTATCGGACGCACCATTGGACTCATTAGCGTCGGAGATCTGTCATTACAGCGCTGGATTTTCCTTACCTTTTTTGACAGTTGGTTAGGCACGATTCATGCTTCCTTTGCTTACAGTCTGGTCTGGGTTTTTGCCTGGTATCTAATCTTACTGTGGATGTATCGGAAAAATGTAATCATCAAAGTGTAAATAACAGCACCACAATAGGTTGTGACCAGTTAATTAGCGCTTGGGTTTGTGTGAAAGTAATACATCAAAGGACCTAAGACCAATGGGTCCACCGTAGTATTTGAATCCCTCTCCATACTTAACTCCAATCTGGTGTCCTAAATGGCGTGCTCTCGCGCGAAGATTTTCAAAAAAGGCAGATGAACTGATATATGTTTCGGGTTCATCTCCAGGTTCTGTAACATTGAACTGTGATCCAAAAGCAAGGATTGCCTTGTCTTTGATGTCAATTGTATCAGATATATCAAAGACCAGATCAGGCTCAAAGGATCTGTCTTGCATGTAGTGCAGAATATGATAGGGACGCCAGGGCTGTTGTGGAGTCCCATCAGGGTGGAAGGTTTCTATTTTAACTAATCCACTGTAAAATAAAGCATCGATACTCAATCTTGCCGCATTACCATGATCAGGGTGCCTGTCGTCTGGAGCATTGATGAACATCAAATCCGGTCGATACATACGTACTGCTTCGATAATTGCCCGTCGGTGAATTTCGGAGTTTTCCAGATTGCAGTCCGGAAGACAAAGATTGTCCCTGACGGTAAGGCCGATGATATCGGCGGCATGATTGGCTTCCATGAGTCGAAGTTCTGGAGTGCCTCTGGATCCCATCTCTCCGCGAGTGAGATCTACAACTCCAACGTTGAGCCCTTGTCTGACCAAAGCCGCCAGTGTACCGGAACAGCTGAGTTCCGTATCATCTGGATGGGCGGCAAGTGCCAGTACGTCTAATTTTACAGCCATTTCTAGTTATTTACAGCGGTTTTGAACATTCTTGAAACAATTAAATCAAGTTTTTCAAGAGTGTAGTGAATATCGTCCATGGAATTTTGTTTTCCAATGCTGAATCTGACAGATGATCGGGCAATAGCCGTATCAAGACCCAGTGCTTTGAGTACATGGGAAGGCTCGACAGCACCGGATGCACATGCTGATCCGTTTGAACAACAGATTCCTTCAATATCAAGATTCAACAGTAACATTTCACCGTCTAAAGCTCTGTGCTCATCCATAGCGAATGAGCAGTTGACGATGTTGTACAGTCCGTTCTCAATGTCACCATTAAAGCGGACAACGTTACCGAATCGTTCTTTTAGCCCAGATATGAGAGTTGATTGAAGAGAACCTATGTGCCTTTTGTTCTCTTCCATCTCAGCGTTGGTAAGTGCAAGGGCTTTCGCAAGACCAACAATTCCAGGTACGTTTAGTGTCCCACCACGCCTGCTGCGTTCTTGTGAACCACCCTCCATCCAGGGAGTCCAATCCGTTCCGTTTCGTACATAAAGCACTCCCACACCCTTAGGACCATAAACTTTGTGTCCCGATATCGACAGGAAATCAACTCCTAGTTCGTTGACGTTTACTGCAATTTTTCCGGCAGTTTGTACCGTGTCGGAATGCAGTGGTACCCCTTTTTCCCTGCAGACACGGGCAATGTCTGTTATAGGATTAATACTGCCAATTTCATTATTGCCATGCATCAATGTAACCAGAGCGGTATCATGAGTAATCGCGTCCTGAACCAGTTCAGCCGACGAAATTCCCAATGGTCTGACGTCAAGATAAATTGCCTCAACACCTTCATTCCTAGCATGTTCAATGGGATGAAGTACGGCATGATGTTCTGCTTTTGAGGTGATGACCTGTTTTTTGCCACTTGCTTTTAGAACACCTTTAATTGCAGCATTGTTGCTTTCAGTACCTCCACTGGTAAAGATGATTTCCGATGGTTCAGCGCCGATGATTGTTGCTATAGTATTTCTTGCTTCTTCCACCGCAACACGAGCACGTCGTCCGGGTCCGTGTGCTGAGTTTGCATTTCCATACATATCCTTTAAAAAAGGCAACATCGTATCTAAGACCCGTGGATCAACGGGAGTTGTTGCAGCATTGTCCAGATAAACGATTTTACTCATAAAATTAGTTTTGGTAAATCCTAAGCCCCGGAAGATAAAGAATTCTGTGCCCTGTTTCTGCTTAAAATGGTATATTGGAAGGTCAGTAAAACTATTATTTAATCCTGTTTATTTATGTCGAAACTTACGCTACAAGATTTGGATGTTAAAGGTAAAAAAGTGCTTATGCGGGTTGATTTCAACGTTCCAGTTGAGCAAGGTGTCATTACCGACGATAATCGTATCACGGAAGCTCTGACCAGCATCAATTATGTGACGGAACATGGTGGACTATTGATACTGATGAGTCATTTTGGCAGACCCAAAAGCGCGGAAGACAAAGAGTTTTCGCTTAAGATTGTAGCCGATTATCTGTCTACTAAAGTAAGTACTAAAGTGCATTTTGCTTCAGACTGTATCGGTCAAAAGGCTTCTGAAACAATCAGTACTGCAAAACCGGGTGAAATTGTGCTACTCGAGAACGTTAGGTTCCATAAAGGAGAAACAAAAAACGATCCGGATTTCTCCAAGGCCCTGGCTTCGTTGGGTGATGTTTTTGTAAACGATGCATTTGGAAGCAGCCATCGTGCCCATAGTTCGGTATCAGGTATTACTGAATACGTTCAGCCTGCCGCCGCTGGATTCTTACTTGAAAAGGAAATCAAGTATCTGAGTGAGAGTATCAATACTCCAAAAAGGCCATTTGTTGCCGTTCTTGGTGGAGCAAAGGTGTCTGACAAGATTCCGGTCATTGAGAATCTAATCGACAAAGTTGATACCATCATCATCGGTGGTGGTATGACCTACACGTTCTATAAAGCTATGGGACTTCCAATTGGAAACTCGATTCTCGAAGAAGATCGTGTGGAATTGGCTAAAGAGCTTATGAATAAAGCATTGGACAAAAATGTCAAGATCATGCTCCCTGTTGATTCTGTTGTGGCCCGTGAATTCAAAGCGGATGCTGAGTGCAAAGTAGTGGATGGTGAAAGTATCGAGGAAGGCTGGATGGCTCTTGATATTGGTCCAAAAACGATCGATAACTACTCAAAAACAATTTCGAAAGCAGGAACAGTGATTTGGAACGGTCCAATGGGAGTCTTTGAAATGGAGGCCTTCTCAAAAGGAACCGTTGCAGTTGCCCAGGCTTTGGCTGAGGCAACCAAAAAAGGAACGATATCAATCATCGGTGGGGGAGATTCAGCTGCTGCCATCAAAAAAGCGGGATTGGAAAAACAGGTTACTCACGTTTCTACAGGCGGTGGAGCAAGTCTGGAGTATCTGGAAGGGATTGAGCTTCCAGGTATTGCTTGTCTTACCGAAAAGTAACACTCAGCTGACCAGGTGTAAAAAAGGCCGTCGTGGTGTTATGACGGCCTTTTTATAGGCTAGCAATTTTTAAGAACCAAAAAGATTGTATGAGCCTAAACAATCTCAACCAATTCGATCTCGAAGGTAAGCGCTTGTCCAGCTAAAGGATGATTTGCGTCCAATGTTACCGAATCATCCGTCACCTGTGTTACGGTGACATTAAGGGGCATACCATTGGGTTGTTGCATTTGAAGGACCATTCCAACCTCAGGCGAGATATCAGGTGGAATCTGTTGACGGGAGATATCGACTACCATATCCTCGTGTTTCTCCCCGTATGCCTGATCAGCTGGGATTCTAACGGTGGTCGAATCCCCGATTTTCATACCTTCAACGGCTTTTTCGAAGCCCGGGATGAGTTGTCCCTGACCCATGGTGAATTCAAGGGGTTCACGTTCTCTTGAACTGTCAAACACCACCCCATCGTCTGTTTTTCCCGTGTAGTGAACACGCACTGTGTCCGAATTTGTAACTTGTGACAAAATATTTCCTGTTTAATGAAAATTAAGTAGCGCATAAGGTACTGAATCCTACAGACAGATGGCAGCAAAAATCAGATACCATCATTCTTTCCAGAAGGGTACCGAGAATAAAGCCATGACGGTAAATAATTCAAGTCGTCCGATGAGCATCAATGCGGCCATAGCCCATTTCCCTAGTTCTGGAAGACTGGCGTAATTACCTGAAGGACCATACTGCCCGATAGCAGGTCCAATATTTCCGATACTAGCCATGCTTAATGTCAGCGCGTCTTGAATGTGAATACCTTGAGTGGTCAGGATTGCAGCACCAATCAAAAAAAGAAGCATATAGAGGATAAAAAAACTCAGCACCTTACGACTCACATTCGGATCGATGACCCGATTTCCGACTCTTAAGGGTAAAACGGCTCTGGGATGTACGCTTTGACGTATTTCTCGTCCAACCGCTCGAAACAAAATCATATGTCTGAACATTTTTATCCCACCACTGGTCGATCCAGCGCAACCTCCGGCGAAAAACAAAGCTAAAAGTATAAGTAGTGATAACCCTGGCCAGTAGGTGTAATCTGTTGTACCATAACCAGTTGTAGTGATGATAGACATCGCCTGAAACGCCCCGTAACGAAACGAGTCACTCAAAGTATGCACTTCATTCCACCATAAATCGAGCGAAATACTGAGTATGGCAATAAAACTGATCAACGTAAAAAACCTGGTTTCCCTGTTGGCTATAAAGTTTTTGAACTCACCTCGAAATAGTCGGAAGTGCATGGCAAAGCTAATACCTCCCAGATACATAAATACAATGATAATCCAATCGATGTAGGCCGAATCATACCATCCAATACTAGAGTCTTTTGTCGAAAATCCGCCTGTAGCCAGTGTTGACATCGCGTGGTTCAACGCATCGAACCAATTCATTTTGGGGTGTATCCAGAGCAGGACAAAATGCAAAAAAGTCAACAGTATATAAACGATCCAAAGAAATTTGGCGACTTGCTGTACTCGGGGCGCCAGTTTTTCATTTTGTTGGAAACTGGACTCGGCAGAAAACAAGTTAGTGCTTCCAAGACCTAAAAAGGGGAGAATTGCCAGTGAAAGCACGACGAATCCCATTCCACCGATCCAATGAAGCATCGACCTCCAAAACACGATGCTCTCAGGCAGACTCTCAATTGGACTATTCAGCATATCATCATGGGAAATGCCCCCAAAAACGGTTGCTCCGGTAGTGGTCAATCCACTTATCGTTTCAAAAAAGGCATCGGTAAAATTGTGAACAGACGCAGTAAAAATAAATGGCAAGCTACCAAAGATCGATAACACCACCCAAGTTGCCGCCACGATAAAAAACGCCTCTCGTGGACGTATTTCATCATCCGTTTTAAACAGTTTAAAAAGCAGTCCTCCAATGGTAAAAGCAATTGCAGAGGAAACAAGATAAGACCACCACTGCCCATCAGAAAAGACCAACGAAATGATGAGTGGTGTGATGAGTGCAATGCCTGTAAAAAAGGTAAACGCTCCAAGTATCCCGGTAATAAGCCTGAAATCTATCTTTGGGCGCACTTTGGATCTTTTAACCTGCATCAACTGAACGCCTCTGAAACTTCGTCAATATACCGGGTTTGGCAAAAAACCAACACCGAATCACCGTCTTGAATCACCGAGGAGCCTACTGCAACGAACGCTTTTCCAGATGAGATGATCCCTCCAATCACACAACCTTGTGGAAGTTTAAGTTTGGCAAGAGGTTTATTGATGAATTTCGATCTGGAGTGTAGCTTAAGCTCTAATACTTCTGCGTCTATTCCGTTCATTGCGGCGGTATGAAGCAAATTTCCACCCCTGACCAGACGATGTATTTCATTGGCTGCCGATAACTTCTTGTTTACGGAGGAATCCAGACCAATGGTCTGACTCAGTGGAATGTAGTCTGACTTCGACACCATGGCGATAACCTTTTTAACTTTCAGATGTTTCGCCATTAAACAGGATATGATGTTAGATTCTTCATCACTTGTTACCGCAATAAACACGTCGGTATCCATAATTCCCTCAGAAGCCAACAGTCTGGGATCAGTGGGATCACCGTGGAGTACTAAAATTCGTTTGTTTGCCGAAGCAATCTGGTAACTGGTCTCGTAATCAGGCTCAATAAGTTTGATACTCCAATCGGAACGCGTTTCACACAGAAGTCTGGCGACTTTGCGGCCAATGATCGATCCACCGGCAATCATGATATGTTTGATGTCCTGCTCGGAGGTTCCAGTAGATTGAATGATCTGTTTGATGTGCTCGCTTTGTGAGATCACGAAGATATGGTCGTTTGCCCGGATTCGTTCAGATCCTCCTGGTATGATGGTTATTCCGCCTCTTTGTATCGCTACTACCCTGAAATCTATGTCTACATTTCGGGTGGCGTATTCAAATAAACTTATTCCAACAATAGGGGAGTCATGATTGATCCGAATACCAATTACCTGCATCTGTCCGTGTGCCAGGTCGATGACATCAGAGGCAGCAGATCGTTTTACCAGCTGGACGATTTCCGTTGCAACACTGAGTTCAGGATTTATGACAACATCGATACCCATATCTGAGGGCAATATCGGGGAATTTGATTGCAGGAATTCTTCGTTTCTTATTCGTGCAATTACCTTTTTTGCACCCAATCGCTTACTCATCATTGAAGCCATCATATTGACTTCATCCAGATTGGTGGCAGCAATAACCAGATCGGCGGTCTGGACACCTGCTTTCAGTAGGTCTACAGCGGAAGTACCACTTCCCAGAATTGCTAAAATATCGTTATGTTCGGTAGTTCGTTCTAATGAGCTTGGTTCCGTATCTAAAACAGTTACATCGTGACGCTCTCCCGATAGCATCGAAGAGAGGTCAAACCCTACATCACCAGATCCAATGATTACAATTTTCACAGTTACATCCCCAAAAAAGGTTGAGTTTGGTACTCAATTTACTTCCATTACTGCACTAACTAGTTGATCGTTACATGAAGTACCTCAGCTCACAAATTACTTACTTTTTTCAAAACAAAAAGGCTAAAACTAATATCGGCCGTCTTGTAAGGTTTATCTTAGTACTAATAGCACTCATTATTTTGTACAGTGTCTTGTTTCATTATATCATGGAAATGGAGGAAAGGGATTATTCCTGGATTTCCGGGTTCTATTGGACACTTACGGTGATGTCGACCCTCGGATTTGGTGACATAACCTTCAATTCAGACCTTGGAAGACTATTTTCTATCGTTGTGTTATTGTCGGGCATTGTGTTCCTACTGGTGATGTTGCCATTTACATTCATCCAGTTTTTCTATGCACCCTGGCTGGAAGCCCAGAATAGATCTCGAGCCCCCAGAGAACTGCCCGCCTCGTGTAAAGGGCACGTTATCATCACAAATTACGATCCGGTCACAAAATCTCTCATCGAAAAACTAAAGTCATATGATTATGACTACGTCTTACTTCAAAACGACTTGCAAAACGCACTTGCCTTTAGTGATCGAAATTACAAAGTAATGCTCGGTGAACTGGATGATCCCAATACCTATAAAAAAGCTCAGATTAACCAGGCAGCTATGCTGGTTTCAACCGCATCAGACACGCTGAACACAAACATTGCGTTTACCGCTCGTGAAATCAGTGAGACTATTCCCATTATAACTCTTGCCAACTCTGCTGATTCGGTTGACATTCTCAAGCTTGCCGGAAGTGATTCGGTGATACAACTGGGAGTAATGATGGGACAATCCCTGGCGCGCAGAACCCTGGGAGGCAACGCCAGGGTACACGTCATTGGCAGATTCGATCAGTTGATCATCGGCGAAGCCCCCGCCACAGGAACGCCATTGGTCGGAAAAACACTGGCAGAAAGTAAGCTTCGCGAAGCCATTGGGGTTAACGTAATTGGATTATGGGAAAGAGGAACATTCATTTCACCCAGGCCTGACACTATCATTCATGACATGTCTGTCCTAGTTTTAGCAGGATCGGTAGATCAACTTCGAAATTATGATGATTATTTTGGTATCTACAACAATAAAGACGGACCAGTAATCATCATTGGTGCCGGTCGGGTTGGCCGTGCTACCGCTAAATCGTTGAATGATCGGAAAATGGATTTTGTCGTGGTTGAAAAAGATCCCGCCCGGGCAAAACGCTGTGGGAACTATGTTGTTGGTGATGCCGCTGACCGAGAGATCTTGTTCGAAGCAGGGATGGATAAAGCACACACTGTAATTATTACAACCCACGACGACGATACCAATATCTACCTGACCTTGTACTGCAGGCGTCTCAAACCGGAGTTGAAAATCATTGCACGGGCAACCCTGGAACGAAATGTGAATACCTTACATCGTGCCGGTGCCGACTTTGTAATGAGCTATGCCACGATGGGGGCTAATGCCATTTACAACATTCTTGAACGTGACGAAGTGTTGATGATTGCCGAGGGTTTGAATGTGTTCAGAACTCAAACTCCGCTTATCATGCAGCATAAATCCATCCGTGAAGTAGACCTTAGAAAAGAGACAGGATGCAGTATTGTCGCCATACAAAAAGGTGAAGATATGCTGATCAATCCGGATCCTGATTATATCCTGATGCCCGATACGGAATTGGTTATTATAGGAAGTTATGAGTCCGAAAAGGAGTTCGCAGAGTACATTAAAGAGTAAATTAAGACCACTTGTTTACATGTGAGCTTGCTGCGGATTTGAACGTTCAATGCAGTCCCTCTTTCAAAGGAAGTACGTAGTTCGAACACGAAGAACCCTTACAGCATAAGAGTGTACCGCGTCATTGTATTTAGGACGAATAAGACTGATTCTAAATTACTCCTGTAATGAATTATTGCTACATCTTTTGTTTTATAGACACTACATTTACATATCCAAAATCAAATCAAATTCAAATCAAAGTCATATGAGTTCAATAAACAGAAAAGATTTTCTCAAACAATTTGGCCTTGTTGGTGTCTCGGCAATAGGCGCTTCAACCTTGTTAGCTGCTTGCGGTGGTGGTGGAGAATCAGCATCTGCTGAACAACAATCTACTGCAGCAACTGCAGATCCATGTAAGGATACTTCGTCATTAACTCAAGCAGACAAAGACCTAAGGGCTAATTTGGGTTATATCGAAGAAACTGAAATTGCTGAACAAAACTGTAGCAACTGTCAGTTATACAAGCAACCTGAAAACGGTGGCTGTGGCGGGTGCTTGCTATTTAACGGTCCTGTAACGGCTAACGGCTGGTGTAAGTCTTGGGTAACTAATCAGGGTTAACCCCTTATCTAAGTTGTATTTCATCCAAAAAGGCCGCTACGCGGCCTTTTTGCATTTAAGAGATCGAAATCACTAAGATCAATAGACTGATTGCAAATGCACTTAGCCGGTATTCAGTTTTGAACAGTACCGGGTGGAAGGCAAATTTCAAAATACCCGGTAGATTTTGCTGCCATTCGAAGTATCGTTGAAAATGCAGTGGACCCACCGCTACAGCAATATGTCCACTTACTATGGTCAGGCAAAATGGCATGGAAAAAAAGAATGCTCCAACCAAGTTTAACAAACGATCCACCCCGAAGTGTTGACAAACCAGCAAATAGGGCCATGCAAATAAAAGCAATACCGGTCCCGCAATAAGCCAGTTTAATCGGAATATTCGGCTGAAATTCTTGGTATCTAACTCGTAGTTACCCATTTTTATGATTCGGAACTGCGTTTACATGCATCTTTTCGAGTGTCTCAAATCTAAGTGTACTCTGTGATGGAGTCTAGTACGATTTTATTTCATTCCATATTCGGTTGTAAACGGATGTAGCGTTTCCAACATCAATCATGTATTCAAGTCTACTCATCGTTGTAGAATCCGGGTACATCGTGTTGTTCGTCCTGAACTCTTCCTCTATCAGTGGCAACGCCGCCTGATTCGGACTCGAATATCCAGTGTAATTAGAAATAGCACTGCTCACTTCCGGTCTAAGTATATAATTGATAAACTCTTCAGCTGTTCTTTGATTTATCGAGCCCTTGGGAATCACCAAATTGTCTACCCAGATATAGGAACCTTCTTTTGGTATGATAAAAATCACGTCTGGATTTTCTTTGGTAACCTGATAGATATCCCCGCTCCAACCTTGGGCGATCCAAATGTCTCCGGATTTCAATAAATCCATATAGGTCTCACTGGAATAGGTTCGAACCAGATTTTTTTGCTTGAACATAAGTTCCTTGGCAGCCTCCAATTCATTCTCATTGGTTGTGTTTACGCTATAACCAAGAAGTTTCAAAGCAGGGACGATTCCGCTTCTCATATCATCAAGCACAGAAATTCTGCCTTTGTATCGTTCATTCCAGAGAAGTTCCCAGCTTTCATCGAAATCGGTGACATATTTCGTGTTAATGCCGATTCCAGTTGTACCCCACTGATACGGAATCGAATAGGTGTTACCCGGATCAAAAGGTAAATTCCTGAAGTCATTGGATAGATTTTCAAAGTTGGGAATGTTTTCCAGGTTTAACGGCTCGAGTAGTTCAAGTTTAATCATAATATCTACCATGTAGTCTGAGGGAACAACTAAATCATATCCGGACGCACCCAGTTGAAATTTGGCAAGAATCTCACTGTTACTCGAAAAATTATCATAGTTCACTTCAACATCAAACTCGGTTTCGAAGTCTGGTATCGTCTCATCAGCGATGTAATACGACCAGTTATAAAAATTCAGTTCATGGGTCATTTGATCTTTTCCTGTGTCCCTACCTGAACAGGAGAATAGGACTAAACCCATGGTTGAAAAAGAAATGAATGTTGAGAAGAAATGTTTCATGCTATTTTCCTAGTATGTCTGTTGTTTTATTTACACCTTCGAGCCGCACTGCCAACAAAATCAAAATCATAGTTACAAATATAGTAATTGTAGAAATAGCATTTATTTCCGGTGATACTCCAAATTTGATCATCGAGTATACTTTCATGGGTAGCGTTGTACCTCCTACACCCGCGGTGAAAAATGCAATCAGAAAATCATCCCATGAAATCGTGAAAGCCAGTAACGCTCCTGCAACAACGCCAGGGAATATCATCGGAAGGGTGACATACCGGAATGTTTGCCAGGGCGTTGCCCCCAAATCGGCCGCAGCTTGTTCGAGTAAATGACTACCTCCCGCAAGTCTGGCCCGAACTACAACATATACAAATGAAATGTTAAAGGTAACATGAGCCAGTATCACAGAGATTTTCCCAAGTGGGATACTTACAAACACATAAAAAGCCAACAAGGATACTGCCATTACGATCTCTGGAATTACAATGGGTAAGTACAAGAGTCCATCGAAAGCAGTTTTACCCCAAAACCCCTTTTTGTTCATTCCAAGAGCTACCATGGTACCCAGGATTGTTGCAATAACCGTTGACATGAATCCAATAATCAGACTGTTGGAAAAACTCATCATTAAATCGGTATCGTTGATCACGCGTAGATACCAATCTATCGTAAACCCTGTCCAAACGGCATTGATCCGCTCATTATTGAATGAAAAGACGATGAGTACCAAAATTGGAACATAAATGAAAGCATACACAAATCCCGTATGTATGCCGAAAATCCAACCTTTTAACGATTTAATGCTGTTCATCGTGATTGTTGTTCAGGTTATATCAGATCATTGATCAAACGTCTTTTCACTTCTGTATTGAACCAATAGTAAAAGCAATACAATGGCCATAACAACCAGAGATAAAGCAGCACCAAATGGCCAATCTCGCGCACTTAAGAACTGAATTTGTATCAAGTTACCAATCATCAGATTTTTGGCTCCTCCTAACAAGTCCGGGGTGATATATGCTCCAAAAGCAGGTACAAAAACCAGTACACAACCTGAGATAACGCCAACTTTTGTAAGTGGTAAAATAATATGCCAAAATGATTGCAACGCTGTAGCTCCCAGATCCTTAGTGGCATCGAGCAAGGATTTATCAAGTTTCTCAATAGAAACATAGATGGGCAAGATCATAAATGGCAGATAGGTGTAAACTAATCCGATCAACACCGCAGTTTGTGTGAACAATAATTCTATGGGTTGATGGATTAATCCAAGGGATAGTAGTGTGTTATTTAACAATCCCTCTGTTCGTAATATGAAAATCCACGAATAGGTTCTAACCAGGAAATTAGTCCAGAACGGTAGTATCAACAGAGCTAACAATATCTTTTTCGTTCTTTCAGACTTCTGAGCTATGAACCAGGCTACAGGGTAACCCAAAATAAGTGCAAAAAAGGTGGTAAGTGTAGCGATCCAGGCAGAACGCCAAAGCGTTTGAGCATATAAAGGGTCAGCGAGTTTGATGTAATTATCGATTGAAAAAGAATAAATCAATTCCCCGTAAACACCTCTTTGCATAAATGAATAGGCAAGTATGATCACTAACGGAATCACAAAAAATACCCCAAGCCAGATGCCACCTGGAAGGTTAAGGAATGTAGTTTGATTTACTTTCATACGATCAGTTAAGTAAGATCACATGCTCAGGTTGCCAAGTCAGATACACTTCTTTACCTCTTTGAATACTGGGTGCCGAATGAGCCGAGGGAATTCGGGACACAATTGGCAATCCCCATTCAGTGACCGTGAAGACTTCGAAAAAGGGCCCTGAAAATCTAAGATCTGTTACTATGGCACGGATCCAATTATTGTCCTGCTGCATTGAAATACCCGACTCAGATAGTGAAATGTGTTCAGGTCGTATTCCTACGAAATTGGGTTTTTCTACATGGATTCTGGAAGAACGTATTTTAATCGGCGTGTTTTTTGTCAGTACTGTGGTGAAATCTGTACTTCTGTCTGCGTGCTCGATTTCGATGAAGTTGGATTCTCCCAAAAAATCACAGACAAATTTTGATACTGGATCATTGTATAACTCTTCGGCTTTACCAACTTGTTCAAGTTTACCATTGCTCATCACCCCGATACGATCCCCTACCGACAACGCCTCTTCCTGGTCATGAGTGACACAAATGAACGTAATACCAACCTCTTGTTGAATTCGTCTGAGCTCATTTTGCATTTGTTTTCTGAGCTTGACATCCAATGCACCCAGGGGTTCATCCAACAATAGGAGTGAAGGTTTGTTAGCCAAAGCACGTGCCAGTGCAACACGTTGCATTTGTCCACCGCTTAATTGAGCAGGGAATCTGTTATGAAATGCATCAAGCCCAACAAGGTGTAACATCTCATCGACCGTCTCTCCAATTTCCGATGTACTCTTTTTTTTCATTTTGAGCCCGAATCCCACGTTATCACGTACGTTCATATGTGGAAATAGAGCATAATTCTGAAAGACAGTATTTACGTCTCGTTTGTGAGCAGGTAGTTTGTGGATCAGCTTCCCGTTCAAGGTGATGTTGCCCGTCTCATGACTGACCAAACCAGCGATCGTTCGCAATAAAGTGGTTTTTCCACATCCACTTGGACCAAGTAAGAAGAAAAACTCACCTTTATTTACATTCACACTGATATTGTCGAGAATCATGTTGTTGTCGTATGATTTTGACAATGAATCGACGGACAAAAAAGAGTTCAAAATTTGTATAAACGGATATAACATTTCGGGTACTGTGATTTGTGAATATACACAGTACCAGCAAATATTTTAATATGCTGATGTAAACCCATTATGTATCTGTTTTTCCGTGAAGCTTTTAATTACGTTTATCGGGAAATCATGCCTGATCCTTTAAAACTGATTCTAACTTGGCTTTAAAATTGATGGTATTGTAAAACGATCCAAAATAAGTCAATCAGGATCCCTAAAGGGGTTTGTATCTACAGAATTTAAACTTAAAAACGTATATTTAGCGATGATTTTTGAACCAAAACAGATTTGCGATCCGAACATAGATTTTGAGCAGATGTGTCTTCAAGTCTTTGATTGGCAACTCGAGCATCATTTATTATACAGGAAATATCTCGATGAACTCAATTCTTGGGGACTCTACCATCACTGCTTCCCAGCATCCATTGAATCGATACCATTGATGCCCATCGATGTGTTCAGAGATGCCAAAGTAAACCTCTTCGCCAAGGATCCCGATATCATCTTCAAAAGCAGTGGAACAACCGGAATGGTCAGGTCTGTACACGCGATAACGGATCTTGATATGTACAGACATGCAATCTGGGAAGGATTGAACTATTTTTACCCAATCGATGAGTTTGTTTTTCTGGGCTATACACCTGGATACAATGAAAATCCAGACTCGTCGCTGGTCTGGATGATCGATTATATGATCTCAAGAGATGAAACGGGTTTGTCACAGTTTTTGAGTATTGGTAAACCGATATCAAAAGAACTGATGCATCAGATAAGCGCTTCAGGACGACGTATTATGCTATTTGGTGCCGCTTTTGGATTGATCGAATTAGTTGAGACCTATCGGCACCATCTACCTGATGGAAGTATTGTGATGGAAACTGGTGGAATGAAGACATTCAGGAAAGAAATGTCTCGGGATGATATGCACGATCAGTTGGCGAAAGGTTTCGATTTGCCAAAGAGTCAAATCCACTCGGAATATGGTATGACTGAATTACTGAGTCAAGGTTATGCACGGGGGACAGAATGGTTCGAGAGTCCACCTTGGATGAAAATAACGATCAGAAATCCTGAGAATCCGTCTGAACAACTTCCCTACGGTCAGCAGGGTTTAATCGGCGTCGTAGATTTGGCAAACTGGGCAACGGTTCCTTTTTTACTCACAGGCGACCGTGGCGTTCAGCGTACAGATAAAAGTTTTAAAGTGTTAGGCAGGTGGAACTCATACTATTTACGTGGTTGTAATTTCCTGTTGGAGCCAAACCCGTGAAAATACAACTGGTTAATCATCTTGAAAAAGTAATCATCCATTGGCTTGAATCAGCGGAGTTGGCACAGGCGGTTCAAAAAACCCTCGATGCTCGTTTGTTTACTGATTCTGATATCAGGTTTACATTGGAACATCTGAGAGATACCATCTCAAGAGGTGATTTGAAAACCTGGGTTGATCGGAATCGCGCGTACGATCCGACGAAAAGTGGCGGTACAATATTGTGTCTGCATGCCGGGAACCTTCCATTAGTTGGATTCCAGGATGCATTGGCCGTGATACTATCTGGATATAGCTATGCCGGGAAAATTTCAAAAAAAGATCCCTTTTTACTTGTTTCATTTTTAGAACAGCTTCAAAAAGAACTCCACTTCGATTCCCGAAAAATTCGGTACAGCACAGAACTCAGTGATTTCAAAGGCTTGGGAGCAGATTATTGGATGTTTGCTGGAGCTGAAAGTTCACTATTACAGATCAAATCTTTGTTGGAACAACATCGTATCGTTAAACCAGGTGCTGAATCCTTACTCCGTTTGGCTCATTTTTCCATCGCTGTTCTTGACGATACCTTAACGGATTTAGCCCTTCAAGACTTGACTGAATCGATCTTGCGCTATGATGGCAAAGGTTGTCGCTCAGTCGCCCTGATCTATTCCCGGATGCCTCTATCAAAGCAGGCTGGCAAACTTGCGAAAGTGGGAAAAGAGTGGCTCGTCAAAAATGGGGTCAGTTTTAATCCCCCAGAACACCTGAAATGGAAGTTTGCCTACAATGCTGCCGTTGGACTTGAGCAGGTTTGGATTGGAAATACCTTGATTCAGAATGGTAATCCAGTTATTGGCCATCATCAACACGTTTATTGGCAATCATTGAATGTTTTACATGAACAATTAGTCGTATTCGGAAAGGGATTACAACAGATGTATACGATCGGCAACGGATCCGGAATCTGCCCGGAATTGGTATCAGATAAATATGATTTGCTGTCGGATGCTCAGAAACCAAAACTATATTGGCAACCGGACGGAACCGATACACTCAAATGGATTCTAACCAGATAATATGTTTTATCACTTTCTAAAATTACATCTCCTAAAGAGCGTCAGGTCAGTGACGTTACCCCGTAATCTCATCGGGAGCTTTTTTGTAGCAATTTTTGGCTTGCTCATCTTCTTATACCTGATAGGTCTGGCATTTTCGATGAAACTTGTGATCGAAAAAGTGTCTGGAAGTGATCATCCAGTAGCTTTTTTGAATGCCAACCTGTTGAATTTTTTCGTGATTGAATTCATGTACCGGTTCTTTTTGCAAAAAGTACAGACATTCGAATTATCGGGATTCTTACAC
This sequence comes from uncultured Chitinophagales bacterium, assembly GCA_964473555.1. Classification (GTDB taxonomy): domain Bacteria; phylum Bacteroidota; class Rhodothermia; order Balneolales; family HLUCCA01; genus UBA11400. The sequence continues at coordinate 246,198 of CAYYPL010000001.1, forward strand.
CTGCCCATCAAACGGGCTACCATAGTCAATTATCTACTTATCAGGTCAATTATTACACCATTCAATATCGTTGTTCTATTGCTGTTTTTACCTTTTACTGCTTCTGAATTGGTTCCCATATATGGTATTACAGGAGCTTTTTCGTGGCTATGTACTCTTGTTTTCTTGAGCTGGATGCTACATTGGCTCGTGTTATGGTTCAAAACCAGATATGGCGATCGTTTTGTGAGTATACTGGTGATTTTCGCATTTGGTGTGCTCAATGTAGTTTTAGAATATTATAACTGGATATCACCTGGACACATGATTCAGCCTATCTTCGACCAGGCACTCATTTCACCCTCTGTACCTTTGTTGGTGATATCCTTTTTACTACTCTTTTACTATTTGGTTTTTAGTTTTTACCATAAAAATGCGTATCTGGAAGTTTTGACTTCCAAATCAAACACTACTTTCGTCAACGGATCGATAGGATTTTTATCCCGATTTGGAGTTGTTGGCGAGATGGCTGATGTGGAATGGAAGCTAATTTTGAGGCATAAAAAAAGTCGTAGTTACCTGCTTATATCCGTTCTATTTCTGTTCTACGGGGTCATATTTTACGGGGATCGGGCACTTGGTGGTGGACACAGTTACATGTCGATGATGTATGTGTTTATTGGGATTCTTATTACTGGTGTATTTATGATTCAATACGGACAATTGTTCCTGAGCTGGAATTCAAATACGTTTGACTTTTACATGTCCCGTCCCCATGGCCTATCGGCCCTTGTTAGAGGAAAATATGTGTTGTTTGTCCTGATATCGTTTCTCTGTTTCTTGTTAACCGTACCATACGTGTTCTATGGTATCGATATCCTTTTGGCTCATATAGCATTATTTCTATTTAATGTGGGTGTGACTATTCACCTCGTCGTGAATCTTGCCCTATGGAAACCAAAGCCTATGGATCTGAACAAAGGATCCTTTTTTAATTATGAAGGAATAGGCCTGGCCCAATACCTGATGGTCATACCGATAGCAGTCATTCCGTATGCGATTTATTTGCCATTTTACTTCAAGTTCAGTCACTTAGCTGGACTAGCAGCCTTGGGCGTGGTTGGAGTGGTTGGAATTATATTTTATGAAAAAGCCAGCCAGATAGCCATCAACAGATTGATTCGACAAAAATATACTGTTTCATCCTCATTTAGACAGGAATCATGATCCAGATTAATAATCTTAAGAAAATCTACAAACAGGCAATGGTTTTAGATGTGCCCGAATTAACGCTACACAGGGGAGAAACCTTTGGTTTGGTTGGCAACAATGGTGCGGGTAAGACAACCTTGTTTCGAATCATGCTGGATCTGGTACGGTCATCTCAAGGGGTTGTTCTTTTTAACGGGAGTGACGTGAGTCAATTCGAGGATTGGAAACGGGTTGTTGGAGCCTATCTCGATGAACATATGCTGTTAACCTATCTTACTCCAACAGAATATTTTGAAACTTTACGCAAAATGTATGGCATGTCTGAGAGCGATTTGGAAACTCAACTTCAGAAATATTCGGACTTGTTCAACGGTGAAATCCTCAATCACAAGAAGTATATCAGAGATCTGTCGAAGGGAAATCTAAAGAAAGTCGGCATTGCTGCCGCAATGTTGGGGAATCCAGAAGTTGTTGTCCTGGATGAACCGTTCGAAAATCTAGATCCCAGTTCCCAGGTACGCTTGAAAAAACTGATCGATCAGGAGAAACAAAGCCATTCCACCACGTTTATTTTGTCAAGTCATGATTTAGCGCACGTCACTGAAATATGTGATCGTATCGTCCTACTGGAGAAAGGAAGAGTGATCCGTGACTTGAGGGGTGAAAAATCTGAAATGACACGCATACTGCATGAATACTTTGTAGGTTAGGTATCGTTCCTGGTTTTCAGATGAGTGATAACAGACAAATAAACTGATCAATCGTAGTTAATTCAACGATTATGCGATTTCTTGCTTATCTTTTCGGGCTTAACATTAATGAGTTTAACTGTGAGATATGAGCGAGTATAATCCTTCTGTTATTGAACCTAAATGGCAGAAATATTGGGTAAATAACAAGACCTTTAAGACAGACGATTCCGATAAGACACGTCCGAAATTTTATGTGCTGGACATGTTTCCATATCCATCCAGTTCGGGGCTACACGTCGGTCATCCAGAAGGGTATACCGCTACTGATATCGTAGCCCGTTACAAAAGAATGCGAGGATACAATGTCTTGCATCCAATTGGCTGGGATGCTTTTGGTCTGCCTGCTGAACAATATGCCGTTAAAACAGGTACTCATCCACGTACAACCACCCAATCCAATATCGAACAGTTTCGCAGGCAGCTTCAGGCTATAGGTTTCAGTTATGATTGGGACAGAGAAGTAGATACCACAGATCCCGCTTATTTCAAATGGACCCAATGGATCTTTTTGCAACTGTACAAACAGGGATTGGCCTATGAGGCTAGTATGCCCGTAAACTGGTGTCCGGCTTTGGGAACCGTTTTAGCGAACGAAGAAGTGATCGATGGAAAAAGTGAAGTAGGAGGTTTTCCTGTTATCCGCAAACCTATGCGGCAGTGGATGCTAAAAATCACCGCATATGCTGAACGACTTCTACAGGATTTAGATGATCTGGACTGGCCGGATTCAGTGAAAGAAATGCAACGCAACTGGATAGGTAAATCTGAGGGTGCACAGATTAAATTTAAGGTGGATGGGTACAGTAATCATGAAATCGAAGTGTTTACTACTCGTCCGGATACGTTGTTCGGGGCCACCTACATGGTAGTGGCACCTGAACATGATCTGATTTCGGTCATTACTACCGAAGACCAACGACGTGCGGTCGAAGCATATCAGGAAATGGCCGCAAAAAAGTCGGATCAGGACAGAACGGATGCCAGGAGGAAGAAAACGGGCGTTTTTACCGGTGGATTCGCGATTAATCCGGCTAGTGGGCTCAAGATACCTGTATGGATCGCAGATTACGTATTGATCAACTACGGAACCGGGGCAATTATGGCCGTCCCCGGTCACGATGAAAGAGATTGGGAGTTTGCCAAAACGTATGATTTGCCCATCGTTGAAGTGGTCTCAGGTGGAAATGTACACGAACAGGCTTTTACAGATAATGAGTCGGGAAGGATTGTCCATTCAACCAACGAATCTGTAAGTCTGGATGGATTAAGCGTAACTGAAGCCAAAAAGAAAATAACCACTTGGCTAGAGAGTAATGATTTAGGCCAGAAAACAGTGAATTACAAACTAAGGGATTGGTTATTTTCACGACAGCGATATTGGGGTGAACCGATTCCTATCATTCACACGAATGGCACACACAAAGCAATCTCCGAGGACTATCTGCCATTAACACTTCCTGAGGTTGAAAAATATGAGCCTAGTGGAACCGGTGAATCTCCGCTTTCTGGCATCACAGAATGGGTAAATACTGTGGATCCCGATACGGGATTACCAGCCTTTAGAGAAACAAATACGATGCCCCAGTGGGCTGGATCATGCTGGTATTATTTGAGATACATTTCCCCAGACTATACTCATGGTCCCGTAGATCCTGAAAAAGAAAAGTACTGGATGCCGGTGGACATGTACGTCGGCGGAGCCGAACACGCCGTTTTACACTTATTATATGCTCGCTTTTGGCACAAAGTGTTATATGATATCGGAGTGGTTTCCACAAAAGAGCCATTTCAAAAGCTTGTCAATCAGGGTATGATTCTGGGAGAAATGGAGTATACATTGTTCCTGGATGGAAAGGGCAACTACGTTCATCCTTCCGAATCGGATGCATTTATGGGTGATTTGACTCGAATCAAATTATCCGATGAAGACCTTGATAAAGCTGGAAATGGGTTCAAACTTTCAGATACTGCAATCAGCCGATTGGGGTTAAATACCGCACAAGAATATTTGGTTGAAGCCCGGTCTTATAAAATGTCGAAGTCACGTGGCAATGTGATTAATCCAGATGATGTGATTCGTGAGTATGGAGCGGATTCACTTCGACTGTATGAAATGTTTATGGGGCCTCTGGAGCAGGTCAAACCATGGAGTATGCGTGGTGTAGAAGGTGTTTCGAGATTCCTGAAACGAGTATGGAGGGTTTTTATTGATGAAGTATCCGATGAGCTCAGCTCAGACTTAGTGGACACTGAGCCTGACAGGCAACAGCTTAAGGTACTTCATGAAACGATTAAAAAAGTCACCGAAGATATAGAAGGGGGCAGGTATAATACCGCGATTTCCCAGCTCATGATTTTCAATAACGAGGCGATGAGATGGGAGCAAAAGCCCAAATCACTACTTGAAACGTTCTTGGTACTTTTATCTCCGTTCGCACCTCATATTTCGGAGGAACTTTGGGCAAGACTGGGACACCCAGAATCAATTTCAGCACAGGAATGGCCGAAGTACCATGAATCCTTCCTCGAGGCAAATTCTTTCACGTACGCAATTCAGGTAAACGGTAAAGTACGAGCTACTCTGGAGGTGGAGGCATCCTTGGCAGAAAATAAGGATTCGGTACTTGCGATGGCCAAAAGAGAAGCCTCTGTGGCCAAATATCTCTGTGAGGGAACATTGATCAAGGAAATCTTTGTCCCCAAGAAAATCATCAATTTTGTAGTTAAATAGTTTAATATCTATGCTCGATATCAATTTTATTCGCAGCAATACCGACTTGGTAAAACAGGGTATGCTTAACAAGGGGGAACGGGATGTTCACCTGGTAGACGAAGTACTTCAGGTTGATGAGAAATGGAGATCACTGCTTCATATCTGCGACACCAAGAGAAACGAATCGAATGTGAAAGCCAAAGAGATTGGGAAACTTATGGGACAAGGATTGAAATCCGAAGCCCAGTTAATGATGGCTGAAACTACCGCCCTTAAGGAAGAAGTCAAACTCCTCGAATCTGAAATTACGGCTCTGTCAGAACGTCGTCAGGAAATGCTATTTCGAATTCCCAATGTTCCGCATCCATCCGTTCCGATTGGAAAACTCGATACGGATAATCAAATCTTCGCTTCCTGGGGAGATCTATTAACCCAGGAATGGAGGAAACCGCATTGGGACCTTGCAGAAGAACACGGGTGGATAGATTTCAAAAGAGGGGTTAAGGTCACGGGAGCTGGATTCCCTTTTTACACGGGTGGAGTAGCGAAACTCCAAAGAGCTTTGATCAATTTTTTTCTGGATCAGGCAGCACAGCGTGGTTACAGTGAAATCCAGGCCCCATACTTTGTCAATGAAGATTCAGCCCGCGGAACCGGTCAGATTCCGGATAAAGAAGATATGATGTACACAGTGCCCCGTGATGGTTTTTTTGCTATCCCAACGGCAGAAGTCCCAGTTACAAACTTTCACCGCGATGAAATCCTGGAATTGGACCAGCTCCCGGTTTACTATTGTGGATACACTCCATGCTGGAGACGTGAGGCGGGATCCTACGGTAAAGATGTGCGTGGCCTGAACCGATTGCATCAGTTTGACAAAGTGGAGTTGGTTAAGCTGGTCCATCCCGATACATCGTACCAGGAACTGGAAAAATTACGTGAGGATGCAGAGTTACTTCTAAAAGCATTGAAATTACCCTACCGTACTTTGCTGATGTGCACGGGTGATATGGGTTTTACTCAAACAAAAAAATATGACCTGGAGGTTTGGAGCCCGGGTCAGCAAAGATGGTTAGAGGTCAGTTCTTGTTCAAATTTCGAAGGCTTTCAGGCGCGTAGGATGATGATCCGTTACAGAGATGAGGATGGAAAACCCAAAATTCTCCACACGTTGAACGGTTCGGGCCTGGCACTTCCCAGAATTGTTGCCTCAATTCTGGAAACCTATCAGGAACCATCGGGAAGAGTACGGGTTCCTGAGGTTTTAAAACCGTATCTAGGATCATCTGAGTATTTGTAACCACTTCTCCTTATGAAAATCGCATTAGTCTGTTATCATGTTCTCGATAAATATCAGCATCAAACGGTAAAGGATGAAGATACCCCTCTACTGAGCTATCTTCGGCACAATGGGTTGAACATAGACAGAGTTGTCTGGAACGACGACTCGGTAATATGGACCGATTATGATGTGGTTGTACTAAAGGCCCCTTGGGATTATCACGATCAACTCCCAAAATTTTTGGCTTGGCTGGATTCTGTTGAAAAGGGCGGATCTAAAGTCATTAATCCACCTGAAGTGATAAGATGGAATTCAAACAAAGAATATCTGCTTGAAATTGCAGAAAAGCTTCCGGTTATCCATTCTTTAGTTTTGCGACCCGGAAGTGAACTCAATCTGGAGGCTTTAAACAGACATTTCCAAACGGATAAACTGGTTTTCAAACCAACAGTGAGTGCTGGGGCTAAGCATACCTATCTCATTGATCACACTAACAGTGATAAGATGTTCGGAACCTTGAATGCTTTGATAGATGCTCAAGCCATGCTGGTCCAGGAATTTGCGGGCGAAATCAAAACGGAAGGCGAATGGTCGTTTTTGTTCTTTAATGGGGAGTATTCTCATCATGTGCTAAAGAAACCTGGAAAAAGCGACTTTCGTGTTCAACATTACTTTGGTGGGACAATTCATCAGCCAGTAGTACATCGAAATCTTATAGAACAAACATCCAGGTATGTCGAACAGTATGCTTCTGGATGTATGTATGCACGAGTCGATGGGATTGTCCGTAATGGTACGTTTCATTTGATGGAACTTGAACTTATTGAGCCATTACTGTTCCTGGCCTACTCCAAAGATGGAGAAATTGCAGCTCAGACCAGATATCTAGAAGCTCTGAACAAACAAATACAACAAATAGGATAACCCGGGTTATTGTCCCCGGGTTATAGCTCTTTCAGTCCCAATTTGACTTCGAGTTGGGATTTGTGACCAAAATATTGGTTGATGCATGACGTAATACGTTAGCCGTAGTAGAACCCATTCTCAGATAATCTAATCCTGTATGACCAAGAGTTGACATTACAACCAGGTTATAGGGATGGCTATCGAGATGTTTTACCAGGTATTCATGCGCTGATTTTTTGGTCAAATCAGCTTCGAAACTTACTTGGTCTTCAATTTCTTTGAAGAAAATCGATATATCTTCACGGAATTGCTTTTCTTTTGTCCTTACGTATGCTTCAAGGTGCGTTGCCGGTTCAGTGGCAGAGTACACGATGGCGTACAGAACGTGGATCGCCGCTCCCGTACTTTTTGCCAATGTAGCCACTATCGGATAGCTGTTGTATGCATTTTTGGAGAAATCGGTAGTAAGAAGGATTTTTTTCATGGGGAAAAGCGGATATTTACCCTTAATAATGAGTACCGGTGTGTGGCTCAACCTGACCACTTTTTCGGTTACAGAACCTAGTAATAATCGGTTGAATCCGTGTTTTCCGTGACTGCTCATTAAGATCAGGTCGAAATCTTTACCGTTATCTACAATCGCATCCACTGGGTTTTGATCAGAAATGATAAACGACTGAATTTCTGATGGACTTAGAGTCGCCAAGGTTGCATGTTTCAAATCAGTTTCTGCATTTTCACGTGCATCAGCGCCATCGTAGCGTGTTTTAGAGAATGCGTACAAGGGCGTAATTGTTGCGCCAGTTTCAGTTACCATTTCTTTGGCTACCTGAAATGCCAGATTGCTGGTTTCTGACAAATCGGTCGGGACAAGAATGCGTAGTTTTCTCATAGTAATCCTCGCAATGCTTAGTAGTTGGGGGTTACATCAAGAATAGTTTACCCGATCAAACCTCATAAAACTATGACATATGTCATAATCAGGCTGTTTTTTTAAAAGAATAGATTCGAAAAGTGTGAAGCGTTACCAGTAAAACCAATCCAAGGGTAAAAAGCCCGATTTGTTCGAAAGTCACCCCATAATCCAAAGCGATACCATAAATGAGTGGTGCCAGTGCGGTACTGGTAACCATGACTACCGTGAAAAGACTTCGTATCTGACCAATCTTGTGGATACCATAAATCTCAGCAATGATGGCAGGTTTTACAACGGCACTGGTACCTACAGTCACTCCAAAAAGTAAAAGAAAAAAAACGGCTGCAGTATAACCAGGCAGGAATTGAAGTAGAGCTGTTCCTAGTCCCATAGGAAGTAAATGGTAAACAAAAATATTAATTCCAGAGTACTTATCGGTGAGTATACCCCCAAAAAGCGAAAAAACAAGTCTTACCGCCCCATAGCCTGCAAATAGAAGGGTATACACGGTAATATCCCAACCCCTGGTCTCAGCAAGCAAGTACTGGTAAAAGAAAAACCCCGTCGCCGTAAAGGATAACAAAAAAGACGGAATAGCCAGAATGTAAAATCTTTTCTCCTTTAACATTTGTAGGTAGAAAGCAGCTTTGCCTTGCTCAGTCGGATCTGATGTTGGACTCTCGATAGCTAAAGGGGTTTCCTGATTCCTGTCTGTAGCGAAAGAAACTCTCTTGGTAGATATCACATCCATTGACTCTATGTTGATCCATCTGAGTGAAAGGAAAAATAACACCAAAAAAGCTGCACCCGATGCGATCGTGTATCTCCAGCCAATGTATCCAATGAATAAACCCATAAGCAATGGGAAAATCATCTCACCCATGGAGAATCCCAGCGAGGAAATGCTCAAGGCTTTCCCGCGGTCTTTATCAAATTGCCTGGACATCACAGTCATGCTTATGTGAGTCATTAAACCTTGTCCCCCTAGCCTGATACCGATTAATGCGAGAAAAAGAATCCAAGGTGACCAAACAACGGATAACAACACGGTAGATGTACCCAGTAACAGGATTGTTTTGTGTGTAAAGGGCCTTACAGGACGATCATCTATGACATGCCCAACTCGGAGAAGTAGTAAAGAAGCAAGTACCGTAGCTATTGCATAGTAGGACCCAAACTCCGTTTTTGTCAAGGTCAATTCTGCCAGGATGAACGGGACATACAAAGAAATCAGAAATGTTTGCCCAAAACTCGAAAATAAAGTGAGCAACCATCCAAATGTAAGCTGTCTGAAATTGTTCCGTAGAAACGATATATAATCGTTCAAAATTTGATTCGATTGAAAAAGTGAAATAATATGTGTGAAATATACACACAAACGAACCTTTAATGCACCAACTATTGTTGTACCCGAGTGACATGAAATCCAGCAACATTTCTACACCATGACCGATATTAAACCACTTTTTGAAGCTTTGCGCACTCAATCTCAGCGAAATCCCTATCCTGCGTATGCACAAAGGATGAACTCACTAAAAAAGATCAGAAAGATATTGACTTCAGATATCAAAGGTATCACTGAGGCCATTCAACACGACTTCGGCAAACCTTACAGTGAAATTCTGCTAACTGAGATCGTCTCTGTTGTTCATGAAATCGATTTTATACTTGGACGATTAAAAAAATGGATGAAACCAGAGCGCGTTGCTGGTAATTTTATCACGTTTCCATCACGATCTGAAATCCACTCAGTACCTTACGGGACCTGTTTAATTATCGGAGCATGGAATTATCCGGTCCATCTGCTTCTTATGCCATTGGTTGGCGCGATTGCTGCTGGCAATCGAGTTGTTTTAAAGCCATCTGAACTCGCAGAAAATACTTCAAAATGGATAAAAGGCGTCTTCGATGCCTCATTTGATTCCTCTGAAATTCTGGTTGTCGAAGGTGGTGCTGAAGTTAACAGACAATTACTGGAACAACCATTTGATAAAATCTTCTTCACAGGCTCTACAAGAGTCGGTAAACTTGTTATGGAAGCAGCTTCCAAGAACTTAACGCCGGTGACACTCGAGTTGGGAGGGAAAAGTCCTGCCATACTTTTTGATGATGCAAATCTACGTGTGTCGGCCAAAAGAATATGGTTTGGTAAATGCATGAACGCCGGCCAGACTTGTGTAGCCCCAGATTATGTGTTGGTACCAAAATCGAAATACAATGAATTTGTTTCGATTTCTGAGCACGTGTTGAAGGAATTGTATCCTGATGGATATCGAGTCGTTGAAAATTATACCCAAATTGTCTCTATTCACCATTTTGAAAGACTGAAATCTCTTTTAGAGGGAGCAAAAATTGAACTTGGTGGTGAATTAAACGCACAAACCAGGTTTATAGAACCTACTTTGGTTCAGATGGATAGCTGGTCGCATGGTTTGATGCAAGAGGAAATCTTTGGACCCATATTACCGGTCTTAACCTATGAAAATGAATCGGAATTGAGATCACATCTGAACCACTCACTCAATCCACTGGCATGTTACTTATTTACTGAATCGGAGCAAACTTCAGATAAGTGGATCAAAGAGATACAATTTGGTGGTGGCTGTGTCAACGATACCCTTAGTCATTTGGTTAATTCCAGACTTCCATTCGGAGGTGTTGGTAACAGTGGTACAGGAAGTTATCACGGCAAGACTAGTTTTGATGTGTTCAGCCACAAAAAATCGATTTTAAAACGGAATACATGGGTTGACGTATCAATAAGATACCAGCCATTTGATCGATTAAACAAACTGCTCAACTATCTGATAAAATAATCTCCGTATTGCGTAATCAAGAGTAACTCTTGACTCTCATGAGGTTAAAAAAAAAAATAGTAGATTGGAATAGTCGAAAAATGGACTCATTTACTTCCTGAAAATGAAATAGACGGCCAGGATCAGGAAGCCGAATCCAACAAAATGGTTCCATTTATAGGTTTCTGTCTTGAATAAAACCAGCGTAAATACTAGGAAAACACTTAGGGTTATGACCTCCTGAAGAACTTTAAGTTCAACAAGCGAAAATGGACCACCATTATCTCGAAAACCTATGCGATTAGCTGGAATCATGAACAAATATTCAAAAAATGCGATTCCCCAGCTAACAAGTATTACTCCAATGATACTTAGGCCACTTAACCAACTTATTTCTTTGAATTTAAGATGTCCATACCACGCAAGCATCATGAATGTATTCGAAAGGACCAACAACCCAATGGTGTAGAGTACTTTTGACATAGAACACTATGAGTTTACTTTTTACTGGTTAAGTCAGCTACACAAAAAAATGTTCTTCTTCGTTGAAGTTGTAGAGCAACTCCAGAATCTCAGATGTTTCATTTTTTTCCATTATCTGGATGCGCAAATGCTTGCCGTTACGCACTCCTTTAAGATAATTCCCATAATGCTTTTTCATCATGGTAATGCCCATCTTCTCTCCATGATGTGCTACTGAGGCCTTTAGCTGCTCGGCGCACATATCCAAACGTTCTTTTAGACCAGGAGAGGGTAAATGTTCTCCAGTATGCAGATAGTACTTCATGTCCCTGAAAATCCATGGATTACCGATCGCAGCGCGTCCTATCATGATTCCATCAACCCCGGTGTCATCGAACACTTTTTTTGCGTCCTGCGGAGTGACAATGTCGCCGTTACCAATGATTGGAATATGCAAACCAGGAGTATTTTTGAGTATCTTGAAATACTCCCACCGTGCACTCCCTTTATACGCCTGTTGTCGTGTTCTGGCATGTACCGTCAGCGCTTTGACTCCCAAAGACTGCAGCATAAGAGCTACATCCTGTATCCTTATGGATTGTTCATCCCACCCAAGACGCGTTTTAACCGTCACAGGTTTTGATCTTACTGCATCAACCACCGACCCTGCCATCCGTTCCATTAAAGATAAGTCACGAAGACAAGCGGACCCCGCGTTCTTATTTACCACTTTATAGACCGGACATCCAAAATTGATGTCAACAAGATCTGGATCGTTGTCTTCAGCAATTTTAGCGGCGTCGGCCATTACTTCCTCACGACCACCGAAAATCTGGATGCCAAAGGGGCGTTCCATTTGCTCGAATGTCATCTTGAACATGGACTTATCCGCATCGCGAACAATACCCTCTGAACTGATGAATTCGGTGTACACCACATCGGCGCCCTGAAGTTTACACATTTGCCTGAACGGGGAGTCTGTGACGTCCTCCATCGGAGCTAATACTACAGCTTTATCGGGAATATCTAATGATCCTATTTGCATGATTCAAAAATACAAAGAAATCGAGCAAATTTAGTGATTTCATAGAAGCGCTTTTCTTTTGTATATAAGCCGATTGGTAACACAATCGAGTAGATCTTGATGGGACTCTATGAATATTTAAGCTTATATACGGATGCCAATATGGTGCAGATGTGCTATATTTCAGCTTTGTATCGCTAAAATTGAACTTTAAGGAGGATTTCATGGCACTTGCCGTCTCTAGAATCGAAGAAATGCTTGGCAAAGAAACCGAAGCATTATTGTCTCACACCTGTAAAACCATTCCAAAAGAACAGTTACATCTACCCACACCTGGTTACGTTGACGATGTCTGGGCTCACTCAAACCGAAGTATTCGTGTTCTCAGAAATCTTCAGTCAATCATGGATGCTGGTCGTCTTGGAGGAACTGGATATGTTTCTATATTGCCTGTCGACCAAGGAATAGAACATTCTGGAGGAGCGTCATTCGCAAAAAATCCCGCTTATTTTGACCCTGAAAATATCGTAAAACTAGCAATTGAAGGAGGTTGTAACGGGGTTGCTTCTACCTATGGTGTTCTGGCTTCGGTAGCGCGCAAATACGCTCACAAAATCCCATTCATTGTAAAAATCAATCATAATCAGTTGATGACTTATCCCAATCAGTTTGATCAGATTATGTTTGGTACTATCGATCAGGCTTATGATATGGGCTGTGCTGCTGTTGGAGCAACCATTTATTTCGGATCAGAAGAATCCAACCGACAAATTATCGAAGTTGCTGAGGCGTTCGCGTATGCCCACGAACTCGGAATGGCTACAATCCTTTGGTGCTACACCAGAAATAATGCGTTCAAAAAAGATGGAGTTGATTATCACGTTTCCGCAGATTTAACCGGACAAGCTAATCACCTGGGTGTTACAATCCAGGCAGACATAATCAAACAAAAACTGCCCGAAGTTAATGGTGGATTCAAAGCGCTTAACTCAGGTTCTTCTTCATATGGTAAACTAGATGAAAGAATTTACACCGAGCTGACTTCCGACCATCCCATCGATCTGACCCGCTATCAGGTTGCAAACTGCTATATGGGCCGTGCCGGACTCATCAATTCTGGCGGCGCCTCCGGAGCAAACGACTTCGCTGATGCGGTTAAAACAGCAATCATCAATAAACGAGCTGGTGGCATGGGACTCATCAGTGGACGCAAAGCCTTCCAGCGACCAATGAATGAAGGTGCGAAGCTCCTTCAAACCATACAGGATGTCTATCTGAGTAAAGATGTCACCATTGCCTGATACCATTATTTTGTAACTTCCAAGCCATAGGTGTTCTGCATCTATGGCTTTTTTTATTACGATCACAACCAGGATATTTATGGATTTTAGTTCAAACAGAGTATGTGAATTGTTTGGTATTACATATCCGATTATTCAAGGAGGAATGGTTTGGTGTTCAGGATGGAAACTTGCAGCTGCTGTGAGTAATGCCGGGGGATTGGGTCTGATTGGAGCTGGGTCAATGCATCCAGATAATTTACGTCATCATATACAATCCTGTTCACTGGCAACCGACAAACCATTTGGGGTAAATATACCTTTACTCTATCCACAGATCGAAGAGTTGATGCAAATCACCATTGAGCAAGGAGTAAAAATCGTTTTCACTTCAGCTGGTAATCCCGCGACCTGGACCCAACAGCTGAAGGATAATGATATCACGGTGGTCCATATAGTTCCTAATGTCAGGTTGGCACGTAAATGTGTTGATTCTGGTGTCGATGCAGTTGTTTGCGAAGGTTTTGAAGCTGGCGGTCATAATGGAAAAGACGAATTGACCACGATGGTGCTCACTCCACAGGTTGTTGACGCAATCGGTAATGTAGTTCCTGTTATTGCGGCAGGAGGAATAGCGGATGCACGTGCTTTTGTGGCAGCAATGGCTTTAGGAGCTGATGGGATACAAGTTGGAAGTAGATTTGCCGTCACGGTTGAAAGTTCAGCTCATCCAAAGTTCAAACAACGAATTATCGAATCCGACGACACGCAAACGGTTCTTGCACTTAAACAGATTACACCGGTTAGACTTCTAAAAAATCCGTTTTATGAAAGTATTCTCGAAGCTGAGCGAAGAAACGCCAGTACTGAAGAATTACGAAGTATACTGGGGAAGGGAAGAGCCAAAAAAGGCATTTTTGAAGGAGATTTAATTGAGGGTGAACTTGAAGTAGGACAAGTGTCCGGGTTGATCGGAAATTGTCCAACAGTGTCAGAAGTTATGATGTCATTTGTAGATGGATATGCCAGAGTAATCAAGGCTATTTCATGATGTTAATCATTAGCTCGACTTACAATTAGTTTAAAAGATTCGGTTGAATTCGATAAATTATGTTTTAGTTTAACTACCCCAACTCTTTGAAGAATCCCGATTTACATATCACTACAGATCCCAAGGGATATCTGTCGGCTAAGTACATGTTTTTTTCAATCGCACTCAGTATTGTCAGTATGGCGATTGTAATCTATTTGACTTGGACGCCTGACGGATTTCAACACATTAGACTCAAACGGTTACCTGGATTGACGATCGCATTGGCTGTCACCATTCTCCGTATTTGGTTATCAGCCTGGAAAATGCGTTTTTTATCCGACAACGAATTGACGTGGATGGGTGCCGTGCGCGTGGTATTAACGTGGGATTTCGCCTCGGCTATTACTCCTTCTACCATTGGCGGAGCTCCAGTAGCAACCTATGCCATGACCCGTGAACAAGTATCACTGGGTAAATCAGGGGCGATTATTCTTTATGGTGTTCTTCTGGATCAGTTATTCTATGTCTTAATGATCCCAATCCTGATATTTGCTGGCTTCTACATGGAGGTGATCCCAGATGACATTGGAGTTATAGGTAGCGGAGCGATGTTCACTGTCTATGCCATCTTGCTTTTCTACGCGTTTGTATTGGCATATGGTCTACTTGTGAATCCGGATTCGTTAAAGAAAGTGGCAGCAAAAGTATTTGCACTACCCATTCTGAAGCGAATGAAAGACAAAGTGGATTCAGAACTTGACACATTAGTTTCGTTTTCATCCAGGATTTCACAAAAACCAAAAGCATTCCTGGTGAAGGCATTTGCGATTTCGACCCTATCATGGCTGGCCAAAGTGGCATTACCTACCATAGTCGTACTCAGTTTCCTGCCGGCCAATGAATTGTTATCTCTGATGAGATCCTTTGCAATGAGTTTTGCAGGATTCTTTATTCCCACTCCCGGTGGGAGTGGTGGTATGGAAGGACTATTTGTAGTCTTTCAAGGACCGTTGTTCGACAAAGATGTATTTATAGGAATATCCGTTTTCGTTTGGAGATTACTGACGTACTACCTGAGTATCGGTTTGGGAATGATGGTCATGTCGTGGTATGTGAAGTCGATTAACCAGGAACTTTCCAATATCAGGAACGAATTCTGATGAACAATCGTGAATTTCAGACTCGTAATGACTTTTAGAAACAAAAAAAGCCATCTGATGGGATGACTTTTTTTTAATACACCGATAATTGATCGGATTACGATGACAAATAATCAATAGCAACGTTTGCTATCAATAATCATCACGCTGACGACGACGTTCGTCGCGCACGCTTTTCTTCATATCTTCACGCTTAATTTCAGATGGTTTACGAAACTGCTGGCGCTCTTTGTAGTCAATCATAATACGTGAGCGGGTGATCATCTTCTTGAAGCGGTTCAGAGCGCGGTCGATACTTTCGTTATCTTTTACTTTAATTCCGATCATAAAAAAGGTTAAATTGGGTTCTGTTTAAAATTTAATTGGTTCACCAAGTGCTAAGTCTAGCTAATATAACATTTTTTCTCGGAAGTCGCTGCATATTTTCAAATTTAAATTTCCAGGCGAACCGAGGCGACCGAATCGGTCTGATAGGACCAAACGGAGCAGGAAAAACCACATTGCTTCGATTGATTTACGGTGTACATCGTCCGGAAGAGGGTTCAGTTTCCTTACAGTCAAACGCTTCTGTGGGTTATCTGGAGCAGGAGGTGCTTGAGATTAATATGCACAAGACGGTACTTGAAGTTGCCTTGACGGCCTTTGATGAAGCGATTAAAATCGAGAAACGCCTGGAAAAGATATATACTGCACTTGAAACAACTACAGATTACGAGTCGGAATTATATCACAATTTGCTCGATGAGATGCAACGTTTACAGGACCGTTATCACGTTTTGGAAGGAGATAAAAAAGAATCTAAAACGGCCACGGTGCTCGAAGGCCTAGGTTTCACTACAGACCAGCTCCATCAACCTCTTTCCCGTTTCAGTGGGGGGTGGCGTATGAGGGTGCTTCTGGCGAAGCTATTACTTGAACATCCTGATGTACTTTTACTTGATGAGCCAACAAACCACCTTGATATCGACTCGATTGAATGGCTGGAGGAGTATCTCAAACAATATGATGGTGCCGTGGTACTGGTAAGTCACGACAGATTCTTTATGGATCGTATGGTGAATCAGATTGCTGACCTGCGATCCCGTCGCATTTTTATGTATCCAGGTAACTATGAGAAGTATATCGAGATGAAATCTGAACAACTTGAACTTCAGGCAAAAACCTATGAATCTCAACAAAAGCAAATCGCCGATACGGAACGTTTTATTGAACGATTCAGGGCTAAAGCGACCAAAGCCCGTCAGGTTCAGAGTCGAGTAAAGCAGCTGGACAAGCTGGATAGAGTAGAAGCACCTGAAGCTGATGCTCCGGAAGTCAGTTTCCGATTTCCAGATCCACCCAGATGTGGAAAAGTGGTACTTACTATTGAGAATCTGTCAAAGTCTTACCCATCACCGGATATGGGCGAACCAGATATCAAAGTTTTCAACTCCAGACAATCACTGCATATTGAGTCTGGTGACAAAATTGCACTCATCGGTGCAAATGGTGCTGGAAAATCGACCTTGGCTCGTATCATGGATGGGATTGAGCCCTTCGATGGTTCAAGAAAAGTGGGTCATAATGTTATTATGTCGTATTTCGCACAGCATCTTGCAGATGTGCTGACCAGCGACCGAACCATCCTGGAAGTGATGGAAGAAGCGGCACCTACAAGTGAAGCAAGAAGTGGTATCCGTACCTTACTGGGATGTTTTCTTTTTTCTGGTGATGATGTTTTTAAACCTATAAAAGTATTGAGCGGGGGAGAACGAAGTCGTGTTGCTCTGGCCCGAACATTACTTACTCCGGCGAATGTCCTGGTACTCGATGAGCCAACTAACCACTTGGATCTAGCCTCAAAAAATGTGCTCGTTCAGGCCCTTCGTGATTTTAAGGGTACCTTAATCGTTGTTTCGCACGATAGATCATTCCTGCAAGGGTTTGCTACAAAAATCTGGCGTATTGGCTCTGGAAAAGTCTTGGAATATGATGGAGGATACGACTATTATGAGTGGAAGTCGAAACAGCAACAACTCGAATCTCACGATTCTGCCAAATCGGGAATTACAGGAAAAGCAAATCCGGTAAACGGGAAAACGATAAAACAAACCTCCACTGTAACTCAAACCGATTCAGCATTAAAAGATCCAAAACGCAATGATGCAGATCAAAGGAATGAACTCAGTAAACAGCTCAAACCGTTGAAGCAACAAGCTGGCAAAATGGAGCAGAGCATCATCGAACTTGAAAAAGAGAAAGCAAGGATCGAACAAAAACTAGCTGACCCCGATTTTTATCTAAAACCCGAATCCTCGGAAACCATGAAACGATTTGGTCTGATCCAGAATGAAATCGAATCGCTCACCCTCGAGTGGATGGACCTGGTCGAACAAATTGATACACTTGAAACCACGGTTTCAGCTTAACTAACTTAAGATCATGTTACATGTATGTTCTGCTGAGGAGTCCGAAAACCTGCTGTCCGCTGATGGAAATGCCGTCTTATATTCCGATTTTCTGTCACAATCGGAAACACTCAGATATTTTGAAACTCTGTTGAGTTCGATCGACTGGAAGCAAGATGAAGTGATTTTATTCGGAAAGCGAATTATAACCAGCAGAAAGGTCGGCTGGTACGGAGATTTTCCCTACAAATACATCTATTCCAGGACACAAAAAATAGCACTACCCTGGACACCAGAACTCCAGGACATAAAAACTAAAGTAGAAAAACGCGTGGGATCTACGTTTAATTCATGTCTATTGAATCTGTATCATAACGGTTCAGAAGGAATGGGATGGCATGCAGATGATGAAAGATCACTGGACCCATCAGCACCCATTGCATCAGTCAGTTTGGGGGCATCACGGACCTTTAGATTCAAACATAAAACCAAGGATATCAAATCCTCGGTAGAACTGTCCTCAGGTAGTTTATTGGTAATGCACCCACCAACGCAGGAATTCTGGGTACACATGCTCACGAAAACTGCCAGGTTAATACCACCGCGCATCAATCTGACATTCAGGGCAATGTTGCCTCAAAACGGATCCTGAAACCAGTTTAACAAATTGTCGTAGATTCGGTGCTATGGAAATTCTGTTACTCATTTTAGGAGCCATGTTGATCTGCGTTGGTCTGCTCGGCGTTTTTATTCCATTTTTACCCGGACTCCCGTTTAGTTACGCCGGATTACTGGTCCTACAATTCATCAGTCAGCCTTTTAGTATTAAATTTTTGGTCATTTGGGCTATAATCGTGGCATTTGTCACCATATTCGACAGTTTGATCCCAACATATGGATCCAAAAAATTCGGTGGGACTGCGTACGGAATTACGGGTTCATTAATCGGATTGTTCGTCGGAATTTTATTTTTTCCACCAATAGGATTCGTCACTGGTCCAGTACTTGGTGCATTTGTTGGAGAACTATTGGGTGGTAAAGCCACAAATACCGCCTTCAGAGCTGCACTGGGTGCATTTGCCGGATTCATCATCGCAACTGGAATTAAAGTGATACTGGCTGGAACGATGGCCTATTACTACTTCATCAACATGTAGGTCGTTTACTTTTTTAGTACAATCAGAGAAATCAGAAAAGCGCTTCCAAATCCTGGTTATTTACCTTAGCTTAGGTCTTTGAATGAATGAACACGGTCGTGAAATGCAACTGATTTATGACAATTGGTCAATTACTTAGCATATCTTCGGGAAATTCAGCACTCAAGTTGTCTTCAGAGGATGAGAACAGAATTAGAACTTCCTCTGAATACGTTGAGAGTATCGTTACATCACATAAAACCGTGTACGGGATAAACACCGGATTCGGTCCGCTGTGCGACACGCGTATTTCTGTAGAACAGACCAGAAACCTGCAACATAATTTACTGATGAGCCATGCTGTTGGAGTTGGAAATCCAACAGATATCGGAATCGTGAAGCTCATGATGATTTCCAAAGTTGTTGCGTTGAACCAGGGATATTCAGGGATAAGACTTGAAACAGTGGAACGATTGATGTGGATGATAGAACAAGATATTATCCCCATGGTCCCTGAAAAAGGATCGGTAGGAGCATCAGGTGATTTGGCTCCTTTGGCTCACATGAGTCTGCCATTGATAGGTCTGGGAATGGTCTATCACAAAGGTGAGTTCAAACCGACCCAAGATGTATATATCCAATATGGAATTGAACCGTTACAGTTGGGTCCAAAAGAAGGTCTCGCACTTATCAATGGTACTCAATTTATGCTGGCTCATGGGGTCACGATTCTTCAAAAATGGTACGATATACTTCAGTTGGCTGATGTCTGCGGGGCTATGTCACTGGAAGCACTGATGGGATCCATGGCACCATTTGATGAACGTCTTCATCAGATCAGACCTTTTTTAGGTTCCAGTCTGGTAGCAGGCAGACTCAGAAAATTATTGTCAGGTTCTGAAATTATTTCTGCACATATCGATTGCGATCGGGTACAAGATCCATATTCACTCAGATGTATGCCCCAGGTTCACGGTGCCTCCTGGAATGCCTGGTTTCATCTGAAAGAAATGTTGGAAATCGAGTTGAACTCGGTTACAGATAATCCGGTCATTTTTGGATCTAATGAATCCATCAGTGGTGGCAATTTCCATGGGCAGTTGATCGCTTTACCAATGGATTACGCTGCTTTTGCAGTTTCTGAGCTCGGTAATATATCAGATAGGCGTTGTTATCTCCTTATTGAGGGAAGATATAATCTGCCCAAACTTCTGATCCCCAATGCCGGATTGCATTCGGGACTCATGATTCCGCAATACACTACCGCCGCTCTGGCATCAGAAAACAAAACACTCTGTTACCCGGCGTCAGCAGACAGCATCCCGACATCCTTAGGACAGGAAGATCATGTCTCCATGGGTTCCATATCGGGGCGTAAAGTATTGAAAATAATAGAAAATGTTGAGTATATACTCGCAATCGAACTGCTCTACGCAGCACAAGCACTTGAGTTCAGACGTCCGCTTCGGTCTACATCAAAAATCGAGCAGATCTATGACCTGATTCGCTCAAAGGTTGATTTTATTGATGCTGACAGGCAGTTGAGTCTGGATATTAATTCCATTCATTCACTGATAAAAAACCGTGAAATTTCACAGCTCATTAATACATTTGAATTGAACGATGGATACGAACACGCATCGCTTTCTTGAAAACTACGCAACGCATCCGAATTACAAGTCTCCAACAGGTTCCACACTTCATGCCCGATCCTGGTTGACTGAAGCACCTATTCGGATGCTTTTGAATAATCTGGACCAACATGTGGCCGAGAATCCGGAAGATCTGGTAGTTTACGGTGGAATTGGACAGGCAGCCAGGAATGTCAACTCACTGAGAAAGATTATTGAAATGTTGTTGTCTCTGACCGAAGACGAATCGCTTTTGGTCCAATCCGGAAAACCTGTAGGTATTGTCAGGACTCACAAGGATGCACCCAGAGTACTTATCGCAAACAGTAATCTGGTTCCAGCCTGGGCCACGTGGGATCATTTCAATGAGCTTCGATCCAGAGATCTGATGATGTATGGACAGATGACTGCTGGTAGCTGGATTTACATCGGTTCTCAGGGTATCCTACAAGGGACCTACGAAACGTTCATGGAATGCGGAAGAAAGCATTACAACGGAGATCTGAACGGAAAACTATTGGTCACCGCCGGACTTGGTGGAATGGGCGGTGCACAACCACTGGCAGCTACAATGGCTGGGGCAGTATGTCTTGGGATTGATATCGATCCTACCAGAATTGAAAAGCGTCTGAGTACCCGTTATGTTGATAAGATGACCTACAGTTATGATGAAGCCTTGCAATGGGTACAAATAGCTAAGGAATCCAAATCGCCACTTTCTGTCGGGTTGGTTGGGGATGCCGGGGATGTGCTCGATAGACTAGTGGCCGATGGGATTACGCCGGATATACTGACCGATCAGACATCTGCCCATGACCCTCTTAATGGGTATATTCCTCATGGATATTCTCTGGATGAGGCATTAAACCTAAGAATCAATGATCCAGAAGCTTACACAAAGGCATCCATATCCAGCATGGCAAGACACGTAAATCTAATGTTAACCTTAAAAAAACGCGGGGCTATAACATTCGATTATGGGAATAACATCAGGGAATTTGCCAGACAAGGGGGGTGTGAAAATGCGTTTCAAATTCCGGGATTTACGCCTGAGTTCATTCGACCACTATTTTGTGATGGGAAAGGTCCATTTAGATGGGTCGCTTTGTCTGGTAATCCAGAGGATATTTACAGAACAGACGATGCATTGATTGCCGCTTTTCCCGAGAATACAGGACTGATTAACTGGCTTAATCAAGCCAGGCAAAAAATATCTTTTCAGGGACTTCCTGCCAGAATTTGTTGGCTTGGAATGGGAGAGAGAGAAAAAGCAGGGGTTTTGTTCAATGATCTGGTTCGGATGGGAGTTGTATCGGCTCCTATCGTAATAGGTCGTGACCATCTGGATTGTGGGTCCGTAGCTTCACCAAACCGGGAAACAGAAGCCATGCTGGATGGCTCCGATGCCGTATCGGATTGGGTTTTTTTGAATCTGCTATCGAATGCCTGTGGTGGGGCTACATGGGTATCGTTACATCATGGAGGTGGTGTTGGAATGGGATACTCACAACATGCAGGAATGGTGATCGTTGCAGACGGGACAGAAGAAGCTGAACGTAGACTACGCCGGGTTCTGCACAATGATCCTGCTATGGGAATATTCAGACATAGGGATGCAGGATATGAAACCGCAATGGACAACGCCCGCAAATTTGGATTAGAGGTATGAATCCTGTGATCAAACCAGTACTTTTCGGTCCAATTACACAACTTCTGACCATGAAAGGACTCCCGCTCAGAGGGGCACTATCTGATAACCGACTACAGATATTACCTGACGCAGGAATAGTAGTTCATCACAACAAAATTATTGAATATGGTAATTATAAAGATCTACGATATCGATATGATAGTGCCGAAAAAGTAGAATTCACCACAGATGTGGTCGTCTTACCTGGATTCATAGACTGTCATACACACTTGTGTTGGGCGGGCTCAAGAGCAAGTGATTTTTCAATGCGTAATGCCGGTTTATCCTACCTCGAAATTGCTGAGTCTGGTGGTGGAATCTGGGATACAGTTACTCAAACCCGCGAAGCTTCAAAAGAGCATTTATTGAATCATATCCTTCACAGGACTTCCAGAATGAAATCGTGGGGAGTGACCACAGCAGAAGTAAAATCTGGTTACGGGTTATCTGTTGATCAAGAGATCAGATTGCTCAGGATCATCAATGAAGCTGCAAATCTGGCAGACATTGATATTATTCCAACCTGTTTGGCAGCTCATACCATACCCAAAGATTATTCCGGGAGTGCTGCGATGTACCTGAATGAAGTCATTAATCATGTACTGCCTATCGTTAAATCAGAATCATTATCCAATCGGGTGGATATCTTTGTGGAAAGATCTGCTTTTGATGTATCAGGAGCTTATGACTTTCTGACTAAAACCAAGGCCCTTGGTTTTGATCTTACAATTCATGCCGATCAGTTTACTACGGGTGGTTCAACACTCGGTGTTAAGTTAGGAGCAATTTCGGTAGATCATCTGGAAGCCAGTACCGACTCAGAAATTCATGCAGTTGCGACCTCAGATTGTGTGGCTGTCGCCTTACCAGGTGCGTCTATTGGTCTGGGAGAACCTTTTGCACCTGCACGAAAGCTACTTGACTCAGGTGGGATTCTGGCTATTGCCAGTGACTGGAACCCAGGCTCAGCACCAATGGGAGATCTGATTATTCAGGCATCCATTTTAGCAGTAAATCAAAAACTTTCAACGGCAGAGGTACTCAGTGGCATGACCTTTCGTGCTGCTGACGCATTGGGCCTGAGTGACCGTGGCATCATCCATGAGGATATGATCGCAGATTTTCAAAGCTATGATACTTCAGATTATCGTGAAATTTTGTATCAGCAAGGACTACTTAAACCCAGTGGGGTATGGAAAAACGGAGTAAAAATCTATGAATCCAAACTTGGTTAAAGCGGTTGGCTGGAGTGGCAGAGTAGATGGTACAGATGCTGATAACCTCAGGTGGCATCAAATTGTTAGCCATGTATTGTTGCCGGATTTACACCGTTACTCCGACCAGTGGTGCATTCTAGGATATCCAGGAGATACAGGGGTTGAACGAAATCAAGGTCGGGTAGGGGCTGCAAAGGGACCAGAAGCCATCCGTAACTCTGCCTCGCTATTACCTGTACGCAAACCAGGTTTTGTTATTCCCGATTTAGGTAACTATCTGCCAACCGATAACCTGGAGAAGGATCAAGAGCATTTAGCTCACGCAGTAGCTCAAATCCATCAATCCAATAATCGGTCTTTGTTACTTGGTGGTGGCCATGAAATCACCTATCCACACTTCAAAGGCCTGAAAAAAGCACATCCAGATAAAAGAATTGGTATACTGAATATCGATGCTCATTATGACCTCAGAGAAGTGAATCCATCAGTCGGACCTACATCTGGTACAGGGTTTTATCAGATTCTGACCGAGTATCCGGATTCAGGTTATATGATTTTGGGGGTAAATGAGGCATCAAACACGCAGGTATTAGCAAAAAGAGCTGATACATATGGGGTTAGGCAACTGAACTTGTTCGACTTCCAGATTTTACCTGCTCAAGAAGTTATCTATCATGTCAGACTCTTCGCTCAGAATTACGACCTGTTGTATCTCACCGTTTGTATGGATGCGTTTTCAGCCGCTTTTGCGCCAGGGGTCAGTGCGCCTTCCTCTTTTGGATTAATTCCTGATGCACGGTTTTTTTCTATTTTCAGACAGTTACAAAGACTCAATAAAATACACGCTTTTGATATTGCAGAACTGAATCCACAGTTGGATATCGACTCCAGAACTGCCCGACTTGCCGCTCAACTACTGTATTATTGGTTAATCGAAGAATAGTATTGGAATTATCCTTTTACAGCTTTATTTACGATGTAGTCGGTTGGGATTGGAAGTTTTAAAACCCCTAAGCCAAAAAGGGCGTAATCGTAACGAGCAGGGTCATCAGGATCAAGTAGCATTAATCGGTTGTGAAGTTCATCCAAAGCTGTCCAGTCATTTTGTGTTCTACCCAGTAGTCCAAGTATTCGAGCTTGCCGTGCAACATGGACATCAAAAGGAATGCGTAGCTCTGATTTTGGAATTGCATGCAAGATTCCTAAATCGACCGGACTTTCAGTTCTAACTGCCCACCTCAGAAATAAAAACAATCGCTTACAGGTACTGTTCTTTCGTTTATTTGCGATATGCTTTCTGGTTCTTTGAGGAGTTTCCGGCACTTGATTAAAAAATTCATCATGGAAAATATCCATCAAGTGAAGATTTAAATGACCTGCTTTGGTGTAGCAATGTCCCCAGAAGGCCTCAAATGAACCAAAATTAGAGTGAATATTTTTCAGTATTCTGATCAACCAATACACATCATCGGATGTAAAGGTCCTATGCTTAAATCCAGTCAGTTTCTGAACAGAGTCTTCGTCAAAATGTACGATAAACTCAAAAGGTTGATAATCCATCCGATACATAAGATCTGAAACTTTCGAAAGTACGATATCTCTTCGGCCCCATGCCATAATAGCTGCAAAAAATCCGGCGATGAGCTGGTCGCGAGTGTCAGTAAACGCATGCATAAAACTCACAGGGTCACTTTGTATGTATTTCACGGTTTCAACCTCATCATTCAGGTTGTCGAGAAATGGCTTCAGTTCCAGCAGTCGTTTTTTGGAAATCGTTTTATATCTGTTGGGCATCTTATTTTGGGCTAATTTGAACCAGGAATGTACCAGATGGAATCATGGATTAAATCGAAAATGCTAAATCAATGAATGTCCAGAATAGTATTCTCTGATTTTTCCCATGAATTTCAAATTAGCTTTTGGGAATGGGAACTCATCAAGTTCTTCCAGGCTTACCCATCTGATTTCGTCAGACTCTCTAGGGCTGGGAATTCCCTGTTTATAGATACATATAAAGGGAGTAAGTGTAATTTTGAAATGGCTGTAACTATGCTTGATGGTTGTCAAAGGGTGTTCAATATCAACTGATACACCTACTTCTTCTGTCAGTTCCCTGATCAGAGCATCAGTCAGTGATTCATTTTGATGAACCTTGCCACCTGGAAACTCCCACAGTCCGCCCAGCATAACGTCCTGTCTGCGTTTGGAAATGAGTATTTTCCCTGATTTGGGGTCCTGGACTACGGCAACCACAATGACATGCTCCGGAATCTTATTTTTTTTGGGTTTGAAAGGTATTTTTTCACAGTTTAAACTAAATGCATTCAAACAGCTTCCATGTAGTGGACAAAGATCACATGTTGGCTTTTTGGGAGTACAAACCGTGGCACCGAGCTCCATCAGTGCCTGATTAAAATCTCCAGGCCGATTTTGGGACACGATTTCGTTGCTGAATGATTGTAATTCTTTCTTTACACCCGATCTGGTTACATCCCCCATATGATTTAAGTATCTGGTCAAAACACGGATTACATTACCATCCAGTACTCCATATGATTTATTGAATGATATACTCAAAATCGCAGAAGCCGTATAATCTCCGATACCTTTGATTGTTTTCAACTGATCCCATGAATCAGGAATTTTGCCTTGAAATTCACTAACGATCTGTTTGGCACCCTCATGCAGATTTCTGCCTCTGGAATAATACCCAAGTCCTTCCCAATATTTAAGCACCTCCTGTTGATCAGACTGTGCCAATGTCTGAACGTCTGGGAATCGTGATATAAATTTTTCGAAATAGGGTGTTGCCTGATCTACCCGGGTCTGCTGCAACATGATTTCAGAGACCCAAATGATGTAGGGGTCAGTATATTCACGCCAAAGAAGGGGGCGCTTTTGGCTGTCATACCAGTTTAACAGTGCTTGATCCGGAAACTGACTCAATGGGACTCTAGTTACGATTCAGATTTCGAACAGTGATAACAACTGTTTGTGAACTTGCAGCACCAAACTGATCTGTCGCAATAACCCTGAATTCATGATTCCCTTCCTGTCTTCTGTCAGGAGTCCAGCTAAACATTCCTGTTCTCTCACTTATTGAAGATCCCTCTGGTAAATCTACACCATGATATCGAATCAGGTCTTGATCCACACCGTCAGGATCAATGGCTTTTACAGGCAGAGTAAAGTTTTCATCTACAGAGATAGTGAGGGGTCTGGTAGGGTTGAATCGAGGAGGAGAATTGAAGGATCTCACATCAACAGTGAATGATTGTTTTATCACCTGACCATTGGGCGCAATGGCGTTAATACTGAATTGATGTGTACCCGTTTGATTCAGACCCGGTTGCCAAAAGAATCCATTACCACGAATTTCGGCATTGCTCACAAGACTCTCGATTTGAAAACGAACTTCATCAGGCCTTGTACCAAAGGTTTCCAGTGGAATAAGAACAGCTCGTGGGATCGTAACAACCTGGTCGTTTATGGGACTGAATCTGAGTTGACCATTGGCCGAATCTTGTCTGCTAACCGTCCCTTTGTCAATCAAAGTATATCTAGAAAGCAGATCGTATGTACCAATCCACAACAAATTATTTACGATGACGAAATGATTACCATTTTCTGATTGACCTAACAAGTTGACGAAGGTACCATTAGGTTCCATTTTATAAAGCATGCCGGAAATTGTCCGAACCATATAAAACTCATTCCAGCGTTCGATCTTCGAAACTTCAGCATCAAAATTTGCTTTTAACCTTGAGTTACCATCAGATTGCAGCAAAAACAAATTACCGTTGGCATCACTGGCATGAAGTTGTGCATCAATCTGATGAAGACGTCTTACATCCTTCACACCTGAATCGAGCAGTTGGCTGAACACTAATTCGTTCTCCTCTACAGTGAATTCACCAATTTTCCCGTTAGCAAGCAGTGCAAAAAAGCTGTTTGATACACTGATAACATCAATGACGGCTGACTGGTCCCCGGAAATCTCGATTAACTTAGGATCTGAATCGAATGAAGAAGGAGAATCCAGTGGCAGGGACAGAAGTCCACCCTCTCCAGCTGCTATAAATAATGTCGACGCAACGCGGGATACTGAACGAGGTTTATGGGGTAATGTTGTAGAGGAATAAACACCAAGCAGTGAGGTGGGTTCAATCACAGTTAATCGGTTTCCTTGACCAAATTGATAGGCAAATCTGACATCAGAAACTAAGATTCGGCCTCTGTTTTGCATGCCCTCTGAGTTGAACAAGTACTGCAGAGTGTCTGATTTGGTACGAAAAACGATAAGCCCATCTGATTGTGATAAGGCATACAGATGTGTCGCACTGGCACTAATAGTGATTAAGTCCGGAATTTTGTTCACACTCTCTGGTGACACAGTGATGGAGGTCTGAGCAAACACTTCAACAGATAAAAGTGCTGTAAATAGTACAAAATATACCTTGATTTTATTCATACTTAAAGCCAGTTATGTCGCTTATACCAATTAATTGTATCAAGAATACCGTCATTGAGGTCTATATTCTGTTTATACCCAAGATCTTTAATGGCTTTGTCTACAGAACATTCCCAGGAAAGAACCATCTCCCGGGCTTTATCTTCATTCATAACGGGATATTTGCCGAAAAATGATGCAGCCGTTTGCGTTATTTTTCCCACGGAACGTACCATTCTTGCCGGAACATTGATGGTCCGTAGTTTTTTGCCAAGAGCCCTTGAGGTGGCATCACGAATTTCATGCCAATCGTATCCTCTTTCACTCGAGAGAAAATAGGTTCTTACTCCACTGTGGTTATAGTCAGCAGCAAGAAGCAGACCATTCACGATGTCTCTGACATGTGCCATAGAAATCACCTTTCCCCGTCCATGTCCTATGATCGGACAAATTCCTTTGGATGCGACCTTGAAAAAAGTATAGATATCCTCTTCTCGAGGGCCATAAACCGATGAAGGTCTGATGATGGTAATTTGCTGGGATTGATCGGCCAAATTGTGAATCATTACCTCCATTCGTTTTTTAGATTCACCGTAGCGACTAACTGGCATCATTTCATCGTTTTCGTTGATGGGCTTGTTAACACTAGGTCCAGCAGCAGCCTGTGAAGATGAAATGATAAGTTTTGGGATACCCAATTTTTGAGCAACTCGAATCAGGTTCTCAGTACCCTCTACATTCACTCGGTGGAATACCCGGGTGTCTGCAGCCTTGACCACACCTGCCAGATGAAATACCACATCTACGCCATCCATCGCATGTTGTAAAGCAGCTATATCATTTAAGTCACACCGGATTTTTTTGTACTCTTTACCTTCAAGCCATTTTTCTTCATTTCTAACCATGCATCTGAGTTCATGGTTGCCCTCTTTTAAGAGTCGGTCAACCAGATGGCTTCCAATAAATCCAGTTCCCCCGGTAATAAAGGCTTTCATAATATTTCGTATATTTGAAGTTTGCGCAAATCGCTTTCAGAGCTCTTATTTCACGTAAAATAAGCATCATTTTACGTGTTCACCTAGTTAAAATGAACAAACTCAGATTAGTATTAGTAACGGGTAATTATAACCATGTACCTGATGGTGTCTCCCTGACATTGAACAGACTGGTTCGATACCTTGAGTCGAATGGGCATGAAGTACTGATTGTTGCCCCATCTATCAATAATCCTCCAATAAAGCATGCGGGTACACTTGTTCCGATACCCTCTTACGCTATGCCCGGACGAGAAGAATACAGAATTGGACTGGGCTTAACGGATGAGGTCAGGACTAAAATAAAGTTGTTTAATCCAGACCTGATTCATATTGCAACGCCCGATTTCACCGGATTTCAAACCCTGATGTATGCGGCAGCCAGGAATTACCCTGTAGTATCATCCTATCACACGCACTTCTCCAGTTATCTTCAATACTACAAACTCGGTTTTCTTGAGTCTGCTTTATGGACATATCTGCGTTTTTTCTACAGTCAATGTGTACACACCTATGTCCCTTCAGAGTCAATGATTTCTAGTCTTACCAAATATGGAATTCAGGATGGATTGAAAATTTGGGCAAGAGGAATTGAACCTGACGTCTTTAACCCTAGCAAAAGAGACAAAAACTGGCGAATCCAGCATGGTTTTGACGACACCGATATCGTTGTGACTTTTGTATCCCGACTCGTCTGGGAAAAGGAATTGCGGACCCTTCGGTCAGTATTTCAAGAGATTCACAAACGTAATCCAGCGATTAAAACAGTGATTGCAGGTGAAGGGCCGGCAGGCGAAGAACTCAGGGCAACAATGCCCGATACACTGTTTGCAGGGTATCAAAAAGGAGAAAATCTAGCCAGGATTTATGCAAGTAGTGATGTTTTTATGTTCCCCTCGATCACTGAAACGTTCGGGAACGTTACCCTAGAGGCACAAGCGTGTGGAGTTCCTGTTGTTGTAGCCAATGCTCAAGGCAACAAGTCACTTGTAGTCCATGGATACAATGGATTCCTGGTCACACCAAAAGACGTTGGCGAGTTTGCTGACAAGATACTATTGCTGGCAAGGGATGCTAATTTTAGGCATCAAATGGGGAAGCATGCAATTGAATTCTCTTCCAGATTCACATGGGATCAGATATTTTCTCAACTAGTTTCTAACTACTCACAGGCTATCGAAACGTTCAAATCCACTCGAGGATAATGCTTAGGATACTTTATGTAACTCATTTGCATCCACCAGCAGACGCACCACTAAAGAATATGGGCGGGATGCAGCGTGTAAGTCTCCAACTGGTTGAGACGCTGAAAAAAAATCCGAGTGTGACCATTGATGTCATCAAACTGGAAGCGGAATGGGGAAATATTGGACTGGCAACCACTAAGTTTTTACTCAATAATTTGGTCGATCTGCCATCAAGGGTGGAATCATTCAGACCAGATGTGATTGTGTTTTCTTCAATGGTCACAGCGGCACTGGCTCCATTTGTTCGTAAGAAAATTGATGTTCCTATGGTTACGATCAATCATGGACAAGACGTGACGCTACCCTTGAAAATGTATCAAAATTTTGTGCCCCGTATTTTTAATGCTCTTGATGGAGTGATCAGTGTAAGTCGGGCAACACGAGAAGCCTGTATAGAACGAGGGATGCCGCCGGAAAAAGGTATTTCCATACCCAATGGATTTATTCCCGAAGATTTCAACACCGGTGAATGTAATAAGTTTAAATCGCGCGCTCATGTTGGTTCAATCATCGGTAGAGACCTTCAGCATGTTCAGCTCCTTTTAACTTCGGGCAGACTGGTAAAGAGGAAGGGACACCAATGGTTCATCACCCATGTTCTACCTAAAATTGATGTGAATACGGTGTATATCATCTTAGGTGATGGACCCGAAAGGGAATTGATTCAAAAAGCAGTATCCGATAATGGACTGGAACAGCGTGTTTATCTACTAGGAAGGCAATCAGACGAAATATTGAATCTTTCCTATTGCGCTTCAGACCTATTTATTATGCCAAATATCGTTGTGCCTGGTGATATGGAAGGATTCGGGGTAGTCATGCTCGAAGCAAATCTGAAGGGCTTACCTGTTGTTGCCTCAGATCTAGAGGGTATCAAAGATGTGATCGAGGATGGTAAAAATGGGTTTAAAATTCCCGTCGGAGACTCATCTTTGTTTGCTTCAAAAATTAATGAACTGGTATCAACTGATTTCAAATGGCTTTGTGAGAAAAGCAAGACGTATGTCTTTGATAAATTTACATGGGAAAAGGTATCAATCCGATACCTTGATTATTTGACTCACCTATGTAAATCAACAAAACGACATATTTGAGCTGATGACAAAATTTGATTGCAAGCGAATACTACCTATATTTGAACATTAAATTAACGTAAAGAAAAGAACATTTCAGGATGGCCAATCCACAAACGGGCGTAAGACCAAACGACATTTTCAACAAAGCCTACGAATTCACAAAAGCCGAAGAGGTTAGAGCGTTGGGATTATATCCCTATTTCAAACCGCTTACTGCAACCGATGGCACTGTTGTCATGATTGAAGGGCGTCAGGTAATTATGGCCGGATCCAATAATTATCTGGGTCTGACTAACGATCCCCGCGTACTTGAAGCTGCCCGTGCCGCTATTTTAAAGTATGGATCAGGGTGTACTGGATCTCGCTACCTTAACGGTACTCTGGACATCCATCTCGAACTTGAAGACAAGCTTGCCGCCTTCATGAAGAAGGAATCCTGCGTATTGTTCAGTACAGGATATCAAACTAACGAAGGGTCGATACAGACCATTGCTGGACGAAATGATGTCATCTTCTCAGATAAAGACAATCATGCATGTATCGTTGTTGGAACATTATGTTCTGCTGCCAAGACAGTCAGATTTACTCACAACGATATGGACCATCTTCGTAAACTTCTCGAAAGAGAAGACCCAAAAGTTGGAAAAATCATTGTTAGTGATGGTGTCTTTTCAATGTCTGGTGCCTTGGCAAACATTCCCGAATTGGTAGCACTTTCAAAAGAGTTTGGAGCACGGTTGTATCTCGATGATGCTCACGCTATTGGTGTAATCGGTGATGGCGGACGTGGATCTGCTTCTGCATTCGGACTTCTTGATGAGGTTGATCTTATCAGTGGAACATTTTCAAAATCCTTTGCATCCCTGGGCGGGTTTCTTGTAGGCGACTACAAGGTAATCGAATATATCCGCCATGTTTCTCCTGCGCATATATTCAGCGCTTCCATGCCACCTGCGAATGTTGCAACCGTACTTAAAGCCCTTGAAATCCTTCAGGAAGAAACCTGGAGACTTGATCGACTCAAGGAAATCTCTGATTACATGAGAACAGGATTAAGCCAACTCGGATTCAACATGTGGACATCCCAGACTCCTATCATCCCGGTTGTCATTGGCGAAATGTTCAAGTGCTTCCAATTCTGGAAAGACCTGTTCGAGTCTGGAGTATACGTCAATGCGGTTGTTCCACCCGCAGTACCCAGAGGCCAATCTTTGGTTAGAACCAGCTACAGTGCTACGCACACGAATGATCAACTTGACTTCATCCTCGAAGCCTTCAAGAAAGTCGGTATCAAACATGGAATCATTGATAGCAATGGTCACTCTTTGATCGAAGCCTGATGGCATCTTCTTCGTCAAAAAGCGGTTTAGCACCCTCTCAAAGTAGTGTTACCATCGTAGCAGACAAGAAAGATTTAAAAAAATTTATCGACTTCCCGTATCTACACTATCGTGGTGTAGAAAACTGGATCCCCCCACTTCGGATCCAACAAAAAGAAATTCTTGATACGCAGCATCATCCATTCTATAAAGACGCTGAAATGGCTCTGTTTATCGCCGAGTTCAATGGTAATCCAGCTGGTCGCATTGCTGCCATTCATAATAAATCATACAATCGATTCAATAATGAGGAAGCCGGTTTTTTTGGATTTTTTGAGTGTATCGATAATCAACATGTAGCTAATCTCCTGTTCAGGGTAGCTGAAGGATGGTTTCATCATAGAGGGTTAAACGTTATGTATGGCCCCTTTAGTCCAAGTATGATGGGTGAAATCGGAGTGCTCATTGAAGGGTTTGATAAGGAACCTGGATTGATGATGCCTTATAATCTGCCCTATTATGACAAACTCATTCAGGGTGCAGGGTTCGAGAAAAAGGTCGATCTGTTGGCTTTCAGAATCGATGAAGCACATCTGGACAAAGACAAAATAGATCGGGCAGATGAAATCGTAAAGAGGCGTCTACCGAACCTTGTTATCCGTGATGTTAATCTGAAAAATCTAAAGTCCGAATCCGTCATTATCCGGGATATTTTCAACAAAGCATGGGCTAAAAACTGGGGTTTTGCACCGGTTTCGGAGGAAGAATTCGATTACCTTGTCAAGGAACTTAAATTGATCATCGATGTCGATTTTGCCCATATCGCCGAAGTCGATGGTGAACCTGTCGCATTTTCGATTTCACTCCCAGATATGAACCAGGTCTTCAAGAAAATGGGAGGAAGATTATTCCCTTTCGGGATTTTTAAACTTTTATATCACAAGAATAAAATTCGCCAAATCAGGACAGCTCTAATGGGAGTCTTGCCAGAATGGCAAGGAAAAGGTATTGATACGATGATGCATCAGCGAAGTGTCATGAATGGAATCAGACGTGGATTCATCTCTTCAGAACTAAGTTGGTTGCTTGAAACAAATACTAGTATGATTAATGTCGCTGTTCGATTGGGTGCGGTTGAAGAAAAGAAATACAGAATATATAAAAAACAATAATATACGAGTATACGTAGATCAATAAAGGTCAGTATTTGATGGGTTTTAGTTTGTAAGAACAAACGAAAAACTGTATTTTTGGACAGCAATAACTTACTTCGCTTCTCTTAAAATTATAAGTACATGAGTGAAAAGACGTTAACTAGAGCAGGGTCACTAGTGCCTGCCACTTCAAAATATAAGATTAGATCGGCGAGCATCAAGAACTTCAGCAAGGATGAGCTGCTCGAAGTGTATAGAATCATGCATGTATCTCGTAGGCTTGATGAAAAAATGCTGATTCTGCTTAAACAAGGGAAAGGTTTCTTCCACATAGGTTGTTCCGGGCATGAAGCGATACAGATTGCAGCAGCTAAAAATATGATTCCAGGAAAGGACTGGTCACTTCCATATTATCGTGATATGTCACTGGCACTTGGGCTGGGTATGACCTCCAAAGATTTACTTTCCGCTCATTTGTCCAAGGTTACCGATACGTCCCATGGTAAACAGATGCCCTCACACTTCAATTCAAAAGAGTTGCGCATCGTTTCGGTTTCAAGTGCTCTTGGGGCTCAGTATCTCCCTAGTTTGGGGGTTGCTCAAGGTACGATGAGGAATCAAAGCGATGAAGTCACATATGTTTCTCTTGGAGACGGGGGTACATCTCAGGGTACTTTTTTTGAAATGATCAATTGGGCAACACGAATCAAGGCACCATTGATTATAGTTGTTCAGGACAACAAATATGCCATAAGTGTACCCATCTCAGAGCAGACCAGTAACCACAGTATTTCTAAATCGGTCAGTGGATTTCAAAATCTACATATTTATGAAGTAGACGGCACCGATTTCTTGAACTCTTATGCTGCCATGCAGGCTGCGGTTAAACGTGCACGATCAGGAGAAGGACCTTCTCTGGTTCACGCTCACGTGGTTAGGTTACTGCCACACTCCAGTTCAGATGATCATAGAAAATATCGAACTCCAGAGGAACTTGAAGTAGACAGACTTTCAGATCCAATCCTTAAACTTGGTGAAATACTTATTGAGCATGGAATAGCATCAGAAACCGAGCTGGATGTTATTAAAGACGACGTTCGTAAACAAGTTGACGCCGATACAGAATGGTGTCTGCAGCAAGAAGATCCCAAGCCCGAAGACGGCCTACGATTTATGTATTCTGAAAAAGACCTAGGACTTAACTACGAGATTTCAGATCCTTCGGGAGATCCCATTGTCATTGTTGATGCGATCAACCATGCCATTGACGAAGAAATGGCGCTTGATGAGCGTGTCATTGTGTTTGGCGAGGATGTTGCAGGAGGAAAAGGTGGCGTTTTTACTGCAACACGAGGTCTCACCGAAAAATATGGGACAGACCGTTGTTATAATTCCCCACTGGCCGAAGCATCGATCATTGGTACCGCCTGTGGATTGGCAATTCAAGGTTATAAACCGGTAGTTGAAATCCAGTTCGGTGATTACATCTGGCCGGCAATGCAACAACTCAGAAATCAGGTACCATCGCTAAGATACAGATCGCATAACCATTTTGGAGCGCCGATGGTAATCCGCGTTCCAATTGGTGGGTATATTCATGGTGGACTTTGTCATTCCCAGAATATCGAATCTATATTTGGTCACATTCCCGGTTTCAAAATTGTACTTCCCAGTACAGCTGCCGATGCCAAGGGACTGCTAAAGACGGCGATTCGTTCCGATGATCCAATTCTTTTCCTCGAGCACAAAGCTCTGTATCGGCAAGGATTTGCCAGATCACCAGAGCCTGATTCTGACTACTTGATTGAAATCGGAAAGGGGAAATTGGTTCGTCAGGGAACTGATCTTACAATCGTTACTTATGGTGCTTTGGTGCAAAAGAGTCTGAATTTGGCCAAAGAGTACGCTAAAGATGGTTATGATATCGAAATCATCGATCTTCGAAGCATTGTGCCCTTAGATATGGAGCTGGTCCTGAACTCGGTGAAAAAAACAAATAAAGTTTTGGTTGTTCACGAAGACCTTGAATTTATTGGACTGGGATCCGAAGTATCTGCACAAATCGCCGATAAGGCATTTGAATATCTGGATGCACCAATCAAGCGTGTAGCGGCTAAATATTCGTATATTCCATTTGCTGATCCTATGGAAGACTACGTACTTCCAAACGATAACGACATTCGGGAAGCAATTGATTACCTTAGAAACTATTAAAACGAGTTTTTCAATTACTTCTTTGAATGACCAGATTGGCTCTGCAGTTGCAGGGCCTTTTTTTTGAACCTATAATTAGTATCACAATGAGCGAATTCAGAGTAGAAAAAGACTCCATGGGAGAGGTCAGGGTACCTGCTGGAGCCTATTATGCTGCACAAACGCAACGTGCAGTCGAAAACTTTCCTATTTCAGGCATCCGTTTTGGACGATCATTCATCAAAGCAATCGGTTATATCAAATCTGCCGCTGCCAAAGTGAATGCCGACCTGGGTCTCCTGGATAAAAACGTAGCATTATACATACAAAAAGCTTCTCAGGAAGTTATCGATGGTAAACTTGACGATCACTTTCCGATTGACATCTTTCAGACAGGGTCTGGCACTTCTACAAATATGAACGCAAACGAAGTTATAGCCAGTAGAGGTAATGAAATTGCACAATCTGAAAGTGTTGATGTCAAAATCCATCCGAATGATCACGTCAATTTCGGTCAAAGTTCTAATGATGCGATACCAACCGCTATTAGGATTGCAGCTGTACTTGAAGTAGTCCATTCTCTGGTACCTTCTCTGAACTACCTGAAGGATGCATTCGACGCTAAGGCTAATGAGTATGGGGATGTGGTAAAAACGGGACGAACACATCTTATGGATGCAATGCCGGTCACATTCAGACAGGTGTTTGGAGGATACGCTCGCCAGCTTACCCTTGGAATCGATCGCGTACAGACAGTCGTACCACGTGTTTGTGAATTGCCACAAGGTGGTACCGCAGTTGGAACCGGTATCAACACACATGCCGAGTTCGGATCCCGTTTCGCTGCTGAAATTTCATCCATGACAGGCGTACCATTCACTGAGGCTGTAGATCACTTCGAGGCTCAGGCAACCATTGATGCACCCGTTGAGCTCTCCGGACAACTCAAAACTGTAGCAGTCAGCTTGATGAAAATAGCTAACGACCTCCGCTGGATGAATTCTGGTCCTAAAAGCGGTTTGGCCGATATTCAGCTTGCAGCCCTGCAACCCGGTTCATCGATCATGCCAGGTAAGGTCAACCCAGTTGCTGAAGAAGCAACAACAATGGTCTGTGCACAAGTTATTGGTAATGATGCAACGATAACCATAGCCGGTCAAGCTGGAAACTTCGAGTTAAATGTGATGTTACCGGTCGCGGCTCACAACCTTCTGGAATCGATTAAAATCTTATCCAATGTGAGTCGGAATCTTGCTGACAAATCTGTAAAAGCTATAATCGTGAATACCGAAAGGATGCGAGAACAGTTAGATAAAAATCCAATATTAGTAACTGCTCTCAACCCAATTATTGGATATGATCTTGCAGCACAAATCGCTAAAAGGGCCTACAAAGAAGACAGATCACTCAAAGAGGTTGCTTTAGAAATGACCAATCTTTCGGCAGAAGAATTGGATAAAGCACTGGATCCAATAGTCATGACACGGGGTGGATTTACAGAATAATCCTGACTAAGTAAAAGTAGACCAAGAAAAAGGGTCTCTAGTAGTCTGGAGACCCTTTTTTAGTGTTACCATGATGAGAGCTTTTATGAGAGCTATTAGAAAAAGAGTTTGTCGATGAGTACTAGTATCCAGACCACTGGAAGATAGAATATCGATGCAAACATGAGCTTTTTAGCGGATTCCTTTGTTCTGGACAAATAAAATTTATATCCCATGTACAAAAACCAAAGGGTTACAACTAGACTTGGAATAAGATAAAGCAATCCATTATATCCCATAAGAAATAGGGTAAAAACGGTTGGAATGAGTAAAGCTAAACAGATTAGATTATAAATGGATGTTTTTAAACCTGTTTCATCAAATTCAGGGAGCATTCGGAATCCAGCTCGTGAATAATCATCATTGCAAAGCCAGGCAATTGACAAAACGTGCGGTATTTGCCAAAAAAATACAATGGCAAAAAGAATCCACAGACCCGGGTCGGCGATAGTACCAGTTGCAGCAGCCCATCCACCAACTGGAGGAAGAGCACCGGCTACAGATCCAATGGGTACATTCCAGAATGATCGTTGTTTTAATGGGGTGTAGAGTACCAGATAAATAAATGAAGTGGCAAGCGATACAAGTCCGGCTAGAGGATTTACGGTTATGATCAGATAGAGTAGTCCTACGAAAATCAACGACAAAGAGAAAATTCTAGCATTTGAATCAGGTACTCTTTCCATAGGAAGCGGTCGTTTGCTGGTACGAAGCATCAACTTGTCGAGATTGCGTTCCATATATTGATTATGAGCCGCAGTTCCGGATGCAATCAGATAAGTGCCTAACAAAGCATTGGTCAGCGCAACAAAGTCAATACCTGTAGATGAAGCAAGTAGGAATCCAACAGTCATACTTGACAATACCATAAAAGTAATACCAGGTTTTGTCAACTCATAATAAGCTAATACTATTTCTCGTAACGAGGTGGTGGTATCCGATCTTTCAACCAATTCTTTCATGAAATACTTTCAAAATACGTACAGTAATAGTTCCGAGAAGTTCATCTGAGATGCTTCTAAGTTAAGAAAATTTTAACTTGAAGACACTTTTGGTCCTAATATTTAAACGATCGAATTTCCAGTAAATAACGTTATCAGTGCTATAAAAATTCAAATTCTACCAGATTATTTATGAAGTTAAACAGATATCAGACCGTGGCGATAACCACCGTGTTTGCCACATTATTTTTGATCTTAGTCGGTGGATTGGTTCGTGCCTCGGGAGCCGGGTTAGGTTGTCCGGATTGGCCTAAATGCTATGGACTCTGGATTCCACCTATGTCTGTAGATACGCTACCATCCGAGTATCATCCATCTGAATTTAATGCACTAAAAACATGGACTGAGTACGTAAACAGATTAATTGGGGTAGTGATTGGGTTGTTGATCACAGCTACTTTTTTGTTGTCCTTCAACTATCTGAAGAAGCGACCTGTCGTGACCATAGCTTCATTTCTAGCATTTATAGGAGTAATCTTTCAGGGATGGTTAGGAGGCCAAGTTGTCAGATCTGGATTGCATGAGGGAATTATCACCTTACATATGATTATGGCAATGATTATTGTTGGCTTACTGATTTATGCATCATTCAAGGCTGTCGCTGGAGAAATTAAGCTTCAAATCGATTCGGGACACAGAAAAACCCTGCTCATTGCAACAACGCTTCTGCTTGCGTTTACAATGGCACAGATGATACTTGGAACTCAGGTTAGAGAAGCCATAGATTTAATTTCAAGAGGAGTCGTATTTGTGCCACGAGAGGAATGGCTTTCTGGAGTAGGTTTGCTTGATGAGATCCATCGTTCTTTTTCCTGGACAGTACTCATCATAACATCATGGATGACTTGGTATATAAAAAAAGAATCTGTACTGGGTTATTTCTGTAAATTAAACCTGTGGATTTTTATCCTGATTATTTCCCAGATAGTTGTTGGAATCGTATTGGCTTACGCAGGAATGCCGGCAAGTTTCCAGGTTTTACATCTATTCGGATCTGCAGTGATGATATCACTGATACTGCTTAAACTTTTCAGTCTCTCAGAGGCACAAACAGATTGACACGTTTGTTTGCTGAGTTAAACACTCTACTGCTGCATAAAATAAAAAAAGGGCACCATCTTTAGATAGCACCCTTTTTATTTTTATGATCTGAGATCTAATAGATCCAAAATGGATCATCCCTGAACATGGTATCAAGCATTGTAATTCCTACCATGATGATAAAGAAGAGGAAGGAAAATAGTAGTGCTATCGTATTGATTTTTTTGTCCCAGTATAATCCCATGAAGAAGGCAGCTACAAATGTAGCTTTAACTACAGCGATTGCGATTGCAACGATTATATTAAATGGTTTGGGGATGTGAATGAAATAAACGGCAACGGTAAGTATAGTGAGTATGAGCAGTGCGAATGCTGTACCCAATAAATACTTCATAGATATAATGTGATGTCCACTCATGATTACGTACCTCTTAATCGATTAGATATAATAGTGGGAACAAAAAGATCCAAATGATATCAACAAGGTGCCAATAGAGACCTGTAATTTCAATTGGAGTATAGTACTCTGCATTGTAGGCATTCTGACGGACTTTTATCAGCAGGTAAACCATTAATCCAACACCAATAATCACGTGAATTCCGTGTAGGCCTGTCATCATGTAGTAGATACTAAAAAAGATGGCAGCTTTAGGGTGGTCAATACCATCATACGTGTAGTATTCACCGGGAAAAATCCCCATATCAAATTTATGAGTATACTCAAAATATTTGATGACCATAAATGTCATTGCAAGTCCAATGGTTATCAACAAATAGACAATAATGTTCCGCTGTTGATTTAGCTGAGCAGATCGAATAGCCAATGCCATCGTCAATGAACTACCAATCAGTACCAAAGTATTGACACCACCCATTACGGTATCCAGTTCTTTTGCAGCGAGGAAGTATAAATCGGGGTTCCAGGCACGATAAATGATGTATGCAACAAATAGTCCACCAAAGAAGAGGATTTCTGTGACCAAAAATACCCACATACCAAATTTTGCGGAGTCAAATTGTTGTTCTGAATCAACAAAGTGATGCGCAAGGTGACTTGCTGTTTGAGTTGAATGTGAATTAGCCATGAATGCTTGTGTCTTTACCTTAGTTATCTGATTGTTTCGTTATCAGGCTTTGTGCTCGTCATGTGCGTGATCTGAGCCCTCGATTCCTAAACGGAACTCATTGATTGGTTTGTGATAATCATATGGACCATGCACGACAACAGGTGTGTAATCGAAATTATGATGTGTAGGCGGGGATGAGGTCATCCACTCTAATGTCCTTGATCCCCATGGATTAGATGGCGCTTTTTCTTTGCTACGTAAAGAAATGACCAGGTAAATCGCAATGATGATAAATCCAACTCCAAGTATCCATGATCCAACGGTGGAATACTGATGGAGTGTCTGAAACTGCTCAACATAATTGTAATATCGTCTTGGCATACCCTGGCTACCCATAATAAATTGTGGCAGGAAAGTCATGTTGAATCCGATAAAGAGAATGACTGCCGAAACTTTAGCCCAGAATTCATTGTACATTTTTCCTGTCATTTTCGGCCACCAGTAATGTAAACCTCCAAGGAATGCAAACACGGTTCCACCCATCATCACATAATGAAAGTGGGCAACCACATAGTAGGTGTCGTGCAGGTGAACGTTAACTGAAATCGCCCCTAGCATAATTCCGGTTACCCCTCCAATTGTAAAGAGGAACAAGAAAATCAGTGCATAAAGCATTGGCGTCTTCATCGATATTGAACCTTTATACATAGTAGCTACCCAGTTCAAAATTTTAATTCCGGTGGGAATACCGACAAAGAAGGTGAGAAATGAAAACACCGCAGTCGATAATGCACTTTGTCCCGAGACAAACATGTGGTGTCCCCAAACAAGGAAACCAATAAACGCAATGGCTAGACTGGATAATGCAATGGCCCAATATCCAAAGATAGTTTTGCGAGAGAATGTAGATATGAGTTCAGAAATGACTCCGAAAGCCGGTACAATCATGATGTAGACAGCAGGGTGGGAGTAGAACCAGAAAAAGTGCTGATAGAGTACAGGATCACCACCAAGTGCAGGGTCGAAAATACCTACACCAAGGGTGCGCTCCATAATCAGTAATAATAGTGTGATAGCTAACACGGGCGTTGCAAGTACCTGAATAATCGCGGTAGCATAGAGGCTCCACAGGAATAAGGGTAGTTTACCCCAGGTTTGCCCGGGAGCTCTCATTTTGTGGATGGTCACTATGAAGTTGACCCCGGTTAGGATAGACGAAAATCCGATGATGAAAACTCCAAAGGTCATAGATATGACTGCAGTACCCGTTGTTGTCGAATAGGGAGTATAAAAGGTCCAGCCGGTATCAATTCCGCCGTTTGCAATGGAATAGAGTGTGAATAGCGACCCAATTCCGTAGATCCAGAAACTCAGAAGGTTTAGTCTGGGGAAAGCAACGTCTTTAGCACCCAGCATGATTGGAAGGAAAATGTTACCCAGAGCAGCTGGTATGGATGGAATGATAAATAAGAACACCATCACAGCACCATGAAGGGTGAAAATTCTGTTGTAGGTATCTGCATCCATAAATGTTCTGGCAGGTTCCCACAATTCAAGACGCAATGTTAACGCAAGGAATCCACCTACCGCGAAAAAAAATACCACTGAGGCCAGGTACATCAACCCAATTCGCTTATGGTCGATTGTGAACAACCACGACTTGATACCTTTTTCAACATTTAAATAGTTCTTCGAAGGATTTTCATCGATATGAAACTCTTTAATTTTTACTTCTTTTGCAGCAGTAGTTGCCATAATTAATTCTGCTCCTTAATAAATTCGATTAATGCGTTGACTTGTTGGTCGTTAAGAATACCTTGATAGGAAATCATGACTGGGTTGTAGCCTACTACAATTTTGTTTCTCGGCTCGTAGATGGATTCTCGAAGATATTCTTCATCAGCAATGGCTGTTGTACCGTCTGTAAAATTCCTTTCCTTACCAAATAAACCAGCAAATGTGGGACCTATCATCGTGCTTCCATCCACAGAGTGGCATCCCATACAACCTTGTTGCTGATACAACTGACGGCCTAGTTCTGCTAATGGAAGTTCTTTCTCAGATTCGGCTTTCGCATCTGTCAGCCAGACATCGAATTCGTTCGGTTCCATTGCGATGACTTTTGCCATCATGTCAGAGTGTCCAGATCCACAATACTCTGTACAAAAAACTACGGATTCGCCGGCGTTTTTTGTCTGGAACCAGGCAGTAGTATAACGACCAGGCAACACATCCTGTTTGATCCTGAAGTCTGGAACAAAGAATGAGTGTATCACATCTCTTGATTGCATCATCAATTTTACCGGTCTGCCGTTTGGAACATGCAGTTCGCCTGTTGTTTGAACACCATTAGGGTGAGTAAACTGCCAAAAAAATGAGTTGGCAGTCACGTAAACTACATATGAGTTATCAGGTGCATTTCTCATTTCAACATAGCCTCTGAATCCCCAGAAAAACACGATCAGAATTAAAATCAGGGGAATAACGGTCCAGGTCACTTCAAGCGCAGTATTATGCTTGATCACCGGAGTTACGTCATCCTCAGACTTACGCTTGTACTTTATTGCGAAATAAATGATTGCAGCTGTGATGCCTAGCACCAATATGACACTGGTCACATTTATGAATGTAAACAGCGCATCTACATCGCTGGCAACCGTTGAGTTGACAGGGGGAAGGATAAATCTATTAATAATCTCCAGCATGTTTTGTAATGCTAAATTTAAACGTTAGTAGTTTTCGATGTGTTCTTTCTGAACCAGAGAAGTCCGAGGAATATACCGAGCCCAGTCAGTGTAAATAATCCGCCT
Source organism: uncultured Chitinophagales bacterium (assembly GCA_964473555.1). Classification (GTDB taxonomy): domain Bacteria; phylum Bacteroidota; class Rhodothermia; order Balneolales; family HLUCCA01; genus UBA11400. The sequence continues at coordinate 289,709 of CAYYPL010000001.1, forward strand.
AGTTTCATAATGTTCACTGCATTTGCAACATAGGATCGACTGTCAGGATCGTAGGTATAGCAGTATAACACTACTTTATCCATAACCGTGCCAATTTTACCTTCTGCAGCATCAAAAAGAGCATTTCGGAGGCTAAGCTGAGGGTATTCGATTCCGTATAGATATCGGGTTATCTGCCCGTTTGGGCTTATAAACATAATTGCTGATCCATGAAGAAATTCCTGAGCTTCATCACTCCACTTAAACGTGAATCCAAGGGCCTCGGTCATGCGATTGATGTTCTGCTGATCTGTTGTTAAAAAATGCCATCCAGCTGCAGCTTCCGGTTTACCAAGAAGCCTGATATAACTTTCTTTTTTTTGCACAGCAAGTTCATACCCTTCGTTTGGGTCGATACTGAAGGTGAGTATTTCAAACTGATCCCCAACTTGCCAATTGAGATCTTTGAGTCCATCCGTAAGTCCATTGATGATTAGATTACATAACATTGGACACTCGAAATAGATTGGTGTTATAATCAGGGGTTTCCCGCTTTTCAAGTAATGTGCTAATGTTACTTGTTCACCCATTTCGTTGATAAATACGACATCTGATGGAATTGTATCACCCAATCGCTCTTCAATACCAACGTCTCTGAGTTCTGGTGGTAAATCAGAAAACTGAGCAAATGATTCTGGGACGAAAAAAAAGAAAAATGATATGTATGCTAGTATTCTCAAATTAATTCTGATAATCCTGTACTACTAAACTAACCGCTGAATCCACTGGTACGCGATAGATTCCCGATTCAGCATCAATTACACCGTAATTATTCAAGACGGCTGAGTCTTGTGCGTTGAGTGACTCCAATTGAAAATAAACGGCTGATTCAGCAGCTTGTTGTGTCTGCTTGAAAGTGAGATAATTGAAGTAGGTTATAGCAAAATAAATCAAAGCTACCACTAAGAGTATACCCGCAATAAACAATCCAAACAGGGTTTTGTAATTGAACGTATCAGGTGAGGCACCCAGTTGAACGGATTGTTTGTTTTCTTTGTCGGACAGAAACTCGTTAAGGTCTTTAGAACTTTTTGACATGGTCATGTGATATATCAGTGTTTGTTTAAAGATGTCTCGAGTTTAGGATCGTTATTTGCGACCATATTCTCTTTTTTTAGCTGATGGAAAAAGAGTCCAATTACCAAACCTCCTATGGCAAGTAAGGTAGTAATATCCAGCCAGTGGAAATGGATGCCATGGTGATGAATCGTTGGCATGATGATCCAATGCAATTCAATAAAGTGTACAATAATGAGCCATACAGAGATAAAGCCCACTAATTTCATGTTTGATTTTGCAGCAGCTGGAAGCAATAATACAAAAGGAACGATAAATCGACCTACTAATAGTAGCCAGGTGAAATTTTCCCAGCTCCCTTCGAGACGATGGTAATACCAAAGTGTTTCTTCAGGTATGTTTGCGTAGTAGATAAGAAAATACTGGCTAAATGCGATGTAGGCGTAAAAGACGGTGAAACCAAACATCAACCTCGACATATCGGTTAAATGCGGTAGTCGAATCGTATTCACCAGCAATCCTTTTTTATGAAGGAACAACACGGTGATAATCGTAACAGCAAAGAATACCTGAAATGTCATTGCGAAATAGTACACGCCGAACATAGTGGAGAACCATGGTGGATCCAGGCTCATCATCCAGTCAAAAGCAGCAAATGCAACGGTGAATCCGAAGATAAATAACCCTGGACCAGCGATTTTACGTTGTGCCAACTCTAAACCCCAATCACCGGACTTATCCATAGTTACAGAATTTTTGTACAATGTATACCCCATATACCCCCAGACAACGAAATAAAGAATATTTCTGGCGATGAAGAAAGGGATATTCAGGTAAGGTGTTTTTCCAGCAATCAATGTACTGCTAGCCAGTAGCTCCTCATCCGTCCATAAATACAGGTTCTCTACTCCGATTACTACCGGAATAAACAGAAAACCGAATATATAGATGTTTCTGGCGAATGTTTCCGGTATACGTCGCAGTGTAACACCATAATCTGATCGTGTGATATGATGGATCATTACAAAGAAAAGACATCCTAATGTTATGCTTGCAAAAAAAGCAAAACTGGTCAGGTATGAAAAGAAAAACTGATCCGGATTACTAAAATAACCCAGTATACTTGCCAGCGCCCCTAAAATAGCCACGCCAAAAAACAATTTATGCGTGTTCTCATGCTCTGGGTAAGTAAGGTTGTCTGTAATTTTTGCGTGATGCATAAAATTCAATCGCTAGTGGGTGAAAAACTTAATCAGCTGAGGCTTCGTTACCTGAGGCCAGTCGGATTTGGTCGGCAGTTACACCGAAACGGGCAAGTTCCTGTTCTGTTACTGCGTGGCTTCTTTGAAGCGTGCGGATGTAGGAAACGATTGCCCAACGGTCTTCAACAGGGATCTGATGTCGGTATGAGGACATGGTTCTTACTCCGTTGTAAATGGCACTGTAAATCTCGCCATCCGGCATATTTACGATACGCTCGTCAAAGAAGGATGGAGGACGAACGATTCCATAATTCGTTATAATTCCGTTTCCAGCCCCTGTACCACCATGACACATACTGCAGTAAATGTTGAATCGTTCTTTACCGCGCAGGATCATTTCAGCGGATACTGATGCCGGAATTTTGTCAACAAAGGCGCCATTGTCCTCGATACCCTGATAATAAGCCATGTTAGCCTGTAAATTTCCTTGACTCACAGTTCCTTCCACAGGCTGTCTGTCTGCACGGTTGTCTTCAAAGAAGGGATTTACTTCCTGAGCATTGAATCGATCTTGCCAATCCATGTTTGGATTAACATGAACGGGTGGTTTTTCAGATGGCATACCCTGACATCCAGCAAAGACTGTAGACAGGGACAAGGCTAATAATGTTCTTGAGATTGACATAGAACGTAGTTTATCTGTACTTCGATTTAGTTTTCGATAGTTTCAATATGAATCGCTCCGGCATCTTCGAGAAACTTGCGGGTCTTCTGTTCATGATAGAGCGGATCTGAAGATTCAATGACCACAAAAAAACCATCATCAGTGGTTCTTTTGAAGGTATCTGAGTTAAAAAGCGGATTGTGGTGTCTTGGCATATTATTCAAAAAGAACATCCCAAATACTGCCCCGAACGCTGATAAAAGAATGGTTAACTCGAAGGTAACTGGAACAAAAGCCGGCCAGTTCAAGAACGGCTTGCCACTGATGTTAACCGGGTAAGCAACACTGGCTGTCCACGCCTGTAGTGCAAGACCACCAAAGAATCCCAGTAGGGAGTGACCCAGTACAATGAACCCTAATTTGGAAGGTTTTAATCCCATTGCTTCGTCCATACCATGGATAGGAAAGGAACTGTGGCAATCAAATTTAGTATAACCAGCTTTATTGGTCAGTTTGGCAGCCTTCATCAGATGACCTGGATTCTTGAATTCTGCCAGGATACCGAAGGTTGAATTATTTTGTTGATCTTTCATCTTTTGGGATGTTAGCGTTTCAAAAATTAGTGGGCTTTATTGGCAGAAGGTTCGTTACCATCTTCATCGTAGTAGTGTGGATCGGCCTGAGGAAGTACCATTTTAACTTCTGCAATAGCTACCATTGGAAGGAAACGAAGGAAAAGCAGAAAGTTGGTGAAGAATAGACCAAAAGTCCCAACATAGGTCAGAATGTCAACCCAGGTTGGGCTGTAGTATCCCCAGGATGATGGAAGAAAATCTTGAGCAAGTGAGGTGACTGTGATCACAAATCGCTCAAACCACATTCCGATATTTACTACGATAGATAGAATAAAGGATGCTGTAATACTGGTTCTCATTTTTTTCGACCAGAAAAACTGTGGGGAGATTACATTGCAAAGGAACATTGTCCAGTATGCCCAGGCATACGGACCCATAGCTCTGTTTATGAAAGCTGCTTTCTCGTATTCAACACCTCCGTACCATGCGATGAAAAATTCCATGATATAGGCAAATCCAACCATGTTGCCTGTTACAAGAATGATAATGTTCATTTTTTCAACGTGATTAATGGTCATAATGTCTTCAAGACCATAAATCTTACGTGTAATTAGCATCAACGTCATTACCATAGCGAAACCAGAGAATACGGCACCAGCAACAAAGTAAGGAGGGAAGATCGTGGTGTGCCAACCGGGAACGATGGATACAGCAAAGTCGAAGGATACGATGGTGTGTACTGAGAGTACGAGTGGTGTTGCAAGACCAGCGAGGATCATGTACGCTTTTTCATAGTGCTGCCATTGACGGTTTCCACCAGTCCAACCCAGGGCAAAGGTACCGTAAATCAAACGCCCCAATTTACTCTTCACGCGGTCTCTGAGCGTTGCAAAATCTGGAACAAGTCCGACATACCAGAATAACAGCGAAACCGTGAAATACGTACTTACAGCAAATACATCCCAAAGCAGCGGAGAATTGAAATTTGGCCACATCTGCATCTGGTTTGGGATTGGGAATACCCAATAGATTACCCAAATACGACCTACGTGAACTGCAGGAAAAATCCCGGCGCACATGACTGCAAAAATCGTCATTGCTTCAGCAAAACGGTTGATTGCGGTTCTCCAGCCCTGTCGGAAGAGGAATAAAATCGCTGAAATCAATGTTCCAGCATGACCAATTCCAACCCACCACACAAAGTTGACAATTGCCCAACCCCAACCTACCGGATTATTTAATCCCCAGACGCCGGTTCCTTCATAGATGAGGTAGGCCAACATGGCAAGCAAAAGTCCAAGAAGTGCATTTGATACTGCGAATGCGATATACCACCATTTGGGAGCAGGTGTCTCTACGATATCCCCCACCAATCGGGTAATGCTTCCGAAGGTGTGGTTACCTTGTACCAACTCTGGCTCAGGTATATAGGTAAGTTTTTGACTCATGTGTGATACAATTACTTTTGTTTGTCCCTGTGATTAGGCCAGATTCTGATGTGGATTTCTGATTTTGGCCAGGTAGGAAGTTCTTGGTCTTATGTTCAGTTCTTCCAGAAGCAAGTAATTACGCTCATTTGCTTTGGTTCTGGAAACGATGCTGTTTTTGTCGGTCAGGTCACCAAATGTGATTGCGTCTGCCGGACAAGCTTGCTGACAAGCCGTTTTAACTGTACCATCGGCTGGTTTGGAAGTATTGCCAGTATCCAGTTTAGTTTGAATCTTCGCGCGGCTTATTCTTTGCACACAGTAGGTACATTTTTCCATAATACCACGGAATCGAACAGATACATCTGGATTCATAGCCATTTGTATGACTTCAGGATCATCACCTTGAGTCAGATACTCAACTGGATAGTTGAAGAAGTTGAAACGACGAACTTTGAATGGACAGTTGTTAGCACAATAACGGGTTCCAATACATCTGTTATAGGTCATTTGATTCAGACCATCATCACTGTGTGTAGTTGCTGCTACCGGACAAACCTGCTCGCATGGTGCAAGTTCACATTGCATACAGGGAACTGGCTGATGTACCACCTGTGGATTACCATTCACATCTCCGCTGAAATATCGGTCTGTACGAATCCAGTGCATTTCACGTCCACGACGGACTTCTGTCTTCCCGATAACTGGAATGTTGTTTTCAGCCTGGCACGCAATGGTACATACCCCACAACCAATACAAGTGGTCAAATCGATTGCCATTCCCCACTGAGGTTGATGCTCAGGGAACGTTTGTGGTGTAAATAGGTTAATTGCAAACTCTTCACCTTCTTTTCTTCCTGGAACATAAACCATCTTGGCAGCGAAAAGCGGATTCTCACGATATTCGGACACAGAAGCTTCACGTACAAACGGACGGCCTTCCATGCTGTGATGGTCTTGTGTAGAGGCCAGTTCGTATGTACTTCCTGTTTTTGCAACGGATGCATTTCGTGAAAATAAACGGGATGTACTGGTGTAAATTTCCCATGCATTAAATCCGACACCGTTAGCAACCCGGCCAATTTGGTCACGACCATATCCAGTTGTGACGGTGATTGCGTTGTCAACGTGCCCAGGAAGAACCCAGGCTGGCATTTCAACAGAGCGACCATTTACCTCGATACGAAGTAAGTCATAGGTGTAGTCCCCGAATTTACGCGCCCTGATGCCCAATGATTCTGCAGTAGTAGGGCTTACCAACGCAACAGCATCCCACGTAAGCTTAGTGATTGGATCCGGAAGTTCCATCAACCATCCGTTATTCGAGTATCGACCGTCGAACAGCTTGGCATCAGGTTTAATCGTAACCTCTATATCGTTTCCTGATGTAGAGATGGATGAAATAGCTAATTGGATCGTGGCATCAAATCCTTTAACTATAGAAACAACAACTTCACGGAACGTATAGTCGTTTACAAACCCATCGTGTAGTAATGCTCTCCAGTCACCATTGTCTGTTGAGCCTAATAGTGCACCCATTGTTGAGCGAACCTCTTCAGCGGCATTGATTTCAGCACCCCTGGCGATAACTCCGAGAACCTCAACCTCACTTTTGGCACCAAACAGAGGTTGTATCATCGGTTGGATTACCGATGGTACGCCGGTATAGTCGTACCCATCACCCCAGTACTCGAGGAAATGAGCCCGATTGATGTGCCACTTGCAAGCCCTGGATGTTTCGTCGTAGTGATTCGCGAGATGTACAGAAAAAGGTACTTTGCTTAATGCATCCGCTACATTTAAATCCTTGGGTGCATTATAAACAGGGTTAGTTCCAAGCAGAACAGCAGCATCTACAGCACCACTGGCCATTTTGGTGACAACCTCCGCAAACAGATCGTGTTGATTAGCTTCGTCAACATGTGGCACTTCCAGGTATGTAACCGTGGTTCCTGCGTTTCCAACTGCAACATTGATTGCAGCTACCACTGCATGGGTTTCGGCATCATGATCTGTGCCCGCGAGCAGAACGGATTGTGCGCCGTTGGTACTGAGTTCTTCAGCAAGTACGGCGATCCATTCGTGCGAGGAGTATGAGTTTGCGTATCCCGAGAACACTTCGAGTCCACTCACAGACTCTGATAATTTTGCAGCCAATGCAAAGGCGAACGGTTTGATGTCGCTGGACTTGATCCGAAGCCTGTGATCAGCATTGGATCCTGTCAGACTGTAGTTCGCCTCAGCAACATAAAGTCGATTAATATCATCGCTGGAAGTGTCGATCTTGCGACCTTTGGTGAATCCCTTAATGCTTCTGACGCTATCTGCACCAGTACCCATGAAGTCGGCATCCAAACTGATGATAACTTTAGCTTTGCTAAGGTCATTTGAAACCCGGAGTTTGCGTCCAAATGCGATTTGGGATCCGAGCAATTGATTTTCTTCTCCAAACGGCTCATAGGTCACCCAAATGGCATTTGGGTATGTTGCTAAAGCCTCGCGCTTGAGTCGATTTAGAGTTGCAGAGGAGTTAGCTTCTGAAATGAACACTATATTGCTGGAGGCATTCAATGATTCATTAGATGCAGTAATAAAATCAGAAAAAGTTCTGGATTCAGCGTTGAACTTTACTGTACGGCTTCTGTCTGGATCGTACAAATCGAGGATAGCTGCCTGCTGATGTATATTTGTTGAGCCTAGACTTGCAGGGTGATCGGGATTGCCTTCAATCTTGGTTGGGCGACCAGCGTTCGTTTCTACGAGTAAACCTGTAGTATAACCTAAAAACGGAATACTTGTGGCATAGAACACTTGTTTCCCTGCCACGGTGTACTCTGGCATACGTGTTTGGGGAACAATTTTTTGTACCGGTTTACGGCAAGCTGCGAATCCCGCCAGAGCGATAGACGCGCCCATAATCTGCAGGAAGTTCCTGCGGGAGTATCCATCCTTAAGTTCAGAGGCGTCTTCGGGGAATTCACGGTCCACAAACTTGCGGTACTCTTCATTGTTCGCAAGTTCGTTCAGACTTCGCCAGTAGGTTTGCTGCTGCTGTTTACTCATGCTAAATAGCGTTGGTGTATTCGGTTTAAAATCTGATTATCTGTGGCATGCATTACAATAGATCGGAGGCGCAATATTTTTCTTTGCAATGATCTGAGCGGCCAGTTCATATTGGTTCTCAGGTGCCTGCCAACCCATATTTGTTATCTGGTCGATAGGGCGAAGATGCGGTTCGGGAGCGTTGTGACAGTCTAGGCACCATCCCATACTCAGGGGTTGCGTTTGCATCACGACTTCCATGCGGTCAACTCGACCGTGACAAGATGCGCACCCCACACCTGCATTGACGTGCGCAGCGTGGTTGAAATAACTGTAATCGGGGATATCATGAACTTTGACCCATTCCACTGCAGTGCCTTGTTCCCAACTTTTACGAAGTTCAGCTAACTTGTCGCTGTCTGGTTTGACTGCATTGTGGCAGTTCATGCATGTCTGAGTTGGAGGAATTGAGGCAACAGCGGATACCTCGACCGAGGTGTGACAATACCGGCAATCGATACCTAGTTCGCCAGCGTGCAGGCGATGACTGTAGTCAATGGGTTGTTTTGGCGCGTAACCGACTTCCATGTATTTAGGAGATGCGAAATACCAGAAGCCAAAGACAATAGATGTAACTAATAGTATCAGTCCAATGAGTAACACGCGGGGTACGCGATTACTCCATTCTGGGAATAATTGAGCCATGTTTGACCAGTTGTTGTAAGTTATTCGTGTTCGTACGATTGGTTGTCGTACTGATGCAAATACAGATCACAAATATACGATATAATGCTTACCCGACGGATCGAAAAAAGTTTATTTGTATAAAATCTAAACTAAATGCACTGCTTTTTTCTTACCTAAATAAACGCCACAAAATACTGTATAAAAACCAAAAAACCTTTCAATTTCTTCCAAAAATATATTCGCATTCACTGTTCTTCGAAGTCTTTAAATATTAAAAACATCTTGATCTCAAAAGGACTTGTTGTCTTATATGAAGCTACAAATAAGCTCTGAGGATGAAGAAAATCATCACACCGGTCACGGACACGTACATCCAAATAGGGAATGTAATTTTGGATAGTTTTCTGTGTGATTTAAAATTTCCGGAAAAGGCAAAAAAGAAGCTGGTTAGGATAAGTGGTACTACCGTTGCAGATAATATGATGTGAGATATGAGAATGAAGAAGTAGATGGGTCGGATAATTCCCTGACCGGGAAACAAGGTATGGCCTACGAAGTTGTGGTAGATTACATAACTTACCAGAAACAATGTAGACATCGCAAAGGCGCCCAGCATGAATCGCATATGCCTGTCGAACTGACGGCGTTTTATTTCTCGTAATCCTAAGATTAATAGTATTGCGCTGATTGAATTAAAGGTTGCATTTACAGCCGGAAGGAAATAAACCCAGTTAGCAACTGAATCGGGAGTGTCTTTGAAGTAAATCAACCAGATCAAAAACAGAAAAGCCAAAACGCTTACTACAAAAATAATAATTAAAGCTTTGTATAGACTCACATTTTTCAGAGCTTCAATGGTAATTTGATCTTCAAATTTTTTATTCATAGTGTCCACAATATTTTGATGTAAAATTTTGGTTAAATATACTGATAAAGCATCATTCTAAACCTTAAAATCAAGTTATTTCGTTGCATAATGAGCTTAAAATTAACACTACACCCCATTTCTCCTCCTAAAAAACGAATCTTCGAAATTGCAGATGCACTCAGAGCCGGAAATGTGGTGTTGATTCCAACCGAATCCCAGTTTGCCCTTGCATGTTTGTATTCCAACAAAAAAGGAATTGATCGTATTCGACAGATGCGGGATCTGGATAAAGACCATACATTTACACTACTCATCGATTCTATGAATGGAATTTCAAATTTTGCGCACGTTTCTGATATGAACTTTAAATTGATCAAGAGATTAATTCCTGGTCCTTTCACATTTATATTACCCGCCACAAAGTACGTCCCTAAACTTTTGGTACATCCTCGCAGAAAAACGATAGGCTTCAGGGTTTCATCGCATACCATCGTAGAGCACATCATAAAGGAACTTGGAGCACCATTACTTGCGGTTTCAGCGGTGTCCGAAAGTCATTCGGTGCTCAGTAAGATGATGTTCAGAGATGAGTTGTTCGAATTTTATCAAGGTAAAGCAGACATTTTAGTTGACGACTATATTACTGGATACACAGAGGGACTTCCGTTGGAACAGACATCGGTGATCAATTTGACAGATGAACCTGCCAAAGTGCACAGAGAAGGGTTAGGATTTGACAAGGTGGAAGAGGTATTCTCGATGATGAATTACGAACTGTACAGTAAGGAGGCTCAGTGATACGAAAAATCGCAGTTAACACCGGTGGGGGTGACGCTCCAGGTTTAAACGCTGTTATCAGGGCGGTAACATTAGCAGGATTGGCTCGTGGTTGGGAAGTAGTGGGAATCAGAAATGGATATCGTGGTCTTCTGGATCCATCAGTTCCCTTGGTCAAGTTGGACAAAAAAGCGGTACGGGGTATCACCTTGATGGGGGGAACTATTTTGGGAACCGCCAATCGAGGAAATCCATTTGAAATGCCAGTTCAAAAGAGTGATGGAACATGGATTACCGAGGATCAGTCTGACTTGCTTGTTCGAAGATTCCAACAGGAAGGTATCGATGCTCTGGTCGCAATTGGCGGAGATGGTTCTATGATCATTGCCTCCAAACTCATTGAAAAAGGAATTCCTGTTGTCGGGGTGCCCAAAACGATCGATAATGATCTTCCTGAAACAGATTTTACCCTAGGTTTCGATACGGCCGTGTCGATAGCTACCGAAGCTTTGGATCGGATAACCACTACGGCAGAATCCCACGATAGAGTGATGATAGTTGAGGTTATGGGGCGATACGCCGGTTGGATAGCCCTGCATGCTGGATTGTCATCAACTGCAGATGTGATACTCATACCGGAAATTCCCTACACACTAGAGTCTATAGTAAACAAAATTCGTGATCGGGAACAATCGGGTCGACATTATACCATGATCGTAGTAGCTGAAGGGGCTAAAGAAATTGGGAGTTCACACTTTGTGAAAGGTAAAGTGCAAGGTCAGGCCGAACAATTAGGTGGTGCAGCTGAGTACCTGTCCAAAAAATTGGGAGAAATGACGGGTAAAGAAACCAGATATGTAGTGCTTGGTCATTTACAAAGAGGAGGTTCACCCAGCACATTTGATCGGTTAATTTCTCTTAAATGCGGAGCTGAAGCTGTTAAAATGGTGGAAGAAGGGGATTTTAATCAATTAGTCATCGTCAAAGGACTTCAAGTGAAGCGAGTTCCTATTCCAGAAATTGCCGGAAAAATGAAGTGCGTTCCAGTCGACGGACAGGGCATATCAACTGCCAGAGAACTTGGAATTTGCCTGGGAGATTAGTCTGTAACCGATTCCGACTTCATTCAGTTATTCGAAAACTTTGAGTGATTCAGAAAAGGGTGGTCTCAGAATTCCTTTCTCTGTAACAAAAGCTGTAATCAAATCAGCTGGAGTTACGTCAAAGGCCGGATTATAGACCGGAACTTTAGATGGAGCAATGTCGTGTCCTGAAATCGAGGAGACCTCTTTGGCATCACGTTCTTCAATCGGAATCGCCGCACCAGTACTCAAGGACAGGTCTATCGTTGAGGCTGGAGTGGCTACATAAAATGGAATTCCGTGGTGTTTGGCCAGAACGGCCAGCGAATAGGTTCCGATTTTGTTGGCCATATCGCCATTAGCTGCTACCCGATCGGTACCAACAATCACCAAATCTACTTTCCCGGCAGACATCAAATGCCCAGCCATGGAGTCTGTTACCAAATGCATAGGAATCTCATAACGCATAAGCTCCCAGGCAGTTAATCGTGCGCCCTGAAGCAATGGGCGTGTTTCATCGACCCAGACATGGATACCAGGATCGTTTTCAAAAGCATGGAAAATAACAGACAACGCAGTGCCATATTGTCCGGTTGCGAGTCCGCCTGTGTTGCAGTGAGTAAGAATATTCGCACCTTTGGGAACCAGATTCACCCCATTCAGTCCGATCTGTTTACAAACACGTTTATCTTCTTCGTGAATGGTCTGTGCAACACGTAAAATGCGTTCTTTAATGGTGGCTATCGAATCGTTTCTGTGAGCATGAACGGTTTTTTTGATTCGTTCGATGGCCCAAAATAGATTCACAGCCGTAGGACGCGAGCTTGCCAGGTAGTCACAAATTCTGTTCAACTCGATTTCAAAACTTGCGTACGATCTATCCGGAAGGTCTTTGATGCCCAGATAAACACCATAGGCCGCTGCGATCCCAATAGCAGGTGCTCCTCTGACCCGAAGACTTTTAATCGCTTCCCACATCCGACCCACATCTTTAACATCAATAAATACGGTTCTCGAAGGCAAAAACGTTTGGTCCAATAGTCTGACATGGGTCTGTTTCCACTCAATCGATTGTATAGCTTCCTGATCTTGTTGCATGGTTTGTACTTATGTTTGTGGGCCACAAATATACGAACCTGGATAATCAGATTCAGAGATGATTAAGCGCGAGGATGAAACTGTTTATGAACCTGATGCAACAGAGTACGGTCAACATGGGTGTAGATTTCAGTGGTCATGATAGATACATGTCCAAGCATTTCCTGGACAGCGCGTAAATCAGCTCCCCCTTCAATCAGGTGTGTGGCAAAAGAATGTCGCAGAATATGTGGATAGACCTTTTTCTTGATCCCGCAATTACGTGCAGCTTCCTGTATCATATTCCATATCGACATTCTGGTGATCGGTCGTCCACGTTGATTCAAAAATACCTTTCCTTGAGTAGCGTCCGTATTCGTGATGAAACCGGGTCTGATGTGATTCAGATAATAGGTGGTGGCTTCAATGGCCGGTTCTCCAATCGGTATGAGTCGCTCTTTGTTTCCTTTACCAATGACTCTAATGAATCCGATCTCAAAAAAAAGTTGTTCCAAAGAAAGTTCTGTCACTTCCGACACGCGAAGTCCAGCCCCATACATCATTTCCAGTATTGCACGGTTCCGGCCATGTGCTGGATTCTGTTTATCACTGAAGGTATCGAGTAATTGCTCGACTTCCATTGGATTCAATATATCAGGAAGCTGTCTTGACTTTTTGGGTAAATCGATGATGGCTGCCGGATTACTTTTTGCGTAATCTTCATTGACCAAAAACTTGTGGAAATTCCGGATAGATGAAATATTTCTAGCCAGGGTAGTTGGTGCAAGTTCCATGGCTGCTAGTTCTTCTAAAAATGCTTCAATATGATGTACATCTATCGACTCGGGGTCCTTAATTCCTCTAATTTTATCTAGAAAATGCAGGTATCTGTTGATATCTCTTGAATACGCGTCGACAGAAAGCTCTCCCAAGCCTTTCTCAAGTTGAATGAATTGAAGATAGTCATCCAGAATGGCAGAGAAGATATGGGTCGTGTTACCAGACATCGCTAGTCGGATTCAGCGGGCATATTGACCGGAGTATTCGATATTGTCTTGTTCTGTGTAGAACCAGATTTTTGCTCGTCGCCCTGTCCGGGATATTTAATCCTGTTGTGATGTACTCCTATCAGGATGTTCAGGAAGTTTTCTTTGATGATTCTTAGATCCTGAAACGTCAGGGAGCAATTGTTCAACTGGCCTTCGTCTACTTTTTCATCGATGAGTCGCCCGACCAGATTTTCAAGTTTCTGGTAGGAGGGTTCACTCAACGATCTGGACGCAGCCTCTATAGAATCGGCGAGCAAGAGTATACCGGTCTCTTTGGTATTTGGGAGTGGACCATCATATTTAAAGTCCTCTTCTCTGACTTCAGCTCCTTTTTCGGCTACTTTTTTTGCTTTATCAAAAAAGAACTTGATGATTGAATTTCCATGGTGAGTTCGTATAAAATCGATGATCACTTCGGGTAGACCAGCCTCTTCGGCCATTTTAACTCCTGCGCTTACATGGTTTTTTATCACCAGTGCACTCATTCGGGGTTTCAGTTTATCATGTTCATTGTCTCCGAACTGATTTTCTACGAAATATTCAGGTTTATCTGACTTTCCGATATCGTGATACAGTGCACCAACACGGGCCAATAGGGCGTTGGCTCCGATTGCACTTGACGCCGCTTCTGCCAGGTTTGCAACCTGAAGACTATGTTGAAAAGTACCCGGTGCCTTGACCATAAGGTCTTTCAGAAGGGGATGATTGTTGTTATTTAGTTCAAGAAGAGATACTTCGGTGGTCACTTTGAAAAGTTTTTCAAATAACAGAATCAACGGATAACTCAGCCATATCAAAATGGCATTTCCGACCACAAATAAAACTTGAGAATAGTAATTTTCCCATACGGTTGGCTTGATGAGCGAGAATCCGAGTAGAATCAAGGTATAAGTCAAAAAAACCAGTGCTGGTGTAGTAAGGAAGAACTGACTTCGATTTTTAATGTCTCTTACCGAATATACTGCTATGCTACTTGCGGTCATTGCAGCAACGGCAAATTCGAAATTATTACCACTCATAAACGAAACGGCCAGAGCAAGTGTCATTGTGGTCATCAACCCCACTCTGGAATCGAAAATGATGGTGAGTATGATGGGGGCTATTGCCATGGGAATCATATAGATGGACAGGCTGTCCGAGCGTATGATGAAAATAGCGAACGTAAGTACCAGACCCATTGCAAGAAGTACCAACAGCAGCATGGCATTGTTATCGAAAATCGGATTTCGATATAAAAAAAGGTACATCAGAAAAAACAAAAAAATACAGCTGAAAATGATGGCATTACCCAGGTGATGTTGCCATAATTCAATGTCACTTGCACGTGCTGTTCTGGCAGCTTCCAGACTCAATAGCATATTTAAACGTTCATTTGTAATTAAATCACCTTTTCTGATGATCACTTGTCCTGCAGTTACGGCACCTTGAGTGGGAGAAATCACCTGTATGGCTTCTTGAATAGCGATTTGGGTTTCTTCCGTATTGATCAGGTAATTTGGTACAAGGATCGTATCAATGATCTCAAATGCTGCTTCGGCTTCTTCACGTGTGAACATTCGGTTCAGCATGAACAAGGCGGTTTCCCGTGCTTCGTTCAAGTCTCTAACGGTGCTCACCCCCAAAATGCGTTGTGTTCGGTCAGAGGAATCCCTCAGAAATAGTTCAGTTGCTGTTAATTCAGATTTTCGGGTGTCAATGATTCCGGTATCGTACAAATCCTGGATGATGCGATCTATGCTTACCCGAAAATCGATTCCTATAAACCTTGCAGGACGTGGAGCACCAGGTCTGAATGAAGAGATATTCAGTCTGGCGTAGTTTTCTACTAAAATGTTCCATGTCTGTTCAGATAAATTGAGTATATAATTGTTTTTGGCTCTTACGTACTGAATACTATCCGTGTAGGCTTCGGCAGGATTTCTTGTTCTGGATCTGATATAACTTAAATAGGATTCTAGAACAGGTGTCAGTCCTTTGAATATGGAATCGGTACGAATCTGAACCCTGAGAATAGCCTCTGTGTCGTGATAAAATATCGGAGAGGTATTCTTTCGAATCGATTCTTCGGTAGCCTTGATTTCTGAGCGGTCTTTGAGAAGGCTGAATGTAAACGGTGCCGTAAGATCATCATCCCTCCAGGGATCACCAAGCTTATAAGACATGTCACGAAATGATAATCCGGGCATGAAAACTATAAACACTCCCAGAAAACTGAGAATGATAAAGGCTTTAACGTAAGGATTATTTTTTAACCCATCTGCACGCTGCCCTCGAACCTTTCTATCCGGAAAGTATCCCTTTTTCTTTCTACCTAACCCGATTTTTTCGAGATCGACCATGCATAAACCTCATTATCGTGCTAAAAGTGTAATCTGAACCAAGTTAGTTAAACTGGATACGCCATAAAAGATAACGATGCCAATGAAAGTATACCAGGGCCATGCTATGGGAGTGAGAAGTATAATCATCGCCATCCATAAAATACAAGCAATTAATCCAGCAAATGCTGCAGTTTTTGTAACTTTGGTAAACCTCCCTACAATAAATGCACCAAGTAGTCCACCGTAAGTAAATCCGGCGATTCCGAGTCCGAGTTCAATTACCGGATTATCCGTATCCGAAAAGAGTATTCCGAAGGAGATGAATATGAAGCTGTATCCTATCATTAAATATCTTGACAGGCGCATGGAATCAGGTCTTGCGGATAAACCCGGGATTAAATCAAAGAGAGTTGTGGAACTTAATGCAGACAATGAACTGCTGAGTGTGCTCATGGCTGCAGCAAAAAGACCGGCTATGATCAGACCTGAAAATCCGGTGGGAATTACCTCTTTGATGAATTTCAACGAAATTTCATCTGGATTTGTCAGTCCAAGAGTACCGAAGTATGCACCGTTGTAATAAGAAAAAAGAGCCAGTCCCGCACCTAGGAAGAGTATAAATTGAAAAAGAACCAGGAAACCACTCGTTACCAAAGCTCTTCTGGCCAAATGGAGTTGTCCACAAGCAAGTAGTCGCTGCACGATGAGGTGATCTGTTCCGTGTGAAGCAGCAGTAAAAAAAATTCCACCTATCACAGCACCAATCAGATTGTAGGTTGTGAAAAAAACGTCTTCGAAAGAAGATGGAAGCTGGATAAAAGTTAGTTTTCCCTGATCAACAAGCTGAGTCAGGGTGATATCCACAGCCAATGTTCCTGCAAAATATATGATCAATCCTCCACCACACAGATAGACTACTAATTGTAGGACATCAATCCATATTACGGATTTCAGGCCACCATAATAGGTATACGCAAGTGTCAGTATCGCAATGATAGTGATTGAAGTGGGATAATCCAGACCTGTGATCACTTTCAAAGGAATAGCAGCGGCGAATAGTCTCACTCCATCAGCCAGAATCCTGGTGACCAAAAAGGTAGCAGACATGCTTTGTTTGAATCCTTTGCCAAAACGTTCCTCAAAAAAGCTGTAGGCGGTTAGTTGTTCAGATTTGAAGTAGGTAGGTAAGATGAGCCAGGCTATCAGAAATCTTCCAATAATGTAGCCGAATACGAGTTGAAGGAAAACCAGACTGCCTAAATAGGCAACAGCTGGAATTGAAATCACCGTTAGCATGCTGGTTTCTGTAGCAACAATCGAGAACGATACGGCCCACCAGGGAACTGCCCCTCTGGAAGTAAAGTAGCTCCTGGCGTCTGCAGGTTTACCACCCATTTTTAGACCCAGGATCACACAAAGAAACAGATAGCCACCGATGACTAATATATCTAAGAAGGGAAGCGGCATTAGATTGTTTTGATAAGCTCCAAAGCTGCTGCTTCGTTCATTGCGATGGAAAAGACACTGGTAAGTTGGGAGATTTCGATCAGCTTCAGGATACGTTCTTGGGCGCCAAAGAAAACCAATCTGCGATTGGTATCACGATAGAGTCTGTGGGCAAGAAGTAGGGCACTCAGACCACTGGAGTCTGCAAATGCGACCAAGGACAGGTCTACCAACAAATTTCCGGAGGTTTCGTCATTAGCAAGTAAGATAAACTGACTTTTTAGTTCCGGAGCTACTTTAGAGTCGAGTTTCTCAACCCCAATTTTCAAGATGGTCGAGTCATCGGAATTAGCTATGGAGAATTTCATAGTTCAGATAGGTTAGGAAATCATGGATAATAATTCGTTCTCGGAGATGATGTTAATCCCGAGTTTTTTGGCTTTGTCCAGCTTGCTCCCGGCAGCATCGCCCGCGAGTACATAGGAGGTCTGTTTACAAACGGATCCAGTGGTTTTACCTCCATATTTCTGGATCAATTCGGTTGCATCAGAACGAGAAAGGGTTGGAAGTGTGCCCGTGAGCACAAAGGTGAGGCCTTCCAGAGTCGATGCGCTGGATTCCGGTTTTTCAAACCTGGTTTTGAGTCCGTTTGAAATCAGTTTATTGATGACTTCGATCGTCGCAGGTTGTTTGAAAAAGGCAGCAACGGAATCAGCTATTTTGATTCCGATTCCATGAATGGATGCAATTTCCTCTACACTGGCATCCATTAATGCACGAAGAGTACCAAAGGACTGTGCCAGTTCACGGGCTACGGTTACGCCTACGTGTCTGATTCCCAACGCATAAAGAACTCTATCGAAGGATTGACGCTTCGAGTTTTGAATCGCTTGTATCAGGTTGGTGGCACTTTTCTCCGCCATTCGTTCCAAAGGAAGAAGTGCTGCGATTGTTAGGCTGTACAGGTCGGCATAGGAACGAATCAGTCCCTCGGTTACCAACTTATCTACCATTGAATTACCCAAACCGTCGATATCCATAGCATCTCTGGACGCAAAATGTTCGATTCGTATACGAACTTGAGGCGGACACTCTGGGTTATTACACCTCCACGCGGCCTCATCTTCGACGCGTTCCAGCACTGAATTACAAGCCGGACAATTCGATGGCATGCTGAATACAGGACCACGGTCTGGGGAGTCCGGGTCTAAAACCTGTACAACCTGAGGGATAATCTCACCCGCTTTTTCGATGATAACTTTGTCACCTACTCGAATATCTTTACGGCGTACTTCGTCTTCATTGTGAAGGGAGGCTCGTTTTACCGTCGTTCCTGCCAGTAGAACAGGTTCCAGTTCCGCAACAGGGGTTATGGTTCCCAATCGTCCTACCTGCAATGTGATCCCATTAACCACAGTATGGGCTTGTTCGGCTTCAAATTTGTAGGCAATTGCCCATCGCGGAGCTTTCGCAGTGAATCCGAGTTCTGCCCTGAATGCATCCTCGTTGATTTTAATCACTACACCATCGGTTTCGAAAGGGAGGGATTTACGTGAATCGTTTAGGTCATCAATGAGCTTCAGCACCTCATCGATTGATTTAACATGCCAGCGTGATGCACAGACTCGATGACCAAGCTGTTCCAGCAGACTCATCCGAGAAGCATGCGTGTTGAAGTCGTACTTGAATTGATCTGTTGCTTCATCGAGTAGGATATCGTAGGCGAAAAAGCGGATCGGTCTTTTCGCTACTTCTTTGGCATCCAGCATTTTTAAAGATCCTGCGGTTGCATTCCGTGGATTTGCAAAAGCCTGTAGTCCTTCTGAGACTCTGGATGCATTGTAACTGGCAAAGGCATCTTTCTCCATAAAGGCTTCCCCGCGGATCTCAAATACCGATTCAGAGGTGGTTTCAACATATTCGGGAATATCCCGAATCGTTAACGCATTGGCAGTGATGATATCACCCTTTTTCCCATCCCCCCGAGTGGCTGCCAGTACCAGTTTCGCCTGTTCATATCTCAACCGAAGAGCCATACCGTCGAATTTAAGTTCAACAAACCAGGTGTAGTCTGTATGACCCAAGATATCTGTTACCCTACGGTCGAAATCCCGGAGTTCTTGTTCGTTGTAGGTATTGGCAAGACTTAACATCGGGGTGGGATGTTCCGTCTGCTTCAGAACTCCGGGCACTCCCGATCCTTCATGAATTGGGGTACCAAAAGAACCACCGATGCGCTGGGTGGGAGAGTCCTCTGAGATCAGATCGAATCTTTGCTCTAGTTCAGTAAGCTCCTCAAGTAACCGATCAAACTCACGATCAGACATAATTGGGTCAGCTTTATCGTAGTAAGCCACATTAGCCTGATCAAGAAGATTCCTAAGCGACTCGACACGTTGTATAGCCTGATCTCTGTTCATGCATCATTAAAAAACGGGTCTGTCCCTGATCACAGTGGGTTGTATGAACCCATCCGGTAATACGGGCCGGCTGTTATTGAACAAATAGGGCCTGCGGGATAAGAAATCTCTTGTTATTTCCACCGTGTTGGTGTTTAGGTTCAGGGAATCCAAGTCTGGAATGATATGACCATTTATCAGCAAGGATGCCCGATCCAAGGTTCCTTCAACTCGAATTTTATTGTAAAAATCGAATCGGATGGCTTCGCTTTGCTCAATCCAGTATGGACTTCGGGTATTGTTCACATCAGAAGTGATCCTGACAGGCTCGAGTTTGCCACGTTGAGCGTAAACAACCAGGTGAATGACTTCTGGCAGTGCAACCGTTTGTACAACAACCGGTGTTTCGGGAGTAAGTGCGGTCAAAGAGTCCGTATCTGTAATCCTTGATGCAGAATCAGGTACTCCATTGTACCCGGTTTCAGGGTTCGTTTGCATGGCATCCACTGCACTTTGTTCATCTGATCCATCACCGCTGAAGTGTGTAATCAGTACATAACCATAGTACCCCCCGGTTCCCAGGAGTATCACAACAAAAGCAATGAGTGCGTACGTCAGTATGGGTGCGTTGAATTGAGAAAATCGGTCGTTGAATTTCGCCCAATCTATTGAATCGAGTTTGGGAGGAGGTGGTGTAACTCTATTGTGCTGGCGAGAGGGATCCGGACGGGAAAACTCATCATGACCAATGGTTGAAGTTGGGCCAGGCCGTACCAGACCGGTATCTTCATCGTCTTTTGCAATATCGAAAGATGTGATAGGGTAATCTGTCAGCTCAGGGTCCTCCAGATCACCATGCACCGTTTCCGGTAAGTATTTCTTCCGAAGTCCTCCTGAATATAGACCGGCTTCCTGAGCATCAAGAGCTCGAATAATGTCTTCATCTTTGATACCTATGGCTTTTGCATACGTACGAACGAAGCTTCTGATGTAAGTTTTCTGTTTGTCTCCCTTTTCGAAAAAAACACCCTTCTCAATTTCGTGCAAGACACTGATCGGGGTCTTGGTCTTTGAATTCAAATCGCTGACCGATTGCCCGGATTTTTCTCTGATTTCCCGTAGATCTGTATGTAATGAAGCCATATATCAAATTTGATGTACAAAGGACTAACTCCAGATCAACCGAAACATCCAGTAGCGAGTCCGTAACGATACGAACACCCGAATATATAAGCCATTACTGTGAAATAAAACGTTTTTTTGTAAGGAAATGCAAGTTTCCGACACCGTATATCAGTTGGGAACACTAAAACATCAACTACGTCCGAATCCATACTCGGGCATCGAATGAATCAGGTATGAAGTTACTTAATCTAATCGTATCGGAATCGATTGCAGGTTTTAAGGAAATGCTATATCCACAGGTGTGTGTATGCTGTGGATTGCCAACTCAGTCAGATGGCAATTTAATGTGTCCGTTCTGCCAGGACACGGCTTTTGACAAGGCGATGTTAGCGGGATTGAAATCTGGAAAAAATGTCATCCTTCCAAATGAAATCGATTTTCAGTTTGCCCTTTGGAATTACGATAAAGCGGGTGAACTACAAAAAATGATACGCATGATCAAATACGGTGGTATGGGTCGATTGGGTTTCGAGATGGGGGTACTACTGGGGACTGAATTCAAAAAATCTTCCATTTGGGATGAGTTAATGAGCGTTCAACCGTTTCCCATGCTACTTCCCGTACCTCTTCATCCAAAAAAGAAAAGGTACCGCGGATATAATCAAGCCCAGGTCATTGCATCAGGGGTTTCCGAAGTCACTGGAATTCCGATCATGCACGAAGAGTCAGTAGTAAGACACAGATTTACGATCACGCAAACCGGACAGAACCTTCAGGGCAGGATGAAAAATCTGCAGGATGCATTTAGGGTAAATAGACCTGACGATATCAATGGGAAAAGGATTGTGATTATCGACGATGTGTTTACTACCGGAGCCACGGTATTCGCTTTGAGCAACATCTTAAAAGATAAAGGGATGTGTGGATCCGGAATCCTCACTGTCTGCATGGCATAAATCATTCTGATGTGATCAGGGTATGCAGATTAATTTCGTTTAAATCTGTATCTTAGAGCGCTATGAGTATTCTACAATCTACCGCATCCGATTACGTCGAAACACCAGCAGGAATTTTCACCAAAAATGGAAACTGGTATTTCATGACCAAAGAGCTGATACAAAAGCTATCCCCCGAAGTGTTATCCCACAAATCACTTGATGAAATTGTAAAAGACTCAGAGACCTGGGTCCGTAGCTCAGACGCAATTGCAGTTTGGATATTTATACTACTTATCCAGATTATTCCCGTTTCCCTGGCACTGATCACGTCTATCGTAGTTTTGTATCTGTGGCATCTGGGTAAAAGTGCTTTGATAAGTAACCCGGTTACGGTCATTCTGCGATTTTTGTCCACCGATACGGCCATTTTGATAGCTGCTGTAGCGTCGATCAGCTATCTGGGAATTTTGCAACTGTACTCAGATTTATTTCTTTCTTTGTTGTTATTTCTGGTTTTCCGATTTGGATGGCTCCGAAAATTCTTTGATCGTTTTTATCAGCAACGCTCCAATTCGATGACACTGAATGATAGAGTGATGAAAATGGTTGTGATTCGGACTGCTTTGTCCAACCGGCTTGCAGTTCCGGGTTTAAGGTCAATGGAGCAGGAACTGATCGATGCGATGACCAAAAATAGATTCAGGAAGCCCGTTAAATAGCGTAAAACCCAGTTTTGTATTTTAGAAATCGATGATCCAAAAAAAAGTAAAGAATAGCGTATGAGTGAAAAAGTCCGTTCCATGTTTGCATCCATTGCGGACAAATATGACATTACTAACAGCGTTTTATCACTTGGAATCCACCATCTATGGAGGAAGAAAGCAGTTCGACTAAGTGGTGCCAAGGCAGGTGATCGGGTGCTGGATTGCGCAACAGGTACGGGTGATTTAGCGATTACATTCAAAAAGAAGGTCGGAGACTCGGGATATGTCAAGGGGACTGATTTCTGTCAGGAAATGATCGACCCGGCTCCGTCTAAAGCCAGGAAAAATGGGCTTATTATCGATTTTGAAGTAGCTGATGCAATGGATTTGCCCTACGAGGACAGTTCTTTTGATATCTCATCCATATCCTTTGGAATCAGAAATGTGGATGACCCGCTGGTTTGTCTTCAGGAGATGTCCCGCGTGGTACGACCCGGCGGCAGGGTAGTCGTGTTGGAATTTGGTCAACCTGACGGGGTGATGTCCTGGCCATATCGCTTTTACAGTAAATACATTATTCCAACTGTTGGTGGTCTGCTTACGGGTAACCGTGATGCGTATCAGTATCTACCCGAAACCAGTGCGGCTTTTCCTGCCGGACATTCGTTTATTGAGCTCATGAAAAAGACCGGATCTTTTTCCGGTCAAGATTCTCATAAACTTAACGGAGGCATTGCCTATATTTATGTTGGCGTAGTTAAATAAGGATGCCATCAAGAACCTGAATCAAAAATCCCACTCGCAGATGATGAACATAGAAGAAATCAAAGCCATTATTCCACACAGATATCCGTTTTTACTTGTAGATCGCGTTCTTGAAATGACCCCCACTTCCATTGTCGCGATGAAGAATGTATCAGCAAACGAAGAGTTCTTTAATGGACACTTTCCCGGACAGGCAATCATGCCTGGTGTACTTCAAGTTGAAGCTCTGGCCCAGGCTGGATGTATTCACTTCCTGAAATGGAATAATCTAAATGCCTCTGAACATACCATTGTCTTCTCGGCAATCAACAATTGTAAATTTCGCAGGCCGGTTGTTCCAGGAGACCAGCTCAAACTGGAGGTAGAGATCACAGGGTTAAAGCGTATGTTCATCACCATGCACTCCAGAGCATCGGTTGACGGGCAAGTTACCTGTGAACTGGATGCAACGGCTGCATTGATACCCAACAAAAAATGAGTATTGGCAAGCAAGACACAAGGCCCGATAAGGTAACCACGCGCACCGTTGTGGATATGAAATCACGTGGCGAGAAGATCAGTATGATTACCGCCTATGATTTTACAATGGCAAAAATCGTTGATCACGCAGGTATTGATGTCATACTGGTGGGGGATTCTGCCAGCAATGTGATGGCGGGTCATGAAACCACGTTACCGATCACTCTGGAGCAGATGATTTACCATACCAGTTGTGTGGTCAGAGGGGCAGACAGGGCCCTGGTAGTTGCTGATTTGCCATTTATGAGCTATCAGGTAACTATCAAAGAAGCTCTCATTAGTGCGGGAAGAATGATGAAGGAAGCAGGTGCGCATGCTATCAAACTCGAAGGCGGTACGAATATGGTTGATACCGTCAAAAGGATTGTAGATGCTGGCATTCCTGTTATGGGACACCTCGGACTCACCCCACAATCTATTTACAAATTTGGAACCTACAAGGTTCGAGCCAAAGAAGAAGCTGAAGCCAGCCAGCTCATGGATGATGCTCTCAAATTACAAGAGGCCGGGTGTTTCGCCCTGGTTTTGGAAAAAATCCCGGCCATTCTTGCAAAAAAAGTAACCGACTCTCTGAATATTCCCACAATTGGTATCGGAGCAGGAATCGGATGCGATGGACAGGTACTGGTACTTCATGATATGCTTGGCCTTACAAAAGACTTTAAACCTAGATTCATACGCCGATACATGAACCTGTTCGAGGACATGTCTGCCGCAGTCTCCAAGTATGTCGGCGACGTAAAATCGGAGAGTTTTCCATCCAGTGATGAACAATACAATTAATAGTGATTTATAACGAAGACCATACACCGAATGTCAGCTACTGAACGCCGCCTCATTCTCATCTGTAACGACGATGGATACTATTCACCTGGAATAAGAGCACTTGCCGAGGTAGCCGCAACCTATGCCGATGTCAAAATCATCGCTCCCGACCGTCAGCAAAGCGCAGTTGGGCATGCAATCACGATCAATACTCCGTTAAGAGCTACCAAAGTCATTATGCAAAATGGGATGGATGCCATAGCTGTAAACGGTACCCCTGCAGATTGCGTTAAGCTGGCCCATGACAAACTTTTGGACCGCAAACCAGATCTTGTACTCAGCGGGATCAATCATGGTTCAAATGCAGGCATCAATATCATCTATTCAGGAACCGTCAGTGCCGCAACAGAAGCTACAATCCTGGGATATCCTGCCATCGCAGTAAGTTGTAATGATTTCAAAGAAGAAGCTGATCTCAGCGGATGCCAGGAAGCAGCTGCAAGGATGATCGAATTCGTGTTTAAAAACGGACTTCCAAAAGGGATTACACTCAACATCAATGCCCCTTCAGGACCGCTAAAAGGTATTCGGTGGACCAGACAGGCAGAAAGCCGGTATGTGGAAGAATATGATGGAAGGGTTGATCCCTTTAATCGTCCATATTACTGGATGACAGGTAAATTCGAACTACTTGATGATGCCGACGATCTGGATGTAAAAGTCATTCAGGATGGATTTGCTTCGGTGACTCCGATTCAGTACGATCTCACGGCTCACGAGATTTTCAAAACCTTCAGAATGATGGATATTTGAAAACCATCAGTTCGATCTGATTAATCGAATCGTCTTAAGTACTGTTTGATTCTTGCTCAGATGAATTTCGGTCACTGGATCCGTCATTTGTACAACAGCATAGGTTGTGACACCATAAGATCGCAACGAATCTGCCAGATTTTTATGGAATTTTGTTTTTGGAAAACTCCCATTCACATCAACCGTGATGATCTGTCTTGAAAATCGATCATTCACCCGAACTTCCTGAGTTCTTACACGTTCGTGTGGGTACCCGAAATCATACACTTGCCTGAAAATAAATTCTTCAAATAGTTGTTCTGAGGAGAATTCTTTTACAGGATTATCAGGTCCAAGAAAGAGTAAACCAGTTGCTAATGAAATGCATAAAGTTAATAATAACAGTATTTTTTGCATATAATATATCTAAACAGGGGGTGGGGATTTTTACATCAGGAGAACAATTGGTAAAAATAACGCAATTCTTTTTGAATCATCACATATCATCTTAATTTAGAGTAAATGTAATCACGTTTATCATCATTTACTCATGTTCAATGCATCGCATCGATATGGATTCGGTCTGGGAATAGCTCTCATTTTACTGGGTTGTACAGTAAACGAAATCGATACCCGGTCTCACGAATCTTCAGATCCAGCAGTTCAGGCACATATCGACAAAGACACGCCTGAAACTAAAAATGATACAGCGGATGGTACTTCTGACCGAATATCCACGATTCAGGAACGCCTGCTTCCTGATCAGACTACGGATCCAGACGTCACTGCTGCTAACCTATCCTACCGTCTACAGGTACCACCATACGATCAGTTTTTGAATGAAGAAGGTTACCTGGATTTACTAGGTCGAACACGGGATGAAATTGACCATGTACTGGGTCCATCTCCGATTCTAGTGCGACAGAGTATACAAGGTGCCCCTATCCGTAAAGAGATTCGTGTGTATCTACCCTATGAAGAAGACTCTACGGGACTGTACCTTTACTTTGAAAACGAAAGAGTGGTTGCATTTAAACTGGATGAATTCAATGGGATTATTCACTCTGGCCTGCTTGATTACTTAAAGTAAATTAGTTTATGAATGTTAAAGGATTCGTTGCAATGAATAAATCTATGTTAAAACGGTGGCTTGTAATGGTGACCATTTTGTTCACAAGCTCAACAGTAACTGCGCAACTTGATTCCAGGATACCAACCGAATCGGCAATCGAACGAATCGTGGTCAACAGAACACCTGGGTTGGGTATGTCTGTAAGTAAGACTAAACCCGGTTATTGTGTGGAACAGATTTCGGGTAACGCAGTGAGATACACAGGTCCGGAAGAGCTCGTACCTTTCATCAAAGAACGCCCGTTCGTCGGTGTTGCAATGAACTGGAAAGGCGCCATTGCCAACCATGATCAAGTATGGATTGAGGTTCGGGGAAGTGTGAATGCCAGGGACTGGAGTGAATGGTTGCTGGTTGAAGTCGATCATCATGTTGAATTCGAGGATGGGAAAATTGCCGGTGTGCTGGTCTTTTTTCCCAAACAGACGCAATACATCCAGTACCGAGCAACACTACGTGCTGATATGATGCTGCTGCAACCTACGCTGGATGAGATATCCTTTCATTTTATTAATCCCGGTGTCACTCCGCAGTCTGAACTGGATGCCTATAAATCTACCGTTACACCTTTCCTGGAACCTAAAAACAGGGATAGAGAGATCCAGAAAATCAGGAAGTCCAGTTCAGAAGATGTAGCTGTTACCGCATCAGGTTATGCCATTCCCCGGTATGTTGACCGGCGAAGCTGGGGGGCATCTCTTGCACTGACCAATACTGCGAGCAGAACCCAGACCGAAGTCACCCATATGTTCGTGCACCACTCTGCCGGACAGACAAACTCTTCTGACTTTGCCGCTGTGGTCCGATCGTACTATATCCTCCACACACAGAGCAACGGCTGGGCTGATATCGGGTATAACTGGCTTGTAGATGGCAATGGGGTTGTGTATCAGGGTAGAGCATTTGCTTCCAACGGATTCATTGACGTGATTGGAGCTCATACCGGTGGATCCAATACCAATTCAATGGGGGTATGCGTGATCGGACATTATACCACAGTGATGCCAACTCAGAATGCACTCAATTCGCTGATGCGGGTTCTGGCATGGAAAGCCAACGACAAAGAAATTGATGTGAGAGCACGAAACATCCATCCATTTACGGGAAGGAACTATCATACGATATCCGGTCATCGGGATGGGTCTGCTACCGAGTGCCCGGGACAACGGTTATACACCTACCTGCCCACACTCAGAAACAGGACCCATGCGTTTTTGAATCCCCCGGACATTTCGATCGTTTCAGCCGAAGATACAACGACGGTTACTACGCGATTCACCGCTGAAATCGCAATCAAAAACTTTGACACAAAGATTGAAATGTTCCTGGAATATGGAACAGATGCAGATCAACTAACCTTATCAACCGATGATATTGCCGTTGAGTCATCGGTGGATGTTCAATCCGTAAAGGTTGAACTGGTTGATCTGGTGCCTGCGACTTTATATCACTATCGCATCGTTGCCGTAAATTCCGACACGTTCACCGTATCCCAACTCCGAACCTTCACAACTGCCTCTCCGACTTCGATCGAAGAAGAGCAAGCTCCCGATGCGTTTCTACTTGAACAAAACTACCCTAACCCGTTTAATCCAACCACAAGCATTAGCTTTGAGCTTCCTCAATCCTCAAACGTCCGAATTCTGATCTATAATTCTCAAGGCCAGTTAATTGCAGTTCCAGCAGACCAGTCCTATTCAACCGGACGACATAGCGTATCGTTTGAAGCAGGTAGCATTGCCAGTGGAGTGCTTGTTTATGCCCTTGAAGTGGACGGAATTATTGTGCAGACCCGGAAGATGCTTTTACTTCGTTAAAGTAACCTAGCTGTTGCAGTAGTCATTTTAGAAAGTTCACAGCTAATTTTGAGCCTAGGTGATCTGTAACCGACTGTATAACAGATGGATAAATGATCAGATACACCAAAATCCGATTATTTTTGACAAAATCTACGTAAAAATGCGTAGTTACCTTTGACAAATCACCTCAATTTTTATAGCTTGAAGCAAATTGGTAAAACCTACATGAGTGTGATTTCAGAGAAAGCGCTTTTCTCTGGGGGATAACCGTAAACAGTATGTATGAATATGAGATTAGCAAATCAGCAGTCAGGCCAGCAGCACGTATTTGGCATTCATACGTCAACAGAAATTTCTTATCTGAATAATCCTAAGTCCAACTAACATGCATCAAGTACATTTACAATCTGATACGATTGCATCGGTGCTCAAACGAATCACGCTAATGGCTGTATTCTTGCTGATATCATCAGTAAGTGTTCTTGCGCAATCTGGTCGTTTGGAGGGTACAGTAACCGACGCTGCTACCGGTGAACCGCTGATCGGAGTTAACGTCATTATTGAGGAATTGGTTATCGGTGCACCAACCAATGCCGATGGATATTTCTCTGTAATCAACGTTCGTCCGGGCACATACACCGTGAAAGCATCCATGATTGGCTTCTCTACCGTTGTGGTTGAAGACGTAAGAATCAATATCAACCAGACAACAACACTTAACTTTAAAATGGCTGAAGAGGTTTTCGCTGGAGAAGAAGTTGTAGTAATAGCTGACCGACCTGTGGTTCAGCGAGATGTGGGTGCCAGTCGGGTGAATATCGACGCCGAGGAAGTTAAAAATCTACCTGTTACTTCTGTTGCCGGGATTGTTGGACTCCAGGCTGGATTCCAGGGTCTCAGCGTTCGTGGAGGCGCATCAAATGAAATCTCCTTCAATCTCAACGGAATTTCACTCAAAGATGAACGTAACAATTCCCCATTTACCGCTGTGTCAATCACATCGATCTCCGAAATTCAGGTTCAATCCGGCGGATTCAGTGCCGAGTATGGCGACGTACAGTCAGGTATCGTGAACGTTATAACCAAAGAGGGGAGCCGTGATCGCTATAATTTTGACATATACTATCAGCATGAACCCCCCAAAAAGAAACATTTTGGCCCGTTAGTGAATGATCCTAATTCCTATTGGATCAGACCGTTTCTTGATCCAGAGGTTGCATGGACAGGAACAAGTATCTGGGACCCGTGGACCCGTCGTCAGTATCCACAATTTGAGGGATGGATCGCGGTTGCTTCACGGACACTAGATAACCCTGATCCCACCCGTCATCTGACTCCATCGGCAGCTCAGCAAATCTTTTTATGGCAACATCGTAAGGACATGGCTGTTACCGAACCTGATTTTACATTGGATTTTGGATTCGGTGGTCCGGTTCCGGTAGTCAGTGATAAACTTGGTAATCTGCGTTTCTGGGCATCACACAGACGTGCTCAAACGATGTACGTGATTCCTTTGTCTCGTGATCGGTATGAAACATACACTACAAACCTCAAGGTTACCAGTGATATCGGGCGGGGGATGAAACTTTCGATCGATGCCATGATGGGAGCAGAGACCGGCACGAATAGTAATAACGTGGGAGCACCGGGTATTTTTGTCAGTGCAGCCGGTATCGCAAATAACGTGCGAAACCGAAACTCTTTTGGAAACTCCAGGATATTTTCTTCCGACTATTGGGCTCCGACCCGGGTAGAGTACCGTTTGTTGGGGGGTAAATTCACCAAGACGATAAATAACAAGTCGTATTTTGAAGTTCTTGCCAACTATTTCAGCTCTGCGTACGATACAAACCCCGGACGTGCACGTGATACCTCACCTGCAAGAACATTCGGAAATGGCTACACCGTAGATGAGGGCCCTTTTGGATTCTATGAACTACCATCCTCTGGAATTGGGTCCGGACTTCGTATGGGCGTGGGGATGTCTAATTCCAGGGACAGCTCACGCGTTGAGTATATCAATGCCCGATTTGACTATACCAATCAATACAGTCGTTATAATCAACTTAAAACCGGGGTACAATTCGTTCAAACGTTCAGCGATGTCAATTATGCATCAGTCGATACGTACCTGCCAAGTGGTCGTTCACAGGTAATCTGGAATAATTCGCCTCGCCGGGGTGCAATATATGCTCAAAATAAATTTGAATACTCCGGAATCGTTGCAGAAGTTGGATTACGACTCGATTATTCGGATGCAAACACAAACTGGATCATCTATGAGGAATTTGACCCTCGTTTCAATCAGCCTGTAACCGGAGAACTCGAAGAAGTTTTCGAAACACAGAGAACCGAGGCAAACTTTGATTTGAGTCCACGTCTGGCAGTTTCTTTCCCGATTACAGTGATGAGTAAGTTGTATTTCAACTACGGACACTTCCGTTCCATGCCCACGCCAACGTCTCTATATTTGGTCGAGAAGTTTCTTGAGGACCAATCTATTGCCCGGATTGCCAATCCAAGTCTGGACCTGCCTAAAACGGTATCGTATGAGTTAGGCTATGAACAAGCCTTCACCGAACGTTATCTGATACGTGTTGCTGGATACTACAAAGATGAAACCAATATTCCAGGGTCAAGCCGGAATCTGGTTGCATCCGGAGGTGGTACATTGTATTCAGTACCAACGGCTGATTCTTATCGCGATACCAAAGGATTTGAAATGACCCTGCGTAAAGCTCAGGGAACATTCTGGACCGGTTTTGTGAACTACACCTATATGGTGCGTTCAACCGGACGATTTGGATACGCAACCTATTACCAAAATTCCAAGGATCAGCGTGAATATGAAAGAGTGAACTCAGCGAATCCACAATCAAAACCAGTCGCTCAACCCTATTCACGATTAAATCTGGACTTTTTCAGTCCTAAAGATTTTGGCCCTAGTGTACTTGGGTTCCATCCACTGGCTAATTGGAGAGCAAGCATACTTGCTTCGTGGGTACGTGGTTATGCCGTAACCTGGACAGGAGGTGGATCGATTCCCGGTATCAGTAATAACCTGCGTTGGATCGACGATCATAATATTGATTTGAGATTTACAAGAACACTGCGTGCATTCGATACCGATCTTAATCTCTTTATCGATGTGAGTAACGTGTTAAATACCAGATACCTCACGCAAAATGGTTTTGTGGATGGTGATGACTACAACGACTATATGCGTTCACTTCACTTGCCTGCCGACAAACTCGAACCACTTCGTGGGTCTTATCTTTCAGTACCTGGAAATGACAAACCTGGAACCTACCGCAAAGACAATATCGCTTTCCAGCCGATTGTTGCGGTAGTTAACATTCAAAACGTTCAAAGTCCACACGAACGACCGCTCTATTACAATGAGGTTGATCAGACCTACTATCAGTTCCGAAACGGAAGTTGGGTAGCAGCGAATCAGGACTTCGTTCAACAAGTACTGGATGACAAAGCGTATATCGATATGCCAAACCTAACATCGTTCGCGTTCTTTAATCCACGTAATGTCATTTTTGGTGTGCGAATTACCTTCTAAAACATTTAAAACAAGAATCTGATGTCTAAAAATAGAATCATACACTTTGTCCTGTTTGCAGTGTTCATCCTGGGGATGAGTGCTCACGAAGGCGTTGCACAACAGGCCAAATGGCTGGGAATTGGATCCCTTCAAAACTTTTATATGCCAAACGGTACCGAGCGTGAGCATGCCCTGGTTGCACAGCAACAGTATGGTTTACGATGGCCCGCTCTGTACGACCACCAGGACTCTCAGGCCGCAAAAGCGTTCTGGATTGGAACGACAAATTTTACCGATGCCAGCAACACCAGCTTCCCCTACAAGGTGGTACATGTTGGCCCACGCGTATCGGGATTGGGATCTTTTTTTCCAATGGAACACAAATTGATAGGTAGGTTCCCGAAGGTCGATGTACTCGTAAACGATGAAGAAACCTTTAACGTAGCTGACGCGGTGGATGAAGTAGATCCTGCGATTCCCGCCGATCGAATGATCTACACTCGGATCAATACTTCGTTGGGTATCACGATGGAGCGTCGTGTAATGGCCTTCAGTAACGAGTATCATGATAACTATCACATCCGGGAGTATGTGTTTACCAACACCGGTAAAGCCGATGCTACCGATCAGGTTATTTATCCGAATAAAACACTCACTGATGTCATGTTTTTCTGGCAGGAGCGGTACTCTGTGCTACACCAGACACGATATGTAATCGGTAACTCGACCGGATGGGGGATCAATGCCATGACCGACCGGTTCGGAGATGGACGAGGACCAGATTATGGGGCACCGGAAGGACTCCGGGGTCATTTTACCTGGCACGGGAAACTTCCTGCTTTCACCCAATATGATAATATTGGTGCACCGATCTGGATAGCTTCAACCTCATCAGGACTGGTCCAGCCACAGGATACATCTGGAAGATTGGGTGCCCACCAATTCGTCGGTAACGCTGTACTTCACGCAGACACAGCTCCTGGAAATTCGGCGGATGATCCCAATCAACCATTCACGATGACCGAAACAGGTTCCGATGATGGATTGAATTCATCGAACGACCCATTCAATAATGCACGAATGGAACGGGAGTACAATGAATTCATGATGCGTGGTCGGACTGACAGACACGCATACCTGGTAGAACCGACTGGGGAAGCTGGCTTTCTTAACCCTACCGGTGATCCATCAAGAGGGACATCAGGTGGTTTTTCAGCTGCTAAAGGTATTGGTCCGTACACACTTGCACCCGGCGAGAGTATACGGATTGTGATTGTGGAGGGCTCGGCTGGTCTCAGCCGTAAGGCAGCTACTGAAATAGGAATTGCCTACAAAAGATCAGGAGGAAATAACAATCTTCTTATTCCTTACAATGATGGCTATCGGGTAAATGCATCACTCACTAAAAACCAGTGGGTTTTTACCAGTCGTGACTCGTTGATGCAGACCTTCGCCAGGGCAAAAGCAAATTTTGATTCCGGATTCAATATACCTAAAGCTCCGGTCCCGCCATCTTCTTTCCGTGTGAACTCTGGTGGGGATGGAGTCTATCTGGAGTGGGATTATCCAAGTAATGAGGCCGGTAACATTGATGGATTTGAGATATACAGAGCTCAATTCCGCCGGGATAGTCTGTACACGAAAGTAGCAGAACTACCTGCTTCAGCCAGAGAATTTGCAGATACGGATCAGAATCCAGCGGGAGGCCCCATCCGAGGACTGGATCATTATTACTACATCCAGGCGATTGGAAAAGCCTCAGATAACGATGGTACGGGATTGACCCCGGCTGGTCCACTCAAAAGTAACAGGTACCTCACCCAAACCTATGATCCGGCACGGCTCCTCAGACCTCCGGGAACCAGCATGGATGAGATCACCATTGTTCCTAATCCATTTGTTCGATCGGCCAGTACGGATGTATCCTATGCCGGATTCGAAATCCAGTTCTTTGAGGTTCCGGGTCGGGCAAGAATCGATATCTATACTGAGCTGGGTGAATTGGTTCAGACCATTAATCATACCAATGGAAGTGGTGATGCATCCTGGAATCTGAATACCAAATGGCGTCAACGAGTAGTAAGTGGTGTGTACATCGCAGTCATCGAAAATCTGGACACCGGAGAAAAAACAACCCGGAAATTTGTCGTAATCATGTAATAAAGGCTAACCCGTGAAAAAAGTAATTTATACCCTATTTATAAGTACTCTTGTCTTCGGCTTCGTGTTACATGATGTGGCAGAAGCCCAGCGCAAGCGTGGACAAACAACCATGAAGTTTTTATCAGCCCCACTGGGAGCACGTGCTACCGGAATGGGAGATGCCATGACGGCTGTAGAAGACCGTTCGTTGTCCATTTTCTACAATCCTGCCAATTCGGCGTTTCAAACGTCACTGTTTGATGTGAGCATTGGAAACGTGAGTTGGATCGCTGATATCGATTATCAGTATACTGCACTCACTTTTGCACCGAAGAACGGATTATATGGTGTGATCGGATTCTCTGTTATGAGTGTTGATTACGGTGATATTCCCGAAACGATTCGCGAGAACTCTGAGACAGGATATAAGAATCTTGGTACCTATAATCCAAATGCTATCGCTGCCGGATTGTCATACTCCAGAGCAATTAGTAGTCAATTCTCAGTAGGCGCTAACGTTAGATATGTTGACCAAAATCTTGTCAATGCACCGATTGGTATTGAAATTCTGACAGATGAATCTGGCTTGGAACCAAATGACACGACATACATAAGGCAAAAATTTGGTAAAAATGTTTACACGGTTGACTTCGGTGTATTATTCAAAACAGGGTTCGAAAGTTTAAACTTTGCCATGTCAGTGAGAAACTACTCCAATGAAGTAACCTATATTCAAGATACTCAAGAGCTCCCACTTACATTCAGAATCGGACTTTCGATGAATGTGCTGGATCTGACGTCGTTAAATCCGGATATGCACAAACTGCTGGTGAGCATCGATGCCAATCGTCCAAGAGACTATTTTGAACAGCTCATGGTAGGTGCTGAATATGGATTCATGGACCGACTCTTTCTGCGAGGTGGGTATGTATTTCCAACCGATGAACAAGGAATATCGATGGGAGTGGGGGTAAATCTTCCATTTGCCAGACGATATGGAATTCGTGCGGACTACAGTCACACCGCATTCGGTGTATTCAACAGTGTGAACCGAATCTCGGTGCAGCTGAGTCTTTAATATTAATCATTACCTGAGAACAACATGAAATACGGGTATTCAATTTTCAAACGAATTCTGCCGGTACTGGTCATCTCAATGGCTGTGGTAGCGTGTGAAACCCCGGAATCGGCCAGCCTGTTCGATGAGAACTATAACAAAGGTACAACCCCGGTAATCACTTCTGTTTCACCTGAGAACGAATTCTTTGCGGGATATCAGCAGGTAACCATAACTGGAAGTAACTTTACAGCCAATACGTCCGAGTTGTTTGTGTACTTTAATAATGTTCGTGCACAAATAATCAGCGCATCTCCAACCCAGGTAGTCGTAAGAACGCCCAATCTGGTAGCTGATTCCATCGGAATCAAAGTTGGAGTACTGGGTGTGGAAGCCTTCAGTAACTCGGTACAGTACAAACTATCTGCATTGTTCCGTAATGCGGTATCATTCCCTGACAATGAAAATCCGTGGGCAGTTGCTTCAGACGCTGACGGAAACTACTTTGTTTCTTACGAAGCTAGTGGTTCACCCGCAGGCATTAAAAAAGTTGGCCCCGACGGTACAACCGTTTTAAATCCAACGTATGGATCTGCTCAAACATGGTTCTATCGTTCAGCAAAAGTAGGTCCAGATGGTGGTCTATACCTGATTCGTGGTGGTGCAGTACCATTTCTCTATCGTATCGCTCCAGATGGAGGAGTGCCTTCTTCATGGGGAACTGGAATTGGGAGAACTGAGGATGTCGCATTTGATCCATCGGGAAATGCATGGACTGGTGGAACGAACGAAGGTAACGCCTCAAATGCGCGATTGAACAGAATTAGTCCTGCTCGCGTTGTGACACGTTATCCATTCAATGCACAAATTTATGCACTTACCTACTTCAACAACCATATATACATAGCTGGCACACGAGGTCCTGATTCATTTGTATGGAAAGTTGAATTACTTGCCAATCTTATTCCTGGAGAAGAGCAAGTTGTAGCCAATCTCACCGGATCTGGTGCAGTGGGGAGACCTACAGCTATGGCCATAGCCAGAGATGGTACTGTTTTTGTGGGTATGAACGGTGCTAATCCATTATATCAAGTTTCAGTTTCTGGACAAGTTTCTGAAATGTATCCCGGTATTATTCCTGGTACCATATTGAAGATGGAATATCTTTCGGGTAGTCAAAATTTATTGATGACATTACTTCCAAGTACGGGCAACAACAGGGTAATCTCTCTGAATGTACAGAAAGACGCTCCCTGATCTAACGACGAATCTCAACACAAAAGCTCTTGAAATTTAAATCAGTTTGAGTCCGGTCCACCTTATATAAAATATAAAGGAGTAATAAAGATGAACCATGTGAGTCGAATCACATATCATACTTTTAAAAAAGATCTCAATATATATCCGTTAGGTTCATGAGTTAACCTGCACGAATTGGCCAGCGTCAATGTACGTCTGACCGTCAAAATCATCCTCGAAAAATAAGTTAAACGAAATCGAAACGATTTCATCGAGTACGAGACACTTACTCGCTTCGAGTGAGTAAGTGCCTCGTACTGTTTACTATCATCTACCATTCAGTTATTTATGAAAAAAACCTTACTATTGATTACCGTATGGATGCTTATTGCGATTAACGTTTTCGCCCAAGCCCTCCAAAAACCCTCATCAGAACCCTCAAAAGAAGAATTCAGATCGATTTGGGTCGCAACTGCACTGGGTCTGGACTGGCCCAAAACCACGAATGTTTCTGAACAAAAAGCTAAACTACGTGAGATTGTCCGGCGTCACGCAGAAATGCGCATGAATGCGATTGTATTTCAGGTAACTTCAAGAGGTAATGCTCTATACTACAGTACAAGATTACCTTGGGCTTGGCGAATGACAGGAACTATGGGTAAAGATCCAGGTTGGGATCCGCTTCAATTTGTCATCGATGAAACGAAAAAGTACGGACTCGAAGTCCATGCCTGGTACAATGTGTTTAACGTGGGTTCAAGAGGTACTAGTGATATAGAGTATAACCAATATTTGTCTGCTACAAATCCAGAGCATATAATAAAAGCTAAGCCTGAGTGGATTAAGGAAATCAGTGGTGGTTTTTGGTTAAATCCGGGTATACCTGAAGCTAGAAAATGGTCCGTTGATAATGTTATTGAGATTGTAGAGAACTATGATATCGATGCGATTCACTTTGATTTTGCTCGATATCCTCAATCGTTTTCAGATGATGTACAGACAAGACAAGCCTATGAAACAGAGTTTGATCCAAATGCTTCTATGGATGACTGGAGACGCAACAATATAAATCAGTTTCAACGAGATGCCTATGCTGCTGTACAGGAGTCGAAACCCTGGGTTAAAGTGGGAACCAGCCCAATAGGGCACTATCAAACAAGCGCATGGCCTGCAGGACAATGTCCATATGCACCTTCAGGCCCTTGCTCTTGGGCTGCAAATCTAGCCTATTTTCAGGTATTTCAGGATGCTGTTGCATGGATCAATGAAGGAGTTAACGACTATATAGCACCACAATTATATTGGGCTATTGGCCCTCCCGGGCCTCACTTTGAGTATCTGGCTCAAAACTGGAGAGATTTGACTGAGAAGTCTAGGAAACATGTGTATATCGGAATTGGAGCTTACCAGACGGCAGCCGGTACGAACGTCGCAGCCGAACTAGGCACTCAAGTGGACACCATCCGTGCAAATAATCATGCTGGTCATATGTTTTTCAGATACGATAACATCTATGGTATGGGTGGACCATCAAACAACTTTCAGAACGTGGCAAAAATCGATTACACGCAGCGAGCCTTTGTTCCTGTGATGGACTGGAAGGATATGGATGTGCCTGCTGCCGTCGAACTGGTACGTGAATCACCTCTGACCAGTATGTCAAGTAACACGGTAACCCTCACCTGGGATACACCTGAGTTTCTGACGGCTTCGGGCGATACAAAAGTGAGTTATGCCGTGTATCGGGTTGCGGCATTTAGTGAACCTGATCCCTTGACCGCTGTTCAGGATCCGGCGAACCTGTTGGCTCTGACAGGTGAGAATTCCTACACGGATTCTCCCAAAAACACGAATGGAGAAAACTACTACTACTTTGTTACTCCATATTCCCGAAACTGGGTAGAGGGAATGCCGAGTAATATCGTCGAATTCTTCACTCCAACATCCATCGAAGATGGAAACCAGTTGGCTTCGCAGTTTAAACTGGATCAGAATTATCCGAATCCATTCAATCCACGTACTCAGATCAGATTTACGTTGGGAGAAGCTACTCACGCTACTCTGACTGTCTACGACATGATGGGACGCCAGGTAGCGACTCTGGTAGATCAGTCGATGTCGGCGGGATCTCATAGCGTTCCGTTCAATGCCTCTGAATTGTCCTCTGGAATGTATGTGTACACCCTACGTGCCGGATCATTCTCTCAGACAAACAACATGTTGTTAATCAAATAATTGCCAGTTGTTCAATTTTTTTTTTTCAAGCTAGTTGTTATATTCGAAATAATCCTTTTCTGTTTCGTAACCCGATCCAATAAATGTGAAATCCTATGTTGAATCAAAATCCTTACACTCTGACGGATGATCAGATCAACTACTATCAGATAAACGGTTGTATCAAGCTTAAAGAGGTACTCTCTTCAAGTGAAATCAACGAATACGGCCCGGTTATCACTCAAAAGGTGTTTGAGCTCAACACCTTACACTTACCCATGGAAGAGCGGTCGACCTATCAGAGGGCATTTTTACAGATTATGAATCTGTGGACCAAAGACGAGCAAGTTAAATCGTTTGTTTTCAACAGGAGAATTGCAGGAATAGCGGCACAATTGATGCAGTGTGACTCTGTCAAGCTATATCACGATCAGGCGTTGTACAAAGAACCTTCCGGGGGATTTACTCCGTGGCATGCTGACCAGTTCTACTGGCCATTGGCCACTGAAAAATGCACTACAGTATGGATTCCTTTGCAGGAAACCCCGGTTGAAATGGGGGCGTTGGAATTTAGTATGGGTAGTCAGCACTTTCAATTCGGGCGCGACCTGCCGATCAGTGATGAAAGTGAAAACCGGATTCAAGAGGTCCTAGAAAACGAGGGTTTCGAGTTATTAAGAGGCGGATTCGATCTCGGAGAGGTCAGTTTTCATGCTGGGTGGACCTTCCATAGAGCCGGACCCAATACAACCGATAAACCGCGTGCTGTGATGACGATGATTTATATGGACGGGGATATGAGGCTAAAGCACCCTGAAAACGATGCGCAGAAATTGGACTGGGATGTGTGGTGTCCGGGTGCTCGCATAGGAGAGGTAATCGATACTCCGTTGAATCCGGTTTTATGGGGATGAGATAGGTGAAGGTGTGGAACCTGAATTAATTTCCAAAAATCTTTATCAAAATTTCTCTGGCGACATCAATTTTGGTACCTGATGCCGAGAATTTTGTTTTTTGTCCCTGAACGATTACGTGGTTCGTATCGGTCTCAAATCCTGCACCTTCCTGGGTAAGTAGATTACCCACAATCCAATCGACATTTTTCTGCTCGCGTTTACGCACAATCTCAGTGTCAAGATTCTCGGTTTCCATGGCAAAACCAATAAGTGATTGACCATCTTTGCGATGATCACCAAGCCATTTCAGGATATCTACTGTCGGTTTGAGTTTGATCTCGTTTTCTGCAGCTGTTTTCTTGATTTTATGGGACACGCTAGCTTCAGGAGTGAAATCTGATACTGCTGCAGCCATCACCACAATATCAGCGGATTCCGAATGCTCTTTTACAGCTTTGAATAACTGATCTGTAGAAACAATTTCAGTGTGCTGGATATCGGATGGTATTGGAACACTGATTTTGCCATGAATTACGTGGACCTCTGCTCCCATCTTGGCAGCAGCTACTGCCATGGCTACACCCATTTTCCCACTACTTGGATTCGAAATAAATCGAACTGCATCGATAAACTCACGGGTTGGACCAGCTGTGACCAGGACTTTCTTGTCTTTCAGTAAGGTAGAAAAGGGATCATCAGCACCGGATTTACCTTCCAATACGGCGCTAATTTTATTAACAATCACGTGTATATCAGGCAAACGACCCGTGTCATCAAGTCCACTGGCGAGGTAACCACTCTCTGGGACCAGAACTTCGAATCCCAGCTCTTTGGCCAGGCTTAGATTTCGTTGATTGGCAGCAGACCGATACATGCCCCCATCCATCGTTGGACAAATCAAAACGGGACAGCGCACGGCCAGAACTGTGGTTGTGAGCATGTTGTCTGAGTGTCCGTGTACGATCTTGGCCAGTGAATTGGCGGTGCAGGGTGCCACGACCATCAAATCCGCCCATTCTGCCCAGTGGATGTGCTTAGACCAGGCCGATTCGATATCATCATTGTTTTCGTTGAATACTTCAACGGGAACGGAATTGCGACTGAGTGCAGCGAAGGTTTCTAAACCAACAAAGCGGGTAGCAGAAGGGGTCATTACAACCCTAACTTCTGCTCCCGCTTTTTGCAGATCACGTAAAAGATAAACAGCTTTATAAGCTGCGATGCCCCCGGTTACTCCCAGAATAATCCGTTTGCCTTCCATGGGAGTTACCCGTTATCGGGCATTCTGAAAGATACTTTGTCCTCATCCATTTCTTTAAGTGCCTGTTGTGTTGGATGTGGGCGACGTTCAAAATCCTTTGAAATACGTTCCTGTTCTTCGTTGAAGGTAAACTCATCTTCGTCTTCGAATCCTTCAAAGTATTTGAGTTTCTCGTCAAGTTCCATCTTTTCTCGGGCTGCGATCTGACGCGCACGTTTTGACAGAATTACGATAGCTTCGTACACGTTACCGGTAGCTTCCTGGAGCTTTTCAACGTTGGTGGTCTTAATTGCCATGAGTGTGGGTATGGTTTAAAAATGGTTCGACAATGTGTTTAAGCTGGTTATATGCTTTGTCGAGTTCGTCGTTGATAACCAATGCATCGAATGAATCGGCTTGTGCCAACTCCATTTGCACGCGCTCGAGACGGATTTTCAAAGATTCTTCAGATTCAGTTCCTCTGTTTCTTAATCGGGCTTCAAGCACTTGAATGGAAGGTGGTTTGACAAAAATACTCAGACATTCATCGCCAAATTGGTCTTTGATTGTTTTTGCCCCGTTCACTTCTATGTCTAGGAGCACAAAATACCCATTTTTAAGCTGTTTTTCAACATCAGACTTGAGTGTACCATAACGGGTACCATTATAGAAGGTCTCGTGTTCAAGAAACTCGTCATTCCGGATTCTTGTATCGAATTCCTCTGGGGATAAAAAGTAGTAATTAACTCCATCAACCTCGTTTTCTCTGGGTTTACGTGTGGTAGCGGAAACCGAAAAACGGATCATTGGAAACTCATTCATCAGCATAGTCGCTAAGGTTGTCTTTCCAGATCCGCTAGGGGCGGTAAGTATGATTACTTTTCCTTGCATCTTTTTGGGAGTAGGGAGTAGGGAGTAGGGAGATCAACTTCCCACTCCCTACTTCCCTTTATTCTATATTCTGTATTTGCTCGCGAATAATTTCCAACGACTCCTTCAATTGAACCACATGATGTGCGATGCCGGCATGGTTCGCTTTGGATCCGATGGTATTGATCTCACGATGCATTTCCTGTATCAGGAAATTGAGTTTACGTCCGACCGAATCGCCATCATCCAATGCTTCCCGGAAAAACTTGGTGTGGGACTCAAGACGCACAAGTTCTTCGGTTACATCGAGTTTGTCAGCCAGTAACGCAATTTCGATCTCAAGCCGATCCTTATCGAAATGATCAGACTCCAGCAGTGCAGCTATGCGCTCATTGAGTTTTTTACGAGCTTCTGGAACACGATCGGCCGCAAGTTGCTTGATTGTAGCACAAACAGAATCAATCGCATCCAGTTTTTCAAGGAACTCTTTCTTTAAATGTTCTCCTTCCTGTGCCCGCATTCTCTTGAGGTCTTCAATAGCACTTTCCAGGCACTCGGTCAAGATCGGTCGTAATTTATCCAGTCGGTCTAATTGGTCGTCGGGTACTTTGAATATGTTTTCGTTACTCAGAATATGATTCAGACTGATTGGCTCTGGAATGTCCAGACTATATCGAAGTTCCTCGAGCATTCTGTAGTACATCTGAGCGGCTTCTTTGTCAAAATGTACCCGGGTTACTGCCTCAACTCCTTCATCCATGCGGATAAAAACATGTAGTTTTCCTCTACTTACTCTCTTTTGAATAAGTTCTCGTACTTCGTTCTCAAGATTTTGAAGCGACTGGGGTAATTTTAATGATACTTCACAATATCGGTTGTTGACCGATCGGATTTCTGTGGTGAAGGTTACATTGTTTTTGGAAATTTCAGCCCGGCCGAAACCGGTCATTGAATTCAGTTTTGCCATGTTATTTTAATAATTCCATCACGGGTTTGGCGATTTCAAAGGCACGTTCGGCACTTCCAGCTTCAGCATAAACCCGAATGATGGGCTCAGTATTCGATTTTCTTAAGTGGACCCATCCATCTGTGAAATCAATTTTGACTCCATCAACAGTGTTGACTCGTTCGTTTGCAAAGATACGGGTAACATTACTTAAAACTTCATCCGCATTTACACTTCCAAGTTCAACTTTACTTTTGATGATGTGATATTCAGGGAGGGAGTTTCTGTAGGACCCAAGGGTAAGTTTACGCTCGGCCAATAATTGTAAGGTCATGGCAATGCCGACCAAGGCATCACGTCCAGGGTGCAGATCCGGATTTATAACCCCGCCGTTTCCTTCTCCACCTGATCGTGAACCAACTTCCTGCATTTTTTTTACCACATTGATCTCGCCAACTGCTGATCTATAACACTCCACACCATGTTTCCTGGCTATATCTTCGGAGATTCTGGAAGAGGAGAGGTTTACCACAACCGGAGTCTTCTGCTTGTCCAGATGAAAATCTATGCTGGCTGCGATAGTATACTCCTCCCCGATAAAACGACCCGATTCGTCAATCATGGCCAACCGGTCAGCATCTGGATCGGTTACAAATCCAATATCTGAACCGGTTCGCTTCACCAGCTCACAAATATCTGTAAGATGTTCAGGTAAAGGTTCAGGATTGTGTGGAAATATTCCGTTTGGAGTACAATGAATGGGTTCAACCTCAGTTACTCCAAGAGCTCGGAGTAGTTCGGGAATGATGATTGATCCGGCACCATTAACGGCATCTAGGGCGACTTTGAACTCAGCTGACTTTATGGCATCCACATCGATGTACGGTAGCTTGAGTATTTCATCGATATGGTACTTTGATATGGTCTCATCCTTGCTCAAACCA
This sequence comes from uncultured Chitinophagales bacterium, assembly GCA_964473555.1. Lineage (GTDB taxonomy): Bacteria > Bacteroidota > Rhodothermia > Balneolales > HLUCCA01 > UBA11400. The sequence goes on from CAYYPL010000001.1 coordinate 333,018, forward strand.
CCTATTTTATCATAGGAAACATACAGCGGTCCGGATTCCTGAGCGATATTCATCACTTCTGCACCTTGGGAGGCGTCCAGAAACTCTGATTTATCGTTTAACAGCTTAAGTGCATTCCATTGAGCCGGATTGTGGCTTGCTGAAATTACAATTCCACCTGCGGCCTTGTGACGCAACACAGCCATGGCGACGGTTGGGGTTGGAACAATTCCAAGATGTATGACATGGCATCCCACGGATTGTAATGCAGCAGTGACCACTTTTTCACAAAGTTCTCCGGTTACTCGGGAATCACGTCCCAAAACGATGGTACCACCTTTAGCCCATGTTCCATAGGCAGCGGCAAAACGTGACAGGTTTTCAGGGGTGAGATCGGTGCCGAATATTCCACGGATTCCCGAGACGGATATCATTAGTGCCATAATTACCTGGTTGATTGTCTTGAAATGATAGTTTCTAATTGGATTTTCCATTGTTGAGCACCCGGAAAATTAGGTGAAAGCTGTATAAGTCTGTTCACGATATCCAGTGCTTTTGTTAATTCTCCTGATTGAGCATAAGCTCCCGATAAGTTAAACAGGGCCTGGGCATCGTTCGGATTTATAGCTAGTGATTGTTCCAGCATGGATGCTCCTTCGTCGTATTCACCTCTATTGACCCGGATAGCCCCAAGCATCTTGAACGTATAGGCAGATGGATTGATATCGTGGGCTTTAAGCATATATGGCTCAGCTTCTTCCAGCCGCCCTGAATCGAGTAGATACTGACCCACTATCAAAAAAGGAGATTCGTTAAACGGTTGATCACGCATTAATCCGCGATACTCATGAATCATTTTCTCTATTTCCCCTTTATCCAGATAGATTTCCCCCAGTTTCACTTTCGCAGCGTCCCAACGTAAATTTTGGTTTACAACCTGAAACGCCAGGCTGTCTTCAGGGCTTTTATATCTATAATTTTCGTATCTGAATCCAGAACCGGTTTTCACAAATGGCCAGCTACCTGTCAGGATCATTAATCGATGATCTACTACACGGTGGTCGAAATCAGAAAGATACATACGTTCTTTGTAGCTTTGATCTGACTGCCATTTGCTTAAATCTGCACGATTACCCAGGAAATCAGCTCCCTTCATGGCTTGAGCAAAAGCCATTCCAATATGGAAATATCCCTCAGCATTTGGATGAAGATGTTCAAGCATAAGATCGAAACCAATAATCCCGTTTTCAGATTTTTCTACGAGATATTCTTCTACAGGGACGTAGGTGACCCCGTCGCGCTGAGACAATGCTCGAATCATTTCATTGAACTCGGTTGTAGCCCTGAATTTTAGTGCATCCAGATCCCGTGCGTAGGTAAATAGCTCTTTGGCAAGCTCGAGATCACCTGATCGATAAGCTGTGTGCGCCTGGTCGTATACCTGTTGAGCAGCAGGATGAGTATCAGTAGCTATGGATTCAAATGGAGGATGATCTTTGAGGTTACTAGCCAGACTTCCTAAAAAAACGGGAACACCAGCCTCAGCGAATTTGTCCAAAATGACTTTCATATTGCTGTCGAATTGACGCTTCCCAAGATCGTAGACGGGACTATCCAGGGTTATTGCCTGATCCCGCACAACCTGTTGCATCAATGTTTCGGATTTTTCAGCAGAGGAGGAAGCGCTAATTGAGGTAATCCATTTCATGAGAGAAGCTACCTGATCACGCAGAAAGAGAAACGTCTTGAAGTGTTGGATATTCAAATAAAACCTAACAAATCCCGGGAAGCTGCCCAGACTCTCATTAGATCCGGCTCCTAAAGCTCCATAGTATTCGTTATGGCCGGTGTAAATCATAATAGCGTCGGGACTTTCGGCCAGTACTTCCTCCACCTGATCATACAACGTATACGAGTTGATTGCCGACATAGCAACGGTCACCACTTCGACATGCTTGTCGGGCATTACATCCTGCAACACATCCTCAACCACGCGACCGAATATACCATTGAATCCGTATGGGTACCCAGCTGCCGAAGACTCACCCATCACGAAGATGCGGAATCCATTCTCCGGTTTAACCGACAAAAAAGGCTCAGCTGGAGCATTTGGTACCACAGTTGTGTAAAAAAAGTACCGGGAAGCAAAATTTGGATTTGCGATTTTGTATTTGTTATCCAGTGACTCCATAGTTAAAAACAAATCCGTATTCCCGCGGTAGTCTGACCAACGCAGACCAAGTTCCAGAAAAACGAAAAACAACACGGGAATCAGAAGTGCGGTAAGTGTGAAAAGTAGATTTTTGGATGCTGATACTACTTCTCTGGGTACCGGTACGTTTGGAGTTCTTTTTGATAGTAGATATGCTTCAATCTGCTCAACTGGTACATGGAGATCATCTGCAAGTTCACTGGCAGTTTTATTTGAGTTATTCTCAATATACAATCTTGATTTTTTTGATAGCGCCATACACTTACCCTGTAATCCATCGAACTTCGGGTGTTCCCGTCGAATGATTCTCGAATCTGGACATCACAAATAACAGGTCAGATAATCGATTAAGGTAGACCAGAACCTCATCAGACAGTGTTTCAGTTTCACGGGCCGTGATGACACAACGCTCTGCCCGACGACACACTGTTCTGGAAACGTGTAAAAATGATGCCGAAACGGATCCACCGGGTAAAATAAAGTAGCGCAAAGGTTCAATTTGAGCGTCAAGTTCGTCGATCCAGGTCTCCAGTTTTTTAGCCATGTCAGCACTTATTCTGGCTATCTGAACACGAGCATTGTGCGGTGTTGCCAGGTCGGACCCCAATATGAAGAGCTCATGCTGGATGATTGAAAGCATCTCATCGATTCTTTGGGATGGCTGATGTGCTCTGACGACACCAATTGTGGCATTAAGTTCATCAACGGTTCCATATGCTTCAATTCGCACCGCATTTTTAAGGACTCTGCCTCCCCCAAAAAGTGAAGTTGTACCCGAATCGCCTGTTTTTGTATAGATTTTCATTTTGATCGCTTCCAGACGCAACGATGCGTCAATGATTCTTTTTTTGTGCTGAAATTACGGTGAATGAACGTGAATAACCAATTATTCATCTCCAAAGAGCATTGAAATACTGCGTGAAGTGTTTGGAATTTTGTATTTTAGTGCAGAAACGCGCTGGTTTCCTTAAAGAGCTGAGACGCCTGATTATCTATGTGAAATTTGAACAATATTTGTCAGGAATTGGATATTCAGGACACTTACAGGTAACCTAACATATAAACAAACCGGATTACTATGGGAAATTTGAACAAAGCAATGCTAATTGGTCGCCTGGGTGCTGACCCTGAGGTTAGATATACACAAAACAATACAGCAGTGGCTACACTGAGTGTGGCTACGTCTGATCGATACAAAGATTCAAACGGTGAATGGCAGGAGACCACTGAATGGCATCGTGTTGTTGCCTGGGGACGTCTCGCCGAAATCTGCCAACAATACACCAACAAAGGTAGCCAGATTTATGTAGAGGGTCCGATTCAAACCCGTTCCTGGGAAGACCGTGAAGGCCAAAAACGTTACACAACGGAAATCAAAGCACAAGTGATCCAGCTTCTAGATAACCGGGAAGGCGGCCAGGGAACCAATACATCGGCCGGACGCGATACACAGCGTCCAGAACCGGCAGCATCTTCTGCTCCTGCTTCTTTCGATGATCATGACGATTTGCCTTTTTGAGCATATTTATCGGAACTGTCTGCATAATTGTGGACAGTTCTGAGTATATTTGCCTGCGTCATGTTCAGCATGCTGATAACGCACATTTTACACTCTTGGAATCACTTTTATCTTTTCTTTTAATACAGATTTCGGAATCGTCACAGGCAGCACCGAGCCTTGATTCTCTGGGGGTCGATTGGGGTGCTGTCAGCATCATGGGTGCAGTTATGATTACCGGACTCCTGTTTTCTGCACTATTTTCAGCCTCTGAGGTCGCCTTTTTTTCACTAAGCGGAAATTTGTCTCCCGATGACTTTGAACTAGCAAAGTCAGACGCTGTTTTTCGTCGTGTTTTACTGATGCTTGAAAAACCACGACGTCTCCTGTCAACCATTTTAATTGGGAACACCGTTGCCAACATCGTTACAGCGGTTATGGCGGCTGTAATCACCGGTGAATTACTGGTCTTGTTCCTGGTTCCAGATTACATCGTTTACACAGTTGAAGTCTTGCTGATCACAGCGGTTATCGTGATTGTATCTGAGATAACTCCCAAAATCATTGCCATTAAAAGTCCGAAGAATACGGCCAGGTCTCTAAGCCTATTCTTGTATGTGTTTTACCTATTTTTTGCTCCACTGGCAAAATGGCTTGGATCCACGGCGCTCTCTATTGAGAAACGTCTACCTAAACCAACTGAAAAGTTTACATCCGACGATCTGAAAACAATTACAGAGGTTGGAGAAATGCAAGGATCGATCCTCGAGGATGAACGTGAGATTATCGAAAATGTAATCGAATTCGGAAACACAACAGTCCGAGAGATCATGACTTCCAGGGTAGATATTATTGCTGTTTCAACAGAGGACACACTTCAAGAGGTGATGGCTCTGATACGGGATAAAAGTGTCTCCCGAATGCCACTTTACGAAGATGACCTGGATCATATCCTTGGAATCATTCATACCAAAGATTTAATTCCTTATATCAACAAATCTGTCAAAACAGACAGTATCCACTGGAAACAGATTGCACGTAAAGCCATTTTTATTCCACCCTCAAAGAAATTGGATGATCTGTTGCGCGATTTTCAGCGTGAAAAGACCCATGTTGCCATAGTGGTTGATGAGTATGGGGGAACCGAAGGTATCGTATCGATGGATGACGTTCTGGAGGAGATCATAGGAGAAATGCACGATGAATTTAGTGGCCAGGAAACCTTGTTTACTCGGCGTAAAAACGGAGACTACATCTTTGATGCCAAAATCGACCTCGATGACCTCGGAGATATCATTGGTGCTGACATCGCCTCGGATGAAGATGAATATGAAACACTCGGCGGACTCATTTATCACGTGCTGGAACGTATCCCAGAACCAGGAGAAAAGATTACCTATAAACAGCTCCAATTCACCGTACACAAAATTGAAAATAACAGGGTAACCAAGGTTGTGGTTAGTCCACCCGGATCCATTGTACCCAAAGAATCTTAATTTCTCATGATCGACAGATATTCGCGTAAAGAAATGTCAGAAATATGGACTGAACAAAATCAGTTTCAGTCCTGGCTAGATGTTGAATTGGCCGTTTGCAAAGCCTGGAGTGAAATAGGTCATATCCCATTAGAGGATGTAGATGTGCTCTACAGTAAAGCGAGCTTTGACATCAACCGAATTAAAGAAATAGAGGAAACTACCCGACATGATGTCGTTGCGTTTACTCGTGCTGTTTCTGAAACGCTTGGCCCCGAGAAGAAATGGATCCATTACGGCTTGACCTCTACAGATGTGGTCGACACAGCTACCGGACTTCGTATCAAGCAGGCTAATCGGATTTTGCGTCAAGGCATAGACCGGATGATCGATGTTCTGGGAAAAAAAGCCAGAGATCATAAACATACCCTGATGATGGGACGTACTCATGGGATTCACGCAGAACCTACCACCTTCGGATTGAAATGCGCTTTGTGGTATGCAGAAATGATGCGAAATAAAGAACGCTTTGAACAGGCAGCTGATCAAATTGAGTACGGGAAAATTTCAGGAGCAGTAGGAACCTTTGCGAATATTCCCCCTCAAATTGAGCAGTTGGTATGCCAGTATCTGGGACTTAAACCTGCACCGATCTCAACTCAAACCCTTCAACGTGACAGACATGCCCACTATATGTCTACTCTGGCGTTAATTGGTTCATCTCTTGAAAAAATGGCTGTCGAGATACGACACCTGCAAAAGAGTGAAACCCGTGAGGTTGAAGAACGGTTTATGGCGGGTCAGAAGGGGTCATCTGCAATGCCACACAAAAGGAATCCTATCGGTTCCGAAAATATTTCCGGATGCGCCAGGGTTTTGCGTGGTTACATGGTCACTGCTTTTGAAAATATCCCACTGTGGCACGAGAGAGATATTTCCCATTCTGCTGCAGAGCGAATTATCATTCCCGATGCAACCATCCTGTTAGATTACATGCTCGATAGATTTGCCAAAATTGTCGAAAATCTTGTGGTTTTTGCCGATAACATGCTTGAGAACATAAACAAAACCCATGGTTTGGTTTTTTCTCAGCGTCTTATGCTCAAACTGATCAACAAGTCTGTTTCCAGAGAAGACAGTTATGATATGGTTCAACCATTAGCCATGAAGGCCTGGGAGACAGGCTCACCACTGATGGATCTTGCTCTCAAAAGTAAAGAAATCAGTGCTTATTTAAGTGCTGAAGAGATTAAAGAAGCCTTCGATTTAAAGCATCATACCTCTCAGGTTGATGTACTTTTCAAAAGAGTTGGACTTACAGATTAGACATCGTTCATTTTCACTAACTCAGATCGGATTAATTTACCGGAAGCAGTCCTTGGTAATCGGTCCACGATGAAGAGTTTTTTAGGTATCATAAATCCAGGGACCAGCGCTTTTAAAAAGGTTTTTAGATCGTCCAGGGTAAAGTTCAGATTGGTGTCTTTTAAAACGATAGCAGCTCCCACTATCTGACCCCACTCTTCGTGGTGAATCCCGAATATTCCAGCTTCTGCTATGTTATCGTTGGTTTCAAGAATTTCCTCAACGAAAACTGGATTCACGTTTTCTCCTCCTGAAACAATGCGGTCTGATCTTCGCATCTCTATGAATATGTATCCTTTTTCATCTATACGGGCATAATCACCCGTGTTGAACCAGCCTTCGGTATCGAAGGCAGTTGCATTCAAGCTTTCATCCAGATAACCGTCAAAAACCTGTAACCCTTTTATCCACAGCAACGTTGAGCGTGCTGAAGTATCGTCCCATCTGAGATCGATGTCTATACCGTCCAAGGGAATACCAGATGTTCCTTCCGGTGCATGCTGCCAGGATTTAAAGGGCACAGCAATGCACTGTGCCACTGTTTCCGTCATCCCAAAACTTGGGATGACGGGTATGTTTCTGCTAATAGCGTTACGGTGTATTGCCATTGAAATGGGGCCGCCTCCTAATAACAGGGCTTTGAAATTAGGCCCCACGCTAAAATCAGGGTCTTCCATCAATCGTTTTAATTGTGTGGGGACAAGCGACGCATGTGTGATCGACCTCCGTGTCAGAAACAAATATCTGAGTTCTTCTGTTTTGTTGACTGTACTCAAAAAAACCTGAGATCCCGCAAGTAAACTTCTGATCAGAATACTGATACCCCCAATATGATGCAGTGGTAACGTAAGTAACCACTCATCATTGCTGTTCAATGGCAAATTAAGGGTACTTGTCCTTACAGCATGAAGGATGTGCTTGAATTTCAGTGGGACAGCTTTGGCTTCGGAAGTAGTACCTGAAGTAAACAATATGGCGAAAAGAGCCTCTGGATTAAAATCAGGAATTTCAAAAGTTGCCTGGTCTTCAGAAACTGATTTTAAATCGGGAAGGTCAATCTTCCCGAGGTTTTCCAAAATATCGAGATGGCTCTGAGGTTGAATACATACTGAAACCCCAGTTGCTTTTATGGTTTCAACGATTCTGGATCTGGTTGCATCCATTGGAAGGATAACCATCGGAATCTGTCGGATGAAACAGGCTGCGATCAAGAAAGCAGTCTGGATATTTTTCTCTGCAAAAATAAGGACCTTTATCGAGCTGTTGCTGTCGACCAATTTCCGATAACTATCTTCCAACCTTGTAGCGAATCCCGTTAAATCGCGATAGGTGAACGTTGAGTTCGATGTTGAAATATAAACAGGGGAAGGGTCAGTGATCACTTTAATGGGAGTAGAAGTGATTGGTTAATTGCATTACCAGGATGTATGATCCACTTGTAATCTAGGTTAAGCATTGAATTTGAGATGGATGCCGGAGCAGGATTTAAGTCATCAACAAACAGATTTCCTGTCGAGAATCCATGGATCTCACCGTGTGGTGTCCATAGTTTCGCAAGGAGCGCAGCCATAGATAGATTCAGACTCGAATCCAGCGTTGACGTGTAGATAAGCCGCCCTCCATTCGCCTTGATTTCATTACTGGCTTCCAGAGTACTTCTGAAACTGCCGAGCATTGGTGGTTTAATTACAAACACATCTACGGCACGAGCTTTTATCAGCTCCTGAATCGAACTTATAGACCTGGCTGATTCGTCTGCAGCTATAGGTGTCCCTAGAAGACGTAATTCACTACCGATATGCAATAGATCAGAATGATTAATCGGTTGTTCGAGGTAATCTATGTGTAAATCATGTAGGTCGTGGAGATGAGAAATAGTCTCTTCGACCGACCAGGATTCATTCGCATCGAGTCGAATTCGAAGCTTCGGGTACATGCTACGAAGTCTGCGAACCAGGTCTATTTCTTTGTGCCAGTCCACACCCACCTTGAGTTTAATGGTGTTGAATCCACCCTCTATGTGCATCAGGGCACGATTCAAATCACTGGCTGTAGCATTGACTTCCAGTGTATTGTGCATAGGAAAAGTAAGCGTAGATTGTTGTGAAATTGCCTGAAATAAGAGCGTATCAAAGGCGAAATAAATTTCTGAAGGAGTATCTGGAGGTAACCTGGCCACCATCTCCGATGCGATAGCATCAATCACTTCTTCGATGGATCCTGGTGAAGTTAGCGTTTTACATCTATGGATCAACAATGAAAAAAAGCTTGATGTATGTTCTTCGAACCAGCTTTGGCATTCTTCCAGTGTGGTTTGAGAGAAACCTGGTAAAGGCGAAACTTCACTGTAGAAAGACTTGCTTCCCATAACAACCTCAACGAGTAGCCCGCTTCTATGGTTAAAAATACCTTTTGCAGTGACCAATGGTCGAATAAAGGGAAGGTTAAACGTATAGAAATTGATGGGCATAATTTTACAGAAGGATTCCCACACAGAACAAAATTCCGTATACGGTCATTCCTAAAGCTGTCTTAATGAGTGTCTGGTTTAGATTTATCCTATCTGAATAAAAGAAGGTTTCTTTTATTAGCACTACAAACAATGGAAGACTCAAAAACGGAAGGAGAATATATATTGAAAAGCCAGCACTTATATATAGTTGAACAGGTACAGCAAAAGCTAGAATAACCATCAACAGATACTCATATTTAAGTACATTTTCACCAAAAATAACACCTAAAGTTCTTTTTCCTGTCAAAATATCGGTCTCAACATCGCGTAAGTTATTGATGACCAATATATTCGTTGCAAGAGCACCAACACCTAGCGAGGCCCATATTGAAATTTCAGACCATTCCAAAGCTTGTACATAGTAGGTCGTTGATACAGCAACAACCCCAAAGAACACGAAAACGAAAACATCTCCCAATCCATTATATCCCAACGGATAAGGACCTCCTGTGTAAAGTATTCCGAATAACAGGGATACGACTCCGATCACAAGCACAATCCATCCGGCATGCCAAACGAGAAAAAGTCCGCATAAGAAGGCGATACCCATGGTAAAGTAGGTTGCTTTGAACATCGCCTGTTCTGAAATCAAGCCGGATGAGGTAGCTCGTTGAAATCCAATGCGATGCTCTGCGTCTGTTCCTTTTTTGTAATCATAGTAGTCGTTTGCAAAGTTCGTTCCAATTTGGATGAGAAGTGCGCAAAACAGAGCAACAAAGGCAGGTATAAAGTCAAAGTATCCGTCATAGTAAGCCAGAGAGGACCCGACAAATACAGGGATTACTGCTGCAGGGAAAGTTTTTGGTCGGGCTGCCAGTATCCAGTTTGACACATTCATTCGATTCCTCAAAGATTCGCTTTTGTTGTTTGCATGTTTACTTAAAAAAATAAGGCTTTTAGTCTGAAGAAAGACGATTTTTCGATAAATATTCGCAAATTAATGCTCAATACATCGAAGAACTTCTTGTCACATCCGACTCTATAACTGAGAAAAGCGGTTCCAGTATCCTAACCGTTCGTAAACGGTAGTAGGTTAATAAAATAAGGCAAAAATTGAAGTTGAAATTAAAATAATATGACACTATTTTAATGTTGCTTTAAACAAAGTTGTCGTATTAACTAAAACCTATTAAAAGCCATGAGTAAACACTATCGACGGTTCAATCCGATTCAGGCTGTTCGACAAGTCGAAACCAGTTTCAACATCAAGAATTTCAACATTCCAAAGATTTTTGGAGAGAATACCCTCCAATTAGATATACTCAAAGAACGACTTCCCAAGGTTATCTGGAAAGAACTGAAAAAGACGATCACAGATAATGAACCGTTGAATCCTACTGTGGCTGATTCGGTGGCTGTAGTCATGAAGGATTGGGCGATGGAGCATGGTGCAACTCACTATACCCACTGGTTCCAGCCATTGACCGGATTCACTGCTGAAAAACATGACAGCTTCATTACTCCGAATAAAGGTGGTGGTGCAATTGCTGAGTTTTCAGGTAAAGAACTGATTCAAGGAGAACCAGATGCATCAAGTTTTCCTTCAGGTGGACTTCGTCCTACCTTTGAAGCCCGTGGGTACACCGTTTGGGACCCCACGTCACCCGCATTCATTGTGGAAAGTGAAAATGGTACTGTCTTGTGTATCCCTACAGCATTTGCATCCTGGACGGGCGAAGCATTGGATCATAAAACTCCGTTACTGCGCTCATCAGATGCATTAAGTCATTCTGTGATGAAAGCCTTAAAACTTTTTGGTGAAGACACAGCTAAACGAGTGTACTCAACGGCTGGTTGTGAGCAGGAATATTTCCTGATTGATCAGGAGTTTTATTACAGCCGACCAGATCTCGTTCAGTCCAACAGAACCCTCATTGGTGCAAAACCTCCAAAAGGCCAGGAGATGGAAGACCACTATTTCGGATCTATCCCAGATCGGGTGCTTTCTTTTATGATGGAGGCCGAGTATGAGTTGTATCGTCTGGGTGTTCCTGTAAAAACACGTCACAATGAGGTAGCTCCAGGGCAATTTGAAATTGCACCGATATTTGAAAGTGCCAATGTGGCAGCTGATCACCAGCAATTGACGATGATCACTCTAAAACGTATCGCAAGAAAGTACGGTTTGGTTTGTATCCTTCACGAGAAGCCATTTGCGGGTGTTAATGGAAGTGGAAAACACCTGAATTGGTCTCTATCCACCGATACCGGACTCAATTTGCTTGATCCCGGAGAGGATCCACATTCAAACATGTCATTTCTGTTCTTTAGTACAGCGGTGGTCAAGGCTGTCCATGACTACCAGGATCTACTACGGGTCAGTGTTGCATCAGCTGGAAACGATCACAGATTAGGTGCAAATGAAGCTCCACCAGCAATCATTTCAATTTTTACTGGGGAACAATTGGGGGATGTCTACACTCAATTACAGAACGGTGGTGCCAAGTCTTCAAAAAAAGGGGGGTTACTTGGTCTGGGAGTTAACGTGCTACCGCATTTCCCTAAAGATGCCGGAGACAGAAACAGAACATCTCCATTTGCATTTACCGGCAATAAATTTGAATTCCGTGCAGTAGGATCATCTCAATCTGTATCCTTTCCGATTGTTGTGCTCAATACGATCGTGGCCAGTGCGGTTGAAGAAATGACAAGCGCTTTGGAATCTGAAGTATCCAATGGATCCGACTTTGAGACAGCACTTAGTAAAGTGTTGCACAGTACGCTTAAACACACAGGCAAAGTTATTTTCAACGGAGACGGATATTCAGATGACTGGCAAAAAGAGGCCAAGAAACGAGGCTTGTTGAATCTAAAAACAACAATGGATGCCATTGACCATCTGAATGCCAAGAAAAATGTCGAGCTTTTTGAAAAATACAATGTACTTTCAGAACGCGAGCTCGAATCCAGAAAAGAAATCCTGATTGAGCAGTATTTCAAGACCATCAATATAGAAGCTGAAACCACTGAAATGATGATCAGAACGATGGTCATTCCTGGTGCTGTCCGTTATCTCAATGAGTTAGTTGCTTTGGCAGATAGAGGACAAGGACTTGGATTGAATGTGGCCGGAAGCACTACAACGTTGAACGAGGTTAATAATATGCTCAACGATCTAGTTGCTTCCCTTGCTGAGCTCAGTAAACAAAATGCAGAGCTTGGCGGAGATGAAGTTCATAGCAAAGCCAATCATATGTACAAAAATGTGATACCAGCTATGAACAAGGTGCGTACGGTTGCAGACAAGCTAGAGAAGTTGGTAGCCGACGATTACTGGCCACTACCAACCTATCGTGAGATGCTCTTCGTCAGATAATATCTACATGCACCATGACTCATAAAAAAAAGAGCCCGGCGGAGTATTCCGACCGGGCTCTTTTTTTATAAAGACATGCCAGTTTTAGTTTCTGAAGTCCTCAACGTAGGAGTCATCAAAAAGCGTTTTGGCTGTATTCAGAATATCTGTAGTGAGCGAGTATCCGGTATAAGGACCAATTAAAACGATGTGCCACGTCCCGGTTGGTGTTTTTGTGATCACATAATTATGATTACCGGGATTATTCCGCTCAAAGTGTCTTTTTGTAAGCTCAAGAGCATACTGGGATTTTTCAAGTGTATAATCCGCAAAAACCTGTACGTAATAACCTGATGGTACTTGCTCCATAAAATATCCGCTTCGAGTGGTTCCTGACTGGCCGGTTGAAACTCTGTTTTTCAGCGAATCTATTTCATTACTGAGGACCCGGACTTGATTTTGCAGTGCTTCAACCTGACCACAACAATTGTTGCCTTTGACCTCATTTAACTCAGATTCGAGATCATTGATCCGGTTTCCTTGTTCACTCATTTTCCGTTCGTATTCAAGTAACATGGAATTCGTTCTCTCCAGGCTTTCTTTGGTTGCGTAAATATCCACGTTACTCGGATACCATTCTGCATGGGGTTTTGAACTGCTTCCCAGTTTGAAGCTCAATCCAAATGTGAGTCGACCTAATCGGTCTGAATCGAATTCAAATCCATCCATTACAGATTTTGTGAATACATGGTAACTGTACTCGCCATAGATGTCTATACGTTCTGAGATTTTACGCCTCAAACCATATCCGAGGTAATAATTCCCCGCATCGACATCCATGTCTTGCTTACCGGTTACCTCACTCAGCGATCCGTATGCCCGGCCAAACCCAAAATGGAAGTTCGGAGACCATTTCAGATTCCCGAACTCAAAGAGTCTCCCAAGATACACATTGGCACGAGCTGTAATGTTAAGCAGATCGTTCGAGAATGTGCGACTTGATTCACCGTCAGCCGTTAATTTAGTGTAGTCGATGCCTCCTTGAACAGAGAAGGCGGGCGAAAGATAATATCTGACATTTGCCTGAAATCCTGGTGTGAAATAACCGGATTCAACATCCAGTTGACCAGTAAATGGCGACCAGGAGTCTGACTTCTTGCCCATAAACGAGCTTAAGCCTAAATCGATGCCCCATTTATTATACTCAGGGACATCCTGCGCAGTAGATGGTGTCGGTAACAGCAGGAAAGAAAGGATAAACATTCCTGAAATACTGATGTAGAGACTGTTTCTGAAGTGATTTTTCATATCATTACCCAAATCTTGGTTAATATTTCCGTAATTCAACCTGATAAAGACAGGTTTTAGAGAGTTTGTATGTGAATAAACTTGATAGTGAACTCAATTGAATACGAAATAATATACCAATTTTGAAGGGATATATTAAGTTCTTAAAACCAGTAGATAATGTGAGGTGTAAATCAACGTTCTATAGACTATAACATCAAGACAAGAGTTTCAGAGAAACTCGTCCTCGTTCCGGGTCTATACTGTCGATGGATACTTTTATAATGTCACCTACAGAAACTTTTTCGTGAGGGTTATCAATCTTCTCGTTTTCAGTCGCCATTTTTGAAATATGTAACAATCCATCTTGTTTAACTCCAATGTCTACAAATGCGCCGAAATCAACCACATTCCGGACCGTACCCTCGAGCTGATCACCTACACTCAAATCTTCAAGTTTAAGAATATCCTGTCTTAACAAAGGCTTAGGCAGTGCTTCTCGTGGGTCCCTTCCTGGCTTCATCAAATTCTCTAGGATTAAATCGAGTGTTGGAACACCTATCCCTATCTCCCCGGCAACCTGTGTTTTGTTCATCTTGCCAATATGATCATTCAGCTTAGACTGCATTTCCTGGATACGAGAAATGTCAATTCCAAACCTATCGCATAACTTCAGGGCGGCATCGTAACTTTCTGGGTGTATGGCTGTATTATCGAGTGGATTATCGGAGTCCGGGATTCTCAAGAACCCTGCAGCCTGTTGAAACTTGAATTCCCCTAACCCGGTAACTTCAAGAATTTCTGCCCGGCTTTTAAAAGGGCCTTTTAGTTCCCTGCGTTTGACGATACTTTCGGAAATAGATTTACTTAACCCGGACACATAGTTCAACAACGATGCCGATGCGGTGTTCAGATTTACTCCCACCATGTTTACACAACTTTCCACAACATCATCGAGTTTTTTCGATAACTGATACTGATTGACATCATGTTGATATAATCCAACTCCCACAGATTTCGGATCGATTTTGACCAACTCGGCCAGTGGATCCAAAACCCGCCGAGCGATAGAAATATTTCCGCGTTGTGCCGCGTCAAGATCCGGAAACTCATCACGAGCCACAGTTGACGCAGAATAGACCGATGCGCCAGCCTCATTTACAATCAAATAGAATATATCTTTATCATTTTTGGCAGATCGTCTTTTCTGAAGAAAATTTGCCACAAAAGCCTCAGTTTCTCGACTCGCAGTCCCATTGCCGATGGCAATGAGGTCAACCTGATACGTTGATATGAGGTGCTCGAGCACTTTTTCGGCCTCGGCTGTCTTTAGGTGCGGTTCAGTAGGATAAATCGTGTTACCATCCAGATATTTACCTGTTGAGTCAATTACAGCAACTTTGCACCCTGTCCTGAATGCGGGGTCTATTCCCATGATTATTTTTTGAGAAAGGGGAGGTTGCATCAACAGATTTCGCATGTTTTGAGCAAATGTCGCAATGGCATGTTCATCGGCTAATTCAGTAAGTTCATTTCGGATCTCTCTTTCCAAAGCGGGATACAGTAGTCTTTTAAATACATCTTCTGTAGCATCCAGAAAATGGTCCGTGAATATGTGATCTTCATTCTTGAGTAACACTCGATCAATATGATCTAAACACTGCTCTTCGTCCACCTCCAGATCCACATGGAGTACATTTTCTCTTTCACCGCGGTTTAAGGCGAGAGTCTGGTGTGGTTTGAGGTATTTAATTCTACACTTAAAATCATAATAGGACTCAAATACAGTCCTTTCGGTCCCAGCATTCGCTTTCTTCGATGTAATTACACCAAAATTTCTGAATTCCTTTCGTAGTTTCTCTCTTACATCCACATGTTCATTGACCCATTCAGCGCAAATATCCATGGCACCCTGAAGGGCTTGTTGTGGGGTGTCAACCCCTTTTTCGGTATCCACGTAAACAGATGCAATCTGTTCAGGATCTCCCTTCATCGTTTGTTGCGCGAACATCAATGATGCCAACGGTTCCAGGCCTTTTTCCCGAGCAACACTTGCCCTTGTCTTTCTTTTCGGCTTATAAGGTAGATACAAATCTTCCAGGACGGTTAACTCTGTACAAGAGATGATGGCCTGCTCCAGTTCTTCGGTTAGTTTTCCCTGTTCGCGGATCGAATCAAGTATGGTGCTCTTTCGTTTTTCTAACGTTCTGATGTAGTCCAGATCATCCCGAATACTACGTAACTGTTCTTCGTCCAGATCACCCGTCATCTCTCTGCGATATCTTGCCAGAAACGGGATCGTAGCACCATCTTCAAGAAGTTTTGAGACCGTGCGGATCTGCTGTGAAGTGATGGTCAGTTTTTTAGCTATGAAGTCGAAGATCTGGGATTCAGTCATTTTAAAATTGTATTTTTCTGGTAATGTGATTCAAATAATCTAACAAGACCGGTATGGTCACGGGCAAATATACAACATCAACCCATTCAACAACCAAGTGAATCTGCACCTTTTATTGGATAAAGCCACCGAATATGCGAAGTATGGGGGTAATCATACACTGAATTATTTTCGTAAAGGACTTCAAGTTATCAGAAAATCAGATGATTCCCCGGTCACTATTGCTGACAAAGAGGCAGAGCTGTTGATCCGGGAAAAAATTATGGCCGATTTTCCTGATCATGGAATCATTGGAGAAGAATATGGCACACATCATGCTGATGCCAGAATAAAATGGATTCTTGATCCGATTGATGGAACGATTTCATTTATTCATGGCATCCCGCTATATACAACCCTGATTGGTGTATTGGTCGATGAAAAACCTGTAGCAGGTGTTATCTATGCACCTGCAATGGATGAATTATGTGCCGGATCACCCCAACTTGGTACAACACTAAACGGTAAGCCCGTTCGTGTGAGAAGCTGTGAATCGTTATCAGAGGCTACCTTTTTAACTACAGATCGGAAAAACATACGAAAACATCACTTTGACGCCCCTGTAAATGAAGTGATGAAAAAAGTTGCTGTTGACCGAACCTGGGGTGACGCATATGGGCATATGATGGTAGCCACTGGACGCGCAGATATCATGTTCGATCCAATTCTGAATATTTGGGACGCCGCCGCCCTGATGCCCGTTCTCCAGGGAGCCGGAGGTGAATTTGTGGATGTTCTCGGACAGGCATCTATCTATACAGGAAACGGGGTTTCGATCGTTAGTGAATTGAAACAACCCTTTCTAAATCACTTTAACCCATTATAGTATGTTGCGAGTTCTGATTTGTTTGTTTTCGATGTTATTTTTGAATGTGAAAGTTCAGGCTCAGATATCAGATTATTCAGAAGTATCGGTTTCTCCATCGGTGGTATTTGAGCATTTAAACCTTACGGTAGAACCCGACACTTCCGAAAACTCACTAAAAGGCGTGGCAACATGGCACGTCAGATTCATTGACAACAGTCCGGATTCGCTCAATTTCATCCTATTCAGGGGTACTGTTAACTCGGTTAGGATCGATGAGCGCCCTGTTGAATTTACCTATCATTTTGATCGATTGACAATTGGAATACCCCTGTCAGTCTCATCTGATTCGTTGTTCAAAATTGAAATCAATTATACCAGTGAACCGGTAGTAGGCTTGCACATCCAAAAAAATGGATTACACTGGACATCCACTCTCCCCGGATCGAAAAGCGATGTATTTCCAACACTTCAGGTTCCAGCGGTTCAGGTAGCTACAGATATCAGAATTGTAGTACCCAACTCCTGGAAAGCTGTGGCAAATGGTTTTTTCGCTGGTTCCACACTACTACATGACGATCGCAGGTTATACCACTGGAAGTCTTCAAAACCCATTTCAGTGACAGACATTGTTCTTGCCTATGGCCCGCTTGAATGGATATCATCACGGTTCAACTCAATCGAAATCAACGTGTTGAATCCATCAGGATCAATTCCATTTTTTGATTTGGACACGATCATAGAGCGTGTTTCATATTACATTGAACGATCAGATTCATTGATAGCAAAACCCTATCCACACGAAGCACTGAATATCATATTGATCGATGATCATGTATGGGAGTTTAAATCAGCATCTGCTGGTGTACTGTATCTCTTTAAAAATGGTGGGGAGTTGAATGATCAACTGGCAAAAGGTATTGCCGGAACTTATTTCGGTTCCTATCATAAACCCATATCCCTGTCGGATACGCATCATATAGACCTGAATCAAGCCAGACTCTATGATTTGCTGATCGATGATCCTCATCTAACCGGATTTCTTGGTGATTATCCGGTCCATATCGACACCTGGTCAGGTTTATCTCCACAACATTGGATTAAGGCATACACATGGATCAAGCATTTTGGTAGAGGGAGCATTCTGTTTCAAAACTCCAGACTTTCTGAGATTCTGAGCTATGATTCAGGTGTCTACAGCTCTGAAGATTATCTCATGATGTTACAGTTGTCAGATTTTTCCAAATATCCTGATTTTCTACACCCTGGGTATCCAGATACCTCCAAAATTGAGGTAATCTATACCCATGATTATGAGAATCAAAGAATCAGTATCGATTTTCTACCAACTATGGTGAGTTCCTTGATGGGTGATTTCATTCCTGTCAGAATCAGACAATATGCGGAAGGTACCAGTATTGACCTGGAGTTCAAGATCAGTCGTTTTGGCGACAGAATCTCGGTCAATACCAACGGATTCACGAACAATATGTACCTTATCAACGAGGAACCATTAATTGAATATGATGAAGTTAAACCTGCTGAGTTCTGGCGTTTTCAACTACGCAACGATCCTGACTATAAAAAAAGACTGGAAGCTGCTTTAGGTTTTGGTAGGGTTGTTGGTGACCCAGATATTCAGCTATTTCTACAAGATTTAATACGAACTGAACCCGATGAACAGGTAAGAGAACGATTAGTCAGGAGCTACGCAGAACTCACCAATGGGGCCCGCGGGACGCAACAACGCTTTATATCCTGGTTATCTGACAGCTCTGTACTTGTCCGTTATGCAGCTTTGGATGCACTCAAAAAATACCCCGGTAATCCTGAAACCTTGGGAGCTGTGTACGCTATCATCAGTACTTCACAAGACATCTCATTTGTAAACAAGGCCATCGAAGTATACTTCGAAATTGCCGATTCAAATGAATTTTTTTCCACAGGCAGGGGACTATTGGTTGAAGATCAGCAGGATCTCTTGTTCACAGCCACTGTATTACCCTTGATGATAAACACCGAGCAGGGAATGGCATTTGCTCCTAACCTGATGCAGTATCTCGAGGCTGAATTTCCTTTTTTTATCAGAAATATCGCGTTCCATATTTTGAAGGATGTGGAAATTTCTGCATCTTACTGGCAGGACTTGTTACCAATGCTGGCTACCGACCCGGATCCTCGTGTCCGATTTCTCTCGGCACCACTTCTCGATAAAATCGATTCGGATATGGCGGATGACATATTGCGCGAATGGGTCCAAAAAGAATACGACGTGCGTGTCCTACAACAATTGCAGGAAATGTTATCCAAAAGATGACCTCGCGTCATGGTCGAAACTAAAACTTTATGAACTTAATCATCAAATTACCGCCAAAAGCTGAAAGAGATGATATCGTTAAAGCGTGGGTTAGTGGAATCAAACAAAATGACCAGTTTTCAGAGTTTAAATCTCTACTTCAGGTTATGGTCGATTCCGGGTTTAATCACAATGGGATCGCTTGCTTATTTTTGCACGAATCTACAACACGACTAATCAGACAGGAGCTGTCCCGGGAAATGCACTCAGAACTGCTCGACGTAGCCTTGAATTTACCAATAGGGTTCAATTAACCATAGCTATATCAATTGCATCAACTAAAAAGGCCCGCACGGGCCTTTTTAGTTTCGTATCTACCATCAATGGTCATTGATACCGTATCCATTTAGCCATTTCCTTAAAACTGGCCTTTTTCCCATACATGAGAATGCCAACTCGGTAAATTCGACTACTTACCCAGATTAGTCCAATAAATGTACCTGTCATAAGAGCAATGGCAGAGAAATATTCCCAAGTAGGAACGTCCGTCATGGCAACTCTCACGGGCATAAGCATAGGACTAAAAAACGGAATCATACTGGTAATCACGGAAAATGAAGAATCAGGATCCTGTGCTACTCTGCCAAGAAATAACATCGGCAAAATGATTGGAAGCATGATGGGCAACATCAGCTGTTGGGTATCTGACTCTGAGTCAACGGCAGATCCTACTGCGGCAAATAAAGCACTATACATCAAATATCCGAGTAGAAAGAATAGAATAAATGTAATCCAAAGTTCGGCGCCTATCGTTGGAATTTCAAAAGGTAACTCGGAAGCGGCAGCAGTCTGAGCATCTACAGAATTTACTGGCACAGTGGCCGAATCTCCCAGAACCAGTGCCGTAACGGGAACAGCCAAAGTCAGTAATCCGGAAGCTGAAACGGACCAGATCAGAAATTGAGTCAATCCCAACGCCCCCACACCCAATACCTTGCCCATTAACAACTCGAAAGGTTTAACCGAAGAGGTGATCACTTCTATGATCCTGCTGGTTTTCTCTTCAATCACACTGCGCATGATAATGGCACCGTATCCAAACATCGCACCGTAAATCACAAAACACATGATATAACCTATCATAAACAGCGCCAGCGTATCCTGTGTTTCTTCACCCTGTTCCGTCAATTTTCGGGTAACAAGTTGAGTCCGTAGAGCAAGTATCTCTTGTACTACATCACCAACCATGGCACGATCCAGCCGTTCATTTTGTAGTGCAAGTCGTATATCGGAGCGAATTTCCGATATCAGATTGATACCACCTGATCCTGTATACAGTAACTCAACATCTTTATTGTCGAGAATATGTTCCTCGCCAATGATCATATATCCATCGATCCTGCCATCGAGTACCAGTGATCGGAGGGAATCGATGGATACGTTGGGTACGGGAGCATATAAAGTAGTGTTGCTTTCTAAGAGCCTTGGTAAGATTGTACCGATTTCATCTTTGACCCCGATCACCTGGCGCTGCTCAGAATCTGTTAACTGTAAAACAATGGGAATGCCAATGAGTAAAATAATTGCGATCGGTGCCAGTATTGTCGAAATAATAAAACTTTTGGTCCTGACACGGGTGACGTACTCCCGTTTGAAAATTAAAAACAGTTTGTTCGTATCCATAGCTGGTTAATTTGATAATGTGCTATTCTTGACGGTTTGGATAAAGATTTCGTGAAGTGAAGGGTACACTTGCTCGAAACGTATGATTTCGATGTGGTTCATTGCCTCGCGAAGCAGATCGTTCGGACTGATTACGTTGCCCAGAATCATTTCAACGAATCGATTCGATCTATTATTGAAACGGATTCCATCAAAACGATCAAAAAACGATGGATCACCCTCAAATTCCACTACTACTGTATTTCGTCCAAACGATTTTTTAATATCATTCAGATTACCATCCAGCACTTTACGACCTTGGTTATACAGACAGATGTTATCACACATCTGTTCAACTTGTTCCATCCTATGTGTAGAAAAGAGAACGGTTTTCCCTTGTGATTTAAGCTCCAGAATCACTTCTTTGAGAAGTTCAGAGTTTATGGGATCCAGACCACTGAAAGGTTCATCAAAGATGTAAATGTCCGGATTATGCGCAATGGTAGCGATAAACTGTATTTTTTGCTGCATTCCTTTAGACAACTCACCAACTTCTTTCTTTTTCCATTCCGAAGCTTCGAACCGGTCAAGCCAGTAATTGAGTGACTTTTTAGCATCGGAATCGCTCATTCCTTTGAGTCGGGCCAGATATACCAGATGTTCGCCAACCTTCATTTTCTTGTACAGACCACGCTCCTCTGGCATATATCCAATCATTTTTTGTGTATCCGGACCAACACGTTTTCCATTAACAAGAATTTCACCTGAGTCGGGTATCATGATGTGATTGATCATGCGAATCGTTGTGGTCTTTCCAGCACCATTAGGACCTAATATCCCATAAATTTTACCAGATGGAATTTCAAAGCTGACATCACTTACAGCTCTCATTTCCCCGAAAACCTTGGTAATGTGATTAACTTTTATTACTGACATACATTCTAGGTTATTTTAAGATTTTACCGCCCTTACGTTAACACCATTAGACATGTTACACAAATTAAAACAACTTGATCAAAGTAGTTTTTGGGCATTATCTGTTGATTAAGTACATTGGGTGTACAACAGATATTTTAGACATATGCATGTAATCCATTTAAGTGTTGAGTGTTATCCGGTGGCAAAGGTTGGTGGTCTCGCTGATGTTGTCGGGGCTCTTCCCAAGTATCAAAATTTAGCAGGAATCAAGAGTTGGGTAGTAATGCCAGCTTATCAGAATGGATGGGTGGAACAACGAAAATTTGAAATCGTTCACAAAGGACATGCAAATCTGGGACCTTCATGGTTTAGATTTGTTGTGAAGCGGGAAGTTTCTGACGAACTGGGATTCCCGCTGTATCTCATTGAAATACCCGGACGATATGACCGTCCAGGGGTTTATATAGATCCATCCAGCGGATATGGCTACTGGGATGAATTCGAGAGATACCTTTCATTTCAAATTGCAGCATTGAAATGGATTGACTCATTTGTAGTTAAACCCGATGTGATCCATTGTCATGACCATCATACCTCATTGGTTCCATTTATGATGACTTCCTGTCCCGATTTTGAGGAGCTGAATTCAGTGGCAACCGTCTTGACAATCCACAATGGTGAATATCACGGCTGGTATGATTATGGCAAACGATTCTTGTTACCCTATTTTGACCCCCAAAGAGCCGGATTAATGGAGTGGAATGGGCGACTTAATACACTATCTGCAGGTATTCGAACTTGTTGGGCACTCACTACGGTTTCACCTTCGTACATGGATGAATTACGTGTTAGTGCTGGTGGGCTTGAGCAACTATTTAGATCCGAAACTTCAAAATCTGTCGGAATCATCAACGGAATTGATACAGACACCTGGAATCCTGAATCGGATCCACTTATTGAAGTGAACTATAGTGCCAAAAACGTCGCTGCGGGGAAGCGTGAAAATAAGGAAATCCTTTGTCATACATTTAATTTGGATCCCAATAGGCCAACTTTTGTTTTTATCGGACGGCTGGTCAAAGAAAAAGGTGCAGATATACTTCCTTCATTTATTTCAGAATATCTGAATCACGGGCATCAGGTAAATTTTGTGATATTAGGAACCGGTGATCCGGAGCTGCATTTCAGATTTCGGGAAATGGTGGGCCAGTACTTTGGATACTTTGATAACTCTTTGCAGTACAACGAAAAACTTGCCCATCAAATGTACGCCGGTGCCGATTTTCTGCTTATGCCATCCAGGGTGGAACCTTGTGGTCTGAATCAAATGTACTCACTCAGATATGGAACCATTCCAATCGTCAGATCCATTGGTGGACTTAAAGACTCCGTGGTAGATATCGGTGATCCGGACGGGTATGGGATCCGATTCGACCAATTCTCTATCGGCGATTTATGGCACTCAGTTCAAAGAGCCGAACACCTATTTGCTGACAAAAAGCACTTAATCAATTTGCAGAAACGTGCGATTTCTTTAGATTTCTCCTGGAACGTATCTGCAGGAAAATACATACAACTATATACTTCATTGGGATAGATTCTATGCCATTAATTCAAATAACAGACCAAACAATCGCAGTCATTTTGGGAGGGGGACAAGGTAGCAGGTTATACCCGCTAACCAAGAGCCGATCCAAGCCCGCAGTTCCAATTGGTGGAAAGTATAGGCTGGTCGATATCCCCATTTCAAATTGTCTGCATTCCGATATCAGACGTATCTATGTATTGACTCAATTTAATTCTGCCTCATTGAACAGGCATATTAAGAACACTTATCACTTTGATGCATTCACTCGTCGTGGGTTCGTTGACATACTGGCTGCAGAGCAGACCCCAAATTCTCAGCATTGGTTCCAGGGAACGGCGGATGCAGTCCGGCAATCTTTTCACCACTTGGTTAACAATGACCACGAATATGTACTGGTTTTGTCAGGGGATCAGTTGTATCAAATGGACTATCGTGATATGCTTCAAAAACACGTAGATAGTGGTTCAGATGTCAGTATCGCCACAATTCCGGTGCATGCAGAGGATGCCACAGGTTTTGGTATCATGAAAACTGATCTGGATGGCACGATTCCCTCATTTATTGAAAAACCGGCCACAGAAGAACTGGAGAATTGGGTCTCAGAGGTTCCGTCATCTTTAAAAGCTGAGGGTAGGGTATACCTTGCCTCTATGGGTATATACATTTTCAATCGGGCTGCACTAAAAGAATTGTTTGATCAGAATGCCGATGCCAAAGACTTTGGAAAAGAGATCATTCCTTCAGCAATAAACTCATCCTACAAAGTCTCCAGCTACCTGTATGATGGATACTGGACCGATATCGGGACAATCAAATCATTTTTTGAGGCTAATATCGAGTTGACCAATGAGCTTCCAAATTTTGATCTGTACAATGAAAGGAAAATGATTTTTACCAGAGCCCGATTGCTTCCGGCTTCAAAAGTCTCCGGTACAACTCTGGAAAAAACAATAATCGCTGAAGGTTGTATCATTGAGGCCAGCAGGATTGAACGTGCTGTGGTAGGCATCCGATCCCGGATTGGGCGCGGGACAACCATCGCAAATTCTATCATAATGGGTAATGATGTGTTTGCATCAGTCGAAGAACTTGAACAATCAGATGTAACCCCGCCAATAGGCATCGGACAACGTTGCTATATCAACAATGCCATCATCGATAAAAATGCAAGGGTTGGTAATGATGTTCGAATTAATGGCGGTGATCATCTCCTTGAAGGTCATTATGATAATTACTCCGTAGTTGACGGGATTGTAATCATCACAAAAGGCAGTGTTTTAAAAAATGGAACAGTCATATAGATAATTTACTGGTTACGAATTCTTAACACTCAGATAATTTTTTTACGATACTGGTTGTGTAGTTTAGACGGACACGTTGACTGACTCTCAACGTCTCTATGTTTAAGACATAGAAATTAGACACATAGGATTATTACTAATCCCTCGATATCATTTTTAAAGGATACTTCCTGGCCGGGGTATCCTTTTTTATTTTCGACTTTGATTGTTTATATGCCTATAATTATGAACAACAGATGCCTGCTCGAACATATTCAACTTTTTAACTCAGCACATTATGCACAGAGATTATGTAACATGGTGGAGCCCATCACTGGGGAGAACTATGGAGTTGCTCGTGTTTGGTCAATCAGGCACCCCAATGCTCGTTTTTCCATCATCCATGGGTAGATTTCATGAGTGGGAAGACTTTTTGATGCTGGAAGCATTACGATATCAGGTTGAAAATGGATATAATCAAGTAATTTGTGTCGATTCAGTTGATAAAGAGAGTTTCTACAATAAAATGGCTGATCCCTATGTACGTATTGTCCGCCATCGCCAGTATGATGCATATATTGCAGACGAAGTAATTCCATTTATCCATTCACGCAATCCCAATCGGTATATCATTGCAGCAGGTGCGAGTTTCGGTGCGTACCATGCATTGAATCTTGCGTTTAAACATCCCAATTTCATATCAAAACTGATCGCAATGAGTGGGAAGTACGACATTAGAACGTTCATGGATGGTTTTTATGACGATAATGTGTATTTCAATAACCCGGTTGATTTTATTCCCGGTATGAACAATCAGGAGTCACTTGAAAACCTGCGCCGAATGGACATCCGACTGGTGACGGGTGAGTGGGACATGTGTATGGATGCAGCCATTGACATGAGCGAGAAACTACACCGAAAAACAATACCACATACCCTAGATATCTGGGGCAACCATACCAAACACGACTGGCCCTGGTGGCGTGAAATGATTAAAAAACACATCCTATAATCCATCCACTTCAACAGATCATGAAAAAAATTGGAATTTTACGAGGCATGGAGTCTTCTTTTCCGGAAGCACTCATCGAGCATATCAATTCAGTATACTCAAAAAAGGATGTGTATGCTGAATTTGTGAGTCTTGATTCGGTAAACATGAATCATAAGACCGAATATGCAGTTCTTATCGATAGGATATCTCACGAAGTCCCATTTTATCGGTCTTTCCTGAAATGGAGCGCACTTAAGGGAACCTATATCATCAATAATCCCTTCTGGTGGAGTGCTGATGACAAATTCATTGATAATGTTATTGCCCAACAAGTGGGAGTTGCCGTACCTAAAACAGTTATATTGCCTCACAAACAACATCCACCAAACACGCAAAGTAATTCATTCCGAAATCTTAAATACCCCATAGACTGGGAAAGTATTTTTGGTTACATCGGATTCCCTGCTTTTTTGAAGCCTCACGATGGCGGTGGCTGGAGGGGGGTAACCAAAGTCCGGTCTGCTCTTGAGTTCTTTAAAGCGTATGACGATTCCGGTACAGACTGTATGATGTTGCAGGAGAATATTGATTTTGAAGAATACTATCGTTGCTACGGAATTGGGCGACGCGATGTACACATCATGGCTTACAACCCCGGCGCTGAACACCATGCCAGGTACTCATCAGTAAGTGGAAAAGAGGCGTCCTCTGCCATGAAAAAACGTCTCAAAAAAGATGTTCTGGCACTATGTCAGGCATTGGGTTATGACATGAACACAGTTGAATTTGCAGTCAGGGATGGAATTCCCTATGCCATCGATTTTATGAATCCAGCACCGGATGCCGATTACCATAGTGTTGGTAAAGAGAACTTCGATTGGGTAGTCAAAACTTTGGGAAAGTTTGCAGTTCAAAAAGCTCTGGAAAAACATACAACAAAACCTTTCACTTTTCATACTGCACTAAGGAATCATGAGGGTTAGTGTTCAACCGGCTATAGATTATTACAATAATCTTATACAACGCGACATCGAGACTGCAGAAAGTCAACTCAACTGGTTTGTTGCTCAGCAACGTGATCGAAAACTACTATTTGGTGACCGGCCACTCACATATAGTCTGCGTCCCGCTTTTTTGGCCGAGTCTACGTACGGCCACATCCAGGATACAGTATATTCACTTCGGCAAGCCATTTTAAAAATCGCAGAAGCCCATTTCAATGATGCTTCCGCTTTTGACGAATTGGGACTAACTCAAGAGGAGATTGAGCTTGCTGCTATTCCCACCAACGTTATCAGATTATCTGCAACGGCCCGACTGGATGCCTTTTTGACTCCAGATTCCTTCAAATTCGTTGAATTAAACGCTGAGAGTCCGGCTGGAGTCGGGTATATCCACAATCTTGCAGAGCTATATCGCGAACTTCCTTTATTTCAAGAGTTTATCAAAAAATATCCAGTTCGCTTTGTTTCACCACTGGAACATTTGGTTGCTGGATTACTCCGTACCTATCATGAAGAATTCGATGGTAAGGTCGAAAAACCAACATTTTGTATCGTAGACTTTCTTGATATTCCAACAATCCACGAGTTTCATATTATTCAAGATTACTTACATCGTCATGGCTATGAATGCGAAGTGTGTGATCCACGGAACCTGGAACTCCGAGATGGCTGGATCTATGCAAACGGTAAAAAAATCGACATTTTGTATCGTAGGTTACTCATGAATGAGTTTATGGCGATAAGAGGGGAGTGCCAGGCCTATGAACAAGGCTACCGAGAGCAAAAAACCTGCTATCTGAATTCATTTCGAACAAAACTGGTCCACAAAAAGTCCATTTTTTCTTTTCTGACGGATCCAAAATACACCAATATACTCAGTACCTCAGAACTTCAAACGATCAGGCAGCACATACCGTGGACTCGTAAACTACGTGATATCAATACGATGTACAGAGGGAGTGTAATCGGATTGCTTGACTATGTTTATCACAACAGGACATCTTTTGTGATCAAACCCAATGATGAATACGGAGGTAAAGGGGTTGTTCTAGGATTCCAGGCATCGGAACATGAATGGGCACAAGCCATTACCTACGGGGTTGAAAACGGTTATGTCGTCCAGGAAGTCGTTGACATTTCTAAAGAACCATTCCTGATGAAATCAGACAATGGCTGGAATCTGATTCCCACAGTTGTTGATCTGGATCCCTACTTAAACGGTCCAATGATGGGGGGGTGCTTGGTTAGAACCTCGTCGAGTAATCTGGCAAATGTAACGGCTGGTGGTGGATCCATGCCAGCATTTATTCTCAGATACGTACGTTAGCAATGGATACAGTATTAAAAGTGGCCGTTTTGGATCTCAATAATGGTGTTGAGAATCAGGGTATTCGATGTATAAAAGGACTCCTTAAAGAGTATGATGAGTCCAACGAACATATCAAAGTTGTCTATGATCTGTTTGATGTACGTCAGTACAATCAAGTCCCGGATTTGAATTATGATGTCTTCATTTCTTCAGGAGGACCTGGTAGTCCATTTGAAGGTGTAGGAACTGATTGGGAGGAAAAGTACTTCAACTGGTTAGACCAGCTGTGGGAGTATAATCAGATGCACGATCTAAAAAAATATGCCTTGATGATCTGTCATTCATTTCAGTTGATGTGCAGGCATTTTGATCTGGCAGAAGTAGTAAAACGTAAGTCTGATTCATTCGGAATCATGCCCGTTCACCTCACGGAAGTCGGGAAAAACGATGTATTGTTCTCTAAAATGCAAGATCCGTTTTACGCGGCAGATTTCAGAGAATGGCAAGTGCTTCAGCCAAAATCTAACAATATAAAAGCTTTGGGCGCGACAATACTGGCAATCGAAAAAGAAAGGCCACATGTTCCATTAGAACGTGCACTTATGGCATTAAGAGTTTCAGAAGAGATCGTTGGGACACAATTCCATCCTGAAGCGGATCCAGCAGGAATGTCATACCATTTTTCCCGAAAAGAGACCAAAGATAAAATAATACGGAGGCACGGGAGTCAAAAATTTGACGAATTCATGTCCAGATTACTCGATCCTGAATACTTACTAAAAACATATAGCACATTCATTCCGGCTTTTTTGGACCATGCGATACTCAGAGCTCACAATTTGGAAGTGGATTGATCAAAACGAAAATCCAACTGAAATATCATAGATCAGATGGTGTCTGTTGCTGCCACTGATGGCTACCTTTACAGGACCAACTACTGTTTTTGCTGCTCCGACAAGACTCCAGGAATATTTCAAAGGGTGAAGTTCCATGTCAACTTCATACTTTGGTGATACTTGACCAATTGCAAAGGAAGGAATAAGGAATCTGTTTTTGTAAACCTCAATTTGAGTGCCAATTTGTGCTGATTTTAACCACTCACCGTGAAGTTCGTTTTCATAATATCCAGGAAAATTATCGATTCCACCTAAATATGACCTCAAATGAACCGGAGTATCACCTGATTGGATAAACGATTGAAAACGAAAAAAAGAAGTCAATCTGGTAGTTATGGGTAGATAATAATCCCAATGTAGATGATATTTTCGAAACTCGATAGAGTTTCCGAACCAAGTCATAGCTTGTATGAATTCCACTTTCAGCATTTGTCCACTGGTTGGAAAAACCCCGTCGTTTTTAGTATCAATCCATAAAAAAGCCCTCAGACTAAGATTACTTTTCCAATTGGAGTAATCTCCAAAATCACCGATATATCTTCTGAGTTTATAGATCTCTTCCTTCAGTCCGACTCCCAGTACCAGGGTAGAAGAGAATACGGGGCCAACCCAAAATTCACTAGATGCGGATTCGGTTTCAGCAGATGCGGATAGTTTGCCGTCCTGACCGTAAAAATCATCTCGAATTGTCGAATAATTGGCTCTGAGGTTCACCCCAAGTTTTGGTTTAAACCCAACATAATAAAAAAACTGGCCATCGTACGAAGTTTCATCTCCTAGTCTGATATTTAACCGAATCGTAGAATAAGGTTTGTACATGTTTCGAAAAGTAGCGTTAAAAAGAACTGAGGATTTATCTCGATTGTCGTATCGCAGACCGACTTTAAATTGATCTTCAAGTCTCTCTTTAACAGAAATATGTAAATGGTATCCTTCTTTAACCGGTTCAAGTCTATAACTAACGGTGTGGAAGAATTGGAGTGAGTAAATTCGATCTATCCCGTCCTCGATTTTTGCTGATGTCACCCAGGAGTACGGTTCTATTCCAAGCTCGGAAAGCACAACTCGTTCCTGGGTTAACTTATGGTCATGAATGCTGATTCCAACAACATATACACTGTCAATCTGTTCGACTTTGGCTAGATTGAATGAATGTGATCGCAGGCTGTTCAAGCTATCTGCAATACCTTGCAATCTGGGTTTGTATTGTTGGGTCCACTCGTTGCTTTTTTGGATAATTTCGGGGATAGCTTCGAATGAAATAAGATTGTAGGATCCGATATCTGGTTCAATCAATAAATCAACCAGTTTTGCCTGATCTAAAGTGGTTTGTACTATTTTATAGTTAACCGTTCTATCTAGGATCGACAGGATATTAGATAAGGTGTCAGAACGTGGTTCAGTATCAGAAACGTTAATTCCAATTACATAATCAGCTCCCATATCAATGACATCGGTTACCGGGAAATTTCGGGCAACACCACCATCTATTGTACGCTTACCGTAAATTTCGTGTGGGGCAAAAACAGAGGGAAAAGCCATACTTGACCTTAGGACATCGGGTAGGTGTCCAGACCGCATCACGATTGGTTCACCATCGGCCAGATTTGTAGCAATTGCAACAAAAGGAATTGGGAATGTGTTGAAATCAGTGATGCCATGAACAGGTAGGGTAAGACGCGCCAGCATCTTGGATATTTCCTGACCGGATATCAATCCAGTTGGCAAGGAGACCCTTCTGGCTTGGATGGGAAGGGAAATGATGTACATTGAATCCCATTGTTTCTCTTCTATGGGTATATATCTTCTGGAAACGTTATCGGAAAGAAGTTTTTCCCAATCGGCATGTTGGACAATTTCTTCCAGCTCATCTGCCGTATATCCGATTGCATAAAGACCTCCAACGATAGCTCCCATACTTGTGCCTGCAATAAAATCAATGGGCATATTCACTTCTTCGAAGGCTTTGAGTAAAGCTATATGTGAAATGCCTTTAACTCCTCCTCCGCTGAGCACCAGACCCACCTTTGGTCCAACAACTTCCTGTGCGTTATCATCCGTTTTTTTGGATGGATTCTGTGCAAAAAGTACAGTCTGAACATAAACTAGAAGTGATATGATCCAAATTAATTTGATCATGACTGACGAGTTATCAGGATATATTGTATATTCAAGATACTATATTTTTTATGTGTGTATCGTTTAAAATGCAATAAAATGTTACATATTATTGCGTAAATAGGGTAATCAAATCGGGTGTTTTTATGATCCAACTTTGGAATGGGCTTCAGATCGAAGCCGAAGGTGAAGGGATATCAGAGCCATTGAGTAAACAAGTGAATCTGTTAGGACAGTTGCTTGGTCATGCTATCAGAGAATATGCAGGAGACCAGATACATGATAAGATTGAATACTATCGCCTGAAGCTTAAACAAGCGTACTTACCAGGTAATGGACACCTTAGGAAAGAGGTCGCAGAAGAGCTTAAATCGCTACAACTTTCTGAGATTGATTGGATGATACGTTCATTTACCGCTTTTTTTCATCTGATAAATAAAGCGGAACAACAAGAGATAATCAGGATAAATAGGGAGAGAGAACTAAAAGCCGATAACGAGGGTAATCGACCTGAATCTCTACGTCAAGCTATTTCCTATCTCAAAGAATTGGGTTTAGATGCAATGGCTGCTCAGGAGTTGCTAAATCAAATAGATATCCAACCAACACTGACAGCACATCCCACCGAAGCTCGCAGAAGAAGTATTCTCTATATTCAGAACGCAATTGCGGAAAACTTATCATTACTGGGCCTGACCGAATTATCCGGATTCGAAATGAGCAGTATCATCAACAACATCTACAAGAGTATTGTATTGTTGCTCCATACCGATGATGTGAGAAGCTCAAAAATCACGGTTCAGGATGAGGTAAAAAATGGTTTATTTTTCTTTATATCAACAATCTGGGAGTTGATCCCGGATATCGTAACCGAACTGGATCTTGTTTTTGAACAGGTCTACGGCCAGCGTCTATTACTCGAACATCCAATCAGATATCGAAACTGGATTGGAGGTGACCGCGATGGTAATCCCAAAGTAACTCACGAAGTCACCAAACATGCGCTCATCGAATACAGAAACACAGCAATAGAATTGTACGACAGAGCGCTACTCTCGCTTCGAAGAGAGTTGAGTATATCTGATAAACAATCGCG
The DNA here is from genome assembly GCA_964473555.1 of uncultured Chitinophagales bacterium. Taxonomy (GTDB): domain Bacteria; phylum Bacteroidota; class Rhodothermia; order Balneolales; family HLUCCA01; genus UBA11400. The sequence goes on from CAYYPL010000001.1 coordinate 365,044, forward strand.
ATTACCCGGTTGGTTTAAACTGCAGGTCGATTCTGAGGTGAAGAGGATTGATCTGGATCCAACAGTTTTAGAAATTTATAAACATGAATACTTCAGACTGAAAATTAACTGTATACGTAAGAAACTTGAATCCGCTCGCTATGATCATGGATCATCAAAAATTCATTCCAAATATACCGTTGAAGAGTTCAGATATGATTTAGACTCACTTCATCAAGCAGTTAAAGAATCGGGATTTGCATTCATTGCGGAAAATGGACTACTAAACAGACTTAGAATTCAGGCCCGATCATTCGGGTTTAGCTTGTGTGGTCTTGACATCAGACAGCATTCGGACGTCTTCGGAGCAACGGTAGATGAGTTATTCAGGCTATCTGGTGAGACAGCATCGTACCATACGTTGAATGAGGCAGATAAAGTCGCAGTTCTAACCAAGGAATTGACTCAGGTAAGGCCTCTTGTTCCACTTCATGCTACTTTGTCTGAACAAAGTGCGGAGTTGATGGCTTCATTTAATCTGATACGTAAATTCATCCAATCTGACAAAGAATCAATTGGCAGTATTATCATATCCATGACCCACCAGGTTAGTCATCTGCTTGAGGCTATGTTGATATGCAAAGAAACAGGTCTCATACACTACAATGAGGGTAAACTGGTCAGTCTAGTTGATGTTGTTCCGTTATTTGAAACGATTGATGACTTGAAACGATCAGCTGAACTGATGAAAGAGTTGTATGAAAGTCCAATCTACAAGATGCAGCTTCAAGCCCGGGGACAATTCCAGGAGATCATGCTCGGATATTCAGATAGTAACAAAGATGGTGGATACTGGATGGCGAATTGGTCGCTGCACAAAGCGCAGAAGGATCTGGCCAACGTGAGTCGTAAGTATGGAATACAGGTCAGATTGTTTCACGGACGTGGAGGAACGGTAGGTCGAGGAGGCGGACGGGCTAATCAGGCAGTGATCGCCTTGCCAACAGAATGCCATAATGGAATGATACGATTTACTGAGCAAGGCGAGGTGATCTCATTTAGATATGCCAACAAGCGTATCGCCCGGCGACACCTCGAACAGGTACTAAATGCGATGATCAAATCTACCGCAAAGAGTCAATTTGGGGGCTCCGCAAACCTGATTAAACCAGATGTGCAATACTTTGATACCATGGAACAGTTGTCAGAAATCTCTATGACAACCTATCGCAACCTGATTGATTCACCTTCTTTTTGGCCTTGGTACTCAACAATTACTCCCATAGAGCATATTAGTCATTTACCGATTGCTTCAAGACCTATTTCCAGAAAATCTTCAAATGAGGTCGATTTTGATGGGTTAAGAGCTATTCCATGGGTTTTTGCATGGACACAAACCAGGTATAATGTCCCTGGTTGGTTTGGAATTGGATCCGCATTTCAGGATTGCCTTCATGAAGGTACGGTCTCTGTGGAAGAGCTCAGGGAGCTGTATCAAACGTGGGATTTTTTCAAAGCCGTTGTGAATAATGCACAAAGGGAGATGGGACGGTCTAGTTTCACAACAGCCGAGATCTATTCAGGTGAGAAAGGGCGCGATATACACGACAAGATTTCACTGGAATTTGAAAAAGCTTCGCGAATCATCAACGCTATCTGTGATCAAAAAGAAATTTTGGACGTCAATCCGGTAATCAAAAAGTCCATCAAACTTCGAAATCCATATACTGACGTACTTAATCTCATTCAACATGAGATGATGGTAAGGTGGAGGTCGATAGATAAAAACTCGGAGGAAGCCGAGCAGTTGAGAAATTTGTTGTTTATCAGTGTGAATGGAATTGCAGCCGCAATGCAAAGCACCGGATAAAACCAAGTAATGCAGTCATAAAAGAAAGATTTTACAATTTAGGGTATTCAAGCTGATTATTTTGGCATTTTAACCCAATCAACAGATAATGCTATGAATATCAAAAATATATCAGTCGTGATGGTGATGTTGTTTGTGTCTGTGATAAGTATACAGGCTCAATCAGTAAGCAATCCTACTGTCGACCAGGAAATGGTCAGTAAAATCATAAAAGAAGGCACGGAAAACTCTCGAGTAATGGAGTATGCCGGATGGTTAACAGATGTATATGGCCCTCGTTTAACGAATACACCTCAGTTAATGCGTGCATCCGAATACGTCATGGAAACACTTAAGTCTAACGGCGTAGCAGATGTAAAGCTTCATCAATGGGGGCCATTTGGAACCGGATGGACACTCAAGCGCTTCTCTTTTCACGCTACATCTCCGTATGCGTATTTCCCGGTCATTGCCCAGCCAAAAGCCTGGTCACCTGGTTATGAATCCCTTCAGCGTGGTGAAGCTGTTTATCTGAAAATCGACTCACCAGCAGATTATGCAAAATATCGCGGTAAACTGGCGGGAAAATTTGTTTTGATCGAAGAACCAGTGCCAGCTGAACCATCATTTAATCCCATTGCTTCCCGGCGGAGTGTGGATAACTTGCTTCAATTAGCCAATGCGACCCGAATGCCTTCACGTCCTAATGTAGCCGGTGGACCCAATGCGGGAGCGTTGGCCAGAGCACAGGCTGCCTATGAAAAAGCGCAATTCCTTATGAATGAAAAACCTGTTGCCATTCTGGATCAAAGCTATCGTGGATGGGGTGGTCAGGTAGCTGTAAGCGGGGCCACATTACCGGCTGATCCGTCACTTGGCTGGGGCGAACGTCCACGACCCCACCAGATGAATGCTCCAACTCCTATTCCACAGATATCTCTTGCGCGAGAGCATTATGGCAGGATTTATCGGTTATTGGAAAAAAATATTCCGGTTAATATCGATATGGAACTCGAAGTTGAGTTTCAGAAAGAGGATCTTTATGGATACAATGTCATAGGTGATATCAAGGGGACAGACGCTGAAGTTGGCGATGAACTTGTGATATTAGGTGCGCATATTGATTCCTGGCATACAGGTACCGGTGCTACGGACAATGCTGCAGGTAGTGTGGTGATGATGGAAGTGATGCGTATTTTAAAGGCTTTGGACGTTCAGCCCAAACGTACCATTCGCATCGCCTTATGGAGCGGTGAAGAGCAAGGATTACACGGCTCTCTGGAGTATGTTCGTGAATTCTTCGGTAGTCGCGGTGAAGACTGGACTTCCACTGGAGAAATTGACCTGAAACCAGGTCATGAAAAGTTTTCAGCCTATTACAACATAGATAATGGTGGAGGGCAAGTTCGGGGTATACATCTTCAAGAAAATGAGCAACTCAGAGAATTATTCAGAACCTGGTTGACTCCTTTTGGTGAATGGGATGCAACAACAGTTTCATTCGCAAACACCGGGGGAACCGATCATTTATCGTTTGACCGGGTGGGATTACCTGGATTCCAGTTTATTCAGGATGCTCTTGAGTATTCTACGTTCACTCACCACTCCAATATGGACACTTATGAGCGATTGGTTGAGCAAGATCTTCAAAGAACCGCGATTATTGTTGCGACCTTCGTGTATCACACCGCAATGCTGGATGAAAGATTGCCAAGAAAAGGTGAGTGATAATTAGTAGATTCCTATTGTTAAAGGCTGAAGCATAATTGCTTCGGCCTTTTTTGTTTAAATGAATGATCAAAAAAAAGCCCTTTGCAGTATCTGTGCAAAGGGCTTGATAAACCAAAGGTCATTCTAGCTTATTTGTGTCGAAAGAGTAAGCACCTTGTCAGTGTTGCTTACTGTGGTGTTTGTACGTACTCCGTCTAGCATCGGTTTCAAAGAAGAGAGTACATATTTTAGTATCAACCACCATATTGTCGTTATGTGATTCGGTTGTCATGGGCAGTTTAGAACAAATATTTATCTTGATAATGGACTATTAAAGATGGTATATTTGTGTTCTTCGCCGGTGTGGCGGAATTGGTAGACGCGCACGACTCAAAATCGTGTTTCGCAAGAAGTGTCGGTTCGAGTCCGACCACCGGTACATAAAGGCTTCTGGATATATATCTGGAAGCCTTTATTATTTTTATCCTGAGATGAAATGTAATTTTTGTTAATTTGCAAACTTCATCCAAGTAAAATTATTATCGGAGTCGCTCATGCAAAGCTACAGTAAGCTGCCATATCTGGTAGCAGTTATCATTTTGTCTTTGATTCTAGTTCAGGGATCTGCTATCGCCCAGGTAGTATGGACTGAACTCACAGAAGACCACAATCTCCCAACGGGAGTTAAATTGTTTTCTGGCAGACAGTCCAGTCCGGGTTTAGTTGCCTACTATGCAGAGATTGATCTATCCAATGAATCAGTTGTTGTCCATCCCTACTTTAGTGAAACTCTACGGGCAACATCTGTAATCGCAGCAGAAAAAGGGGCAATAGTTGCAGTGAATGGTGGATTTTTTGCTAATAGTTCATCCGTTTCTTCCGTGGTTGAACCTCTTACCGTACTTGCCAGGAATATTGCTAGTTTATCCCGGCCAGCCGGCACCTTTCCGGTTACCCGATCTTTTTTGGCATTAAATAAGGACAGAAGTGCTTCCATTGACTGGATCTATCATTTTTCTGGTGAATTTGAAGATATCATCCGTTTCAATTCACCTACTCCCAATACCACCACAACTCCGGCACCGGTTCCACTTAGAAATGATGGTCAGGCATACGATGATCTGCTCATGGGACTTGGAGGTGGGCCAACACTGGTCAAAAATGGTGTTGTCCGAATTACTTATAACGAAGAGGTTTTCTTTGGCTCCGGTGTTGAGCTCACTGACAGTCGTCCACGTACGGCAGTTGGATACACAGCTGACAAAAAAATGATCATTTTCATTGCTGAAGGCGGCCTTGTAAACTCCTCTGGTGCTACTTTAAGACAGGTTGCAGATATTATGATTTCATTGGGCGCTGTGGAAGCTATGAATCTTGATGGGGGCGGATCTACGACCATGGCCGTAAACGGGAAGTTATTTAATCGTCCAAGTGGTGGAACCTTTCAGCGTCCAGTACCTTCGATTTTAGCAGTTGTCCCTACCGATTCTCTGAAAATCCCTGGCTCCGAGCCGCAGGTTGAAACCGTAATTTTGGATACTGAAATGGAGTCTGTCAGTTTTTCAAATAACGGTGAAGGATGGGGAGAAACGGCCAATTCGGGAAATTATGGGACATCGAGAGCCAGAATTACATTGATTGGTGACGGCTCTCGCTCTGTTACTTACAAACCTGTATTAAATCAGGGTTCTTATGAAGTATTTGGATGGTGGGTGGCGTCTTCTAACAGGGCCCCTAATACACCTTACACCATTTACCATTCAGATGGAGAAACTACTGTACGTGTTAATCAACAGCAGAATGATGCCCGGTGGGTATCTCTTGGGACATTTCAGTTTGATGGAAACGCTTCAGACTCTGTCAGAGTATCAAATAATGCATCTGCTTCTGCGGCAGGCGCTGCAGGGACATACGTTGTAGCAGATGCGGTACGATTCGTAAAAAAAGAGACTTCAACGTCTATCCGTTCTCGAGCAGAAAGTCCTGTCGGCCTCAGCTTATTACAAAATTATCCCAATCCGTTTAATCCGTCCACGATGATCGAATTTTCTATAGCTGAATCAGATTATGTGGAAATTCAAGTCTTTGATTTGACGGGTCGCAAAGTAGCAGATATTCTTTCAGGAATGATGAGTCCAGGTACTCACAGGGTTTCATTCGATGCCCGGTTACTTGGAAGCGGTTCATATCTTTACAGGCTTCAAACGAACGCGGGATCCATAACACGATTAATGACGGTGATTAAATAACTTGTTAGTACTATGATGCATAAAAAAAGGGAGACTGACGAATCAGCCTCCCTTTTTTTGTGAGTTGCTTTCTGAACTTTTATTTCAACAAGGTCATTCTCTTCGTCATAGAGGTCGATGGAGTCTCAAGACGATAGATATACACTCCACTTGCAAGTCCGTTTGCACTGAAATTGATGTTCGTGACACCAGCAGGCATCATTCCATCAACTAAAGTGGCAACCAAACGACCTGTGAGGTCATAAACGCTCAACTTGACAGCTTCTGAGCGATTCAGCGTGAAGCTGATCATAGTCGTAGGGTTGAATGGGTTTGGATAGTTCTGATTCAGTGCGATTTGGTCTGGAACCATTTCAAACTCATCATCGATACTTGTTGGAGTACTGTTGTTATTCAAGTATCCCAGTTGTGATAAAGCCGTCCATCCAGTCATCCAGTTGTACGTACCGAACGCACCTACGTAGTCGACTTTAGTGAACCAGGAGTCTTCGTACAGGTCACGATTTGCAGCGCCGAGGGCAGGGGAGTTCTGACGGGGACGTGGGTCGAGCAGGTTGTCCATTTCACGGGATATCCCACGAAGATTTGGATCTACGATCTGGTTTCCAGACAGGTTCGATCCCAACGCTTCACGAACGAAGGCCTGTGGAATCAAGGCTTCAGGTGTGTCTCCGATGGTGAAATCGAACCAGAAGTTGTTCATGAGTTTCAGGTCACCGGCCTCCAAACGTTTGCGACTGTCTTGTGCCGATTCGTTGGCCACGTCTTCGATGGTGAGTGCAGGAGCACCTGGCTGGCCTTTGAAGTCACCGAAGATGGAATTGAAGTAGGTTCCACCTGTGTTGTCACGGAAGATCAGACCTTGTGAGCCGTCACCTGCAACGGTACCCGGATTGTTTTTTCCATCACCCAGGAAGGTTACGTTGGCCAGTACCGGAGTGGTATATGGCGTAGCCTGCTCGTCGCCAATGGCTCCGTCCATCTCGGCCATACGACCCGCAGCGTCCTGTGCCTGGATCACGAACCAGAACTGTCCACGGCCATTGAAGCCTTCGTCCCAGTCATAGGCATCGTCGGAATTGAATGCAGAAACCAGATACTTGGCATCTACGGTTCCACCGAACCACTCGAACCCGTCGTCATCAGAGGCGAAGGACTCTACATACTCAATGGTGGTTCCACGACCCACGCCACCCAAGGTGAGACCCTGGATCTCGTTACCGGCCTGGTCACCTACGGCTTTACCGGTGTGACGGATAGAAACGTAGCGCATGATCCCGGAATTGTCGTCTGGATCGTCTCCACCGTAGTCGGCGCGATTGTCACCAGCTCCTACGATCTCGTTGAGACCCTCGATCTGACGCACGGTCGCGTTGTTGGTCGGAGCACGTCCCAGCAGGATCACACCACCCCATAGACCGCGGTCTTCTTGGTCTAGCTGACCTGTCATGTCGTCGAGTATGGAGGTAAAAATGATCGGATTGGATGCGGTTCCTTCCGCGAAGATTTTACCACCTTGGGATACGGCCAGGAAGGAAGCGTTGTTCCCTTCGCCTTCAGCCCCTTTGATTACCGTTCCAGGCTCGATCCACAGTTCTGCTCCGTCTTCAACGAATACACCACCCTGAAGGATGTACACGTTGTCGGCTGTCCAGTACACCTTCTCGCCCGCATTGATGCTGGCATCGGTGACATTCACTTCATTATTACCCGTTGCATCTTCAGAAAGATATCCTAATTGATCGAGTGCCGTCCATCCTTTCATCCAGTTACTGGTACCGAACGCACCTACGTAGTCGACTTTAGTGAACCAGGAGTCTTCGTACAGGTCACGATTTGCAGCGCCGAGGGCAGGGGAGTTCTGACGGGGACGTGGGTCGAGCAGGTTGTCCATTTCACGGGATATCCCACGAAGATTTGGATCTACGATCTGGTTTCCAGACAGGTTCGATCCCAACGCTTCACGAACGAAGGCCTGTGGAATCAAGGCTTCAGGTGTGTCTCCGATGGTGAAATCGAACCAGAAGTTGTTCATGAGTTTCAGGTCACCGGCCTCCAAACGTTTGCGACTGTCTTGTGCCGATTCGTTGGCCACGTCTTCGATGGTGAGTGCAGGAGCACCTGGCTGGCCTTTGAAGTCACCGAAGATGGAATTGAAGTAGGTTCCACCTGTGTTGTCACGGAAGATCAGACCTTGTGAGCCGTCACCTGCAACGGTACCCGGATTGTTTTTTCCATCACCCAGGAAGGTTACGTTGGCCAGTACCGGAGTGGTATATGGCGTAGCCTGCTCGTCGCCAATGGCTCCGTCCATCTCGGCCATACGACCCGCAGCGTCCTGTGCCTGGATCACGAACCAGAACTGTCCACGGCCATTGAAGCCTTCGTCCCAGTCATAGGCATCGTCGGAATTGAATGCAGAAACCAGATACTTGGCATCTACGGTTCCACCGAACCACTCGAACCCGTCGTCATCAGAGGCGAAGGACTCTACATACTCAATGGTGGTTCCACGACCCACGCCACCCAAGGTGAGACCCTGGATCTCGTTACCGGCCTGGTCACCTACGGCTTTACCGGTGTGACGGATAGAAACGTAGCGCATGATCCCGGAATTGTCGTCTGGATCGTCTCCACCGTAGTCGGCGCGATTGTCACCAGCTCCTACGATCTCGTTGAGACCCTCGATCTGACGCACGGTCGCGTTGTTGGTCGGAGCACGTCCCAGCAGGATCACACCACCCCATAGACCGCGGTCTTCTTGGTCTAGCTGACCTGTCATGTCGTCGAGTATGGAGGTAAAAATGATCGGATTGGATGCGGTTCCTTCCGCGAAGATTTTACCACCTTGGGATACGGCCAGGAAGGAAGCGTTGTTCCCTTCGCCTTCAGCCCCTTTGATTACCGTTCCGGGCTCGATCCACAGTTCGGCGCCATCCTCAACGAATACACCACCCTGAAGGATGTACACGTTGCCGGCTGTCCAGTACACCTTCTCGCCCGCATTGATGCTGGCATCGGTGACATTGATTACCTGCTGTCCGAGAGCGGGGATAACCGCACACGTAAGTAGCAGGAGAGTCGTCGCTATACGATTCATAGTATTATTGTTTTTAGTTGTTTCTGGTTAGAAGTTTATTAGTTGAAACTGTACTTGACACCAATCGAGTACGTCGTACCCGTTTTGTATTGTTGGTAAATGTATTCCTGACCCTTGAAGTCTTGTGAGTATTTGACTGTCGGGTCTAAAATGTTGTCGATTCCAAGAGATAGAGTAAAATAGCTGCCAATAGATTTGCTGAATGAGGCATTCAGGGAATCATAACTTCGTTCAAAGACATCCGGTGCGGCTCCCTGGCTCACCCGACTCAGACGATCACCAAACCGATTGTAGCTCAGGTTTGTTGAAATCCCGAAATCTGGGTTCAAATAGGCGATATCAATATTAAAAACGTAAGGTGATTGTCCCGTGAGCTGTCGTGTAGTAGAAGGATTCTGTTGATTTTGGCGCATCTGTACGAGTTCAGCCTCAGGAATATCCACCTGTGAATGAATCAACGCCATGTTTGCAATGAGGTCAAAATATCGGAGTGCCTCACTAAACGATCCGAGATTCTTTCTGAGTTCGAATTCAACACCATAAACAGTAGCCTCATCCACGTTCTGAACAGACTCGGCTTTTTCAGCGATATCAAATCGTAGTACACGTTCAATAGGATTCTGTAATTTCTTATAGAATCCACTCACAGATACCATTTCAGTTGAGCCAGGATACCACTCCCAGCGTACATCATAATTGCTGATAAGGGTTCGATCCAGATTGGCATTACCTCTGAAGAGGTTATCACCCACGAAGTCGAACGACACGTAAGGTGATAACTCTCTGAAAGTCGGCCGCGCAAGAGTCCGACTAAAAGAGGTTCTGAAAAGCATGTTTTCAGAAGCGGAGAAAATCAGGATAACAGATGGCAACAAATCGGATTGGTTGACCTCACCGAATCTGTCAGATGCAGTTAATGTGGTATCACGACTCACGGATTGTAAATCAGTTAGTTCGTATCGTGCACCACCAGCAAGTTTTAAATTTTTGAAAAGATCCATTTCGATCATCGCATATCCGGCAGAGATAGTTTGCTCAGCATCGTAACTGCTACGGTCGGTAGTTGCTGAAATGACATAATTACCCACTTGAGGACGGTTACGGTCATCATATCCTATAATTCCGAGGTTGGATAGATACTCTTCTTCTGAATTGAATTGATTCAAACTAAATCCACGTCCTTGCAGATACTCATAACGACGCTCTCTAAAATCTCTTGAGGTATACTCATAAAGGCCTCCGGTTTTGAATCTAACCGTTGAGGCAGGGGTGTTGAATGGAATGGTTAGATCTACAGTACCAGAGTATTTCACTTCGTTTAAATCACGGAAGAATCGGGCCGGACGAGGAAACTGGCTGTTTGGATTTGCTAGTATATATGAGGAGATGTTGCCTGCATTATCATAAACGGGACGAGATTCTGAGGCCATGAAACGTAAATCCGGAGTGCTTTGTCCATTCATTTGATACGCCGAGTTCCACTCCAGTCGCATATCTTTGATCAGGTTAATGGTATGACTTCCGGAAAGCTGATAGGAGGTGAGGTCTCTTTCAACAAACTGATTAACTCTCGAACGATATTCAATATCGTCTGAGTTGAACTGTTCCCAGAATCCGTACAGATATCTTCCTGTGTTTTCGCCACTTTGAGTACGAAGTAACGAAAAATTGATTTTGTTAAAGTTACCAATCAATAGCCCGGCCGACCCGAGGAAACCCCAGTCAACCGATTGCGTACCTTTGATATCTGTCAAGTCGATGTTTGGACTTAAAGACTCTGAATCTTCAAAAGTACCAATCAGTTCAAATCTCGATGAACTTCCATCGAAATAAGCGGATTGATTCATACCATATGAATAATTGGCCGAATAACCGAGTTTTATGGTTTCAGTCAAGTTATGTCTGTTTCCAAGCCCAAATGAGTAGGACTGATTCAAACCTGAAGCGCGGTTCTTCGGTAAAAAAGTGGTGTTGAAGGATTTTGCAAGCATATCGAGAATCTGAGCTGCATCCTGATCGAGTCGTGCTCTGGTATCACTTGGAAACTCGGAGCCGGGACGGTTTGCAAGTGAAGCAGGCTCCGATCGATACCCATCATCCATCCCAAACCAATCCGTGCCCGATCCTTCTCCCAACAGGATGTCGGTCATCGACGACATCGTGTTGTACCCCTGTTTAACAGAAAGCGTGATATAAAAATCTTCAGGTATCCCTTTTGTGGTGATGTCGACCAAACCTCCAGAGAAGTTACCCGGTTTGTCTGGAGTAAAAGTTTTTAATGTTACAATATTATCTAGTAGATGAGAAGGGAATAGGTCAAGCTGAAAAGATTTTCTGTCTGGATTCGAAGTGGGGAGTTCAAGTCCATTTAGCTGAGTATTTGTGTAACGATCTCCGAGTCCCCGAACAAATACGTATTTCCCGCCAACAACAGTTGCTCCGGTAACTTTTTTCATCGCCGAAGCTGCGTCACTACCCCCGGATCGTGAAATACTTTCCGCCGAGATAGCGTCGGTGAATCCAATCGACTTTTGGCGGTACCTAAGAAGCGTTGCATCGTTGTTCATGACCGCTTGAGCTGAGACGGTCACTTCGCCGAGTTGAGCAACTTCTGGATCCAGAGCTACACTTAATGTAGTTGTTTCGTTGGCATTGACCTGAATGCCAACGATGTTTTTTGTGGTGTACGTAATATATCTGATTGATATGTCATATAGGCCAGGCTCAAGATTATCGAGCGTGTAGTTTCCATCCAAATCAGTTAACACCCCACGTGTAGTCCCCGTGATGCTAACTGTTGCACTAATCAGTGGTTCACCGCTAGAACCATCGATTATTGTTCCGGAAATTTTACCTTTTTGAGAATAAACCTGGGTTGTCAGTGCCAGGACAAAGCATAGCGTGACGAAAATTTTAGCTGTATGGATCATGTCTTTAATTTTTGCGCGTTTTAAAAGAGATTCCTTCTCCAAAGAATTTCATACACGCAAAGGTACAGACTGCACCCTGCCCCGAATGTTACTGAATAGTTATAAGACTGTTATCGTATTGTTAAGATGGGTAAAAAGCAGCTATATCAGATAAAGTCATGTGGATAACCATATCGTTATCCACATCATATGTATTGAGTTACTTTTTTAAAAGATGTGCAAAGTCTTTCATGAACTTTTTGACTTTTGGAGCAATGACCACAGAGCAATATCCCGCATTGGGATTGTTTGCAAAATAATCCTGGTGATAATTTTCTGCTACGTAATAATTTTTAAGAGGCTCAATCCGGGTGACAATTGGATTTTTCCAAAGACCCGATTTATCGGTTCGTTTTAAGGATGCTTCGGCAACCAGTCGCTGTTCTTCCGAATGATAATAAATCACAGACCGGTACATCGGTCCAACGTCATTTCCCTGTCTGTTTAACGTAGTTGGATCGTGAGTGTGCCAAAATACTTCAAGAAGTGTTTCATAGGAGATGACTGACGGGTCGAAGTCAAATCGAATCACCTCAGCATGTCCCGTTCTTCCGGTGGTTACCTGCTGATAACTTGGATTTACGACGTGCCCTCCTGAGTATCCTGATTCAACGTTATAAACGCCTTCGAGTCGCTCATAAATCGCCTCAACGCACCAGAAGCACCCCGCACCAAAGGTGGCCTGTTCAAATTTTTTGTCATCTACCGTTTGAGATACCGTTACGATCATAAGTAATAAGATTAACATGTTTGAGTTGTTTGAAATTCGGTTTACTGTTAATTCAACATCATAACACCAAAAAAGTGGAAATCGTGTGCAAGAGATACTAAATAAACAAGATATTCTGTTATTTACGATACCGAGTAGTGAACTGAGGATGATTTTATTTAAATTACTCGGATAAAAAAAGGCAAAGTCGTTCCGGGAGAATGGAATTTCGACTTTGCCAAGTTTAGTTAAACCGGTTTAGTTTGCAGCTTTAACCGGAAAACAATAATTCATTATATCACAATTCGTGAACTATTACAACAAAAATTCACATAATGTGAATTTAATTTTTAATAGACTTAAACACTTTCACGGCTTGACTTCAGATGGGGAACTGGCAAAACTTCTTGGTCTCAATCAGTCTACTCTCTCCATGCAAAAGAGTCGGGGATCCATTGATCTCCACGCAGTATTGAGTGTATCAGAAGGGATAGATCTCAATTGGCTCTTCAAAACCCAGGATAGGATCCAAAGCACAGATGAGGAACACCCATCAGGAACCTCTGACACGGTCGATTATTTTCAGGTTAATGAAAATCAACTCATCGAAGAAATCCTGAGATTGAGGCGACGAATTTCTGATTTAGAGTCTAAACTCGAAAAAACGTAAATCCTCTAATTGAATACGACCATTTAGAGCGTTCTGATTCCCTATATTGATACCTTGAATGTCACTAGGTATTAAGTAGATTCATACCCACTATGAAACGATTCTTTTCGCTTTTATCACTGTTTATTGTCTTTTCAACTGCCTCATTTTCGCAAACAGATTCCACCTATACTCTTGTGGTATACAATGTTGAGAATTTGTTTGATGCAGATGGAGTTGCCGTTTTTGATGATTATAAACCCGAGGTATATACATCCAGACATGTATTGACAAAAGTTAAGAATATGGTCAGCCTCATGCAGCAGTATAACTATGGCAGAGGCCCTGATGTTCTTGTTTTATCTGAGGTAGAAAGCGACCAGACCCAACCTGTTTCTGGTAATCATGATAGTGTTCAATCTTTTTTAAGAGCATATTCCGAGGTAAATCTTTCCCACATGTTGACTGATGGATTCAATGATGTCATAGCGGATTTACCCGCAGAGCTATTGATTATCAAAGGGTTTTATGATGTCGGAATCACTGATTATGATGTTCAGGTTGCTTATGCTCCCCTTGAAGATGGTCGTCCGACCCACACCCAAAAAAACGTGATCCTTTCACGGCTTCCCGTCCAGTATGAACGTACCAAAATTCATCCATTACTCGACGCCAGGCCTATTCTCGAGGTTTGGCTTGATATCAACGGTCATGATCTGGTAGTTTTTGCTAATCACTGGAAATCCAGAGCCTCGGATGCTGAAATAGAGCGCACACGTATTCAAAATGCACAGGTACTCCGACAGCGCCTGGATGTATTACTTTCGGAAAATCCGGCTATAGATTTTGTTCTCGGCGGAGATTTCAATAGTGATTACAATCAGTCGCACCGATATCCCTATATGCCCGTCACCGGCTTGAATGACATTCTTAAATCTGTAGGTGATGAATCGTTGGTAGCAAACGGCCAGGTAGATGCAGTGTATAACCTGTGGTATGAACACCCGATCGATAAGAGGGGATCAGACGTGTTTCGTGGTTTTTGGGGAACTCTGATGCAGTTGATGATATCCCCGGGGATGTACGACAAAACAGGAATGATATACCTGGACAACTCCTTCGATGTGCTGCGAATACCGGGTATTAACGTGTATGAAACCAATGGGGCGCCGATTCGCTGGAGTGCGGCTCTAGATGGGTATGGATTGTCGGACCATCTGCCGATCAGCATGCAATTTACTCTCGGTGGAGCGACTCAAGTAGGGGATAAGTTAGACTTAGAAAATGCATCCAGTAATGATGATCAGTTGTGGTCACCTATCGCAGTCAAATCAGAAGTCCCTGCCGAAGGTGAATATGTATCGATAACGGATATATCAGGTCCTATTAGGAGCATGACTTATTTTGACAAGATGTTCCTTGTCACCGGAACTATCAGCGAAAGAGCTAAAATTATGGTCAACAATGAAATATATGACTTATATTCACCTGTATTCGATGTCCGGAGGGTGTTTACAGAAGTAGGCACTGAGATACGATTATTTGGCAGACTTGGACAATTCCGTGGTAGCTGGCAATTTGTCATCGAATCTGAATCACATATTTTAGACTGATTTTGCCTCTGGAAACAGGTCACGGTCACGAACCCCAATCAGGTATAGAATGCCATCTAGGCCAAGGTTTGAAATGGAGTGCTTGGCCGACTTTTTTACGATGGGTTTAGCGTGAAAAGCTATACCTAATCCAGCAATGCTAAGCATAGGTAGATCATTAGCACCGTCGCCCACCGCAATAACCTGCTCGAGGCTTATTTGTTCCTTCTGCGCAAGTTCGCGCAGTATATCTGCTTTTCTTTGGGCATCAACAACAGTACCTGATACGCTTCCGGTTACCTTACCGTTAGCTATCTCCAGTTGATTGGCAAATACGTAGTCTATTCCGAGTTTTTGTTGCAAATGATTTCCAAAGAATTGGAATCCACCACTGATAATAGCTGTTTTGTACCCGATTTTCTTTAAAGTGGATATAAGATGCTCTGCTCCCTGGGTCAAAGGTAAACGATCTGCAATCTGTGAAAGTACAGATTCATCCAGTCCCTGAAGTAATGCCAGCCGCTGACGAAAGCTTTCTTTGAAGTCGATGTCGCCTTGCATGGCGCGTTCGGTAATTGCTGAAACCTTTTCTCCCACACCGGCTGCCTTAGCCAATTCATCGATGACTTCGACCTGTATCAGGGTGGAGTCCATGTCGAAGGCGACCAGACGACGATTACGGCGATATACATTATCAACCTGAAAACTGATATCAATACCCAGATCTCTTGAGCTATCAAGAAATCTGGATCTCATATTGTCGATATCACCAGGCACTCCTCGGACCGTAAACTCAATACATGATCGTAAATTGGATGGAAGATGTATGAGTGATTTTCTGCCACTCAATCTCTTGATCGAATCGATGTTCAGGCCGTTAGATTGAATAATTTCACTGATTTCAAATACATGCCTTGCTTCTATTTGCGGTCCGAGTAAGGTAATGATGTACCTTGGTTTACCCTGCATAGATACCCAATGTTCGTATTCCTCTAAAGAAATTGGGGTAAACTTAGTTACCAATCCCAGTTCATGAGTCTTGTACAACAAATCACGAAATACGGTCGCACTTTCAGAATCTTGTGAAAGCTCAATAAGAAATCCTAGTGATAACGTATCATGAATCACGGCTTGTCCGATGTCCAGAATATTTACGTTGTGATCGGCCAATACTTCTGTCAGTCGGTTAGTGATACCGATTTTGTCTGTGCCTGATAAAGTCACTAAATACAATTCACGCATAATTATCATCCCTAATTAGTAGTTGGCAAAGTTACTCAGATGCATGGAGAAAACGAAGTCAATACAGTTATTATGGGCTAATCATGCTATATTTGATTATACTTTGGGATGTACGGTAAATGCTAGTAACGCTATGAGTAAAGATATACACGCCATTAGAAAAGATTATGCTTCTTCGGAACTGGTTGAGGATGTTTTGGGTGATGACCCCATCCATTTGTTCGCTCATTGGTTTGAAGAAGCCAGGACTCCGATGGGATACGATGTCAATGCTATGACACTGGCTACTGTCGACAGAAATGGATTCCCAACTACAAGAATCGTCCTGTTAAAAGGAATTGAGCAGGGTAACTTTTTATTCTATACCAACTACACCAGTAAAAAGTCTTCAGATATTTCTGAGAATCCCTATGTAAGCTTATGTTTTTTCTGGGGACCACTGGAAAGACAGGTACGTATAAACGGTCGGGCCCAGAAATTATCCAAAACAGACTCAGAAGCTTATTTCAAAACTCGCCCGTACGAGAGTCAGATCGGAGCGTGGGCCTCAGAACAAAGTGCTGTAATCCATTCCAGAGCTGAACTCAAACAAAAATATGATGAACTGTGCAGGAAGTATCCAACCGTAGAATCTGTACCATTTCCTGAGTTTTGGGGTGGTTACAAAGTAATTCCAAATGCTATCGAATTCTGGCAAGGAAGGCCAGGACGTCTACACGATCGGATCCAGTATACACGTGAACATGATACCTGGAAATGGGTACGTCTGTCACCCTGACGAGTCACTATGGCAAAAAGAAAACTGGAACGATATCACGCACTGCACGACCTGGATAACGTGATTGAACTCGAAGACTACTCGCCTGAAACCGTTTCATCACATCGCGGAAGATGGTGTGAATCAGTTTTTGGCAATGATCAGCCGTTGATTCTGGAATTGGCCTGTGGTAAAGGTGACTATACACTGGCACTTGCCCAACGATATCCAACCATTAATTTTATTGGCGTTGATATCAAAGGAGACCGAATCTGGCGCGGGGCTATTGAAGCCATAGAGAAAAATCTGCTTAACGTCAGATTTCTACGAATCTATATTGATCACATTAATAATTATTTCTCTACCAATGAGGTCGATGAATTATGGATCACATTCCCGGATCCGTATTTGAACGAGAAAAAAGAAAATAAACGACTAACTTCACCTGTATTTCTCGATAGATACAGAAAACTCCTCAAAAAAGGTGGAAGGGTCAATCTTAAAACAGATTCACCTGAGTTATTCTATTATACCCTCGATGTGATTAAAGAACAAAAACTTGATATTGTGAGTTTTGTCGAAGATGTACACGGAGCAGATCACAAAGTCCCAAATCTTGATATCCTGACCTACTATGAACGAAACCATCTTGAAGAAGGTAGAAATATCTTCTTTGTAAGTTTTCGTCCCTAGTTTCTTTGTCAGTCGATTAAAAGGGAAATCCCAACTGTCAGATTTCGGGGGATGCCCGGTTCGAAAAAGCGATTTCCGAATGCATTGATCGAAACCGATGAACTATACGAGGTATCGAGGAGATTATTTACCGCGAAATAAGGGATGAGACGAGCTGATTTAGTGATCTCAACAGATTTTGAAATTCTGCCATGAATCAAAAGGTATTCCGAAGCTGTAACAGAGTTCGAATTGTTCGTATAGACTTTTGAGTTATACAATCCAACAGTTTGCAGGTTGTATCCCCAAAGGTATTTACCCAGCTGCAATCTAAAAGCATGTTTGGGAATACCCGGAAGCGTGTTACCATCCAGCGAAGACTGCTGATCTTTGAATTTGAAATCAGACAGGGTATAGGCCACACTAAGATCGGAAAGATAGTCAGGACTCCAGCTTATCATGATTTCTAATCCCTGCTGGACTGTTTCCCCGATGTTCTGAAAAAACGTACGGTCTCCACCAGCTTCAGTCTGAAACGAACTTAAACGGTCGGTGACATTGATGCTAAACACAGCCATATCATAGTCAATGTTATACTCAAGTAATTGACCTCGCACACCAACTTCAACTCCAACACTTCTTTCCGGATCCAGATCCGGATTGAACCCTCTGCTGAGATCTAGTCTATTCACCAGTTCAGTGGTTGTTGGACTTTCAAATGAAGTCGTAATCCCAGTGTATATCGTATTGTAACCGTACTGGTAAGTGAGTCCAATCTGAGGGGAGAACGCGTTCATCCATCTGGAACCAGAGGCATCAAATTGCCCATCAAAAGAATCTATGGCCTCAAAATATAACCAATCATTCCGCACTCCAGATGTGATGGTTAACTGGCCAATTGAATAGTTCGCAATTGCTGCAATTCCCATTGATCCTACCCGTTCGACCTGATTCACGGTCAGGTTCCCTTTATTGCCGGTGCGATTCACCCAGTTTTTGCGATCATCAGACTGATATGCTGCGTCGGCCGAGAAACTAAGCTTGAAATTGTCTTTTCTAAACTGGTAACTGTTCCGGGTTCCCACATTCATCCGTTCGATTTCAATGATTGAAGAGGTGATCGGATTGTTCAATGAACGAATTGTATGGTACAGCACCGACTCAAAAGAGCTGTTTGCATTGCTTTTGGTATAAGTGAGTCCATGCACAAGATGATGATATGATTTTCCAGCGTTTTGAGAAATGAACTGTGGATTCGCAGATCTGGGGTTGTCGTCATAGACCAATTGGTTTAACGACCCCGGATTTTTAATGTCGGGTGCAAGTACACCGAACAACCGATATTTTAAAACTTGATTCCCACTTAGATCTCGGTTTAACCCCAGATTTATCCTTGAAATATGTGCTTTACTGTGTTCTCTGTATCCATCTGTTCTAAAATCTGATAGAGATAGTTGTACTTCTGTTTTTCCCAGTTCAGTTCTCAGGACCGCATCCTGTTGAAAAATACCGTAGCTACCCAAGGATGAGCGCAGTGATATTCTTGGATCCTCTGGTTGTGATTGAGTGTTGAAATAGAGTGTACCTCCACTTCCATTTCCCCAAAACAGGGCACTCGGACCCCGAATCACTTGGGTTTCACGAACCAGATTCGGATCGACCAGCTCCAGTATGGTTTGTCCATCAGGGGATGTCAATGGTAAGCCGTCCACGAGTACCTGTACGCCTCGCACACCAAAAGATGCTCTCCAACCTGATCCACGAATACTTAAACGTTCACCCAGGGAGTAATTGTCTCGGTTTGCTACAAACACTCCAGCTGTTTTAAACAATAGAGTTTCAGTGCCAGTTAGCGTTTGAGTGACTCGATCCAGTTCCGATCGCTGAGAAACAGTGACAGAAAAGGGAGTTTGTTGGTCGAGTGTGAAATTCCTGCCCACTGTGACATAAACAGGTTCCAATTTTGCTTTAAGTGTATCACTGGATGGAACAGTTTGAGCAAAAGCTGTACAGTTCAAAAAACATGTCAGTATCACAAATATAAATAGATACTTACCAGCCACCACTTGCGCCTCCACCCCCGGATCCGAATCCACCACCACCACTAAAACCGCCGAATCCACCTCCGCCGAACCCGCCACCTCCGCCGAATCCACCTCCAAAACCACCACGACCGAAGCCCGGATTCCCGAGTATCACAACGCCACCCCGACGAATGTGATGTCCACCTCCTGGACCTTCCATCTTCGCCTTGATGATCATCACTACAATAAAAATGATAATCAAAGCAAGTAGAAAGAAGACCCTGATCGCTTCATCTACAGGACTATCCACTGGTTGTTCTACCGCTTCATACTCACCCGCGGCCAGTCTCATCAACTGATCAGCTGCAGCGTTAAAGGCTGATCCATATTGCCCCTGTCTAAATCCAGGTGTAAGTATTTCTCTGATGATTTGTCCAGCAAGGATATCCGGAATAGCGCCTTCCAGTCCATAACCCACCTCAATTCTGAGTGCTCTGTCTTGGCGTGAAGCTAAAATGAGCACCCCATTTTGCCGTTCGCCTTCCCACATCCTCCAGGAGTCGAAAACTCGTTCAGCAACGTATTCAACGGTTTCACCCTGTAGGGAATCGATGGTGAGTATTGCAATGACGTTTGAAGTCGAATCACGATAAGCCCTGAGTTTGGATTCCAACCTGTTGACCTCCGATGAGCTCATGAATCCTGCAAGATCGTTTACATGACCGGATGGTTTATCAGGAAAGATCTGCGCAGTCAAACCAAATGGCATGAAGGTAAGGAGCAACACACAGATGAGATGAAGTGATGTTTTATTCATGAATCATACTCCAAAACTAATTGAATTATCCAACTCATTTGGATTCGATTCGCTACCGGTTTGTACACTGGTCGGAAAGTACTCAACTAGTTTCAATCCGACTCTGGATATCACTTCAATAATCCCGTCAGCAAAACGATTCTGCCTGAAGTAGTGAATCAGAATATCGATATCCTCATCCCAAAAAGAATCATCGACGAGAGCATGAATGCCTTCATCACCATAAATAGCCAGTTTATGGTCGGATATACTGATGTAAATAAGGACTCCGTTCTTGTGGATGGTATCATGCATTCCGAGTTCTCCGAAAAGTGTGATAGCCCTGTGAAGTGGTTCTGCTTTACACCGTCGTTCAATATGTACACGGATTTCACCGGTTGTGCCGGTTTCGGCCCTTTCAATGGCATCTGAGATGAGCTTTTCCTGTTCAGGGGAAAGAAAATCTTTAAATTTCATGATTAGAATTGTACCGTGGGTGCTTGTTCTGATCCAGCAGAAGCCTCAAAATAGGGGAAAGGTTCAAATCCTAATGATCCAGCCAAAAGATTTGCCGGGAATATTCGAACCTCAGTATTATACTCTCGAACGGCCGTATTGTATCGGTTACGTTCGGTTGATATCCGGTTTTCAGTGCCTTCAAGCTGGACCTGGAGATCGCGGAAATTTTGGTTCGCCTGGAGTTCGGGATACTTTTCCACCGTGACGAGAAGTCTTGAAAGGGCTCCGCTCAATTGATCTTGTGCTTGTTGAAATCGTTGAAAGGTAGCCGGATCATTGACAGCATCTGCTGACAGCTGGATGGATGTGGCTTGAGATCGGGCCTGGATAACAGCTTCAAGGGTTTCGCGTTCAAAATTTGCAGCACCCTGAACCGTGGCTACCAGGTTTGGAATAAGATCTGCGCGGCGCTCATACTGGGTCTGAACAAATCCCCATGCTTCGTTGACTCGTTCCTGGCGCTGAACCAGATTTTGTTGCAAAGAAATAACGCTCGAAATCCCTCCGATAACGAGAATGGCCAATACTACAAGGATGATCAGTCTAACAGCTTTCATTGATGTGTTGATTAAAGTTCATGGTTGTTTTCATGTCACCAAAATACGATTTTGACAACGCTTTGTGTCATAAAATCATTCAGACCCTATCATTTTGAAAACTTCAATCAAATTCATCTATTTCGATGTTGACGATACCATTCTGGACCACCGAAAAGCGGAACGGTCAGCTTTGGCTGAAACGTATAACCTGTATGCTGTTTTGCAGAAAGCGGATCTGGATGATTTTCGTGAACGCTATCACCACATAAATGTAGAACTTTGGCAAAAATATGGTCTGAGGGAAATCGACAGACCTTATCTGGAGTATCATCGATTTGCGGACACACTGGAATGGTTCAATATTGATGCTGATCCAGTCGAAATCAGAGCCACCTACATGAATTTGTACCGAGCTAAATGGGGATGGGTTGAGCAGGCCGAACAGACGTTGATAAAACTGGCTGGATCCTATCCGATTGGCTTCCTGACGAATGGTTTTTCAGAAATTCAGCGATGGAAAGCCGAAAAGTTTGATTTGTACAGATTTGGAGATCACTACATTATATCAGAAGATGTTGGATGTATGAAACCTTCAGCTGATATTTTTGATTTTGCCACCAAAAAAGCAGCCTGTGACCCCGATCAGGTACTTTATATTGGTGATTCTTTCGTCTCAGACATTCAAGGTGGTTCAAATTATGGCTGGAAGACAGGGTGGTTTAATCGGGATGGATTTCCACCTACAGAAAGAAACAACGTCGCCGACTTTGTCTTTGATGAGTTCGATAAATTACCGGAATTAATCGAATCACTGGGAAATTAGTCCGGTTCCTTTCGTAACTTTGCATCACCATCCTTTTTAATATCCAATATCTAATCTATTTCTGATGAAATCTGTGGTTGCAGAACCTATTGTAGATCTGAATCTCGCTAAAGATCACGGTTTAACCGAAGAAGAGTTCCAAAAAATTATCAATTATCTTGGACGAATCCCTACTTTTACCGAGTTGGGGGTGTATTCGGTGATGTGGAGTGAACATTGTTCCTATAAAAATTCTATTGCTGTATTGAAAACCCTTCCACGATCCGGTGGAGCACTTCTGGTAGATGCGGGAGCAGAAAATGCCGGATTGGTTGATATCGGTGATGGATGGGCTTGCGCCTTCAAGATCGAAAGTCATAACCATCCCTCGGCCGTTGAACCGTATCAGGGTGCTGCCACGGGTGTGGGTGGTATCCATCGTGATATATTTACGATGGGCGCGCGACCCATTGCCTCGCTGAATTCCCTACGTTTTGGTACCCTACAAACCCCCCGTGTTCGCTATCTACTCGATGGAGTTGTCCGCGGAATCGCTGATTACGGTAATGCCTTCGGTGTGCCTACCGTAGCTGGTGAAGTCTGCTTCGATGAAAGCTATGAAGGTAATCCATTGGTCAATGCGATGAGCGTTGGATTAGTAAAAGTTGGAGAAACCGCTTCGGCAATAGCAAAGGGGGTGGGTAATCCGGTTTTGATTGTTGGTTCAAGTACCGGTCGCGATGGTATTCACGGTGCAACGTTTGCTTCTGAGGAGATCAGTGAGGCCAGTGAAGCAAAGCGACCCAGTGTTCAGGTCGGAGATCCATTCATGGAGAAACTGCTCCTTGAAGCATCCCTGGAAGCCCTTCAAACCGGTGCGGTTATCGGTATGCAGGATATGGGCGCTGCTGGCATTGCCTGCTCTACCTCCGAAATGAGTGCCAAAGGGGAGAGTGGTATGCTACTCGATCTGGATAAGGTTCCGGCTCGTGAGGACGGGATGACGGCCTATGAACTGTTGCTGTCAGAGAGTCAGGAACGGATGTTGGTGGTGGCGGAAAAAGGCAGGGAACAGGAGATCATAGATGTCTATAATAAGTGGGATCTTAATGCCGTAGTAATCGGTCACGTAACCGATACGCAACGTGTGATTTACATGAAGGATGGTATTGTGAAAGCGGATATCCCTGCCGATTCGCTGGTACTCGGTGGCGGTGCACCAGTATATATTCGCGAAACTAAACGTCCCGAGTATCTGGATCGTACTCAACAATTTGATGAAACATCTATCAAAGAATCACGCTCTTTTGATGTGGTGATAAAAGATCTGCTCAGTTCGCCCAATATAGCCTCTAAAAGATGGATTTTTGAGCAGTACGATCATATGGTTCGAACCAATACGGTCAGCGGTCCAGGTCCATCAGACGCGGCTGTAATCCGCCTGAAAGGCTCCGACAAAGGTCTAGCAGTTAAGACAGACTGTAATGGACGGTATGTGTATCTGAATCCTCGCAGAGGTGGACAAATTGCTGTAGTTGAAGCCGCACGAAATGTTGTATGCGCCGGTGGACGTCCCGTTGCCATAACCAACTGTTTAAATTTCGGGAATCCTTATAAACCAGAACTGTATTGGGTTTTCAAAGAAGCAGTGGGAGGTATGGGGGATGCCTGTAGGGCTCTCGATACTCCGGTTACAGGTGGAAATGTCAGTTTTTATAACGAGAATCCAAAAGGTGCCGTTTTCCCAACACCAACAATTGGTATGTTGGGTATCGTCGAAAATGTGCACAGGGATACCACAACAGCTGGATTCAAAAATCCAGGTGATACCGTACTGTATATTGGTGCCCCGCGTAAGGGCTTGGGTGCATCGGAGTATCTGAGCTGGTGCCATAAAATCACATCAGGCGATGCTCCTGCATTGGATCTGGAATTTGAAAAGCGACTTCAAAAAGCACTTCTTGGACTCATTCAAACCGGAATGGTCCGGTCCGCACATGATGTATCGGATGGGGGGTTGGCTATCACATTGGTAGAATCTTCTGTATTTGGCAACATCGGCGCAGTAATCAATTTAGATCAACTAGGAGGAGAGTCACTCGAAACTCTGTTCAGTGAAGCCCAAAGCGGAGTGGTGCTATCTGTATCCGCTGAAGATGTTGCAAAAACTATGGATTGGTTCGAAAAATCGCAGGTACCTTGTTATCATCTGGGTAAGGTGGGTGGAGTCACCCTTTCCATTGGATCTCTGGAACCAATGCGTGTTGATGATCTTCATTCAATCTATGAAACAGCAATTCCTAATGTGATGAATAGCAATTAGATATCTAACAGAATATTGCTGCTATTAATTTTAAATAAGCCCTCATTTGAGGGCTTATTTGTTTTATACACAAAGATCTGAGATTTATTTCATCAATACCATTTTGTTGGTAATCATACTACCGGTTGAGGTGGTGAGTCTGGTAATGTAGATCCCTGATGATAGCATGTCCGCATTAAATGCTGCAGAGTGATTTCCCGCGGACACCAGGTGATCTCGATAGATGGTGGCTACCAAACGCCCGGTCATATCAAATATTTCGATCGTAATCCTGTCTGGGGCAGGTAGTGAAAATCCGATAACGGTTGACGGATTAAATGGATTGGGGAAATTCTGGCTCAATTCAACACGGTCTGGTAAATCTGTTGATTCTTGAACAGAGGTTGACGTTGTAAATCTGAACCGGGTCCAGACCGGATAATGATCTGAGGTTGTGGTCAGATAACTTCCAATATAACCGGTATTTTCTATCTGTTCCGCGCCATACAGATAATCTTCGTACAAGTTAGCGTTTATAGTGATGTGATCGATCATGCTTACGGATCGGAATGAAGTGAATCCTTGTTCGGATAATGTCCTGGTTACGATCGTGTAATCGGGATCCGTGTTGAACATTTCATAGGGAGTGACCAGCCCAGCCCAGGTGGACTCGATTACATCGTCGTTGTAGTCACCAATCAGGATCAAACGATCTGTTGATTTACGCGTGTCAGCATACTGTTTAAGCACCGTTGCATCGGCTTTGCGCTGGTTGTAGTCTTCCTGTGAAGCAAAAGCTTTTGCATGGAAATTGATTGCTTTGATGCGTCTGGATTCGCCATCGATGTTCGCATCGAATTCAAACTGAAACGGGAACCTTCCGTTTGCCCAACGACTATTGGTGGCAACATAAGCTGAAGAAATCGAATCAATGGTTGAACTCTTGTAAAGCCAGGCAACTTTTTGATTCTGCGTGTAATTTGAAATAAATCCATTATACGCATCAAGTCGCTCCACTAAGGTACTAAAAAGTTCCGGACTTGATATTTCCTGAAGAGCATACACATCCATATCCATCGTCTCAATAACCTGAATCACATTTTCGAGCTGCAGTGCCACATTAGCGGGACCATTGCTGGAGTCACCGAACCACTCAATATTCCAGGTAGCGATATCGAAAGTTTCATCCTTGGATAAGTCTGCGAATGGGTTCTCATACGCTGCGACACCTAAATCCTGAGTGTCACGTGGCTTGAGTTGATACGTACCATTGAATCGGTCAACAACTCCAATCAGATTGGTAGGTCCCGCTGGAATCGGTGCATTAGCAAAATCGGAGCGGGTATCGATTCTAATTATCGCGCGTTCCCCGTTTTGAATGAGGGTGAAATTCTGAGTATTTGAAGGAAAGTTTCCCGAGACGGTAAATTCAGCACCTTCAACACGTACCAGCTGGGATTCACAGCAACCTGCGTTGATTTGTTCAAGCGTGACCAATCGGGGATTGATGGGTCTATTCGCTTCTTTATGCACAGAGAATGTAGTTCCTGATCCGGATATTTGTCTTAGAAATTGTCCCTGGTTTTGTCCGGTCGGATTGAATTCTGTCAATGGACCCGTAACTACAACTGAATCACCTCGACTCACTGCAGTATGGATCGGGTTGTGAAAGACAGCAATACCGCCGGTTCTGTCCTGAATAAAAATGGGGCCGCCGAATTCGTTAGCCGTGGTCACCCATCCGGTAATAGTTACAACAGTTCCAAATGGCATTTCACGTGCCTCAGAAATAGTAGTTACTTGCGAAGCATCCAGAATTTCAGCGCTGAGACCGATGGTTACTTCGGGAGTTGCTGGGTCGTTTGAGTTGATAACCAGGTTTGAGGCATATATGCCAGGTGTGGATCCGGTTGCATTGATTCTGAGTGTAGCTGATTCCCGGAAATTCAGGGCGAAATCGTCCTCTCCGATGATTGAAAATACAATTTGTTCGTCAATGAAGGCGCTTCCGGTAAGTTGCGTCTGTCCGGTGTTGGTTATCGTCATTTCCAGCTGACGCGAGGAGCCGGGTACGAATGGGGAGAAGTCGTGAGTAAACGATTCCTCTGTGTTTATGTCTTCCTCGCCAACCGAAACCCGAATCCGGGCTTCATCGATGGTATCTAAGTATTCAGTAACCGTGAAATCATCCAAGTTTACCCGGTGATTTCTGGTTCCCGCTACACCACCCTCTAACTTGACGATGCGAAATCGGATCTTACCATTATGATTGATGTCAAATTCAGCCAGTTTAAAGTCAGTTGAAGTGGTAAGAGGATCTCCTACATTAACCCATTGAAACCCTCCATTTGTAGACTGCTGAAGTTGTATGACGCTATGTCTACCTGCATTCGCATCGGTCAGGTAGCTTCCGAAATAGAAGGATACAGAACCAGCCGATGCCACATCAAACTGCATTTGGACGTGTGACCCGAAAAAAGGTAATGCACTTCCCATCCGGACAGCGTGAGATCCAAACTTTTGGTCGGCAGCGAGATTACCGATCAGGGATTCTGCGAAATACCAGTTACCGGAACTCAACGTACCCGAACCATCCGCATAACTACCTTTTACAGGAGAGTCGAAAGTCTCCAGAAACTGGGCATTGACCAATGTGGTAAGTCCAATAAATATAGTTAAGAATAGCAGTCGCATGGATTATAATATCGTTTGTAAGTCCAGTAATTTAGGACCAAGATAGGCAATTGAGCGGAGAAAGTCCGATTGTTTAGTCAACGTTAAGCCAATGTAAAATGGTCATACTTCTCTTCTGAGCGGTCTGTCTATGAATGATATCACTACATTTATTGGTCCACCGCAGCGTGAAAACATGAACGCAACGCAGAGTTTCATTGTCGCGCAAGGGGATCCACGTCTTTCAATTCCTTTCCGAGTAATCTGGGTTGATGCTGTTGAAACACCAGACGGAACAGAATATCGGTCCAACGGACAGCTATTGTCCAGAGATACTTCAAGAGCTGCCTCTTTCTTGTATGATGAATTCAAGTTTAAAAATCCCACTGGGCTGGCTTTTTCAGCTGACGAGAGAGGCCATATCTTTGTCGTCGATGCTGAAACAGATAGCCTCTATCTGTTTCAATCGAATGGATATGAAGGGATCAATCCACCTGCCGGATCTTCAGTCAAAAAGGCGATTAACGTGTCTTTTGGGGGTAGGGGTACTAGTCCACGTCAGTTTAACCATCCTATGGGAGTTGCGTATTTTCAGCGTATCGTCTATGTAGCCGATCGCGATAACAACAGAATATCAAGATTCAGATTGAATACAGACTTTGAGTAAACGACTTCTTTTGCTTTTCCTGGTCCAATATCTGTACCAGCGTAACGGTCTCTATGATTTCAACCAGATTTACCCGATGAAACGTCGGCATAAAAAGCTACACAATAAATACGACGATCATCATGTGCTCAACGCGAATACTCAAGTACCTTCAACTGTTTAGTGATCGTTTCCGTGTGCATTGTCATACTGGATAAATCGTTCAGTAATTAAGGGGTCGGATGATACACGGAATGATGGCATGTGGATAACTGGTCGAAAAGTAAAATTGATTTACATTGATATTGAGTTTATACTCAATAAGTTCTTTGATCCACGAGTTTCGGTTCCAAAATTGGATTAATAGGGAACACCGTGTAAAACGGTGGCTGTACCCGCAACTGTAATTCTGAATCGCTTCATGATCCCACCACTGCCACTGCAATTCAAGCGGGAAGGCTAATCATGAATCAGAAAAGCCAGGAGACCTGCCGATAGAATCGTTTGTCACTGACTTTCGGGAAAAAAAGTCCAGACTCATTTAAACAACCATGAAAAAGTTATTTACCCTGGCAGGCGAAAGCTTGCTAATGTCTTTGTATTTAGCTGCATTTGCACCACCATTGAACGCGCAGCTTGCTGATACACTCTCACTGCCTGAGATACATGTCAGCGCCAATCGATTCGACATTCCGGATATTAAGCTATCAACAATGATACAGCGATATGATGTACAATCTATACCAGAAGCTGGATTCATATCGGCTGGAGATATTATTAAACGAAATGCTCGCTTTATTGTCAGAACCTACGGACCCGGACAAGCCCAAACATCAGGATCCATTGGATTCAATGCCTCACAGGTCAAAGTGATGTGGAACGGAATGGAGCTGAATCACCCTATGTTGGGTTTGGTCGATTTGTCATTGTTTCCCGCTACCCTCATCAACGAAATATCTGTGGATAACAATCTGGGCAGCAGTGAATACGGTTCCAGTTCACTTGGTGGTACCATTTTGATGGAATCAGGTACCATTTCAGAATCTCGGACTGCGGTCGAAGTAAACATAGGCTCCTACAACGCTCAACAATACAGCATCGTCAAATCAGGATCTTCCAGACGGTGGAATTATTCCATGGGACTCGTACATCTGACTCAAGACAACGATTTCAGCTTACCAGGTGGAGATAACCTCAAGAGAGTTAACGCAGATAAATCACAATTTACGGGTGTAGGATCTGTGAAATTTACGGGTACTATGTATTGGGGAGATGTTTCTGTCTGGTATAACACAGGTGAAACCGGTTCGCCAGGATCATTATCTTTTCCCAGCGCCACTGCCAGACAAAAAGACAGGTCTACACGATTCGTTCACAGAAGCAACTGGATACACTCTAACGTGTTTCAGTCTCAGATCTATGCATCCTTTAATCGAATTGGGTTAGATTACATGGAACCCGCATTCGACATTCGTAGTGTGAGTGATGTGGACGTTTTAAGCGTGAGTTATGCCATACGGTTCAAACCTGGAGAGTCCTATCAAATTCGTTTTCGGACGGGTTATGATCATTCCAACATCATAAGCACTGATTTTAATCTCAGCAATGTGAATCGCTACTATGTCCAAACGAATGGTTTGTTTGCGATCAGTCGGAGGGTAAATCTGTATCCGTCTTTACGATTTGATTCCTACAGTGAATTTGATCATGCGGTCAGTTACGGATTCGGAGCAAACCTGGACATTATCAAGGATAAACTGTATGTCCTGGCAAATATCAACAAAAATTATGCACCGCCAACATTGAACGACCTATACTGGCCTGGATTCGGTAATCCAGATTTAAAACCTGAAACAGCAATCAAATCAGATGTAGGCGTTAGGTTCGTGAGCAGGAATTTAATGTATGATGTAAGCCTCTTTTCAAGTTCAACTGACAATGGCATCCTTTGGTGGCCCGATTCAAATGGGAAGTATTCCCCCAATAACGTCAATGAAATTACATCCAGGGGGATTTCTACTGCAATGGAATCCAACTTTGACATCGGTGTGATTTCAACCACAATGTCCTCAACACTCACGTGGTTAAATGCACAGTATCGACTACGAAACCAGGATGGTTCACTTGAAGGTAATCGAGTCGTTTATTCTCCAGCCTTCCGTTCAGGTAACGAAGTCAGATTTCTGACAAAATCTGTAGGTGTTTCAATGAACCATCACTATACCTCCAGTCGCCCGGTCAATGATGCCAATTCGTTAATACTCCCAAGTATTCACTTATTTGATGCTACCGTTTTTTATGCTACAAAGATCTCCAATTTCAACCTACGCATTGCCACAACGGTTCAAAACATGACCAACGAATCCTATCAGTTGATTTATGGATATCCAATGCCAGGAAGATCCTGGAATTTTAGTCTGAGTTTCTCCTTCTGACCTACACCGATCTCCGAATTGACTATAAAACACCTGATATTATCCACAAGTTATACACAAAATATGAACCATAACCACTCACACAACTATCTGAAAAATAGGTGGATAACTGTGGAAAAGTTGTTGAAAAAAAATGGGGTATCAAGGTTGATTAAGACCGAAAAAACGTCAACTTTGATATCTGAATAACTACCCACATAGAATGAGCTAAACCACATTCAATAAACCAAAGCGACACGATGAAGTTTACCAGATACTACACTAAATCAACGGACACCACCCCATACGACTCATTAATTTTTGAATCCAGAAAATCGGAAATAAAGAATCCGGATGGATCCCGCGTATTTCTTATGGAAAATGTGATGGTGCCATCTACCTGGTCACAGGTTGCCACAGACATCATCGCCCAGAAGTATTTCCGGAAAGCTGGAGTCCCTGCAGCTTTAAAACGAGTATCTGAAAAAGGGGTTCCAAAGTGGTTACAGCGATCAGAATCAGATCACAAAGTGCTAAACAATCTCCCGGAAAAGGAGAGATTCACTAAAGAAAACGACTCGCGAGAGGTGTTCAATCGTCTGGCAGGTTGCTGGACCTATTGGGGGTGGAAACACGATTATTTCGATTCGGAACAGGACGCAAAAGTATTCTACGATGAACTTTGTTATATGCTTGCGGCACAAATGGTTGCACCCAACAGTCCGCAATGGTTCAATACCGGGTTACACTGGGCTTATGGAATTAACGGTCCAGCTCAGGGACACTACTACGTAGATCCGAACTCCGGTCAGGTCAAGAAATCAGAGGATGCTTACACCCATCCCCAGCCTCATGCCTGTTTTATACAATCTATAGATGATGATCTGGTGAATGAGGGTGGAATCATGGACTTGTGGGTTCGAGAAGCTCGTTTATTCAAATACGGTTCAGGCACTGGCACAAATTTCTCTGAACTTCGGGGTGAGGATGAGTCTTTGAGTGGTGGTGGTAAATCTTCTGGCCTGATGAGTTTTCTGAGAATCGGTGACCGCGCTGCTGGTGCCATTAAGTCAGGTGGAACAACCAGACGTGCGGCAAAAATGGTCACCCTCGATCTCGACCATCCAGATATTGAAGCTTACATCAACTGGAAGGTCAGGGAGGAAGAGAAGGTAGCTGCTATTGTTGCCGGATCGATGGCTTGTAACAGGCATCTCAAAAAAATCATGCAACTCTGCCACAAACCGGTAGAAATCGAAGGTCGGTTGTACAATGGTGTTGTTTCTCGTGATCCCAAAAAGAATAAGGAGCTTGCAAAAGCTATCCGTGAAGCTAAAAAAGAACATGTTCCAATGAATTATGTTGAGCGTGTGATCCAATTGGCAGCGCAAGGGTATACCGATATCGAGTTCGAAACCTATGATACCGACTGGAATTCAGAAGCCTATTCAACCGTAAGTGGACAAAATTCCAATAACTCCGTTCGTGTACCAAATGCCTTCATGGATGCAGTAAAAAATGATGGTGACTGGCACCTGTACGGACGTATTGAGAAGCGCAAGGCTTCCAAAGAGGGTCGTGATGCTAAACCCATGAAAACACTTAAGGCACGTGAGCTTTGGGATCAAATTGCCTACGCAGCCTGGTCATGTGCCGATCCAGGAACCCAGTATCACGATACCATCAATGAATGGCATACTTGTCCGGCAGATGGACCCATTAAAGCCAGTAATCCTTGCTCTGAATACATGTTCCTGGATAATACCGCATGTAATCTGGCATCGCTGAACCTAATCAAATTTTATAATGAGAATTCCAACGAGTTCGAGGTTGATAGTTTCAGGTATGCAACCAGATTGTGGACTGTTGTTCTGGAAATCTCGGTCCTGATGGCTCAGTTTCCTTCCAAAGAAATCGCAGAGCTATCGTATGAGTTCAGGACTCTCGGTCTGGGTTACGCCAACATCGGAACACTTCTCATGGTGCAGGGAATTCCCTACGACAGTAGAGAGGCCATGGCGACCACCGGAGCTATCACTGCAATCATGCATATGACTTCCTACGCCACATCAGCTGAAATGGCTTCGGAGTTGGGAACATTTCCGGGCTATGCACGCAACAAAGACCATATGTTACGTGTAATGAGAAATCACCAACGCGCTGCATATAAAGTTGCCGATTCAGATTACGAGGGTCTTACCGTCAAGCCAATGGGTATAGACGCAGATATCTGTCCGGAGTATCTGCTCAAAGCAGCTCGTCAAGACGCTGACCGAGCCGTAGAGATGGGCGAGAAATATGGTTACAGAAATGCGCAGGTAACTGTTATCGCACCAACCGGAACTATAGGTCTGGTAATGGATTGTGATACAACCGGTATCGAACCGGATTTCGCATTGGTTAAATTTAAAAAACTTGCTGGTGGTGGTTATTTCAAAATCATTAACCAAAGTGTTCCACTGGCACTCAAAAACCTGGGTTATTCCAACTCCCAAATAGAAGATATTGTAAAATATGCCAAAGGAAACGGCACATTAAAGGGATGTCAAACCATCGGTCATGATCGTTTGCGTCAGGTTGGATTCACGGATGAAAAGATTCAGGCAATCGAACTGGCTCTGCCTACAGCATTTGAAATCAAGTTTGCTTTCAATCAATGGACCCTTGGCGAAGATTTCTGCAAAGACTTCCTCGGAATGAACGATGAACAGTTGAACGATTTTAACTTCGATTTCCTCAAACATCTTGGATTCACCAAAAAAGAGATTGAAGAAGCCAATGATTATGTCTGTGGCACCATGACTGTGGAAGGCGCACCTCATCTTAAAGAAGAACACTATCCCGTATTTGACTGTGCGAATAAGTGCGGTAAAAAGGGAACCAGATATATTTCCGCTGCCGGTCACATCCGGATGATGGCTGCTGCTCAACCATTCATTTCAGGAGCCATTTCAAAAACCATTAATCTTCCAAACGAAGCAAATGTCGAAGACTTCAAAGAGGCATACCAGCTAAGCTGGGAATTGATGACTAAGGCGAATGCGTTGTACCGCGATGGATCAAAGCTCAGTCAACCTTTAAATTCAACTTCCAGCATACTTGAAGTGCTAGATGATGAGGAAGATACCAATGAAATGGCCGATCCGGCCTTGTCCGCAGCACAGGATGCGGTGGTCAAAACAGCTGAACGAATTATTCACAAGTATCTTGCAGAAAGACAGCGTTTACCAAGCAGAAGAGGTGGATACACACAAAAATCCAAAATCGGTGGACAAAGTGTTTATTTACGCACCGGAGAGTATGAAAATGGACAGATTGGCGAGATTTTCATCGATATGCACCGTGAGGGTGCAGCATTCAGAAGCTTGATGAACTGCTTTGCTATATCAATTTCTCTCGGCCTGCAACATGGCGTACCCCTCGAGGAATTTGTAGATGCTTTTGTGTTTACTAAATTTGAACCGAGCGGAATGGTCATGGGAAATCCTCACATAAAAATGACGACATCGGTTATCGATTATATCTTCCGCGAACTGGCAGTAACCTACCTGGGTCGACATGATCTGGCACATGTTGGTCCTGAAGAAATCCTGCAAAGAACGTTGCGTCCTGTTGATAACAATATCGATCTTGGAATCGGCATTGCTGATAAAAACTCCGTGCAATCACAGTATGCCGAACCAGTTGTTGCTTTAACCCATGAAGCAACAACACCAGTATCTGTACCATCAGCCTCACAAACCGCTAAGTTCTCTGAATCTCATGAGGACAAGTATAATCGGGCTCGTCAGATGGGTTACACGGGCGATGCATGTGGCGATTGTGGTAGCATGACTCTGGTACGAAATGGGACCTGTCTCAAGTGTAATACATGTGGAGCAACAAGCGGCTGCTCCTGAAAAATGTCTATAATGAAAAAAGGCCGGGGTGAGAAATCACGCTCGGCCTTTTTTTACCACAAATAGAAGATGACTTTAAGAAGTTAAACGTTATTCCAAATTAGTGGACAGTTCGTTCTCTTCGTTGTAGCGCCGTAAGGTTACGTACTCTTCAGGACTAACATCGGCGAACATATAATTCAACGGATTTACTGCCCGGCCGTCCTTGTAGATTTCATAGTGGAGGTGTGGTCCTTCTACAATACCTGTGTTCCCTGTGTAACCAATCAGTTCGCCTCGTTGCACTCTCCGACCAGGACGCATACCTGGGGCAAACGCGGACAAATGCGCATACAGACTTTCATATCCATATCCATGATCAATCTTCACGGTCAGTCCATACGTAGAGTATCTGGAAGCCATACTGACTCGCCCGTCACCTGTAGCATAGACTGGTGTACCAATTCTGGCCCTGAAATCAATTCCTTCGTGCATCCTCCTGAATCTGTATACAGGATGCATTCTCATACCAAACTCACTGATCACAACACTGTTGATGGGACGTATAGCAGGCAAATGCAGCATCATTTGTTGATTGTCATTGTACTGTTTCTTGATCTCTTCAAGGCTCAGTTTCTGTAAATTGATCTGCCTTTCTAGACTCTCCAAATTAGAGACGGTCCATTTGAGGAGTTCAGCAGAATCTCTGTTGTAGATGTCAAACTTGGCCAATTCATCGCTTCCACCTGTACCAGCTTTTCGTTCATCCTCAGAAATTTCGTCGAGTCCTAGGATTGCCCTGTAAAGTTCATTATCGTTTTGAGCAAGTAATTTTAAATCTTCATCAAACGTTCTTATTGTATTCTGAGTTTTTGTGAGCTGATTCAGAAGTTCTTTGTTTTCAGCTTTTAAAGCGATTTCAGCTGGTGTACCGGCATAAGTAGATAATAATATAATAAGCAGCCCTGATATTACTAGACCGTATAGAATCAATTGCGAAACAGTATGAACTAATCGTTCGCCGGGTTTATATTCAACCTGGACAAATCCCTGTTCTGCTTCATCGTAATAGTAAAACGTACTCAAGACTAAAAAAGCTTTAATTTGTTATCTGATACGATTGTCGCGACAAGTTAAGAAGAATAGTTCTTTATTCTAAGTCACCTTCAAAATAATCAACCGCACGATCAGGTGCAGTTCGTTTATGTCCTTTGTCGGCAATTTTTTTCCGGATGATGTCCTGGAAAGCCACCGCAGCATCGTATCCGTAGTGGTTTAACAAGTGATTCATAGCAATTACTTCAGCAATGACAGTAATATTTTTCCCGGGGGTAATTGGAAGTCTGGTTACTGGAATCGAAACATCCATGATAGGTAACGTTTCTTTATCCAGACCGGTTCTGTCTATTTTGGTTCCTTCATCCCATAAGAATAAATCAATAACTACTTCCAGACGTTTTTGATATCTGACAGAACGAATTCCAAACATCGACATAACATCAATGATACCCAAACCGCGTATCTCCATGAAGTGCTTGTTCATATCAGTTGCCGAGGCCATGAGAACATTGTTTTTTCTTGTTAGAACTACCACATCATCGGCAACCAGTCGGTGCCCACGTTCAACCAGATCCAGCGCTACTTCACTTTTGCCAATTCCAGACTTTCCGGAAATCAATATCCCAATACCATATACATCAACCATGGATCCATGAACTACGGTTTGAATAGCAAACTGGTCTTCCAGGAAATCCCTTAGAAGGAACATAAATTTGGTTGATTCAACTGGAGTTCTAAATACGGGTATGAAATGATCCTGTGCCAGCTGCATGAGATAATCGGGAAGCGTATTACCATGCGTAAGGAAAATTACAGGCAGATCGAAACTAAGAATCTGCCCGAATGATACAAGTTGATTCTCTTTAGGCAGGTTCGCCAGATACTCACACTCCGTATTTCCAAGAATTTGAATTCTTTGGAATTGGTACAATTTCAAGTAACCAGCCAAAGCAAGCCCGGGTCTGTGCAGATCGGGTTCATAAATGAAACGATTTGCACAGGCATGTGGGGCTGCACAACATTCCAAGTCTATTCTAACGGATTTCCTCAGAGAATGAATGAGGTATTCAACGCTGATTTGCTCTTTTCTTGGAATCGGAGTATGAGGACCAATTGGCATCGTTAACCTTTCGCAAACCGTTTTTCTTTGTATTTAAGTAGTTGTCTGGTCATATTCTCTACAGCATGGCCGATAGCCTGTTCATAAGTAGCAGCTGTTTCTGTAGCTACAAGCGTAGTTCCAGTTACTGTTACCGTAAGCTCGGCCCCCTGAGGATTATCGTGAGATTCATGTGGTGACAAAACAATATCACAGTCTTGTATGCCATCATAAAATCGTTCAAGTTTCTTGACTGCATTCAAGGAATGTTCTTGTAGTCGTTCACTTGCATTAAAGTGTCTGGCAGTGAAACTTGTATTCATATCGTCTCCTGTTAGTTAGAAGTGGATTTTTCAGCCCTTGGATGGGCGCTTTTATAGTGCTTTTTCAATGCTTCAACACTTGTTGAAGCATAAATTTGTGTCGTTCCCAGGCTACTGTGACCTAATAGTTCCTTAATTACCCTAATATCGGCTCCCGCGTCTAATAAGTGCGTAGCGAAGCTATGCCTAAGGGCATGTGGACTCTTTTTCTTTGCTTCAGTCTGCTCTGATAAAAAAGATTTTACCAGACGTTGAACCATTCTTGCATTAACTCGTTTTCCTTTTTTGGTCAATAATAAGGCTGTATCTGATTCATGATCTGATGTATTAAATAAAAGATGCCTGTGAGTTAAATAGGCTCTAAGTGGGTCAATTACTGCGTCGCCAAATGGTACGATTCTCTGTTTGTTACCTTTCCCTGTAACCTTGATCTGTCGTTGTTCGATGGATAAATCGGCTAAATCTAATTGAATGAGTTCACTCAATCGTATACCAGTTGAGTATAATATTTCCAAAATCAACTGATTACGGATAGATTCGACGTGTTCAATTTCAGTTTCTGAATGGATACTATAATCTACCTCATAATCATTCAGAGCGGTATTAATCTGCTGTTGAGAAATATATTTTGGGATCCTTTTTTCAGATTTAGGGGTGATTAATAGTCCACTCGAATCTTTAGCGATATAGCCACGCTTGAATGCATATTTTAAAAATGATCGGATACAAGCAATCTTTCGTTGAAGCGTAGAGCGTTTATAGCCCTGTCGATTTAACATACCAACAAAAAAACGTAGATGATGTTTGTCGATCTCTGTTAAATCATTCGTTGCATGGTTCTCCTCCATGTAGATATGAAACTGATTCAAATCTCCGTGATATGAACTTAATGTCGTATCCGGAGCATTTCGCTCGATTTTCAGATAACGGATATATTTGTCAATTATCTCCTTCATTACCCGCAATATGGCACTTTAAAAAATAAAAGAAAATGACTTTTGACAGTATTGGTTAACTTTATTTGAGTTTAAACAGATCTGTTTTTCCAATTTACTTTTTTACCCGTCAATTTATCCAAAAGTACAATCAAAGCTAATCGATTAAACCAAAGTACTCCCAGAACATGAAGTACTCCAAACGGGCGCTGCCATCTATTTTTTTCATCCATTTGATATCGTATGAGTATTGGAAGAAGAATCATAGATATTGATAACACGATCATTGAACCCTCATTCATCAATAATCCAATAAACAAGGTTACCCATGGTAATACGTACGCACATGCGTGGAGGAGCCAACTTAACAGAAACAACGGGATGTTATATCCAAATCCAGCAAGGAAGTTTTTTCTGAATCCCTGAAGGATCTCTGCTTCAGCGGAATACATCCTGCAACTGAATGAATCATTGCCATGAAACATCCTGAAATTGAAGTTGTTGGCTCTGATCAATCTGGCTAATTGTACATCTTCAACCACCTGATCTTTAACCTTTTCATGTCCACCAATCACACCGTAACAGCTTTTCGTGAATATCATACATTGTCCGCAAGCTGCCGCAAATGATGATCTAAACCGAGGAATCAATTGGTTGGGCATCCATTTGGGATCTGAATGAGTATACTTGATGGGTAATAAGGTATAAATCACAAAATACATGTGAGGTATAATCACTTTCTCCCAAAATGATCCAAGTATTTGAAAAGGCCATACAGTTAATGCGTCTAATCGATAGGTACTTATTGCCGTATCTACAGACCCTAGAAAAGTGGGTTCGAGTCGTGTGTCTGCATCAATGAAAACCAGTACTTGTCCAGTTGCCTGTTTTGACAACTGATGACATGCCCAATTTTTACCTAACCAGTGGTCCGGCTTCTGTTCACCCTGGATTATCTTCACATTCAGTGTCGGATGATCTTTCTTGAACGAGTTCAGGATCGACAACGTGTGATCTGTTGAACGGTCATCCAGAATGATGATTTCATAATTTGAATACGACTGATTCGCTACGGATGCCAGGCAATGGGTGATTGACTTCTCTTCATTTCTGGCTGGGATGAGCACTGAGTAGAAATACCTCGGGGATGAGTTCGGTTTAGGCAGATTCGTTAATTGATGTGTATTCCTTATAAATACAATCACTTGAAATGATATAAACGATAATCCAAGATAGAGGGCGTAATACAGAAGTTCCATGTGATCAATTAGGTACGTGACAGAAAATAGTTCAAATAGAATCATTTAACATACAATGGTTGAAAGAATCAGCGTATATTTGTTCATGATTATAGAGACAAATTATCAATTAGATATTCCTGTATTAAAAACGACTACTGGCAGTTATGAGTGGTGGTACTTCGATGGAGAAGATCACAAAGGCGAGTATCAGTTTGTTGTCATTTTCTTCGAGGGATGTCCTTTTTCTCCCGATTATATTCGTACCAGCGAAAAATATCCCGATCATGTAAATTCTTTTGCAGAAGAACACCCTGCAATCAGTATTTCTGTGTATCGTAATGGTAAAACCATTTTTTATTCACTGGCCGAGTATTCTAAAAGTGAGTCTATCTTTAATAGGGATAAAATATCTGTAAAGGTAGGAAAAAATACGCTTGAAGGCTTCATCGAGAACGAGCAATTGGTATTTGCGCTGCGACTGGAGGAATTACTCCCAACCGGTGAGAAATTTTCTGGAATTTTGAGGTTTAGCTCACCTGCTATTAAAAATGGTCTGCTAAAAACGGACTCCGACACCGAAAACACTCAGTCACACACCTGGAATCTGACGCAGCCAAAGGCATTTGTAAAAGGAGTAATTTCAATCAATCAAAAAGACAGGCACGAGAAGCCAATTATTTTTGAGGGAACAGGCTATCACGACCATAACCTGGGTATTGAACCCATGAGAAATGCGTTCAAGGACTGGTATTGGGGTCGTATTCACTTCAATGACCTTACATTGGTTTACTATCTCATGAACCAACACGGTAATATTGTACCTAAAGCGTGGTTAATTGGACCAGACAATGCTTCGATTCTTGATGAAACTACCGACATTCAAGTAGATGGAAACAAGACCAATGCTTTTTTGTTATCTGCAGGCAGAAGGATTGTTATAAAATTTGAAAAAAGAAGAATACAGTTAAATACCGAAGATGTACTCGACAGCGGACCATTTTATTATCGTTTTAATGTATCTGCGCGTCTGACTTCCGCAGACGAAGAAGAAAATCAGTACACTAGTGGAATCGCAGAATATATCCGCCCGGAAAGAATCAGGAAACGAATTTTCTGGCCTTTGGTTCGAATGCGATTCAGATATACATCTAAACGCCCAAACTGGGTTCAGAAATCATCCTTTTTATACAAGTGGACCTGGTAACCTGTAATTCTAGCATTCAAAATAATCTCTTAAATGATTCTATTTCTGAGAGGCTGGATGTTCTTAGTCTACACAAATTGTGATTCATAAGTTTACTGATATCATGGACAGTATCTGTTTTTGATACACCTTTGGGGTGAACTAGGGAAGGACTGATGTCAATAAAAAAATCGGGCTTATCGCCATTCTGATACGATATGTGCATCGATATGCACACCAAATCGCATACGGGCGCCCAATCTAACAATTTAGTAACGCCGGACTCAATGCGAATAGGTTCATGTGGCTGACTAAACTTTCCTTCTGGGTAAAGAAACAAACAAGCATTCGGTACTCTCAACCATTGAGCTGCATAATCAAGACTTGAAAGGGCAGACTTCGGATTGTTTCTGTTTATTGAAAAAGCTCCTATTTTTGAGAAGAAAGGATACGCTCTCATTTGTTTGTCTTCCATGATGGCACGTGCATGTTGGTGGAATATAAATTCATTCAACACTAACGGGGTCAAGCCATCCCACCAGTAATGATGATTACAAATGTATAATGTAGCCTTGGTACGGTCTATTGTATGACCGTTTCTTACATATAAGCTACGAAATCGCCGTTTCATCAGATACCAGCTGTACCATTTGAAAAACGAAATGACGAATACAGATTCCCGTGCAGGGATGAAATCTTTCTGTTTACTGCTTTCCATATACCAGTTTTAAAATGATCCCCAAGATAACCCTCGTTCATCCCGAAATCGAATCTTATGCCGAAGATATTTCACGTATTACTAACGCTGATCATCTAAACTTAGTTTCTGATACCCAGAATTCCCTGCTCCACAGCGATATGCTCAGTGGGAACCAGGTTGGGTCACTACTACATCTTCTTATCAAAATGATTGATGCTAGATACATTGTCGAAGTCGGTATGTTCACGGGTTCAGCTGCTTTGACAATGGCTCAGGCTGCGAATGAGGATGCCAAGGTATACGCTCTGGAAATGAATGAAAAATATATTAAGATCGCAGAAAGGAACTTCAAATCTGCAATCGATGGCCATAAAATACAAATAGTCAGGGGAAATGCACGAGATACCGTACATGACCTGTCAAATGGTATAGATTTATGTTTCCTGGATGCTGATAAAGATTTCTACCCATCTTATTATGAGGTACTGATTCAAAAACTCAGGCCCGGTGGCATCATGGTCCTAGATAACATGCTTTGGTATGGTAATGTTCTCCATCCTGGAGTTGACCGAAAAGCACTGGCAATCGATTCGTTAAACCGTAGAATCAAAGAAGATCTCAGAGTGGACTCGGTACTACTAACCGTACGCGATGGATTACATGTTTTGAGAAAGCGCTGAACCTATTTATTCGTGAATCGAAAATGTCCTTAAAAACAATCTAACCAGATCGTCTCTTGTTATCTCGACTGCATTAGGTCGTTGCTCAAATACTATCTGTCCATCCAAATCTTTAGAGACATGAAATGTGAAAACATATCCTGAATAATCACCATCCCAACCTTTGACTGTGCCAAATCTTAGGTCATAAGCGTTGAATTCGTCCAATTTGGAGTCATACTCTACGAGTTGAAAGCCTTTGGAAAACCATTCCAGAGTTTTAACTGCTCGAGATTGTATGAATTCATCAGGATATGGATTGCTTTTCGATTCAAATTGAAATTCTAATGGTGTACTTTTTGAATCAAATACCGAGAAATATGTTTGATAGAATCCATCACCACTATCAATGAGACCCCGCCAAAGAAATGAAGTAAATGGACCAGGGATTGTCATCATCGATTTGATCTCAATACCCTGGTTTTGTGCCTGTATCCTGATGTGATGTTGAGTGTAAAGCTTTAGGCCTACGGTTAACAGGATATACAAAGATGAGTAAATCAACCCTTTTTTCACCAATGTACTATATGTTTCAAAATTCGTTTTCTTCATCGATTTTATAAGAAAAAACCCCAACACGGACGTGTATATAGGATCAATGATGAATAGTGAATTGATTTCGAAACCATAATTCGATATCGGATTCAGTAATTGAGTGCCGTATCCTGTAAACAAGTCCAGGAATGGATGAGTGAATAAGGACCAAAAAAACACCGTTGCCCATGTTTTGAACATGAATTTGTCCCTACCATAAATGAACCAGGGTATCAGTGCAATTAAGGGAGCAGTTAGGGGTGCAAAAAAAACAGAGTGTGAAAACCCTCTGTGAATCATCAGGTAGGAGACAGGATCGTAGATTAGTCCGAGCAGTACATCCAAATCCGGAATAGTACCACCTATAGCACCCCAAAGTGCTGCCTTATTGCCTAGTTTTTTTCCTCCAGTCAGCATCCCCACACTGGCACCAAGGAAAATTTGAGTTAAAGAATCCATTTATAAATGTACGTTTTGGCTTTAAAACGCAACCGTTCATGTATTCGTTCTCAAATCGTTGCGAACAACTTCCTGAATTTTTCCTTGATGTATCCGTATGGTACGATGAGGATAATTTTTGACGAGGTCATAATTGTGAGTAACCATCAAAACTGCCATTCCTTTGTTATTGATGGATTTAAATAATTCCATGATATTTGCTGATACCTCAGGATCCAGGTTTCCAGTTGGTTCGTCAGCGAGCATGATTCGGGGCTCATTAGCCAATGCGCGGGCAATGACAACTCGTTGCTGTTCACCACCCGATAGTTCACCCGGCATTTGATGGCGCTTGTTACTTAATCCTACCATGGATAGTACTTCCATAACTCGTTGTTTAACGAAGGAAGGAGTCCTACCAGTTACCTGTAGGGCAAACGAAACATTATCATATACATTCCTGTCGGGTAGTAACTGAAAATCCTGAAACACGATTCCAAGTTTTCTTCTTAAGAACGGAACACTCTTGTCAGGTAATGAAGATATATCGGTGCCATCTACAAGAATTCGACCTTCATGGGGAAGTACATCCCTGTAAATAAGTTTTAGAAAAGAACTTTTTCCTGCACCAGTTTGTCCAATGAGGTACACAAACTCACC
The DNA here is from genome assembly GCA_964473555.1 of uncultured Chitinophagales bacterium. Taxonomy (GTDB): domain Bacteria; phylum Bacteroidota; class Rhodothermia; order Balneolales; family HLUCCA01; genus UBA11400. Next base: position 408,005 of record CAYYPL010000001.1, read on the forward strand.
ATTCTGGAGCTTAAAATTAATCTTGTCGAGTACAAGTTTCCCTTCATAGACTACAGAAACGTCCTGAAATTCAATGACGGTTTGTTCACTCATTGTATTACCATGGTTATTCTGTCGCTGTTTGATGTAGCTGGAACCAAATCCAGACCATCATATTCAGCGATAACTTCGAATCCGCAATCTCTAACCACAGTTTGGATGTCGCTGAGTTTGTAAGTCCTTTGAACATGGACTTCGTTTTTCCGTTCGAGTACATGTTGCATATCGTCACTAAGCTTCTCAATGGTAAACTCGTTGTAATGTACACCTTCGGCTTCTAAATATCGGCTAATTCGAATAAAACGATAATTGTCGGGTGTCACTCCCTGATCATTCATCATATCCGCATATTTGGATGAATGTTGCGGTGTGGTGAAGTCAAAAATAAAGTAGCCGTTTTCCTTGAGCACCCGTTTAACTTGGTTCAGCATTAATTTTATGCTATCGGTGTCTCTGATGTAGTTGAGGCTGTCAAAAAGCAGAATAACAATATCATATTTACTGTTTACATCTATATCAAAAAAATCAACACGTCTGAATTCTACCGTAGAGTCTGTAAATGCTGCCTTTTGCTGTGCAATCTCAAGCATTTCAACTGAAAAATCAGTAGCAGTAATTTCATAACAATCCAACTCATCAAGTGATAGAGCAAGAGATCCTGTACCACAAGCCAATTCAAGGATTGATACAGCATCTTCATGATGTTTTAAAATTACAGCATCGATAAAATCGGCCCAATCTTCATAATCTATGTCTTTCATTACTTCATCATAGACTTTGGCCAAATGCGTATAGATTTCTTGGTTTCCTTTAGTCAGAGGCATAGTATATGTTTAGTCGTATCGTTTTAGTAAGAGTGAATCAGCTAGATTAATGGCTTCGATCATAGAATCTGTTTTAGCTTTGTTTTGTCCCGCAATCGCAAAAGCAGTTCCATGATCGGGTGAAGTTCTGATTATAGGAAGTCCTGCGGTAAAATTCACGCCCCTTCCAAAAGAAAGTGCTTTGAATGGTCCCAGACCTTGATCATGATACATTGCCAGCACAGCATCGTATTTTTCATATTGTTGTGTTCCAAACCAACCATCAGCTGGAAATGGCCCGGCGCATATAATGCCTTCCTGATTCAATTTGGATATTGCCGGTTCAATGAATTCGATCTCTTCAGTCCCCAGTACGCCCCCTTCTCCGGCATGTGGATTTAACCCTAAAACAGCAATTATAGGGTTAAATATCCCGAAATCATGGATAAGAGATTGATGGATCGTTCTGACATGGCGTAGAATGTTACTCTCAGTTACCTGATCAACAACTTTGCATAGAGGTATGTGTGTGGTTAGGAGTCCAACCCGCAAACTTCCAGAAACCAGCATCATAGTGATTTCGGAAGTATTTGTTCTATGGGCAAGATATTCCGTGTGACCTGGAAATTGGTATCCAGCCATATGTATAGATTCTTTAGAAATCGGTGCTGTTACCAGTGCGTGAGCTGTTTTTTTGATAACCAGGTCCGTAGCCATATCAAGTGCTTCCATGGCCAACTGACCAGCATTTGAGCTGACTTTCCCTGGTGATGGAGAGAACACCTTGGTAAAGGGATCGAAAACCAGGTGACCCATGATGGAATCTATCTGATCGGGGTGTGTAACTACCGGAAGCTGTAATTTTAATCCTATCCTTTCACCGTAAAAATTCAGGATTGATTCAGGTGCAACTAGTATGAATCTCGAGCCTCTTTTGGCATCAAATTGCAGTACTGATTTGATCAGAATTTCGGGCCCAATTCCGTTCATGTCGCCGATAGAAACGGCTATGGATGCTTTCATCTCGATGTATTCAGGTAACTACTGTGTTGTCAGTCTAAAGTCTCCGAATCCGCTGGTTGCAGTGAAAATAAATGTTCTATTTTCATAGGTCCAAATTTCCTGAGTGTTTCCACTTGGTGGAAAACGCCTCTCTATGGTATCCGGTGGGCCATATACGATGAATATTTTACCCTGATCAGATTCATGACCCGGTTTCGAAGGTGTTGTGTATTTCTCAAATGCTTGGTCTATACGTGTGAAATACTCCGTCATCAATTCATTGTAATCTGAATCAGGTGTTGGATCCCGTTGTTTCCAAAATGAATTGAATTTTTGTTCCTTTTCCACGTCAGATCCACGACGCATCTCTTTGAGTTGCGATTCATCCAAGATAAATCGCATGTGATCCAACGCGATGTCCAAATTCAATAAACTAGAAGGTATGTTATACCATCTGGATAGCATGTTACTTGAGGCTATGGTTTTTTGTTCTGAAGCAGGATCGACTACTCTTATCTGATACCAACTATTTGGGAACTTCGAATTGGGAACAGAGATTAAATGATAGGTGATATTGCTCTCATTCAACAAGGAAATCAAATTTCCATTAGCCAGATAAAGTCCAGAGGCTGCGGAGATAGAAGAATTTTGATCCAATTCTTTTGAAAAAACAATCTGAAAAGCGGTAGAATCGGTGCTTAAATCAGGTGCTGGTCTATTTCCAATGTTCAACACCTCAATCATGTAGTCGCTATCACGTGATGAATTGATACCAACAAGTACTTTGTAGTCCTCAGAAAAAGGTACATTCGCACCGGTATTGAAGATGATCAACGAATCAGTAGAGGAGTTTTTTATAAACGAAATCGTAGAAAATTCATAGGTGTCTGTTAGGTCAGGAATATCAACAAATTGCCTGAGATTCCTGTTTCTCTGATTCGAACGACGATTCGCTGAACTGAGCATTCCATAGATCTGAGTTTGATTTCCCGATGAGGTGAGTAATCGACTCTGTCCGTTAACTTGAATCGTGGCAATATATCTATATCGGTCAGGCTTGAGTTCAAACTTTAACAAACCCTCAACATACTGTGTTGGATTCTGGGTTTCCTCAAAGGATTTCGCAGTCACTTTAGAGGTCCAGGTGCGTCGCTCAATAAATGCACGGTCTGGAATTTCTGCAGTTTCTTTGTCATAGATATCGATGATCAATTCAACATGAGATGAAAACGTCTCACCAGTAGAAGATTGGTCTCGAAGAAAAGTAAGTTGGTCGTATCCAATTTTGAACGAAAAAATAGTCTGTGTCAACCCAGAATCAGTTGGAAAGAATGATTTACCGATGAAGGTTGACGGATCCTGGTTCATTCGATGTAACATCGGATAATTCGCACGAGGCTGACTGAAAAGTCCACCATAGGCGGTGAGACAAATTACTATGGTAGTGTATAATGCTTTCATGAGTGGAATTTAGCTATTCTGATCAACATATTGAAAGTATGAAGAGTAAACGAATCTACTTTAATTGTGGTATACAACCACTTTTAGGTACAAATAGTGACATAATCAGACGATAAACCTTAAAATAATCGGAAAATTACCTACTTTCGATGCTATGGAAGCCATTTTTTGAATCACTAATCAACCTTCTGTAATGAAAGAATTAATTGTTGAAATCGAGAGAATTGCAAAACAGATCAAGCTTGGAGGTGGGATAAGCAAAATAGACAGTGAACACAAAAAAGGGAAACTTACGGCACGTGAACGCATAGACACCTTGATAGACCCAGATACTGAATTCGAAGAAATTGGGTTATGGGCCGCCTACGAAATGTATGAACAGGCCGGAGGCTGTCCAAGTGCGGGTGTGGTTACAGGATTCGGGCGTATCCATGGGAGGCTCTGTATGATTGTTGCCAATGATGCCACAGTCAAAGCTGGTGCTTGGTTTCCTTTAACTGCAAAAAAGAATCTACGCGCACAAGAGATAGCCATGGAAAATCATCTTCCCATCATCTATCTCGTAGACTCAGCAGGTGTTTATTTGCCTATGCAGGATGAAATATTCCCGGATAAGGAACATTTTGGGCGAATATTCAGAAATAACGCCCAAATGAGTGCTCAAGGGATACCTCAAATAGCAGCAATCATGGGTAGTTGTGTGGCTGGTGGCGCATATTTACCCATAATGAGTGATGAAGCGCTGATTGTAGATGGTAACGGAAGTGTTTTTTTGGCTGGTAGCTATCTGGTAAAAGCGGCGATTGGTGAACAAGTGGACAATGAAACTCTCGGAGGTGCAACTACACATACTGAGATCAGTGGAGTCACAGATTACAAGGTCAAAGATGATTACGAGTGCTTGAGAAAAATCAGAGAGTTGGTAGGTCATTTCAAAAGGCCATCCAGATTTGGTTTCCCACGTGCTGAATCAGCTGATCCAAAAGTGTCGATAGAACAAATTGATTCTTTTTTCCCGGACGACAGAAACAAGCCGTACGATATGATGAAAATAATCGAGTCGATTATTGATGCAGACAGCTTTACAGAGTACAAACAAGGTTACGGACAAACCATCATCACCGGATACGCGAGAATAAACGGATGGAGTATTGGTATCGTCGCTAATCAGAGAAAGGTTGTTAAATCCAAACAGGGTGAAATGCAAATAGGTGGAGTGATATACTCCGACAGTGCCGATAAAGCAACCAGATTCATCCTGAACTGTAATCAAAAGCAAATCCCACTTCTTTTTCTCCAGGATGTGACAGGTTTTATGGTGGGGAAACGATCTGAACATGGTGGCATCATTAAGGATGGGGCAAAAATGGTTAATGCTGTGGCCAATAGCGTTGTGCCTAAGTTTACCGTGATAATCGGTAACAGCTACGGGGCTGGTAATTATGCAATGTGTGGTAAAGCTTACGATCCTCGTCTGATTTACGCCTGGCCTTCGGCCCGAATCGCGGTTATGGGCGGAGCTCAGGCTGCAAAGACCCTGCTTCAGATTGAGGTTATTGCCAGAGAAAAGAAGGGTGAAGTTGTAAGTGATGAATTCAAAGAAGACTATCTTAAAAATGTCACTGACAAATACGAATATCAGTCCGATGTAAGATATGCTGCTTCCAGATTATGGGTTGATGAAATCATATTTCCATCGGAAACCAGGACAAGAATTTCAAATGCAATTGAGATAGCTGATCATCAAACCGATCAGAAACCTTTCAAAGTAGGGGTGATACAGGTTTAGAATATACTCCTTTACATTTTTTTAAGCTTGACTACTCAGAATTCATTCAAATATTCGTCAATTTCCCAGGTAATCAACCAACACATGAATCCATGAAAAAAATACTACTACTTTCGATGGCTGCCTTACTGGTTCCATTGTTTGTCCAGGCACAACAGGCACCAGCCTATGCACTTACCAATGTAATCATCCACGATCCAGAAGGTCCATCAATTAAAGGGCATATCGTTTGGAGAAACGGTTCAATCACTCATGTCGGATCCGATGTTGAAATCCCATTTGATGCCCGTCTTACCGATGGTGGTGATTCTCTTCACGTATACCCCGGATTCATCAATGGTTCGGGAACCTGGGGAATGCCACAACCTCCACGACCACAGGCTCAACAACGAGAAACCAATCCGGGTAACCCAACCTATCTTCGGGCAGGAATCAGACCTGACAGAGTGCCTGCCAACGAAGTAGACACTAATGACGAAACTCCCGGAACCGTATTCAATTCTGGTTTCACAGTTTCTGGTATCAGTTTCGCAGAAGGGATGTTGGCCGGACAAGTAGATGTATTTAGAATCAATGACTCCGGATTGACACTGTTCAGATCAGATATTGCGCAGAAGTTTCAGCTCGCTGGCGCCAATGGAGTGTATCCTAATACACTAATGGGGATTCTGGCTAAATCCAGGCAGTTGTTAGAAGACGCTATCTCACTTCAACTTCACCAACTACGCTACCATTCAGCACCATCTACGATGCAGGCTCCGAAAAGAGATCTTGTTCTGGAATCCCTTTTCGATGTCGTAAACAAAAAACAACCCGTTTTTGTGACTGCTGATTCGAAGGAGGATATCCAGAGGGTTCTTAAACTCAAGGATGAGTACGGTTTCAATATGATTCTGGTATCTGCAGCACATGCACATACGCTTACAGCTGAACTTAAATCAAGGAATATACCAGTTTTAGCAACATTGAATATCCCTGAAAAACCTGAAATGAAACAAGACTCATCAGAAACTGTTTCAATTGAGGAACGAGCTTTTTTTGAAACACGTATCTCCGCATGGGAGTCTGAACGAAACAACATTAAAACATTGATGGACAATGGAATCGTAGTAGGTATTACCATAGATGGGGTTAAACCAGCAGACTTTCGCAAGAAAATAACCCACCTTGTTGAAAGTGGTTTGTCGCAGCAACAAATCACTCAACTATTAACCTCAAATACAGCTTCAATACTTGGAATTGAATCCAATTTTGGCTCTCTCAAAAGAGGTTACCAGGCAACATTGGTCATCTTTGACCGTGAAATGACTCTAAAAGATGCAAAGTTGCTGTTTGTGACTGAAGGGAATTATCTCAAAGTAGCGAAAACATCCAATTCAACCGGCAGGGGACAACGATGAGAATCACTTTATTTATACTCATGATCTCTATTGCAACAAATGCAATAGCACAGAAAACCGGTTCTGTTTTGATAAAAAATGCAACAGTAATCACCGTTACGGGTGACGACCTGTCAGAAACCGACATTCTTGTACGAGATGGAATCATTACTCAGATAGGAAAAGGTCTTACTGCTCCGAATCGTGTGCCAACGGTTGACGCCACTGGTAAATTTGTGCTTCCTGGAATAATTGACGCGCATTCGCATCTTGCTATTTCAAGAGGATTAAATGAAGCCACTCATCCCGTTACAGCTGAAGTCAGTATTCGAGATGTAATCGACCCTAACGATATTGGAATTTACCGTGCCCTGGCTGGTGGTGTTACGATGATTCATGCTATGCACGGATCTGCAAATGTGATTGGAGGACAGGGGGCAACCGTTAAACTTGCCTATGGTGAAGAAGCGCATCATATGGTAATGCCGGAAGCACCCCGTACCATCAAGTTTGCTTTGGGTGAAAATCCTACGAGGGTTCATGGTCAGGGCTATGGCATACAACCCCGAACTCGTATGGGTGTAGAACAAGTAATTCGCGAACATTTTGATCAAGCCATTGAGTACAGAAAAAAACGAAATGCCTATCTCGAAGCTGAAAATCAACATGAAAGAAACCCCAGGAGAAGTCCTGCACCACAGCCTGTTGCAAAAAACTTCCGAATGGAAACGTTAGCCGATATCATAGATGGAAAAATATTGGTTCATTGCCACTCATACAGGTCTGATGAAATTTTGATGCTGATGAGAGTCTTTAATGATTATGGAATTAAAAACTATACGTTTCAGCATGCCAACGAAGCCTTCAAGGTTGCTCCGGAACTTGCGAAAAATGGTGCACACACATCGATTTTCGCTGATTGGTGGGCCTACAAGTTTGAGGTCTATTATTCAACATCATACAATGCGGCTATCCTGAATCACAACGGAGTTATCAATTCCATCAATTCCGATAGTGATGAGTTGATTCGCCATTTGAATCATGAAGCTGCCAAAACGGTCCGCTATGGAGGGGTTTCGCAAAATGACGCGCTTCGAATGATAACTATTAATCCAGCAATTCAACTGGGAATAGCAGACAAGGTCGGAAGTATTGAAGTTGGTAAACAGGCTGACTTTGCAATCTGGTCAGGTAACCCGCTAAGTATCTACTCCATTGCAGAGAAGACATATGTTGATGGTGTGCTGCGTTTTGATAGAGAAAATGATCCATCAGACATGCGTCGATCACCTGGATCATCAGAATCATTTACTACTTATTTCACTCAATCAGGTCGCCAATATGATGCCTGCATGCAGGATGTATTCGAGTTCTTTGGATCTGAATCCGTTACACGCACAACTCATACTCATTAAGGACAAAACCATGATAAGATCCTTTATAGCAATAGTATTTGCAGCACTCGCAACCCTTTATGGTGTTCATGCAAATGCACAGATTCCCGAGAAAGCGGAATTCGGAAAGTTTGCGCTCACTGGTGGTACTGTTCATACCGTAACCCACGGAGTTATCGAAAACGGGGTGATTCTCATCGATGGAAACAGAATTTCCTTTGTTGGTAACAATGTCAAAATTACCCCTGATTACCAGATTCTGGATGTTACCGGGAAACATGTGTATCCCGGATTGATTGATGCCGGCACAAGTTTGGGTTTGATTGAAATCAGTGCCGTTCCAGTCACTGTAGACAATGCTGAGATTGGAGAAATGAATCCACACATGCGAGCCTTTACAGCGATCAATCCGAATGCTGCAGCAATACCAGTGACCAGAGTTGAAGGTGTGACCACAGTTGTATCTAACCCAGCTTCTGGGATAATTAGTGGTAAATCAACATTGATGAACTTGTATGGATACTCACCTGACTCAATGGCCATCAAAGCAGATGTGGGTCTTTTTGTCAATTGGCCAAGTTCACAACGTCGGGGCGGATGGGACCAGAGAACTGATGACGAAATTACCAAACAGTATAAAGAAACGATAGACTCTATCGATAAATACCTGGAAGATGTCCGTTTCTATAAAAAAACTGTCGATGCCTATGTAGCCAACAATTCACTTCCAAAACCTGATCGTAATATCCCGTTAGAGGCAATGATTCCGGTAGTTACGGGTGAATTACCGATAATTATATCTGTTGATCGAGAAGAAGATATTCTTAAAGCCATTGAGTGGACAAGAACGCAAGCAGATTTGAAGTTTATATTTAGTTCCGTTGCCGAAGGGTGGAGGGTCGCCAATGAAATAGCAGCTGCAAGTATTCCTGTTTTGGTTGGACCAGTACTAAGATTACCAACCAGAGATCATGACCATTACGAGTCTGCTTACCGTAATCCTGGGATTTTACACGCTGCTGGAGTAAAAGTAGCCATCCGCTCTGGAGGATCTGAAAATGTTCGTAATCTACCATTTAATGCGGGCTATGCAGCAACGTACGGCATGGGTAAAGAAGAAGCTCTAAAAGCAGTTACAATATATCCAGCTGAAATCTTCGGAGTAGCAGATCAAATTGGATCAATAGAAATCGGTAAAATGGCTAACCTGGTCGTTACTGATGCTGATATTCTAGACACTATGACCAAAGTAGAGCATATTTTTATAAATGGATTTAAAATTCCAACTGTTAGCCGACATACCCAACTTTATATGGAATTTTTGGAAAGAGATGTCAGATGAGTTCAAATAGAAATTACACACTACCATCCCTTAATGATGGTGGTGTGGATGATGACATACGTGGGTATGCTTGTTGTTCTTGTAAACGGATGTTGATAAAAGCATAACACCCCCAATTAACATCACAAGTCTTAGAAGTACTAAAGGATTAGTCATCGTAGCTGAAGCATACTGATTCAGCGTTGTGTAATGTTCATGTTGAAGGCCAAAATGTGCAAAAAGTACAAAAATTAGTCCTGAAATAAACATAGAAAACAAGAGCAGGTTGCGGTGCTTGTTCCATGTTGGAAGAAAGGCATATAAACTGACTGGGATTACACTCAAAAGTAGAATAGTTTCTAAAGTATCAGTAAAGAAAGCAGAAAAAGATGGTAGAATAAGAATAACGAACGGCATCAAGAGGCAATGCAATAAACAAGCAGATGAGATATAGTAGCTCAATTGCGAAGCGGATCGACGCTTGAAGCGTTCCGGAGAACCAGTAGCCATAGTTTAGTTACAAGAGGGACATAGTCCATGCAATCGTACTTCCTGTTCATTGACCTTGAAACCATCCTTTAGTAGTGCTAACCCTGATGGAGGTTGTGGCGCCATAGGAAAGCAAAATATTTTGTCGCAAGAATCGCAAATGAAATGTACGTGATCGTGCTCAGAGACCGGAACTTGATTTGTTTGCAGCATAATGGCATATAACCAATTTCTGTCTTCTGTAGCCACTTTATGGATTAATCCCTTTTCATTAAAGGTGTTCAAAGTTCTGTATAAAGTGACTTTATCAATGGACAGATCGCCAATCCGATCGGTGATGTCGCTGTGCGATAAAGCAACCTCGGAATGAATCAGCACATCAAGCACCTGAATTCGTACTGGAGTAACCTTCAGATCAAATCTTCTCAGGATGTTGTAAAGATCTTTTTCATTCATCATCAAATATACTGTATATGCAACTGAGTTGCAATAGTGTTACCAGTGTTTAATTCCTGTATCTAAGGTGATTATGGATACTAATATAGTTTAAATATTGGTATTTTGTCGTCGCATGAGAGTGTAATTGTTACGATATTAGCTCGTACTTTTTAGTCATTTACTCGATTTGAAAAAAACAATCAAAATAGCGTCTGGACAAGGATTTTGGGGTGACTTACCCTCTGCACCGATCGATCAGGTTAAAGCAGGGGGCATCGATTATTTGATGATGGACTATTTGGCTGAGGTGACCATGTCTATCATGCAAAAACAGAAAATGAAGGACTCCAAGCTTGGATATGCTCCTGATTTCGTAAAAGTAGTCGAAAAAATACTTCCAAATATCGCAAGTGGAGAAGTAAAGATAGTGAGCAACGCTGGGGGTGTAAATCCTATCGCATGTGCGCAAAAAATTCAACAAATAGCTGAAGAATCCGGGTATTCAGTAACTATTGCTGTTGTTCATGGCGACAATATACTTCCAGACATCGACACACTGTTATCAACCGAGGAGTTGTTTCATATGGAGACCGGAGAATCCATTTTATCGATTAAAGATCAGCTACTTAGTGCCAATGTTTATTTTGGTGCCGCACCAATTGCTGAAGCCTTAAGCAAGGGTGCCAATATCGTTGTTACAGGCAGAGTTACAGATACAGGGCTATGTCTTGCTGCTTTGATTCACGAATTCGGCTGGTCAATGGATGATTATGATTTAATGGCAGCTGGAACCATAGCTGGACATATTCTGGAGTGCGGTGCTCAGAGTTCTGGTGGAAATTATACAGACTGGAAACGAGTTGGCGATTTTACTCATATAGGTTTTCCAGTAGTCGAAGTTTCTGAAGATGGATCATTCATTGTGACCAAAAACGATCAGTTTGATGGTTTTGTCCATAGCAGTACGGTGAAAGAACAATTATTGTATGAAATTGGTGACCCCAGGGAATATATTACCCCAGATTGTATTGCAGATTTTACCTCAATCAACATTCAGGATGTGGGTAAGAACCGGGTTTTGGTAACTAACATAAAAGGTAAATGTCCAACACCACTTTATAAAGTAAGTGCGAGTTATCTTGACGGATTTAAACTAACAAGTAATCTTACCTATTATTGGCCCGATGCACTGGAAAAAGCACAGGTTGCCAAGGATCTGTTACTGAGTCGAGCTGAATTGCAGAACATAAATTTGAATGCTTTCCATGCTGACTATATCGGGTACTCAGGATGTAGTGAACGTCCTGTATCACTGATTAATCGTTCAGATTCACCCGAAGAGGTGCAATTACGATTCAGTGCTGTATCACATTCAGCAAATGATCTGAATAGATTGGCCATGGAAATTGCCCCTTTAATACTCACGGGCCCCTCAGGGGTTACCGGATTTGCCGGAGGAAGGCCAAAAGCAAGTGAAATTGTTGCTTACTGGCCGGCTCTAATCAAAAAATCATCGGTCAATCCTAAAGTCGATTTCATTTATTCAACAATTAAGTAAACATCTATCATGCGAATTGGAATTATTGGTGCAGGTATTGCTGGTTTGTCAGCCGGTCGTTTATTGGCTAAGCATGGCCATGAAGTAATTGTATTGGAAAAAAGCAGAGGTTTTGGTGGCAGAATGGCTACCCGCTATGCTGGATTGAATAACGGAGCTGTTATGGATCATGGAACCGGTTATTTAACGGCAAAATCTGATGCATTTAAATCATTCATTAACGAACTCGTATCGAAGAACCTAGTAAATGAGTGGGACGAAAGCCTTTCACTCTTCAATGAGGATGGATTTTATGATATCCATCCATCATTGGAATCACAGAAAATGTACGTTGCACCTAAAGGAATGAACAGCATTGGTCGTTACTTAAGCCGTACCCTAGATGTGCGTCTCAACCAACAAGTATCTGGTATAACGGTAGTCTCAAGTGGATTAATGAACAAAAGGCCTTGGGTAATTAATTTTCTGGATACAAGCGTCCTTGAACTGGATGCATTGATTATTGCAACTCCTGCTACACAGGCACTTGGACTCATGCAAACTGCTCAGGATGAGACTCCTGTTCGCTTCATGAACTCGTTACTTGCTAAAACCGAGTATGAAACATCTATAGCAGTATTAGCTGGCTATGGTTCTAGGGAAATTCCAACATGGAAGGGTGTAGTTTGTCAAAATGATATTTTAAAGTGGGTCTGTAACGAAAGTACGAAACGTGAAATGGGTGAGCTAATCCTAGTCGCTCAAACAACTCATGCCTTCGCTAAAGAAAACAGAAACTCAGACGCTTCTGCCATTGTTAAACAGGTCCTGGCTGAGGTATCCAAATTCGCCGGTGCTTGGGCTCAGAATCCTGAATGGAGTCAGAAACACTTCTGGCTATTCAATCGCTGTGTTAAATCTCTGAATATGGATTTTCTCGAAAGCTCTGATCAGAATGCCCCTTTGGGTCTGATTGGTGACTACTTTAACGGAACCACATTGGAAACATCCTATTTGTCAGGCTTGGCATTAGCCGAACACTGGATCAACAAATTCCCAAACCCGTAATGTGGGAACTAAGGAAACTTAATAAATATTTCAAAAAGTACTGGAAAACGATGTCTCTTGGCGTCGTCTTCTTAACTCTATCCAACGCATTTCTCGTATGGGTTCCTATCCTAATTAGGCAAACCCTCGACGAAATCGAAATCCTCAGCAATTCTGACGATTATTCAGGCCTTGGAATTACCGACGTTCTCTTAAGTCCAGAAGCCGGCTGGATTTTGGCACGAGGAGTACTTTTGCTAACGCTGGCTGTCATTCTTTACGGATACCTGTTGTATCTTACGCGTCAAACTATCATTGTCGCCTCAAGGAAAATCGAGTTTGACCTGCGAAATGAAGTGTTCGATCACCTTCAAAAACTTCCTGCCAGTTACTATGCAAGAAATTCAACAGGTGACATCTATGTTAAAGCTACTGAAGATGTATCTAGGGTACGTGAATATTTTGGACCTGGATTCATGTACGGAGTTAATACCATTACCAGAGCGGGGATCATCATCACCATCATGTTTTTGGTCAACGTGGAGTTAACCCTGTGGGCGTTAGCTCCGCTTCCCATACTATCAGTTATCGCTTACTGGATGAGTAATTTTATTCATCATAGATCCAATGAAATCCAGGAGCAGTATTCAGTCCTGGCAGCTAGAGCTCAAGAATCTTTTTCATCAATCAGACTTATCAAAGCGTATGCTCGTGAGCACTATGAACAGAATCAATTTAACCTGGAGGCAGAGATTTATAGAAAAAAAAAACTAAGGTTAGATATTGTTGAATCTCTGTTTCATCCAACACTCAATTTTCTTATTGGAGTCTCAATTGTACTGGTAATCTGGAAGGGTGGGGTTTTGGTTATCGAGGGGATTCTAACAGTCGGGAATATTGCTGAGTTTGTGATTGATGTGTTTTACCTGACTTGGCCAATAGCTGCACTTGGCTATACATTGAATCTGGTCCAAAGATCAGCTGCATCAAACATTCGAATACAAGACATCCTAAGTGAACCTACCGGTAACGATATAAGTAATGGGTATCTTACCATACCTGATGACAAATCCATAACAATACGATTCGAGAATGTATCGTTTTGTTATCCACAAACAGATATTGAAGTACTTAGTGACGTAAATCTTGAAATGAGTTCAAAGCAAAACATTGCCTTTGTTGGACGAACCGGTTCAGGTAAATCCACGTTAATTCATTTGATCACGAGAGTATATGAACCCACTAAAGGAACCATTTATCTTAATAATCAACCTATATCCGCATATAATATCAACGAAGTAAGAAGAATTATTGGAATAGTACCGCAAGATGTTTTTCTTTTCTCAGAAACTATTTATCATAATATTGCATTTGGTAAAGATAAAGCCAGTTATGAGGATGTTGAAACAGCATCAGCTGGAGCTGCAATGTTAGATAACATAAACGAGTTTAAGCACAAATTTGAAACAGTACTGGGAGAACGGGGAATCACACTGTCTGGCGGACAAAAACAGCGAACTTCACTAGCAAGAGCCCTTATAAGAAATCCCCGCATGTTGGTTTTAGACGATGCCCTAAGTGCTGTTGACAATAAAACGGAAGAGCAAATAGTTACATATCTGAATACAGAGCTCAAGGAATCTTTAAAAATTCAAGTTTCTCACCGATTATCAAGCGTTAAGAATTCAGATATGATCTACGTACTACACAGCGGCAAAATCGTAGAACACGGAAGTCATGAGTACCTACTTTCTTTAAAGGGGCACTATGCAACTATGTATAACAAACAAATCATAGAACAAGAACTCGAACAAATATAACCAACCGGCTCGTTTGATAGCGTCCCGGTAACTAGTTAGGAGAATTATAATGATAGTAATGCCATTGGGAGTTGGATCAGCTACGCCAACTGCAGACAGACACCTTGCTTCGGTAGCGTTATGGAGAGAGGGGCGTGTCTTTCTTTTCGATTGCGGTGAAAACGCACAAATGCGCCTGCTACAAGCAGGTATGAAACGTTCAAAAATCGATTTTGTACTGATATCCCATCTGGATGGAGACCACTTTTTTGGTTTGCCAGGACTCCTGTCTACGATGCAGCTCCAAAGGCGTGAAAAACCACTTCATGTTATAGCACCAGAAGGTATCAAAACCTTTATTGATGCATCCATGAAAGCATCCGAAATAGAATTGTGTTTCAACATACACTACACCGAAATTCCACTGGGTACTGAGCATATGGTTGTGGTAGACGAATCTGACTTTTTTATCGAAGTCAGAAATTTAAAGCACAATAAGTATTGTGTGGGATTCCGGTTTCAAGAAAAAGACAAACCTGGTAAAGTAAACGCCGAGTTAGCAACCTCAATGGGTATATCTGAAGATGAACATTTCAAGGCACTGAAAGCAGGAAATGATGTCAAACTGGCTGATGGTACGGTAGTCAAGGCGACTGATGTTGTCGGAGCACCTATCAAAGGAAACGTGTTTGCTTACGTTACAGATACTGAATTCTGTGAAAATTGTATCCGCCTGGCTGAAAACGCTACCATCCTGTACCATGAAGCTACATTTGGACAAACTCTAAAAGACAAAGCTACTGAAACTGGACATTGCACCGCTCAGGAAGCCGCAATTGTTGCCAAAACAGCGAATGCAGAACGTTTGGTTATAGGGCACTTTTCCGCCCGGTATACCAATCCGTTTGTATTACTTAAAGAAGCGAAACAGGTTTTTGAAGAAACGTGGATTGCCACAGAACTACGTCCGATTATGACAGATCCGGCACAGGAAAAAAATATTTTCAAACCTGCTGTTAAAGAGACCGATCAAAGACAAGATTCCAGAAACTTTCGTCGCCCTTCCAGTGGATTCGGCCAAGGTGGCCGCCGCCCCTCAGGAGGTGGATTCAGACCTCGGCATCAAGGAAGCGGTAGTGGAGCGGTACGTCCGCGATATTCGAACGATCGTGGTGGTAGTCGGCCATACCCACCTAGAGACCGAAACAGTTCATGGGACAACCGTGATCAAGGTTCACGTGGTGACTACCGAAAACCTGTTTACAATAACAGAGACAGAGATTTTACCAGAGACAATCGCGACAATCGCGATTTCGTGCCACGTGATAACAGAGAGTTTACCCCACGAGACCGAAATTACCCACCACGTGAACATCGCGATTTCAACAGAGATCGGGAATTTACTCATCGCGATCGTGATTACAACAGAGATCATCGTGAACGCAGAGAATATCCACCACGCGATCGGGATCGCGATTATAATCGTCCGCCAGTTAGGTCAGATAGACCAGACAACCGCCCACCACGAGATAATGAACCCAACCGAGGTCGAAACACAGGAACTAATATCCCGATAACTCCTAGAACACCGTTTGATGAGTTCGAAAGATTCTAATTCCGACGCAACTACTCAAAAAAAGCATAAAGCCGTTGATTCCACTTTAATCAAACGGCTTTATGCCTATTTAAGGCCATTTAAGGGCTTATTGGTATTAGCATTAGTGCTAACCCTTGCCACCGCTTTATTTGGACCACTAAGACCCTATTTAACTCAAATTGCTGTTGATGACTATATAGCAAAAGATGACATTCCTGGGCTTTTTCAAATCATTCTACTTTTTGGTCTTGCTCTTCTTAGCGAATATGTGCTCTTGGTTTTTTCAACATATCTGACTCGATGGATAGGTCAAGGTGCTTTATATTCACTAAGAACTGAAGTATTCTCTAAAATTCAACACCTACACACGCAGTATTTTGACAAAAATCCCATTGGACGACTAATTACACGGACCACCAGTGATATTGAAGCGCTAAATGATTTGCTCTCTAACGGTGTCGTTAACATCATTGGAGATGTATTTAGAATCCTATTTATTTTGGTTTTTATGATCGCGCTGAGCTGGGAATTGACAGTCATCTCACTGATCACATTGCCGGTGCTGATATATGCTACGATAATTTTCAAAAGATTAGTCAGAGATGCTTTTCTTGATGTCAGAGACCAAATTGCCAGATTGAACTCATTTGTACAGGAGCACATCAATGGCATGCATATCGTTCAACTTTATAATCGTCAAAAACAAGAATTTGAAAGATTTCAATCAATTAATGCCGATCATAGAAAAGCTCACATCACCACTATATTCTATTTCTCTATCTTTTGGCCAGTAGTTGAAGTACTTTCTAGTATAGCAATGGCTCTGGTATTATGGTATGGAGGGGGGAGGGTACTTACCGACCATGTAACTTTTGGAATTCTACTGGCATTCATTCAATACGTAAGGTTGTTTTTTATGCCAATCAGAGACCTTTCAGACAAATTTAACACATTACAGAGTGCTTTAGCCTCGTCTGAAAGAATATTTGGTGTCCTGGATGTTAAAAACAAAATAACCAATCCAGCACATCCCTACGCCCCGCAAATCATACTTGGTCGGATTGAATTTAAACATGTTTGGTTTGCCTACAATACGGATGATGAGTATATCCTCAAAGATATATCGTTTACGATAGAACCAGGTCAAACTGTAGCGGTAGTTGGTGCAACAGGTGCTGGAAAAACCACATTAATTAACTTAATCATGAGATTTTATGATATCCAAAAAGGAGAAATCCTGCTGGATGGAGTAAATATCCAATCTTACGATATGAGAGCTTTAAGAAGTACTTTTGGACTGGTTTTACAGGACAACGCTTTATTTTCAGGTACTATTTTAAACAATATTACACTTGGTAATCCAGATATCGCCCCGGAACAGGTGGAGCACATAGTAAATATGGTGGAAGCAGATTCATTCATCAATAAGCTTCCAGGTAAACTCTACCACAAAATATCCGAGCGTGGCGCTTCTTTATCAATGGGGCAACGTCAACTCATTTGCTTTATTCGAGCTCTTGCATACAATCCTGATGTCATCATTTTGGATGAGGCTACGTCAAGTGTAGATTCTGAAACGGAATATTTGGTAGGAAAAGCACTCAAAAAACTCCTTCATAACCGTGGATCACTGATCATAGCTCACAGACTTTCAACCATACAACATGCCGATAAGATTTTGGTGATGCATAAGGGTGAAATTCGCGAATCTGGTACGCACAATGAACTGCTTAAGTTTGAAAACGGTATCTATAGAAGACTTTATGAAATTCAATACAAAGAACAATCTGTTTCTGAAGCTTCCTAATGTTACGATAATCATATTCCTTGTAGCACTATTCGGGATATCCTGCTCCGGAAATAGCACAAATGACGTAAGTACTGAGGATTTGTTCGAATCTGATTCTGAATTTCAATCTACACTAGATAGGCCTTTGGTTGAAGCAATTTCATTGAATGGTGAAGGTTTGGTTAGGCCTGATTTTGACAAAGCAACGAATGAGCGCCTCACCAACAATCTCAAAGAAGCTATCGGGAATTACAGTGAAGATCCAGATAATCCGGAGACCATCATTTGGGTGGCTCGACACACAGCTTATTTATGGAGGTACCAGGATGCTATCTATATCTTGACCGACGGATTAAATGATCATCCGGATGATGCCAGATTTTACCGTCATCGTGGGCATCGTTACATCACAATTCGTGAGTTTGACAAAGCGATTCAGGATCTTGAAAAAGCTGCAGAACTAATATCTGGCACTGATGATGAAATTGAACCGGATGGAGCACCTAATTCAGCTAACATTCCGGTAAGTTCACTTCACTTCAACGTGTATTACCATCTTGGATTAGCCTACTACCTAACATTTGACTATCAACTTGCGGCAGAACAATTTCAAAAGGCACTAGATGTATCCAGGAATCCAGATACGGTGGTTTCGGCAACGGATTGGCTTTATATCAGTCTGATAAAAAGTGGCCAAGATTCTAATGCAAGAGAACTTCTAACCAATACCGATACGAATGTTGAAGTCATAGAGAGTCAAAGCTATTTATCCCGACTTCAATTGTATAAAGGCAAAATTCACCCTGATGACCTACTAAAAGCCGATAATGATCTGAATATTTTGACGCAAGGGTATGGACTTGCTCAATACTACTTCATTCAAGGTGATTCTGTTAAAGCAAACGAGTTGTTACAAAGAGTTATCGATACGAATTACTGGGCAGCTTTTGGTTACATTGCCGCTGAAGCTGAATTGTACGGTAATAAGCCCATTCACTAAAGAGTACCCACAAAAAACCTTCAAAATCCGTATATTGAGGGCGTCAGTTATCAATAAAACTAATCAATGCAAACATTTACTACAGACCAGACAGTCGATTTATTTCAACGCGTAGATGCGTTGAGGAGGTATCTTTGACTACGATCAAAGAAAACTAAAAATCGCAGAACTTGAGCACAAAACGCAGGATCCCAACCTATGGGACAATCCGGATGAAGCTCAAAGAATCATGAAAGAACTCAATTCACAAAAGGATTGGGTTAAGTCTTGGGATTCCGTCGACGAATATCGCCAAAATATTATACTTTTTAGAGAAATTCAGGCTGAGGGTGATGATGTAACCGATGATTTAAATAGAGAAGCTGGTTTCTTGCTCAAAGGTATCGAAGATCTCGAGTTCAAGACGATGCTCAATGATGATGACGATAAAAGAAACGCACTGATCACTATAAACGCTGGTGCAGGAGGAACAGAGAGTCAGGATTGGGCACAAATGCTCTATCGTATGTACACCAGATATTGTGAGAATCAAGGATTCAATTATGAAACAGTTGAATTGCAATATGGTGAAGTTGCCGGAATCAAAAGTGCAAGTATTGAAGTAATGGGTCCATTTGCCTATGGTTATCTAAAAGCTGAAAATGGTGTTCATCGCTTGGTAAGAATATCACCATTTGACAGCAATGCTCGTAGACATACTTCATTTTGCTCGGTGTTTGTAGTACCCATTGTTGATGATGAAATCGAGATAGATCTTAATCCGGATGATATTGAGTTACAACGGTTTCACGCTGGCGGAAAAGGTGGACAGAACGTAAACAAGGTAGAAACCGGAGTCCGCCTGATATGGACAGGTACATTAACGAATGGTGAAAGTGCTCGGGTAGTAGCTGAATGTCAACAGGAAAGATCTCAGCTTCAGAACCGTGAAAAAGCTATGGTACTTCTTAAATCCAGGGTGTACAACCTTGAAAAAGAGATCCAGGAGGCTGCCAAGGCTAAACTCGAAGGTACCAAAATGAAAAACGAGTGGGGTTCCCAAATACGTTCCTACGTGTTCCATCCCTATAAAATGATCAAAGATCATCGCTCCGATTATGAAACATCCGACGTAGATAGTATCATGGATGGTGAACTTGAGGAGTTTATTAAGGCTTACCTTATGAGTATAAGAGCATGAGTATCAATTATGATTACCTGGTTGTTGGAAGCGGAAGCGCCGGGCTGACTTTTGCCTTAAACGTAGCTCAACATGGGAAAGTAGGAATTATTACAAAAAAAGACCGAGCCGAATCCAATACCAATTATGCACAAGGCGGAATTGCATCCGTTTTGAGTGAGCAGGATACTTTTGAAGCTCACATTTCAGATACGCTGGTTGCCGGTGCAGGATTATGCAATCGGGAAGCCGTCGAGGTAATCGTTAAAGAGGGTCCAGATATTATAAGAGAGCTAATCCGAATGGGAGCGGAATTCACCAGGAAAAATGGTGAAATCGATCTTGGCAGGGAAGGTGGACATTCGGCTAATAGAATTGTTCACGCTGCAGATATGACGGGTAGAGAAATAGAAAAAGTGTTGCTTGACCACGTCTCAAACCATCCCAATATCACGATCCTGGAGCATCATTTTGCGATGGAATTGATGACGGAGCATCATTTGGGTAAACATGTAACTCGCTATGATAACGACACGCACTGTTTCGGTGTATATGCCTACAACATCGCAGAGGATAGAGTAGATCAAATTACCGCTGGTGTGACATTGCTAGCCACCGGAGGTGCTGGAAGAGTCTATTTACACACTACGAATCCAGATATCGCTACTGGCGATGGAATTGCAATGGCCTACAGAGCTAAAGCAAGAGTTGCCAATATGGAGTTTATTCAGTTTCATCCAACTTCACTTGCTGTTCCTGGTGCAAATTCATTTTTAATTTCTGAGGCTGTTCGTGGTCATGGAGCCTATTTGAGAGATTCTACTGGCGAGCGATTTATGTTGAACTATCATCCACTGAAGGAACTTGCTCCGCGTGATATTGTGGCTCGCGCGATCGATTCACAAATGAAAAAACTAGGTGAAGAACACGTTTTTCTTGATTTGAGACACATTCCAAAAGAGGAAATCATCGAACACTTTCCCAATATTTTCAATGAATGTCTCAAGTATGGGTATGATCTGAGCAAGCAAATGGTTCCGGTTGTTCCCGCAGCTCATTACATTTGTGGTGGTGTGGTCACAGATCTGTATGGACGAACTAGTATCAATGGACTTTTTGCAGCCGGAGAAGTTGCTTGCACCGGTGTTCATGGGGCAAATCGACTGGCCTCTAATAGTCTGTTGGAGGCATTGGTGTTTGCAAAACGTGCGAGTTTCAAAGCTCATGAGTACATTTCAACCGTTAATCCAAAAGTTCCTAAACTTCCTGAATGGGATGATTCAGACACAATAAATACCGAAGAAATGGTTCTTATATCTCATAACAGGCGAGAACTGCAGCAATTGATGTCAGATTATGTAGGAATAGTACGAAGTACGGTCCGACTTGAACGAGCATTTAAACGCACTCGAATGTTGTATGAGGAAGTTGAAAAGTTTTACGGCAATAATCGGATATCAGTGCCTATGTTTCAACTTAGAAACATGATTACGGTGGCATATCTTATCATACGGTCTGCCATGCTTCGCAAAGAGAGTCGCGGGTTACATTACACAACCGATTATCCCGCTACATTAACATCAGAACAAAGAGATACGATTATATAATGACTGTAATTGGTATAACCGGTGGAATTGGAAGTGGAAAATCAACGCTATGTGGTTTTTTTGAAGCCAAGGGAATACCAGTAATCAACGCAGACCGCCTGGCTAAATCTCTAATGATTCTTGACTTGAATTTGAAGAATCAGATACTTTCGAAATTCGGAGTTGAATCTTACAATAAGGATGGTACCCTTAATACAGGCTATTTATCCCAGAAGGCATTCACAGAAAACCGTGTCTCCGAACTCAATGAATTAGTTCATCCTTTAGTCAGACTCGAGGTCTTAAAACTTATTGATGGATATGCATTGAGAGGTTTTCCTTTGGTTGTCTATGAGGCTGCACTTCTTCTCGATGATGGCAAACCTGAATTTGTGGATATAGTTATTTGGATGGAAACAGATCCATTGTTGCGAATCGACCGTGTCACAAAACGAGATCGTACAGATTCACTGTTAGTTAGAGAACGGATGACCAAGCAAATTACCTTTGAGTCTGTACGGGATTTTATTGATATTGTAATTCATAATTCAGGTGATTTACATGAATTAGAATCAGTCTCAAACAAACTGATTCAAGAGTTTGTGAAATAAGTAGTTATTGCTAGTTAAATAGGAGGCATGAGATGGTTTCACAAGCGTATTCAAGGCTGATTACTCTGGAAGAATTCATCATACAGGGACAAAACAGATTTCGAGGTGCAACAGGAGAATTATCCCAACTTCTTAGAGATATTATTCTCGGTGCAAAGATCATATCCTATGAGATCAATAAAGCGGGAATCACGAACATTCTCGGGCGAGATGGGAAAACGAATGTCCACGGTGAACTAGTAAAAAAACTTGATGTTTTTGCAAATGATCAGATGATCCATGCGCTATCAAGGTCTCACAATGTTTGTATGATTATAAGCGAAGAAGATGAACATCCAATCAGAACAAAATCAACTTCTGGAAAGTATGTCGTTGCGACAGATCCACTTGATGGTTCATCAAATATCGATGTTAATGTTTCGATTGGAACTATTTTTTCCATATACATGCGCAAATCACATATTGCAGACTTACCTGACGCTGCCGATGCTCTACAGAGAGGTGTAGATCAGGTTGCCGCAGGATATATTCTTTATGGATCCAGCACTACATTGGTTTACACCACAGGATTGGGTGTCAGTTCATTTACTTTGGATCCCGGATTGGGCGAATTCTTTTTGTCTGAAGCACAAATAAAAATTCCCGAGTTTGGAAACACATATAGCATGAATGAGGGGAATATCCATAAAAGTAGTGAGTGGCTGAAAGAGTATATTAAAAGCTGCAAACTATTGGATGAGGAATCAGGCAAACCGTTCACTGCTCGCTACATAGGTTCTATGGTTTCAGATGTCCACAGAACATTGTTGAAAGGGGGTGTATTTATGTATCCTGAGTCTATAAAACTCCCCAATGGAAAACTCAGACTGATGTATGAATGCAATCCTCTTTCATTTTTAATGGAACAAGCGGGAGGTATTTCAATTAACAAAGATGGGGTCAGAATTATGGAGTTGGAAGTACAGGATATTCACCAGCGATCATCTGTTTACATGGGATCGCCAGGCAATATGCAGGAACTTACAACGTATATGATAATCAGTTAGATGGATCAACCTATTTTAAAATTCACCGAACATGTGAAAACTTGCAGGTAATCCATCAAGTTCAGCGTCATTTTGACTCACTACTTTGATTGTTGAAGCCTCTATGGTGTACATACTTACGAGGTAGTTTTCTATGTAGGTTTCTTCGATTTTCAACTTGCCCGTAATTCTAATGGGTTCATAGGTATAGTCAGACGGTGCTTTTTTGGTATTTATAAGAACAGATTCATTGGGTTGTGGCGGTGGTATGTGAAAGCAACCCATAAAAGGCGCTTGAAGTAAAATGAATTTATCCAGCTTCTCAATGGAATCGAATGGTACCATGAAACCAACAATGGAAACCGTTTTTCCATCATATTTTTTGATGTCTGCGGGAGCTTGTTTGGCACCCATACGGTACTTTCGTAGATCTTTGAAATAAAGTGGATCACCATTAATTGAAAGCACAATATTCGATTCAGAGATTGTTGATTTACTGTCAATTGATTCCGTGAATCCCCAAAATGAAAGAAGAGTTGAAATAGATATAATAATGAAATTAAGTAACATAGTTTACTTCCCAGATCCTAAGTAGTTAACAGCTTCAGTTTGATAGGCTTTCAACGCTGGAATTAATCCAGAAATTGCGCCAATGAAAATCACTAACGAAATGTATGTCCATTGGGTAGAGTCAACTATAAAAGCTGTAATAACAATTCCAGCGACATCAGCAAGAAATGGAATAATGAGTGCAACGATAAAATGTCCGGCTAAAAGACCAAGTAATGAACCCAAGAATGTGATGACAACGGACTCAAGTATAATAATCAATAAGATATGAGTTCTGCTTGCACCTAATGCCCGCATCACAGCGATATCACCTCTACGAGATTCCATCGTGTTGTAGATTGCGATCAAAACTCCGATCATAGCCACAATAATCACAAACCAGGCAACGTACTCTAAAACAACTTCGGCGTTTCCAACAATTGACATCAAAGCCATGATCTGCATCGCTGGTACAACGGCCATGATCTGGTTTTTAAACTGGAAAAATGGATCCCGCATCATACTTCTTGCCAATAATGGATTAGCAGGAGTCGGATAGTTGATCATTCCAGCTAGTTGAAGTGCAGCAGCCGGATCTTTCATTTTAACCAACAAAGCATCGATTTCCTTAAGCTGAATCATATCCTTGATAGAAATCTCGGAATGGAGTGAATCGGACATTTCAGTCATGTCATGTTCATGTTCTTCGTGTAGATCTTCGACATGAAATGAGGGGTCGTGCAATGCATGCGTGGTGTACAGATCGGTAAATATCACACGGTCGTTAGCAGTGTTACTTTGCTCGAGTATCCCGACAATCACTACGGGTGCATTATCATGGACTCTCTCTTCGACGCCTTCAGCAGGTTCCGCTAATCCATGAGATAACTGAATCTCATCGCCAATGGTTAATCCAGTACGTGCGGCAACCTGAGATCCCAGTACAGCCTGCAAAGGCTCTGAAAAATTTGTTCCCTCCGCAATTTTGAAATTTTGGTCCTTTCTGGGTTGAGCCGAGTCAATAAAATCAGGTACCGTGCCTACTACTCTGAATCCGTTGAAACTATCTCCAACGTAGAGTGGGAAAGCGTTTTCAATTCGAGGATCACGTTTCGCGAATTCATAGAGTTGATAGGGAATGATTCCCGTGGAAGTCTCCAAATGATAGATCGCATTCAAGGTAGTTTGAAGCTGACTTCCTTTAGCTGCAAATATTAAATCGTATCCGACACTAGTTTGGCCGTAACTCACTTCGGTCTGTTTTTGGACAACAGAAATAGAAATGATTAGAGCGACTCCGATTAACACTGAAAAAACGGTCAATATTGAGCTCAGAGGTCTGCTCTTCAAATTTTTTAGTACAATTGAAAACAGACTCATATATCTTGGTAGTGAGGGGTGAATGGTTTCAGATCAACCTGATTATTGAATTCATTGAGTACATGAGCCTCGTGCGTGACCAGCAGTAATGTTTTGTTTGCTGTCTGTTCAAAAATCAGGTTAAGAACCTCTTTGGTTGTTTTGGGATCAAGATTACCTGTTGGCTCGTCGGCTAATAGTACTTCCGGATCATTGATCAAAGCCCTGGCAATACACACACGTTGTTGTTGCCCCACAGACAGCTGTCCAGGTTTGAAATGCATGCGATCTTTGAGTCCAACTCTTTCGAGCATTGTTTCAGCTTTTTGGACATCAGATTTCTTCCCAGAAAAAACCATGCCAAGCATGACATTTTCTAGAGCAGTATAGCCATCTAGCAAATTAAAGGATTGAAACACATATCCAATGTGGTTCGCCCTGAATCTGTCCCGAGCGGATTCGGACAGTGATGTAATTTCATTTCCCGCGACTTTTACTGAGCCTGCTGAAGGTAGTATTAAACCTGATATGAGATGTAAAAGAGTGGTTTTCCCTGATCCTGATGGACCGAAAAGTCCGTAAGCAACACACTTTTCAAAGGACAACTTTGGCACATTCAGAATTAAGTTGTCCGAACCCGAGATTGGATCCTTATATGACTTGGTAACGTTGTTTAGGGTAATCATTCGGTTTCTTCTGGTTTTATATAACTATAGCCCATTTCTTCGAGCATTGTCTGGAGTTCTTCATCACTTGGAATTTTACTTTCAGGGAAAGTCGCGATTACAGTACTATCTTCGAGAGTTACAGAGACATTTTGTGCTCCCTCGAACCTGTTCATTCGCTGATCGATCGCCTTGACGCACCCATCACAATACATACCGGCAACGTTGAACTTGATTTCTCTGGTAGCCACGGGTTCTGATTGATTAGAACACCCAGACAATATCACCAAGACAGTAATAAGTACAAATAGTGTTTTCATAATGAGCAAAGCATTAATTGAGTGTATAACTAAAAGACATTCCAGCTCTCAGATCGTTCTGGACAGCGTAACCGGCGTTTACTTCAATGACGTATTTTGCCGGGTACACCGAATCGATACCAATAGTGGAAAATGGAACAGCGTTGTGATGTATATGGACGATTTTCATGGATTGATTAGCGAAAATTAAATCAAGTGGCAATGGTGTGTTAGCCATCCAAAAATTAAGCCGCTCCTGAGTATCAAAAATAAACAACATTCCACCATTCTGTTTCATTTCTTTCACATCCATGAGCCCAAGCGATCTGGTCTGATCGTTATCAGCCAGTGCAATATCAATACTTGAAACTGCCTTTTCTTCATCAAGAAAGCTCAACTTGCCGACATACTCCAACTGACGACCAGTTATGGGGACAGCAGGAACTATGGAATCGTTTTTAGTTGTAGAACACATCTGCAACAGAAAACCAATCAATAGGCACAATTTATAAATCATGATTAAAGTTGCAGGTTCTAAGGGTTGTATGTCCCATAAATTACAAAATCAAATCGACTGACAGAAATAGTTTACACGATTTCATAACGTAGGTACTATAAAATTTGTTCTGAATTGAAATCGCATCTTTGTTGTAAAAAATGGGATTAAACGCTATCTTTCCATACTGTAAAAAGTGAGCGCCAAAAGCCCTCACTTTTTTTTGTACCTTTTTTACAAGAATTCCATGATCACATTGAACCAAAAAATTAATGATATAGTAGTATCCGTACTTCAGGACTACGATGTTTTTCTGGTTGATCTTGAAGTCAAGGGTTCTGACAAAAGTACACTTATTTATGTGTATGTGGATCATGTAGATTTTGGCCTGAATATTGAGACCTGTGCGAAGATTTCCCGTGAGATATCCTTCTTGATTGATTCAAAAGGTTTTATCGAAGGGAAATATACGTTAAACGTCTCTTCACCAGGACTAGATAGGCCTCTCAAAGATATCAGGCAATACAAAAAAAATATCGGACGAAAAGCATCTGTTAAATGTACCTGGGATAAGAGCGCTAAATCTTTTAAAGGTACTTTTACTGGATACAACGATACGCACATTGAACTTGAAATGGGCAAGGATGGTAATCTTAGCATTGAAAGATCCACTGTTCTGGAGCTCAAAATATTACCCGCATTTTAACACACATTTTTTGGCCGTAATCGGAGAATTACATGCAAACTGATATTTCCAAACTTATTATCCATTCCTTTTCTGAAATTGCCAAGGAGAAGGGCATCGACCGTGACATGTTATTGAACATTCTGGAAGATGTTTTCAGATCGATGATCCGAAAAAAATACGAAAGTGATGAATCTTTTCAGGTGATTCTCAATCCAGACAGGGGAGAGATACAGATGATTCATGTTCGTGAAGTTGTACCTGATTCCGAAATCACTAATCCAGCGAACGAAATTGGAATCACTGAAGCACAAAAATTTGACCCAGATGTAGAGCTCTACGATGAGTTTGCCCAGGAAATCCACATTGAAGATTTTGGTCGCCGTTCAGTTATGATGGCCAAACAAACACTAGCTCAACGGATTCGTGAAATCGAGAAGGATAATGTGTTTGAAGATTACTCCGAAAGAGTGGGTGAAATTATTTTGGGAGACGTTTACCAGGTTCGGCCAAAAGATATTTTGGTCAACCATAACGGTGTTGAACTCATTCTTCCCAAAAGCCACCAAATCTATAAAGACCGATACCGCAAGGGCGATACGATCCGGGCTGTGGTCGTTGAGGTCAAACGTGAAAACGGTAATCCTGCCGTAATCATATCAAGAACATCCCCGTTGTTTCTGGAAAGATTATTTGAAAACGAAATTCCTGAAGTCTTTGATGGGATCATAGAGATCATTAAATCGGTACGTGAACCTGGTGACAGGAGTAAAGTCGCAGTGGTCTCTCACGATGAGCGGATAGATGCTGTCGGCGCATGTGTAGGAATGAAAGGAATCCGAATACACTCAATCGTTCGTGAATTATGTAACGAAAATATCGATGTCATCAATTTCACCAAAGACAAAAAAGAATTTATTCGCCGTGCATTACAACCTGCTGATGTTTTGAATGTCGACCTAAGTCCTGATAATAAACACGCTAAAGTGGTTGTTCCGGCTGATCAAGTTTCTAAAGCGATCGGAAAAGGTGGAGTAAATATCAGATTAGCATCATTACTCACAGAGTGTGAAATTGATGTATATCGCGAAGTAGAAGAAGAAGACGATATCGACATCTTTGAATTCGTTGATGATTTTGGTGATGAAGTAACCCAGGCGATATTTGATATGGGTTGTGATACAGCACGAGATGTGCTTAATCTGGGAGCTAAAGAGTTGCACAGACGCCTGGATGGAAAAATTGATATGGATACGGCCAACAATATGATCAAGATCATAGAAGTAGAATTTGAAGACGATTCTATGTAGGATACGTAATATTGATTAGAGTCCTGTAAACTGAAAAAAAAGGAAGCGGATAAGAATGTCGTTTGACACAAGTAAAAAGAAATTATTCAAAGTAGCATCTGAGTTCAATGTAACGACCCAGTCTATTGTCGATCTGTTGACTTCAAAAGGAATAGCAGCAGAAAACAAACCAAATTTCACAATTACACATGAAATGTATGAGGTAATTGAGAGGAATTACGGTGAGGACAAAGCTAAAAGCCGCGAACATGAAAAAAGTAGAGAAGAATATGAAAACAGAAGATCTGCTATCCAGGGATCCAGAAACGAAAAAATAACGCTGGATACGGTATTTCTTGACCCAATTGAAGATTTAGCACCAATTGACAGCGAATTACCGATTCATCCGGTTGAAAACCTTCTAACTGAAAAGGATGAACCCACAAAAAGTACGGTTGAAACTGTCGAGAAGTCCGAATCTGTGATAATCACGGTTTCTGAAAAATCAAAAGTAGACACTTCTTCAGAACGAAAAACCGAGACACGAAAAATTGATCCCCCATCGGATGGCTCTGTTCAAATTGAGCTAACTACTTCTGTTAAAACATCTGACACAAATTCAGAACCGAAATTATCTGCTGGTGATGCGAAGAAAGAAGATAAATCGGACGTACTTGATGTAGCCAAGGAAGAGACGGAAGACGTTGAACCCGATGTGATTCGCGCGCGAGCAGAAAGACTCAAAGGAACAAGAGTAATCGGAAAAATCGACGTACCATCACCTGCAATAGTTGCCCCAGATGATGAACCTGTACGGAAAAAAAGGAAAAAGAAGAAAAAACTGATTCAATCAAAACAGGAAGATACCAAATCAGTAACTCCACCTGTAAAAACTGCTGAGGAGGATTCGGCAGAGGCTCGTAAAAAGAAAAAACGGATTACAGGCAAAAAAGGGGGTAAAGTCACTGAAGAGGATGTCGAATCCAAGATGAAGGAAACGATGGCTCTTCTACAGGGAGGTGCCGGGAAGAAGAGACAAAAGCGTCGTAAACTTCGTCGTGATGAAATCGCCGCTGAAAAAGAGTTTCAGGAAGAACTGGATAGGGAAGCGGGAAGTACTATTGAACTGTCCGAATTTATTACTGTCAGCGATCTTGCAGATCTTCTTGCCGTACCGGTGAACAAGGTGATCACATCATGTATGTCCTTGGGCATGTTTGTGTCTATCAATCAGCGCCTAGATGCATCAAGTATTGAACTCATTGCCGCTGAATTTGATCGAGACATTCGTTTTGTTGATGCAGAGAA
Organism: uncultured Chitinophagales bacterium; assembly: GCA_964473555.1. Classification (GTDB taxonomy): domain Bacteria; phylum Bacteroidota; class Rhodothermia; order Balneolales; family HLUCCA01; genus UBA11400. Next base: position 437,920 of record CAYYPL010000001.1, read on the forward strand.
ACTTACAGAGGAAGTGATTGAGGATGAAGACAATCCGGAAGATCTTGAATTCAGAGCCCCAGTTGTTACCGTGATGGGACATGTGGATCACGGAAAAACATCGTTGCTTGATTACATCAGAAAAACAAAAGTTACGGCAGGAGAATCTGGTGGGATAACCCAACATATTGGCGCTTATGAAGTTAAACTTCCTGATGGAAGAAGAGTAGCGTTTCTGGATACACCGGGTCATGAGGCCTTTACTGCGATGCGAGCACGTGGTGCCCAGGCAACGGATATTGTAATTCTGGTCGTTGCTGCCGATGACCGTGTTATGCCCCAGACGATTGAAGCCATTAATCACGCTCAGGCTGGTGGCGTTCCAATTGTTGTTGCTTTGAATAAAATGGATAAGGCAGAGGCCAATCCAGACAAGATCAAACAGCAATTGTCGGATCACAATGTTATTATTGAGGAATGGGGCGGTAAAGCACAATGTGCTGAAGTTTCTGCTCATACAGGAAAAGGTATTGATGAGTTACTTGAAAAAGTACTCATCGAAGCTGAACTGATGGATCTAAAGGCGAATCCAAATCGTCGTGCATCTGGTGTGGTTCTTGAAACCAAAGTTGACAAAGGCAAGGGAGTCGTTGCGAATGTACTGATCCAAAAAGGAACGATGCGTGTAGGAGATCCTTTTGTTGCCGGACAGTATTCTGGTCGTGTTCGTGCGATGGAAAACGAACTTGGCGAGAAGATTACGGAAGCTGGACCTTCCAAACCGATTCAGCTCACAGGGTTTGATGGATTGCCATTAGCTGGTGATAAAATTGTTGTCACTCAGGATGAAAAAACAGCTAAAGAAATTGCGAATCAACGCCAGCAAATCAAACGAGAACAAGACCTGCGTAAAGTGAAACATCTCACTTTGGATGATATTGCCCGACGAATGGCTCTAGGTAATATCGTAGAGCTCAATCTCATCGTTAAGGGTGATGTGGATGGTTCAATAGAAGCTCTCAGCGGTTCACTTCAGAAGATTTCAACAGAAGAAGTCAAGGTCAATATCATACACACAGGTGTTGGAGCGATCTCAGAATCTGACGTTCTATTAGCATCAGCATCAGATGCGGTTATTATCGGGTTTCAGGTTCGTCCAACCGCAAATGCACGAAAACTTGCTGAAAGAGAAGAGATTGACATCCGTCTGTTTAGCGTAATCTATGACGCAATAGATGCTGTTAAAGATGCTCTTGAAGGTATGTTGAGCCCAGAACTGGGAGAAAAAATAGTTGCATCTGTCGATATTCGTGAAACCTTTAAGGTACCGAATATCGGAACCATCGCTGGATGTTATGTAACCGAAGGTAAATTGAACAGAAATACGAAAATTCGTCTTATACGTGATGGAATCGTTATTTATGACGGTGTAATTTCCTCTCTAAAACGCTTCAAGGACGATGTCAGAGAAGTGTCGTCCGGATACGAATGTGGTATCGGTATCCATAATTACAATGATTTACGCGTTGGTGACGTTATAGAAGGATATGAAATCACAGAGACTAAACGTAAGCTGAATCAATGAGTATCCGTACCGAGAGATTAGCATCCCAGGTCAAACGTGACCTGGGACCTATTTTACAACGATTCCAGAACGGATCTATCATTACCATTACATCAGTGAAAGTATCCGATGACTTGATGATCGTTAAAGTCTATTTGAGTGTTTATGCTCCTAATGGGGATTCCCAGCAGATTTTTGAACATGTTCTGGATAAAACCGCGCTCATCAGATCAGAACTTGCATCCCTGCTTAGAAACCAACTTCGACGTATCCCTGAGATCCATTTCTACCTGGACGACACAGCAGATTATGTGAGTAAAATCGAATCCCTGTTCAAAAAGATTCAGGAAGAGCGTTCATCCTCAGATAAATCTTGATTTAGGTGGAAGATTCAGTTCCAAACACTGATACTCCCGTATTTACGGCCACGAATCTACCCAAAACAGACGCCGATTGGAAGGCGGGTGCTGTATTTGTTGTTGATAAACCTTACCATTGGACCAGTTTCCGTGTTGTAGGTCTCATCAGAAAGCTGATCGGTATTAAAAAAGTTGGTCATGCCGGTACGCTTGATCCTTTAGCAACTGGAGTTCTGATCGTTTGTACAGGTAAAGCCACTAAAATGATCGATGAACTAATGGTTGGTACAAAAGGATACAGAGCAACCATCACTTTGGGTGCAAGTACGCCTAGTTACGATTCTGAAACCGAAATCGATGCTCGTTCAACCTATGAGCACATTACTCAACAAGACGTTGAGCAAATTTTAAAATCCAGATTTACAGGTTCAATTGAGCAAATACCACCCATGTACTCTGCCGTTAAGCATAAAGGTGTACCGTTGTACAAAATGGCCCGGGCTGGAAAACAAATTGAACGAAAAGTTCGACATGTAGAAATATTCTCGGCTGAACTCACCGAATTTGCCCCGCCCATTTTTGTTGTCGATATTCTTTGCAGTAAAGGAACCTACATACGGTCAATTGCTCATGATATCGGTCCGATGCTCGGAACTTTATCTCATCTGACCGGACTTTGTAGAACCCGGAACGGAAACTATACAATTGATCAGGCAATGAGTATTGAAGCACTTTTAACAAATTTAGACCCAGATGGCGAATCCGGTATTTTTTTCTGAGGTAGTTTTTGATGCCAATACTGTCTTGACTGTAGGTACGTTTGATGGCGTGCATAAAGGCCATCAAGCCTTGATTCAAAAACTCGTAGAAGTTGCGCGGGAGAAACAAGCCAGAAGTGTTGTGGTTACTTTCGATCCACATCCTCGTGAAGTAATCAACGCTGGTACAAATGAGGTCAAACTCCTCACGACATTAAGAGAAAGAGCTAAAGATTTAAGTGATCTCTGTGTCGACATGATGATTGTAATCCCATTTACCCGAGACTTTTCTCTGCTGACATCTAACGAATTCATAGAAGATATTCTGATCAAAAAAATTGGAGTATCTGGTTTTATCATTGGGTACGATCATCAATTCGGAAGAAATAGGGAAGGAACAATCACCTCTGTCAACAATATGAGCTCGAAATATGGCTTTGACGTATATGTAATCGAGGCTCAGGAAATTGGAGATTCAACTATAAGTTCTACATTGATTCGAAAAACTTTGGAGAATAGTGGCGAAGTCGACTTGGTTCGAAACTATCTCGGTCGTGATTATGAGCTAAGTGGACTCGTTATACACGGTGATAAACGTGGACGAACAATAGGTTTTCCAACTGCAAATCTACGTTTGACTGATTCCAGAAAGGTAGTGCCTAAAAATGGAGTTTATGCCGTTCAGGTCGAAATCGAAAAGGATTCAAACAGCTACTTTGGAATGATGAATATAGGTTATCGCCCAACATTTAATGATGAAAAAAAGAGATCCATAGAAGTACACATCTTTGACTTTAATGCAGATATCTATGGTAAAATAGTCTCGGTCAAGTTCATCAAACGAATCCGTGACGAAAAGTCGTTCAAAGGTAAGGATGAATTGGTTCAACAACTCAATCTGGACCGTGAAAGTTGTTTGAAGTTGAATAAATGAGTATATTTCAGGCTTAGCGGAAAAAATTTCTGCTGCTAACGTAAATCTACTTTAGCATAGTAACATCTAAAGCGGAGAACATATATCATGAATATATCTTCTGAAGAGAAAAAAGAGATTTTTGGCAAATTTGGCAAAAGTAATATCGACACCGGTTCAGCAGAAGCACAGATCGCCCTGTTTACCGAGCGTATCAACAGACTTACAGAACACCTGAAAGAGCATAAGAAAGACCACTCAACTCGACTGGGTCTTCTCAAATTAGTAGGTAAGCGTCGTCGTTTACTCAACTATGTGATGAAGAAAGACATCGAAGGTTATAGAAAGCTTATTGCCGAATTAGGTATCAGAAAATAAAAGTATACCATACCAGGGCACGGGAAAACCTCGTGCCCTTTTTTGTGTGTTGCGTAGAGTTGATTGAACGGTTCATTACATATGATACGCTCAATCAACTCTCTATCGAACGCACAGCAAAGACGAAAACGAAAGAGAAAGAATGAAAGCTGAATTTAGACAAGTAGAATATGCACCAGGTAAGGTGCTTTCAATAGAAACCGGCCGTTTGGCCAAGCAAGCGCATGGTTCTGTAGTTGCACGAATCGGTGACACGATGGTCCTTGCAACCGTAGTAGGGGCATCTGAGTCTCGTCCTGGACAAGACTTTTTCCCGCTGTCTGTAGATTACCGCGAAAACTATGCTGCAGCAGGTAAATTCCCAGGTGGATTTATTAAGCGCGAAGGTCGTCCATCTGACAAAGAAATTCTGTCGGCACGCCTGATCGACCGAACCATCCGTCCGATGTTTCCGGAGGGATATTTTAATGAAGTACAGATCATGGTTCAAGTAATCTCATCTGACGGACAAAACGACGGTGACGTTATTGGCGGAACGGCTGCCTCAACTGCGTTGATGTTATCTGATGTTCCTTTTGAGAATCCGATTGCTGAAGTCCGTGTAGGTCGAGTAAATGGTGAGTTTATCGTAAATCCAACGGTTGCTGAACTCAAAACATCTGATATCGACATGGTACTCGGTGGTACGCGCGACAGCGTTGCCATGGTTGAAGGTGAGATGGATGAAGTCTCCGAGCAGGAAATGATTCAGGCAATCCGTGTTGGACATGCTGCTATTGTAAAACTGTGCGACTTCCAACTTGAACTTCAAAAAGAGTTCGGTAAAGAAAAACGTGAATTAGTCATTGAAGGCAAAGACGAAGAACTGCTTGGTAAAATCAAAGAAATTATTGGAACCAGATTCATAACCACTTCTAAAGCCGGTTCGACAAAAAAAGCATACTCAGCTGCAATCAAAGAAATCGTAGCTGAGGTGCAAGAGAAACTTGCAGAAGAGTATCCCGATATGGAATCAGTTATCAATGATTATTGCCACGATTATCAACGTGATGTGCTTCGTAATCTGATTCTCGACGAGCACTTCCGAATTGATGGACGTAAGCCGACCGATATTCGTGCCATCTGGACTGAAGTTGGTTATCTGCCACGTACCCACGGTTCTGCAATATTTACCCGTGGTGAAACTCAGGCTTTGGTTAGCGTTACTCTCGGTTCTAAAAAAGACGAGCAGTCAATTGACACTTTGTTCGACAACGAACCGAAGAAGTTCATGTTGAATTACAACTTTCCCCCATACTCAACTGGTGAGATTCGTACCCGTTTGGGACTGAGTCGACGTGAAGTTGGTCACGGCAATCTGGCCGAACGCGCACTCAAGAAGATGCTTCCAACACAGGAAGAATTCGGATACACGATCCGGGTTGTCTCTGATATTCTTGAGTCAAATGGCTCCTCTTCAATGGCATCGGTCTGTGGTGGATCTATGGCATTAATGGATGCTGGTGTTCCGATGCAAAAACCAGTTGCAGGTATTGCAATGGGGATGATCGTTGGAAATGGTAAAACAGTAGTTTTATCCGATATCCAGGGAGAAGAAGATCACTTTGGTGACATGGATTTCAAAGTAACCGGTACGGTTGATGGAATCACAGCATGCCAAATGGACATCAAAGTAACGGGTGTTTCGTTTGAAGTGATGGAAGAAGCGATGTTGGATGCCCGTAATGGTCGTCTACATATTCTGGAAAAAATGGCCGAGTCTATTTCAACTCCAAGAACCGAACTTTCTCGATACGCTCCAACTTTCCGTAAGATGGAAATCAATGCCGACCAGATTGGTGCAGTAATTGGCCCAGGCGGTAAAGTAATCCAAGGTATCCAACGCGAGACCGGTACTGAAATCAGTATCGAAGAAAAAGGCAACAAAGGAATCGTCGTAGTTTCGGCAGTTGATGCTGATGCCGCCGACGCTGCTATCGCAAGAATCAAAGCGATAACCGGATCACTTGAAGAAGGTGAGATTTATGATGGCTTAGTAAAATCAGTCAAGGAGTACGGTGCATTCATAGAACTTCTTCCAGGTAAAGAGGGGCTCCTTCATATATCTGAAATCGACCATAAACGAATCGACAAAGTCGAGGATGTTTTACGGGAGGGGGATAAAGTGAGAGTGATTTTACTTAAAATTGAAAACGGCGGTAAACTCCGTTTATCAAGAAAAGCACTTATTCCAAACGAATAAATTCTGCTTAATTCATTACCTTTCAAAGCGCCATCGATGTTGTGTTGATGGCGCTTTTCTTATTTAATTATCAAAAGATTTATGTCATCAGAACTAGAGTATATACATAAAACCACTCATTCCTCTGGACTTCGTATCATTACTGAAACTATAGAGTCTGTACGAAGTCTGTCAGTTGGGATATGGGTCAAAACCGGTAGCCGCCATGAGGATGCTAATGTCGCTGGTATTACACATTTTCTGGAACATATGCTGTTTAAAGGCACTAACTCAAGATCAGCTTTCGAGATAGTTCATGGCATTGAGTCTGCGGGTGGATATTTAAACGCATTTACCTCTTCCGAATATACCTGTTATTATGTTCGTTGCCTGGATTCCGAATTGCACCGCTCATTGGATATACTCATAGATATGGTACAGCATGCTGCTTTACCAACAGATGAAATCGATAAAGAGAAAAAGGTTGTTATTGAAGAAATGAAAATGTATCGGGATAATCCAGACGATTACATCTTCGAAGAATTTACAGGACAAATTTTTAATCAACATCCCCTTGGACGACCAATAATAGGTTACGAATCTACTGTTTCAGGCTTTAAACGGGACGATTTATACAATTACATCAACAACAAATACACTCCAACCAATATTATTATTTCTGTGGCTGGAAATATAACACATGACGAAGTTGTATCCATAGTCGATGAATTCTACGGAAAATCATCCAATGGAGTAAATACGAATTTTGAAAAGCAGGTATTAACGCCATATGCGCCATCATCAAAAACTCTGACTAAAGTTATCGAGCAGACCCATTTCGTTACAGGTCGAAGGTCGTTATCAAACGACGACCCGGAACGCTACAAATTACTGTTGGTGAACACGCTTCTTGGTGGAGGGATGAGTAGTCGCTTACATCAGAACATCCGTGAGAAATACGGATACTGCTACTCCATCAGTTCATTTAATCAAGCTTATTCCGATACCGGAATGTTTGGTGTTTATGTTGGTACTGACAAAGACTATGTGACACATGTGAAAGAACTTATCCATGAGGAGTTTAGAAAGCTTAAAGACGATGTTGTAAGCGATAATGAGCTCGCAGAAGCCAAAGCACAACTCAAAGGCAAGCTGTTACTCGCTCAAGAGAGTATGAGTAATCGCATGACCCGTTTGGCGAAGAGTGAAATTTACTACGATCGTTATATCCAACTTGATGAATTGGTTGAACAGATAGACAATGTATCGGTAACCGACATCCAACAATTTTCCACTGATTTTTTTGAAACTTCACAATTTTCTGAAACACTGTTATTACCTGAAGAAAAATGAGCAAAAAGCAATTAATTTACATTAATGAACTATCGAATTACGATGGCAAAACTGTGACTTTGAATGGGTGGATTTACAACAAACGTGAAAGTAAGTCATTAGTATTTCTGATACTTCGAGACGGCACCGGACTTCTTCAATGCATTGTATCATTGGAGGATGTTGGCGAAGAGATTTTTCAAAAAGCCAACTCCTTAACACAAGAAAGTGCGGTCAAGTTAATTGGTCGTGTACAAGAAGACGAACGAAGTGCTGGCGGCTATGAACTTCATGTTCAGGATCTGGAAATCTACCAGATTACACAAGATTATCCAATTACACCAAAGGATCACGGTATCGAGTTTTTGATGGAAAATCGGCATCTTTGGTTACGATCCCAGCGCCAGTGGGCCGTGATGAGAGTCAGAAACGAAATCATTTTCGCTATTCATAAGTTTTTCCAGGAACGAGGATTCATACAGATGGATGCTCCGATATTCACGGGAAACTCTGTAGAAGGGACATCGACGCTATTTGAAACACAATATTTCGAAGAAAAAGCCTACCTGACGCAGTCTGGGCAACTTTACGGTGAGGCTATGGCGCTGGCGCATGGCAAGATTTATACCTTTGGTCCAACATTTCGTGCTGAGAAATCCAAAACACGTCGACATCTAACTGAATTCTGGATGATTGAACCCGAAATGGCATTCTACGATCTGGAAATGAACATGGATCTTGCAGAGGAAATGATATCATTTCTTGTAGAACGAGTCCTCTCAAGAAGAAGTAAAGAACTAGAGATTTTAGGTCGAAATACAACCATGCTTGAGAAAGTTAAAACACCATTTCCACGAATCACATACACAGAAGCCATTGAAATTCTGACCAGCGACAAAACAAGAAAGTTGCTGGAAGATATGGAAACCTCACGAAGGGTAGAAGAAGTGTCACTACACGGTGAGATCAAAGAACTTGAAAAAGAAGTAGGTCAGGCTAAAAAAGGTCGAAAAGTACAAATTGAGAAGCAATTAAAAGATATCAGAACCCGATTAGAAGAAATCGAGGAAGATCTTCGAAACATTCCGGTATGGAGAAAATCAGCTCTTGAGAAAGTCTGGGGTGACGATCTAGGGGGATCGGATGAAACCATCCTGACCATGCAGTTTGAGACTCCGATCATGGTATATGGTTATCCATCGGCAATCAAAGCATTCTACATGAAGCGAGACCCTGAAAATGATAAAGTCGCACTAGGAGTAGATATGCTTGCACCAGAAGGATACGGTGAAATTATAGGTGGAGGACAGCGCGAGGAAAGCCTTGACTTATTAATGGAGCGAATTGCTGAACACGAACTTCCCGTTGAGTCATTCAGCTGGTATCTTGACCTTCGTAAGTTTGGATCAGTGCCACATTCAGGCTTTGGACTGGGACTCGAGCGGACCGTAGCCTGGTTGTGTGGACTTAAACACGTTAGGGAAACTATCCCTTTTCCAAGAACACTCGGAAGACTGTATCCATAATCGGGTGATCTAATTGGCTATCAATAAAATAACTACTGACATTTATCCAGCTGCAAGAAAAGAAATTGTGGCTGGAGACATTTTGCCAGTCTATTTTATTTGCGGGAATGAATCATTTTTTATTGATTCATTTCAACAAGCTATCATAGAATCCATGCCTGAAGAATTACGAGCTTTCAACATGGATATATTTTATGGAAATGAAACCAATTTGAGTGTGGTTATTTCTGCCGCTAAAAGCTTCCCTATGATGGCTGACCGGCGAATAGTAATCCTACGTGACCTTTCTGCATCTCTTGGCCGTTCTAAAAAAGACACACAGGATACTGAAGATCTAGACAGTACTGAGTCGAATCATGATGGAGATGTCGCTGAGCTTTTGTACTACTTTGAAAAGCCTAATCCATCGACTGTACTAGTGATAACAGATACTAAGTTACCCGGTAACACAAAACTCGGTAAACTCGTCACCAACAACTCACACATTGGATTTGCAAAGTTTGAACCCATTAATGAGAATCAACTACCTCAATGGATTCAGAAATGGACTCAGTTTCAGTTTAAAGTGGGTATCGAGCCTCAAGCATCGATGATGTTAGTCGAACGTATTGGTTCAGATGTCCAAGCAATTACTGGTGAGATCAATAAAATTGCAAATGGAAAAAAGACCGGTGAGTCTATTACAGTTACTGACATTGATCAGCATGTTCTGATAACCAAAGAAATCAATATCTTCGATCTCAAAGATGCCATAAACAGAAAAGATCTTCAAAAAAGCCTAAAGCTCTCCAATCAGATGCTTCATAATTCAAAAACTTCTGAGGTAGGAGAAGTACTTCGATTGTTAGCTTTTTTTTATAGTTACTATGGTAACATTTGGCAAATTCTCAGATTGACCCAAAAAGGGGTCGCAAATGCTGAAATTCGAAGTAAAGTTGGAATCAAAAGTGAGTATTACTTCAACAACCTCGTCAAAGAATCAAAATTATATTCAGTTGATCGAATATTTGGGTGTTTTGAAGCAGTACTAGACGCTGACAAAGCTGTCAAAGGGTTCTCTAAACTGGAACCCTCTGACATACTCGTTATGTTTATCCGACGTGTTTGTTGATTAGTATTTTAGTAACCTGGCAATTGCTTGTTCAAGTCTGTAACTAGCTAAATAACCCTCCTCAAGTTTTGTACTGGTCGGAATCGGCGTGTCCAGAGAAGAACATCTCTGTATTGGGGCATCCAAATATTCAAATCCTTCTGTTGCAATAATTGCCGCAACCTCACTCATGGGTCCCATGAATTCGGATGGTTCCTGAAGTAAAAGTACCCTTCCTGTTCGTTTTACTGATTCAATAATGCCTGCTTTATCGATTGGTAAAAGACATCTAAGGTCTAGGATTTCGATGTCAATTCCAGTTCTCTCAAATATGGTATTAACCAAATTATTAGCCCAGTAAACACCCATTCCATAGGTGATTATAGATGCATCTTTACCAGGTCTGAAGACCTTCGATTTTCCAAGTTCCTCGAACGTTAGGTTGTTTAGTTTTGGTCCCCTTAGACTTCGGTATAATTTCTTGTGTTCAAATAGTAATACCGGATTTGGATCGAATAAAGAGCTCCAGGTCAACTGTTGTGCATCTTCAACGGTAGCAGGTACAACTACTTTGAGACCTGCGTGCTGCATAAACCATCCTTCTGGGCATTGAGAGTGGAATGGTCCAGCTCCTACGCCACCACCATAAGGTGATCTTATAGTGACATTGATTCCTGATGACCAACGATAATGTGATTTAGCCAGGTTGTTAACGATTTGATTAAAACCACATGAAATGAAGTCTGCAAATTGCATTTCAACAACAGGACGATATCCCTCAAGAGCCATTCCATAAGCAGCACCAAGTGCCCCAGCTTCAATAATCGGTGTGTTTCTAACTCGGTCTTTCCCATAGATCTTGTAGAAATCTTCAGTAATCTTGAAAACACCTCCATATTCAGCGATATCCTGACCCATAATTACTGTTTTTGGGTCTAGTTCCATCACCGCATTCAATGTATTTCTTATCCCATCAACATATCGGATTTGCTCAGAATCGGCATATAAATCTGAAACATCTTTCCCAAACGTGACTACTGGAACGTCGATGGCATTTAAGTTCGCATATACGGCGCTCGTTTCCTCAGATTCATTGAAATCAGGAAATGGACACTCCAGGGCATTCAAAACATCCATTTTAATAGACTCTTTTTGAGTTTTCTTGATGGAGTTTATTTCTTCGTTTGTAACGCCATAAGCTTTTTTAAGATATGCTTCGTACCGAAGGATGGGATCTTTTTTTTCCCATTCTTCAAATAATTCTTTTGGAACATATGAAGTTCCGGAAGCCTCCTCATGTCCTCGCATTCTGAAAGTCATCGCTTCAATAAAAACGGGTTTGCCTTTCAATGCCAGTTCACGTCCTTTTTTCATGGTGCTGATCACCTCATTGAGGTCATTTCCATCGATTTTAAATCCTTCCATACCATATCCAATGGCACGATCGACCAAAGCCTTACATTTATATTGCTCACTTACCGGTGTAGATAGTCCATACCCATTATTCTCGATCACAAATACGACCGGTAGATCCCAGACAGCGGCCAAGTTTAAAGCTTCATGAAATTCACCCTCAGAAGTCGATCCATCTCCAGTGAATGCAAATGTAACTTGATTTCGTTTTTCTAGTTTGGAGACAAGCGCTAATCCATCAGCAACCGGAAGCATGGCACCTAGATGCGAAATCATACCTACGATTTTGTAATCAAGAATACCGAAATGGAAAGAGCGTTCACGACCTTTTGAGAATCCATCACGCTTACCGAAAAGTTGACAAAACAAAGGGTATAGAGGTACACCTCGGGTGGTAAAGACTCCCAAATTTCTGTGCATCGTCATGATGTAGTCATCAGGCTGGGCTGCCAATGCGGTACCTACTGCTATGGCTTCTTGACCAATACCTGAAAACCACTTGGATATTTTGTTCTGCCTCAACAGGATAAGCATTCGATCTTCAATAGTTCGAGGAAGAACCAACGCTTTGTAATTCTCAATGGCCTGTTCTTTAGAATAATTTGTGGGTGATACTTTCATTATAGATTAAATACTTCGTATATTTATTGTTCTTTGATCAAAAATCAGTTTAATGTAACTGATTCTATGCCAAAGAGTAGCGATTCAGATTTTAAGGAATTATTGGCTGATTTTAATATTCTTTTTTTGAATATTATTACAGCTAAACGATTTTTTAAATTGAATGGTTATTAAAACAACATCCGTTTACCTTTTAAGGCGAATAGAAGAAATTGAACATTTATGTATTACGTATACTGAATACTCAGTTAAATCAAGCCCAATACGGAAAGCCCGCAGTTAACACTGCAATCCAAGGCAACTTCGTATCTGGTGTGGGAGTATTGCGCTCTTTTGTGCAGGCCTCCCATCCCGGTATTGAAGGTTGCTTTTTTCATTTTATGACCAACCCTCAGGCACTGTCTAGTGTCGGAGACATCAATTAACACTTATATCTAACAGGTAGGGGTAAATGAAAGCACTAGGTAGACAAATTCTTGTAGAATTCTACGATTGTGATGCAGGCGTAATCAACGATGTGTCTTTGGTCGAGGATATTCTACTGACCGCTACGCGGGCTGCCAAAGCGAGTATCATCTCTCATAATTTTCATAAATTTAGTCCACATGGAATTAGTGGAACAGTAGTCATTGCCGAATCCCATGTGGCTATACACACATGGCCGGAATATAACTATGCTGCCGTCGATATTTTCACCTGTGGCGAGACCATAGATCCATGGATAATTCAAGAATACATCAAAGAGCATTTTTTTTCCAAGAATGTCTCCAGCATGGAAATGAAACGTGGAATGTTCAAAGTGGGTCCGGGTGAAGAATTACTGTTCAAGCCCAAGAACTCCGGTGCTGTTAAAATTCTAAACTAATAATCTTCAGATATTTATTAAATCATGACTGGATTCACCAATCAAATGGTCCGAACCCCTAATATCTATATGCTTGTTAAGGGTAAAGGAGAGGCTCGAATGCCTCTTAACGCTTTCGATATGGCATTATTGGATGCTGGGGTTGGAGACACTAATCTCGTTCGAATGAGCTCAATTGTCCCACCTTCTTGCAGACAGGTGAATGAACTAAATTTACCTAAGGGTGGTCTTATTCCGATAGCTTATGCACAAATTGGATCCACTACACCTGGTGAGATCATATCTGCAGCGATAGCCGTCGGTATTCCCGAAGACGATTCGGAACCAGGTGTGATCATGGAGCACGAAGATACCAAACCATTAAGCCACGTTGAAGCGACGGTTCGCCAAATGTGTGTTGATGCGTTTGAATATCGAAACCGCAAACTCCGCGAAGTCAAATCCCTTGGTATCGAATACCAGGTTAAAGAATGTGGGGCTGTATTCGCAGCTGCTGTTCTCTGGTACGAATAACGGGATACTGACATGCCACTACAATATCTGGAGTATTATAACGGTTCTACCGGTCTTTCGGTAGGAGTAAACAACGTACTGTTTTCTGAGCAAACACCTTTTCAAAAGGTTGAAGTATACGAAACGGATACATGGGGGAACTTAATGACCATTGATGGGATGGTCATGTTATCTGAACGGGACGAGTTCGTCTATCATGAAATGATTGCTCATGTAGCTTGCTTCTCACATCCTAATCCAAAGAGGGTACTAATCATAGGCGGTGGCGATGGAGGCACAGCCAGGGAGGTACTTAAACATGCTTCTGTTGAACATGTAGATATGGTCGAAATAGATGAAGCAGTGGTCAGAGCATCTAAACTGTTCATGCCAGGTGTTGGGGATTTCGATAATCCTAAATTACATGTTCTGTATGAAAACGGGCTCACTTTCGTAGATAACGTCCCAAACAAATATGATGTGATCATTATAGACGGTTCAGACCCGGTTGGTCCAGCTATAGACTTGTTTAAGCAAGAATTCTATGATAAATGCTATTCAGTTCTTTCAGAAAACGGTGTATTAACCGGACAAACCGAGAGTCCTTGGGTTGGATCATATCACGAAAGTATGCGATCGGTTTTTGGCGCACTGAAGAATACCTTCGCATTGTCGAAAATGTATCTCGCATACATTCCTTTGTATCCAACAGGTATGTGGTCAATGGCATATGCAAGCAAAGGAATAGATCCCTTGTCGAATGATGTCCTTGAAAGAGTCAAATCCGGACTGCCATCGATGGAGTCATCTTTGAAATACTATAATTTCGACATACATCATGCTTCTTTTGCGCTTCCACGTTTCGTTAGTGAAATAATCGAATAAACGATAACTTCCTTCCAAGTGAAGGCGGTACACTACATATTACTTATAACCATTTGGCTGTTGAGCTACCCTGGTATCAGCGTTGCTCAACGGCCTTTTCTTTTTAACCCTGTACCTGATCCAGGACCATCAACGGGAGTCGTGGTAGTTGAGATATCTACGACCGATTCAACGAGAATTACAGAAGAGTCGAATCATCTCATTAAGATTCTTAGTTCTGAGGGTTACTTTCAGGCAACAATAGACTCTATTCAGGTATTAAACCATGAATCTGTTAAAATACATGTTACAAAAGGTCCAAGAAGTGTATTCAACGAAGTGATGGATTCAAATGAGTATACATTTTGCGAATCAATAAAAGGTCATTATTTCAGCAATGTAGAACTATCTGGTTGCATGAAATCTATCGTTGATTCATTAACCAGTAGTGGTTATCCGTTTTCAACCGTTTCCATTCTAGAGTTCATTCATGATTCCAAACTGGGGATAACTACTTTATTGGATATAAACCAGGGAGAACATGTTTTCGTGACTTCCAGTACGTTCAAGGGTAATACTCATCTCAGTGAACAGACACTTCTGAGATTAACTGGGAAGGAGAAGCCAAAACTATTTTCTCCTGCTGGAATCGATGAGGCCTTAATAAGATTAAACCAATCAGAATATATAAGTGAAGCGAATTATGCTGGGTTGTATCGGTCCGACAGTACATACTATGCTAACTTTACTATTGACGAAATACGTACCAATACCGTTGATTTGATGCTAGGATTGGAACCGAAAGTAACTAGCGGTTACAGACTGGTTGGACATGGGGCCGTACGTTTAAATCATCTATTTGTGCCAGCAAGCCACTTACATCTAAAGTTTCACCGAACAGGGCTTGCAGAGAGTAGGCTAAATGTGCTCTATAACCAATATGAAATCAGCCGTTTACCTATTGGTTATAATTTAGGTATAGATTTGCGTCAGATTGAATCGAGTTATCTCAGTGTAGAACCAATGGTTTCTACCAATTGGAGATTTAACTCTTCGAGATCTTTATCTATTGATCTGAGGTATACCCAAATAAGTAATTTCAATAAGGATCAGCTTGTCGTTCAACAAAATCAAGCTCGCATTAAACTTGGTATTGAATATGAATACAAATCAATTAATAACTGGAGGATACCAACATCTGGGTCGACACTTAAGTTAAGGGCAATATCCGGTTATGCAACAATTCAAGATGACACTGAAGATGAAAATCCTCTTCTAGGATATTCCATCAATCAGTTTGAATTTTATTATGTTCGGTATATTTCCCTCCCTTATAAGATAATCATTGTTCCGTCACTGAATATTTCTCAATCCATTCAGGATATTTACTTTGACTTTGATTTATCTCGATTTGGTGGGACGAATACAATGCGAGGATTTCGTGAAGATCAGTTCCGCCTTGCTGGTTACTCAACGGCTTCTATGGAGAGTCGAAGGATGCTTAACCAGTACAGTTTTCTGTTCGTATTTTTTTCAGGCGCTTATATCTGGAATCCGGATGAGTTGGGCAACAAAAATTTCAGAATCAATTATAGCTCAATTTACTCTGGTGGCTTCGGTCTGTCCTACAGGGTAAGACCGGGTATTTTGAATGTTTCTTATGCGATAAGTAGTGATGAGGTGTGGTTAAATGGGAAAATTCACATAGGTATCACGAACTCTTTTTAAAGGAGAACAGTAATGCATCCAATGCAAAATAAGATCCGATAATCGTTCCGAGAACTATCAGTGAAACGATAGGATTCCAGATGACTAACCCACCTAGTATTCCAAGTATGGATCCAAGATATTTAATATAATTAAGTTGGTCTAACGTTGAACTCTTTATAAGATTCTCCAATCTGCCTTCATCATAGCGATTCAAATTATCTTCTATCAGGGTTTTAATGTCAATTCTATGAAGAATATCTTCGATTCCAGCAAGAAGAAGTTCTTCCAGTTTTTCACTGTGTAAACTGATTTCATCGGGTATCGAATGAATAGTTGACATTAGGCTATCTCTGTGTGAATACATGGTTTCAGGTATGCCTAAAATAGCATTGTCAATTGTCTTGATTAAATGGTCTCTTCTTAGATTTTTATATACCCTGAACAGGTATTTCTCCAACGACTTATCTGAAAATGATCCTTCCAGGTGTTCCATTAAAACAGTGGTAATATTCTCACGGACAATTGGATCTCTCAAGTACTCTTTGGTTGTATCGGAGATTATTTCAAACAATTCATCTTTGAACTCCTCATCATGACTGAGATTTTTTAATCCTGATTCAAGTTCTTTCAGAACATTAGTTAGTATATCTGACTGTATAAGCTTGATTTTGATCTGTTCAGGATTGATGAGATTATTATTTACAGCATTGGACAGTTTTTCAGCAATTACTTTTTTTTGTGCCGGTACTAGCCCCTGGCCAAGTAAGGGTCGCTTTTTTTGGGGGCGAAAGAGCATTGTGATTGCGACCCAGTTGGTAAAAAATCCTATTAGTCCGCTGATGGTGAGTATTCGAATAAGTCCTTCTACTGGTATTTTTAAGGAAAACACATTGAGCGATATGCCTTCAAGATCATAGAAGAAACTAAAGAAAAAACCGATTCCCAAAATCCATGGAATAATCCTTAATACATGCATACCATTTAATGATGACCCATCAGTTCCCTGCGGCGTATCCGGAGGATCTAAAACATAGACCGCTTTGTTTGGCTTAACTTTACGTTGAGTTAAACTTGCCAGACGTACTAGAGTAGATTTATTCTCAGGGATTTCGATCATTTATCGCTGCTTTCATGAATCCGCTATCTACGAATAGCGTCAATTTATGGATTCACTTCCACGCAAAAAAGAGGAGTGAACTTTCGCAGCTTTTTGAGATTCAAACAGATATTCTTGAATCAATACTTTCACAGCATCTAGAGTGATTCTGTCGATAGAATGGAACATCACTTTATCAATGATAGATTCCATTGTTATCTGATCAATAATGTCCATTTCTACCAATTCAAGCAGGAATCCATAAGCCTCAGGAGTAATCAATAATTTTTCAGCGTAGTGGAGAACACGGTGATTATGTTCGGTAGTTACTGATTTAGTTTTAGTATTTTTTTTCCCACTGATTTCAGTTGCCAGTCTCCTATATCCATTCAATGTTCCCGGAGAATATGGATTTATCCCGTATTGATACCGTTGCAATATCCATGAATACGCCGCAGATAATTCGGATCTATCAAAAGTTTTAGTGCTGTCAGTCAGAATCTCAGCAATTGAGTCACCTGTTCTTATTCTTTTGGCCAGATAAACGATGATATCAACGATATGATGCTGCATTGAAATTCAGTTAAGGTATTTGTTTTCAAGAGTGGTCATGAGGAGTTTTGAATCCGGGGTCTCATCATCATATCCACATAAATGCAATAAACCATGAACAAATATTCGTTTAAATTCATCTTCGACCGATGTATGAAATTCTATCGATTGTTCGCGAATTCGTTGATTGCACATATATATAGTGCCTTCGATGTCAGTTGAAAGATGTTCGGGTTCAGAGTAACTGAAACTGATTACGTCGGTTATGTATGACCTACCCAAAAACTGCTTGTTTATATCAACGATACCTTTTTCATCCACATAGACGAGCTCAAGCCAGCATATATTCTTACGTTCTGCCTTAGAAATGTAGTCAGTAAGTTTTAGAAACTCTGACTTGGCTAACGGAATCTCTAGTCCCGATTCATTGAATATTTCGATATCGATCAACTTGCTGGATGGTATGAATGGTTATTCGAAAGAAAATCCTTCAAAATCTATGCTATCGGTTAACGATAAAGCAACAGAGCACATCATTAATTCGGTCGGAAGCTTGGTAAAGTCACCTTTCAGGATGGTATCGTCTACATTGGCATAATAACTACATCCAGCTTCTTTTTCTATAATCAGACCTGAGGTAGTATTATCCGTTTTACCAAAAAACGTTACCTGATTGAGTATATCCGATAATACGAAACCTATACAATTGTGTAACTGTAAGAAGGAGTTATGGGAGTACACGGAAATAAGACTCGTAGAACGTCCTTCAATGCATAAATCGGGAATAATTTCAAGTGCCAATTTTCTGGTTTTATCTTCGTCTTGCAACTCAAAACGGTATACATTACCATTGAGTTTTGACTCCACTCCGAGTGTTCGGCCAATAAGATCGAGATTTTGAAGGCTAAATTCGTGTACCATAATTGAACTTATTTGTAGAGCAAATATACTGACAACAATTTAAATTAAACAGATGCTTAATCTCCATAAATTCGTTGGACATTACGCAGGTTTTCCTCTTCATTAGTAGGAAAAGGTACACGTCCATCCGTTGTGGAAGCAACAAAAGCTGTTATTTCAGCTGCCTTATCTTGCATACCTGCCATGTAGAATATTCTTTGAATGATCATAAATCTGCTTGCATCAAAAGATATCTCCGAGACCAGATTATCACGGGAAGAAGCGTAGGAACGAAGTTCTTGTTCAAGTGTTTGTCTTTTGGACAAGTTCGTACGATGCTGTTCGATTTCATTTTGAACCAAAGCGATTTTACTGTCCAGATTGTTTATCTGGCTCACATTAAATCGGAGTGTTCTTTCGAGTTTTTGAATAGATTTATCAGCCAAAACTTCTGCTCTCTCAAAATCATTGAGTTGAGCATATCGATAAGCATAACTAACCATAGAAGTCATATCTCCTTCAATGGTATCAAAAGGTATCTGATCTTCACCCCATCTAAGCCAGTATCTGGCACTATCAGGTTCATTTAATTCAGCCCATGCCTGTGCTTGACGAGTGATAACCGTTCTGTAATTATCGACCATTCTTCGAATATTTTCGTCAAAATAGGCATCCGGATTATTGATTTCCCGGAATCTGAATTCGCGTAGTCGACTTCCATGGATAACCGGATCTACATATCCAAATTGCTGGTTCTGGCGTACTGGTACAACTCTAAAGGCTTTTCCTTCCAAACGAAAGTAAGGTTGCATATTTAGTTGCCCATCTTGGGATACCGTAATGGCAAAATATACAGGACGCACCCAGTTATTGGTTCTGAGAATATCCAGCACCATATCATCCTGTATTCGGGTGTAGTACAATTCGTTTCCCTGACGGTCACTTCCAAGATAATTACCTGTATAAAACCAGCGTATCTCATCATCCAGTTGATCTACTGGAATATCGAATGACATATCAGGTGCATACGGTACGTCGAAGAAATTTTCCTGATTGTCAACGACATGGGGTTCTCTGATTCTGGATGTGTCCTCAAATACACTTATTAGTAATTGCTTATCTACTGGAATTACAAGTTCTTGAGGTCTGTAAAAATCACTGGGACGTTGGAAACTGAATTTCTCTTCTATGTTTTCTATTTGCTCATCTGTGTAAGAAATGGGGACTGGAGGAGCGTCGTAGTTATATTTATTCTTCATTTGAAGAATGTACCAGGGAGTATTCAACAAACTAAGATTCACAACTCGTACATCACGACGAACACCCTCGACATCCTGGAGATACCAAAGCGGGAAGGTATCATTATCTCCATTAGTGAAAATAACAGCATACGGGGCCAGAGAATTAAGGAGGTTATACGCGTAATCAGGGGCTACATACTGCAAACTCCTGTCGTGATCGTCATAGTTTTCACTACCCATCCAAACAGGTAGTGCAACAAACAGAATCAGAATGAGTCCAAGGGCACTTTGATATGTACTCCTTAACAGATCTTTAAGCATAAACAACAAACCTGTTGCTCCTAGACCTACCCATATTGAAAAAGCAAAGAATGATCCGGTGTAGGAGTAATCACGTTCACGAGGCTGAAATGGGAACTGGTTAACATAAAATACGATAGCTATACCTGTAGCCAGAAATAGTGCCATTATACTAAGAGCTCGTTTCCAATCCGTTCGAAAATGAAACAACATCCCTAATAAACCGATAAAGAAGGGGATATAGAAATATCGGTTATGAGCACGATTATCCGTGTATTGACTATGCTCAAATCCTGAAATCCACCGGGAATCCTGAATGTCTGAGTCCCTACCTATGAAATTCCATGCAAAGTATCTGAAGTACATATGCCCAATCTGATAACTCCAGAAATAGTGCCAATCAGATGAGTATTGTGCGTATTTATCGAGATGTCTGGCTTCGCTGGAGTGACGTCTGGGAAAGAGTTTCTCCTCTGAACGGTCTATCGATCCTGTTTGGTTATCAAAGGTGTATCCCGACAGAAGGGGAGTAGCTCCATATTGTTCTCGTTTCAAATAACTGATAAAACTATCAACTGTATCTGGAGAGTTTTGATCTATAGGAGGATCAACCATTGATCGTACATATATCAATGTATAGCTTGAGTATCCGATTAAAATCGACGCGTACGCTAATAGTAAAACATTTAGCAGGCGCAATCCTTTTTTGTGGGAATAATAGATACCACCTATAACAACAAGGATGAGAAGTACAAAGAGGGATGCAGGTCCAAACAGACCAGATGTGATCTCGGGAAAATTACCGGCAATGGTCGGTAATTGAATAATTGTGAATGGAAAAATCAAGAAGAAGGCCCCCACAGAAAGTACTGCGGTTGCCAAGAATCCTAGTACCGAAAATTCGTGAGTTCTGAAATAGATAATCAATGCGACCATAAAAATGGATAACAGGCTTAACAAATGGACTCCAAATGCAAGCCCAAATACGTATGCTATCAGAACCAACCATCGTTCAGATCCGGCATTATCGGCCATTTCAGACCATTTGAGCACCAGCCATACAGAAACTGATGTAAAACATAATGAAATGGCATAAGCTTCTGCCTCTACAGCTGTGAACCAGAATGAATCAGATACTGCAAAAGTAAATGCACCGATAACAGCTCCACCGTAAAGTGCTATTTTATCGAATGTATCATAGGTATCAGGATGTCCTTTAAACTCTCGAACAAAGCGAACAATGATAAGATACAACATCATGATGGAAATTGACGAGGCGACTACACTCATCATATTGATGCTGTAAGCCACATTCTCGGGAGAAGCAAACATGGAAAAAATACGTGCAATGATTAAGTAAAGTGGTGCTCCAGGTGGATGTGGAATCTGAAGCATGTAGGAACACGCAATTCGCTCCGGACAATCCCAAAAGCTGGTAGTTGGTGGCATCGTTAACAAATACAAAACAAATGCTGAGAAGAATGATCCTACAGCAATATACTTGTTTAAACTTTTGTGGTCCGTTTGCATAGATTATAGCTAATTTCGCGACGGTCTTGTAGACGTTGATTATTTAATGCGTTAATGTGTAAGCCCGAATAATAGGCATACCTGAATCATATATCAAAATAAAGACTTTAAAATCGGCCTGAAATTATAAGGACTGTTGAAGTACTTAGATGAACCCATTCTCATACGTATATTTGGTTACAAAGCTGTACGAGTATTTTATGCCTTATTTATGTTATTCATGCGATTGATGAATACACAGAACAAATTAATGTCCAGATTGAGTTACTAATTTCAACACCTATAATAGAAAGATTATACAGGCATGAGAAGGTGTATTTTACACGTTGGATCACATAAAACTGGAAGTACTTCCATTCAAAAATCCTTGCTAGCAGGGGTTGCAAGTCCAAAGTTCGATTATGTTGATTTTGGGCAGTCCAATGGCTCAGTCCCACTGATGTCAATCTTTAAGGATTCTCCTGAAACGTACAAATTTTACAGGCAACAGGGATGGTCGCAGAATAAAGTGGATCGATATTGCAAGTATTACAAATCACAACTCGAAAAAGTAATTAGGAACAGTGATAAGGATTTGATTTTATCAGGAGAAGATCTGATAGGTCTTACTGAAAAAGAGTTGGCAAATTTAAATAGATATTTTAACAACAACGGATTTATTGTCGAAATAATGGTTTATTTCAGGCCGTGGCATAATTGGCTGGAAAGCTTGTTCAACGAATCCTGTAAGCATGGTACCACTAATTTTTTTGGAATAATGCCACCCGGTAAAATAGAGCAACTTCAATCAGATAGACTCAATTATCGACAAAGTATCGAGAAATTCGATAAGATATTCGGAGAGAATAACGTGCATGTTTTTGTTTTTAATGCTGCTTTATTCCCCAAAGGTTGTGTGGTTACACATTTTTGCAGACAACTCCAGTTAGAAGCTGTGAGTCAATATGTTTACCGTGCAAACGATTCGATGTCCCTTTTAGCCGTTAAAATCTTGTATCATTACAATCATTATGTACATGAAAAAAGATTAAAGGGATTTACTAAAAGAGACTACCGTTTATTTCTAAAGAAACTTGAACAGGTAAAAAGTAATCCTATACGATTTCATTCCTCACTAACTGAAAGACTATTGGAACCCTACAGAATTCAAAGGGAATGGATTGAGAAACGTACAGGAGATGCATTTGAAGAGAAATTCTCGGATGGGTTATCCTATGCTATACGAAATCAAGAGGATATGATGAAATTTACTCTAGAAGAAGTTTTATATCTAAACAATAAAATGAATAGCAAACTTCATTTACAAACAGATTCAAAGCTTTCTATCGAAGATATTGTGTCACTAATAAAGGTATTTGAAACCGAGATTATTCGTAATAAGTTTACCGGAATAACAGTTGAAAGGGTAAAAGGTTTCCTTTCAAAGTCGAAAAACTTTATCCTCAAAGAGATTAAGACTAGAGTTATTTATCTTAACTAGCAAAAAATATTTGGTCCTTGACCATCTACTGATGAATAAAAATCTCAGCATATCTGCACGTATGTGATTCATAATCCGTTTATAAACATCTTAATTCCTATGTTTCCAACTCCAATTAAACACTTTACAGTGTTTGCTCTCATTTTTTTGCTTACAGCTTGTAGTACGAGTTCTATCATAGATGTTGAAACTGGAAACGAGATTTCAGACAGGAGAATAATAACTGATTCTGAAATGTTAAATCATGAAGAAATCTCTGCTTTTAACCCTTGGACAGTTCCACAGGGGGATGTCAACTACTTACGAAACAGTTCATGGGACCTGCAACATCAGAAAATTTGGGTGAGTTTTGATTTTACTTCCAAAGAGGTACATGGATCTACGGAGTTGTTTTTTACCAGTAAAAATGACGCTACTTCGGAGCTCATTCTGGATTCCAAAACTACACAAATAAGATCCCTTAAAGACGTATCCAGCCAAAGAGAGCTTTCATTTGTTCAGGATTCTGCATTAGTCCGTATTCCTTTGGATTCTTTATATTCGTGGGGCGACTCATTGTACATTCGTATCGACTACACGGCCACACCACCCCATCGAGGACTTTACTTTGTGGGACCCACGGAGCAGAATCCGCAGAAACCTGTTCAAGTATGGACTTTGGGGCAACCTGAGGATAACAGTTTTTGGCTGCCGACAATTGATCATCCGGCTGAAAGAACCACAACCGAACTATGGATTCGTGTTCCTGAAAATTTCACAACAGTCTCCAACGGGAAACTAATGAGAAGTGCTGTGGAAGCAGGGGATAGTCTTAGAACTGATTATTGGGTCATGGATAAGCCACATGCTCCATATTTGATTGCGCTTGCTGTTGGCGAGTATGTATCAGCACAGCAACTTCACAGAGACGTTGTGCTGAGTTTCTATGGGGAATCGGATTTTGCGCCTTATCTTGGTACAATTTACAAAGATACAGACACGATGCTCTCGTATTTTGAGGATCAACTTGACTATGCTTATCCATGGGGAACGTATGCTCAGGTTCCTGTTCGCGATTTCATAGCCCGGGGAATGGAAAATACTGCCGCATCATTTTATTTCGAACAGCTGCAGATAACTGACAGACAGCAATTGGACATATCCTATCAGGATCTATTAGTTCATGAACTCATCCATCAGTGGTTTGGTAATCTTGTAACTACCGAAGACTGGGCAAATTTGCCACTTAATGAGGGAATTGCCAACTATTTTGAAACCTTATTCAGAGAATTCAAAGATGGTTCAAGCAGAGCTAGGATAAAAATACAAGAAGACAGAGCAGCATATTTTACTGAGGCAAAATCAAAACGACGCCCTGTAATCTTTAACAGATATACTGTTCCAGAAGATATGTATGACCGCCATACCTACGAAAAAATGGGGCTGATTCTTCGGCAATATCACAACATGATTGGAGATGATTTGTGGTGGGAGGGTTTACGACATTATCTTAAAGAGAACCAATTCGATTCGGTTAATTGGACTAATCTGAGAGACGCTTTTCGGGCGGTAACAGGAAAAGATCATGATTGGTATTGGGAGCAGTGGTTACTTGACCTTGGCCATCCTGAACTTGTCATAGATTATGATTTCAGCGGTACAAACCCCAAAGTATTTTTCAGGCAGACACAAGAACAAATTCTTCAACCACTATTTAAACTTGTGATTCCTGTGAGTTACACAGATAAGAGTGGGATTCGGTACGACACCGTATTTACATTTAACGAATCCCATGCAAGTTTTGAAATTCCATTAGCAAGTGATTCCGTATCCCTAGTTGAAGTGGACCCTGAGCGATATGTTCTTGCAGAGTATCTTGAAAATATTTCGCTAACTGATTGGATCTCTAGATTAAATCATCCTTCTGAACTACTAAGATATGAAGCTGTTCTGCACCTGATAAATAACATTCCTGAAAACAATAGTCTGATACCCATACTGATGCAAAGATATGATTCCGAACTATCTCCGGAAATAAGATTTCAAATTTTGAATGGATTACGACCATATTTAAATATCAATGATTTGAATTGGATACACAGGATTAATGAAGATTCGGAAGATTATTATCTCGTGCGTATATTGGCGGCCGATATCAGTGCTGATTTAGCTGGCTTAAGAGGCAATGAATATCTTGAATCACTAAGACACGACAAGAGCTATTATGTTGAAAAGCATATAGTTAACTTATTAGATCAATGATGTATGCCTAATAATAAACTTCATGTTTCCGAGAGTTTTTCTTCCAGATGGGGGTTGATACTCAGTGTATTAGGAATCGCTGTTGGAACTGGTAATATCTGGAGATTTCCAAGAATCGCGGCTAACAGTGGAGGAGATGAAGGGGCGGGGGCCTTTCTTATTGCTTGGTTAACATTTCTGATTCTCTGGTCAATACCTTTAATTATATCCGAATATGCTATTGGTAGAACTGGTCAACGTGGAACAATCGGTTCATTTAAGCAGTTGATCGGAGATAAATTTGCATGGATGGGGGGATTTGTTGGGTTTGTTGCGGTTGCAATTATGTTTTATTACAGTGTAGTTACCGGTTGGTGTCTGTATTACTTTGGCTCCGCGATGTTTTTCCCATTGCCAGAAGATAATATTGCCGCACTTGCATATTGGGAATCGTTTCAATCTTCCTGGTATCCCGTGTTATTTCACGGATTGGCAATGACCATGGCTGGATTTGTCATTCTAAGAGGCGTTAAGGCGATAGAACGTGTGAGTACGGTGCTCATCCCTTTATTAATACTCATATTGTTCATCTCATTTGTTCGGGCCGTCACTTTACCAGGTAGTATAGAAGGGATTAAATATCTATTTACCCCTGATTGGGCCACACTGCTTCAGCCTAATGTCTGGTTAGAAGCTCTTACTCAAAATGCGTGGGACACAGGAGCTGGATGGGGGCTCATTTTGACCTATGCCGCGTATATGAAGAAGACTGATAACATCACTCTAGCGGCTCTGCAAACGGGTATAGGCAATAATTTAATTAGTCTGATGTCGGCTGTTATTGTTTTTTCGACCGTATTCGGAACACTTAGTGCCACAATGTCCAGTTCGGAAATATTGGAAGTCATGCGTACATCTGGTCCAGCATCAACTGGTCTGACCTTCATCTGGATGCCACAGTTGTTTTTAGAGATTCCAGGTGGACGGGTATTTGCTATTTTATTCTTTTTGGCATTGTCGTTTGCAGCTTTCACCTCATTAGTATCAATGGTTGAGTTACCCGCCAAAGTATTTGTTGATATGGGTATATCTCGTAAATCAGCAACTTTTTGGATATGTTTCGCTGGCTTTGTGTTTGGATTACCATCAGCTATGAATCTTAATGTATTTGCCAATCAGGATTTTGTTTGGGGCTTGGGATTAATGATTTCCGGTGCATTCATCTCATTTGTAGTCATTAAAAGTGGTGCTACTCAATTTCGGGTTCAATACATAAACATTTCAGATTCCACAATCAGATTGGGTAAGATATTTGATGTTACCATCAAATATCTCATACCAATACAGGTAATCGTATTACTAGGATGGTGGATATACAGATCCGCTTTTGAATTTGCTCCGGAAACCTGGTTTAATCCATTAGATCCATATTCTGTGATGAGTTGTTTAGTACAATGGGGAATTGTAGCCACTGCACTGATTTTGTTGAACAAGAAAATAGTATCATTGCAGATCTAGCAATCAACACAAGGTTTATTCAATGATCAGAAAACACAATAATCGATATAGACTAAAATTCGTCAAATATGTCGCATAATATATATTATGTAAAGTTATTATCTAGTAAAAAAGGGGCTAATCTCAGCCCCCTATCTTGAATTCTTTAGAACCTTAGTCGGATAGTTTAGATAATACGGATTGTATCTTATCAAAGTTTGGTAATTCACTAGCTTTATCCAACACCTCAGCATATATAATATTTTGCTCTGCATCTAGTACAAAGGTAGCACGTTTAGACACACCATGCATTCCAAAAAACTCATCATAGTATGCACCATACATTTTGGATACTTCCCTATTGAAATCACTGAGTAAAGGGAAATTTAGATTTTGCTGATTTTTGAACTGACCCAAAGTAAAAAAGCTATCAACAGAGATCGCCAAAACAGTTGAGCTAACTTTGTTGTAAATATCAATAGAATCCCTAACTAAACAGAGCTCTTTTGTACAGACTCCGGTAAAAGCTAATGGAAAAAAAAGAATCAAAACTGGTGATCCTTTAAAATCTCTAAGTGAAACATCGTTACCGTCAGAGTCTTTAAGTGTAAATGCAGGTGCTTTATCCTTGATATTAACCATATACTATTAAAATTGAAGTTCGTTGTTGTTGTAAGTCCTGAATAAGCCAAAAACAGCTACTGCTGTCATAATCGTAGAAAACAAAACTAAATGTGTTAAGAATAAGTTCACCCCAATAGATAAGCCTATTAATAATATAAAAAAAAGTACATATTTGTATTCTGAGTGTCTTGTGTAATGGTAGGAATACATGAGCATTGAAATGAAAATACCTCCCACTTCCAGTAACAGAAACACAAATCGCTTAAGTATAAATGTATCTGCAACAAAGGGATAAGTTGCCAGTATTAGAAATGGTATAAAGGCTAGGATGATTGGAGCTCTGGCAATCTTGGGTTTGGATTGGCGTATCATAAGTCCTAATGCACTGAGACTTAGGACTATAGCAATCACATTAACCCAATCTTTTGTCTGAGAAAGTAACGGTGGATTTTCAAAATTGTAATTAGTCAACAGTACATTTAAGATAGTAACTACACTATAGAGAAAAGTAGCAGAAGCATAGAATAGCTTGTGTCGTTGATCAATATTTTTCCCTTGCTTATAAAGTAAAAATGAGAATCTGATCAGGAGCATGATCAATATCAATTCAACAATAAACTGACCAATTTCTAAAAGATTCATGATTCTTTATTGATTGCGAGAACCTTTTCTGCCATCTCTTTAAAAATAGTTCGCTCAAGTTTAATAAGTAGATTTAAACTTTTAAGTCTGTAATCATCCATAAATTCAGTGTTGTCATGAAGGGTGTTCAAAAGTCCAACTCTGGCATGTATGAGTTTGTTGATGTAATGTTGAACACCCTTCTCGATTTCTGATTGGATATCAGATCGCTGCCTTTTAAATTCGCTGATACAACCTTCAAGACTCAAAAATTGATGGGAAGAATTGTAATGTTCAAAAAATTTGGAACTTATTTTGTCTTGAACAAAATGTATAAGTCGTATATGCTCACAAACAGATAATTCATTGCCAGGGCGTTCATATACGGGAATGATATCAATCAGATACTTGAGAGCCTCGAGTTCGTCTACCAGATACCGAAGATCGCCAAAGACAGTGCCGTGAGAATCACTAGACATAGATATCATTCATGTTAGTTCGTTGCTTTATCCTGCTCTCGTCGAGCTTCAAGCATTTCAACTAATGATAGACTGGTTTCCCAACGTTTGTCACGATTTCGTACTGAATGGATGTTGTTTTCTTCAGGGAAGTCCCAAAATTGACCAAATTGTTTGTTTTTGTACTCACGCAAATAGTCAAGACGTTCTTTAAGGTCTTCTTTTGGAATGAGAAGTTTTTCTTTTCCGTACACTGCATCTTCCCTGCTTTTAAATGTAATATCGTAGTCTTTAGACATTACGATGGCTTCTTCTGGACAAACTTCTTCGCAAAATCCACAGTAGATGCATCGGAGCATATTGATCTCGAAGAAATCAGGGTACCTTTCTTTCGGGTCTTCAGAATTTTCTGAAGCCTGCATGCTAATTGCCAAAGGTGGACAAGCGCGAGCACATAACCCACATGCTACGCAGCGTTCTTTCCCGTTATCTTGTACCAAAACAGGTCTCCCTCTAAAGATAGATGGTGGATTCCACTGTTCTTCGGGGTACATCATCGTGAATTTTGGTTTAAACATTTGTTTAAACGTATACCACATTCCCTTTACAATTTCAGGTAGGTATGCTTTCTCAAGAGCGTTTAGGTTACGTTCATTTTCGTACCCTTCATTTAATGCATTAAGAATTGGTTTCTCGAGATTCTGGGACATGTTTTAGCTGGGTTCGTGTTCGACTTTTATTAAAATAGAAAGATAATCTGAAACGCGGTTACCTTCAATGTTTAAAAGAGTATTTAGATTCATTTTTCCTTGAAAACCATGGTAATCGGAACTCCAGTGTAATCAAAAGAATCACGGAGCCTGTTTTCAATAAACCTCCTGTAGTTCGCCGGAAGTTCCTGAGGTTTATTCATGAAGAATGCAAAAACTGGTGGAGTCGTTTTGACCTGGGTAGCGTACTTGATTTTTAATTGTACACCCCTAGCAACTGGAACCGGTCTTTCTTTCAGGATACTTTCAAGAAAGGTATTTAAATGTGAAGTTGAAATCTTTCTGGAACGGTTTTCAATCACCCTATCTGCAACATCCAATATTTTGTGAATTCTCTGCTTGGTTGTAGCTGATATCGAAAGAATTGGTATATACTTCATATCAGGAATTTTTTGATAAATAGCATCCTGATATTCTTTAAAAGTATTGGTTTCTTTTTCGATAAGATCCCATTTATTAACGACCAAAACGATACCTTTGTTGAACTTCTCCGCCTCAACCAGAATGCGAATATCCTGAGCTTCGAATCCCAAGGTTGCATCAATAAGTAGAATAGCAACATCACACTCCTGGATGGCCTTATGCGTCCTGATTGTACTATAGAATTCAATATTCTCCTGAACCCTGGTTTTGCGACGGAGCCCAGCTGTATCAACCAGAGTGTACTCTTTCTCCCCTACTAGTAGCGTTGAATGAATTGAATCACGTGTGGTACCTGCAATGTCGGTAACGATACTTCTCTCCTGATTCAGTAAAGCGTTAACCAAGCTACTTTTGCCAACATTTGGACGACCAATTATTGCCAATTTAGGAACTTTTGATTCTAATAAGACCTCAGATTCAGGGAGTAAGGCTACAATTTCATCCATTAATTCTCCAGTTCCGGTGCCGTTAACTGCAGAAATCGCAAAGATTTTATCAAATCCAACACCATAGAAATCTGCTGCTTGCCAGGATCTCCGCTCATTATCCGATTTGTTTACAACAACCAATACTGGTTTTGTTTGCCTTCTGAGAATATCTGCAATTGCTTTATCCAAGTCGGTTACCCCAGTTTCGACATCTACAGCAAAAAGGACCACGTCGGACTCCTCAATAGCTATATGCACCTGTTCTCGAATACCTTTAAGCATTACATCGGGATCATCAGGCACATACCCACCGGTGTCTATAATGCTAAACTCTCGACCACCCCAGAACGATTGCCCGTAGTGTCTATCCCTGGTTACACCAGAAAAGTCATGTACAATAGCCTTTCTCTCTCCTATCAACCTGTTAAAAATGGTCGACTTCCCAACATTTGGTCTCCCTACAATTGAAACTACTGGAAGCATTTTTTAAAAAATTGTTTTAATTCCTGATTATATTGACCAGAATTTACGCAATTTATTGTTAGACAACGTTACTCATTATGTTACAATGGTTTTATGGACAGTTCGGTTTCGCTGGTTCCGTTCTGATCTCACTGTTTTTGTTTGTCTGTTTCATACTGTGGTTCGCAGGAATCGCAGGGATATCTGGTTTACCTGACCGCAATACAACAAAAAATACAAAGCTTATCCTTGCGGTATTAATCCCCGTATTTCCTATTTTGTGGCTTATCTATGACATGCGAAGACAACACAAAACGATAAAAGGTCACAAACAATCGATATGATCAATGAACCATCCTATCACCCAACAAATACGGGGTGGATCGAAGTAATATGCGGTGGAATGTTCAGTGGCAAGACAGAAGAACTGATTCGCAGGGCACGCAGAGCTCAGATTGCTGGATTAAGAGTGCTCATAGTAAAACCACCAATTGACAAAAGATATGATGATGAGATGGTGGTTTCACATAACTTGACCAAACTCCCCAGTCTAACTGCTGAAACTGCTGATCAGATTGTTCTATTAACTGGAAATGCTGAAGTTGTAGCTATAGATGAGGCTCAGTTTTTTGATAACAGACTCATAGAAGTTTCGAACACTTTAGCCAATGACGGGAAAAGGGTTTTGATCGCTGGTTTGGATATGGATTATCTTGGTCGTCCATTTGAACCGATGCCTCAGTTAATGGCAATTGCAGAGTATGTAACAAAGCTTCATGCAATTTGTGCTGAATCCGGAGCGATAGCCAGTTATTCCCAAAGAGTAGTGAGTAACGAGGATAGAATCCTGGTTGGTGAATCAGATGCTTATGAACCTCGATCCAGAGGCTGTTTTCGTCCTCCGTATGACTCAAGAAAAGGAAAACATATAACCCGAATTGAATTTAACACGAATCAATAAACGCTTACAAGTCGATGGATATACTACGTGGTTTTATAGGTATGGCCTTTATCATTTTACTGGCTTTTGCATTCAGTAATAACAAAAAAGCTGTCAACTGGCGACTTGTAGGTACCGGACTACTCATCCAGCTTGTACTCGCTGTTTTTATCCTCAAAGGAACAGCATTATCAGCGTACTTTGCACCTTTGGGATGGCCGAAACAGTTTTTTAGCCTGGTTTCCTCATTTTTTGTGGTTGTCCTTGAGTTTACTACCCAGGGAGCAGCGTTTATTTTTGGAGATCTTGCCAAAGGTCCTGGAGTTGAGGGTAGCCTGGGATTCTTTTTTGCATTTCAGGTACTACCAACCATTGTGTTTTTTGCGTCATTGACCACGATTCTATACCACTACGGAGTACTACAGTCTGTAGTTAAATTCATGGCATCAGGGATGAGACGAGTCATGGGAACATCCGGAGCTGAATCCCTGTCTGTGGTGGCAAATATTTTTGTCGGGCAAACAGAAGCTCCACTGGTCGTGAAGCCATATGTAGAACGAATGACAAAATCGGAACTTCTTGCAGTAATGACTGGAGGTATGGCTACCATTGCTGGGGGAATTATGGCGGCTTACATTCAGATGCTTGGTGATTCCTATGCCCAATCCTACGGCATAACTTTAGAAGCCGGGCGTCAGTTATTTGCAGAACAATTACTTGGTGCAAGCCTCATGGCGGCTCCTGCGGCACTGGTCATTGCCAAAATTTTATTTCCTGAGACTGAAAAACCGGAAACGATGGGTCATGTCAATGTAACCATTGAAAAAAATGATGCAAATGGTATCGATGCAGCATCCAGTGGAGCTGCCGAAGGATTGAGATTGGCTCTGAATGTTGGAGCTATGTTACTGGCTTTTATTGCATTGTTAGCTCTAATCAACAGTTTCCTTGGATGGGCCGGGACTTTACCACAAAGTGTTGGTTCACTTCTCGGATTCCAAATTGGGATTCTAGATGTAACAATCCAACGTATTCTTGGTTATTTATTCGCTCCATTAGCATTTATCATTGGAGTACCTTGGGAGGATGCGTTTCATGTTGGATCTATGCTGGGTACCAAAATTGTACTTACGGAGTTCATTGCCTACATTGATTTATCTCAATTTGTACTTAACCAAGAACTACAGGAAAAGACTATATTTATGGCTACGTTTGCATTATGTGGATTTGCGAACCTGGCTTCAATAGCTATTCAAATAGGTGGAATCGGTGGTATTGCACCCAGTCGAAAAGCGGAATTAGCAAAATTTGGAATCAAGGCTGTATTTGCTGGGACTCTGGCCAATCTAATGACAGCCACATTAGCCGGTATGTTATATTAAGGTCAAATTTCTGCGCGTTCTGATGTACTACCATTCTTATTATTTCGTTTAAAAGGGTTAAATACTCAAATATGATGTATATTTGGCTCGTTTTAATCCACAATGAATCATAAAAAACTACAGATTAATAAAGTGATGAAAATCTATCGTAACTATCTCTCCATATTATCTCTGATTTTTGTTTTTGGGTGTGGGTCTTCACAGAACATTACCGTACAAACAAAAGATATTAAAGTAGGCGAAGTTCGCGGAGACGATATTTTATTATCCGAACTTTATCAGCAGTTTAACCGAACTTCAATAGTCAAAGACTCATCTGTTACAACTGATTCACAGGTTACCGAACTTAGAAATTTCCTACCGTTGTATGTAGATTACAGGGTTAAATTAGAATCTGCGAGGGACGCTGGCCTCTATGGGAATGAAGAAATTCTGAAAGAATTAGAGTCCTACGAACTACAAACCGCGTTCCCATACTGGTTGGAAAATAAAGTTAAAGTCGAGTTACTTAACGAGTTGGATGAACGATCCAGAATAGAACTCAACGCCTCGCACATACTTATTACCCTTCCCTCAAACCCCACACCATCTGATACGCTTAGCGTATACAATAGACTTCTTGAGGCACGAAACAAGGCCAATTCCGGTGCTGATTTTGATTCCTTGAGTAATGTGTACTCAACCAGACAAAACGGTCGTAGTGTTGGTGGACCTTTGGGATATTTTTCTGCAGGTTGGGCTGTAAAGGACTTCGAGGATGTGGCCTATTCATTGGATACTGATGAGATTTCCATGCCATTCAGAACACAATTTGGATACCATATCATCAAAGTAATGGAAATCCGTGAATCAAGTCCAGACAGACTGGTCTCTCATGTGTATCTACGAGTTCCAAACGAAGAACAAGTTGAAGAGGTACTGGAGTTGGCTATGCAAGGGTACCAAGAGTATACCTCCGGTCAGATCGATTGGGCTAACTTTGTACAAAACTACTCTCAGGATCCTCAGTCTGGTCCTGTCGAAGGTCGCATCGGTTGGGTGAATCATGGGAGATACGAACCTAGTTTTACAGAAGTGATTATGAACATAAGTAATCCAGGTGAAGTTACAGAACCTTTTCTTAGTGGTTATGGAGTTCATGTAGTACGACTTGATTCCATAAAAACCTTTACATCTGAAGAACAACGTCTCAACGAACTTAGTAGCAGATTACAATCACTTCCAAGGTATCGAAACAACAGAACTTATACTTTAAAAAATGTACGAATGAGTGGGTCAGAGTCAATCAACGATGAAGTCCTTTCTAATTTCGAACAGATGATTAGAGAGCGAGGTAATGCGCCCTACGATTCAATAATTTTGTCGGATGAAGTCAAAAATAGCTCTGTGTACACATTAAACCAATCAACACATAATCTGGCTGAATATTTAGAGTGGTTAATTGGTAACACAGACGCAACATCATCCAGTAATTATAGCTTTAGTTTTCGCGACGAGTTTTTCAATGCTATGGCGGAAAAACAAATAGTTCCGATCACAAAAGAAGTCTTTCCAGAATTTGCCAGACTAAGCCGAGAATATCTTAACGGACTTGTTATATTTAAAATTTCAGAGGACTCTATTTGGAACTATGCTAAAACGGATTCAGCACGAATACGAGTCTTGTTTGAAGAGAACCAGGATAAGTATCGATTTGAGGATCGTTATTTTTTTACACGAATTTCTGCAGGGAATGACTCCACACTACTTGAGGCTAAACAATTATATGACTCAGGTATCCCAGCCGACTCCGTACGTAGACAAATTAATGGAGTTGTGTTCAGGGATGATATCATTTCAGACATCAATTTAGAACCGTATAATCTGCTATCAAATCTGGATGAAGGACAGTCGACTAACATTTTTCAATTTAGGAATCGACCTACGATATTTGTTTTAAACAGAAAGGAACCATCTAGGCTTATGAATTTTGAGGAAGCTTACTTTCGAGTAGTATCGGAATTCCAGCCAATTAGAGAGTCAGAATGGCTAGAGCGCTTGCGCATTAAGTACAACAGTATTCAATTCCCAGATTCTATTACCGCTGACTCTATTAACAATATCGTATCAAATTGATTATTCGTTTTATTATCATCTTTTTTGCCTTATACTCATACGGGTGCACGAAATATAGTGAACCGTTAGAGTCTAAACCGATCGCTAAAGTAGGTAAAAAATCATTGTATCTTGATGAGATAAAACATACTGTACCCCAATATCTTTTATCGGCAGACAGTGTTACCGTGGTAAAAAACTTTACAGACCAATGGGTCCGAAATCAGGTACTGTACGAAGAAGCAATTAGACTTGGAATTCATGAAAATCCTGATGTTCAAAGCCGTATAGAAAATTCGACCAAAGACATATTAATTGGTGAACTGAGGAATCAGATTCAATTGAACAGCACATCTTTGAATATATCTGAGGAAGAAGTTGCCAGATTTTACCTGGCGAACAAAGCGATGTTTGTACTTAAAGAACGACATGTTAAGGTACGGCATTTATTTGCATTGGATTTTGACGCTATCATACTGGCTAGGGAACAATTAATGGCTGGTAATTCCTGGGATGAGATTGTAAATAACCATGCCACTGATAAGGAATATTCCTTGCTCTCCGATTCTCAACTGGTAGCTTTCTCGCAAGCGTTTTCAAGTTATCCAAAACTTAAGTCATTACTCGCACTCATAGGATTCAATGAAGTTTCTCCTATCACTCTTGAATCAGGTTATTATCATTTGATACAACTTGTTGAAGACAGACCATCCGGAGACCATCCTGAGATATCCTACGTTTTTAATAACATAAAAGAGTGGCTCATATTTGATCGTTCCAGACGTGCGTTTAAGTCCTATGAACAAAATTTATTAGTCCAGGCAGAAGCCAACGGAGAAATAATCATATATTGAGACGATATTAACAAGCAATACAGCATGAATAAATATATAATCACAATCCTATTTACGGTTTTATCGATCACTCCTGTCCAATCACAGCAAATACCAGTTGTTGCTGACAAAATTGTTGCGGTTGTAAATGATCATATCGTATTAAAATCTGATGTAGACAGGAGAACATTTGAATATCTTCAATCAACCCCTGGATTAACATTCACAGAAGAACTATGGTTTGATGTGTTAGAATCAATGGTTGACAACTACGTGATCGTGGAAAAAGCACGTATTGATTCGGTCGTTGTGAGTGATGATGAAGTAAATCGTCAACTTGATCAACGAACACGACTTTTAATTGAAAGAGCCGGTGGTGAAGAACAGCTCGAAAGGGCTTTAGGAAAAAGCCTTATTCAATTAAGGTCTGAATACCGTGAACAATTTCGACAGGAAATGGTTTCTGAACGAATGAGGCAGTTACAGGCTGCAAGTGTTTCGATTACTCGACCTGAAGTTGAGAGTTACTTTTATCAAATACCACAAGATTCACTACCCATGATTCCTGAAATGGTTGAACTGGCCCATATCGTTTCAACTCCTCCGCCGAAATCAGATGCCATCAACCGAGCTTTGAATTTAGCAATCGCGTTACGCGACTCCATTGTGAATCACGGGAAAGACTTTGAAGAAATGGCGCGTAAGTTCGGCGAGGATAACACAGCAGCTCGTGGTGGATTATTACCCTTAATGCCTTTAAACGATTTGGTTGCGGAATATTCAGCGGCAGCATCTGCTTTACAACCTGGAGAAATTTCACAAGTCGTAAAAACAGCATTCGGATATCATATCATCAGACTAAATCGGCGAGTTGCAGATCAAATAGAGACCAATCATATACTTATAAGAGTGGGGGAAAATGAACTCGATGATCAATTCTCTATAGATTTTCTCACCGCTGTGCGTGATTCGATCGTTAGTGAACAGGCTTCATTTGCTCAAATGGCGCGTAGACATTCTGACGATAAACTTACTGCACCCTCAGGTGGACGACTTATCAATCCTCAATCCGGTCAACGTCGCTTAGTTGTTCAGGAAATGGATCCAGCATTGTACAGAACCGTTCTGTTGTTAGAGAATGAAGGCGATGTATCTGAACCACGCTCTTTTTCAACAGGCCAACGCGGTGCTGAACAAAAAGCTTACCGAATTGTACAATTGATCCGTCGAATCCCGGAACATAAGGCAAATCTTGAACAAGATTTTGAACTTGTGAGAAACTCTGCCCTGCAGCAGAAACAAATGCAAGAAATGGGTATATGGTTACAACAAATTCGGAATGAAGTGTACATTGAGTATAAAATAAACAGTCCATTCCTGAGTTCAAACTAAACTACTTTAATGTCAGAATCCAAGGAATTTAGAGATTCGTTTGAATCACTTCGTAGAGAAATTGGTAAAGTTGTAGTAGGTCAAAACGATATTGTTGATCAGTTACTGATTAGTTTACTTTCAAGAGGCCACTGTATTCTGGTTGGAGTGCCTGGTTTAGCTAAGACATTACTCATAAAAACATTGGCTCAGGCGTTGAACCTTTCTTTTAACAGAATACAGTTCACTCCGGATTTAATGCCAAGTGATATTACCGGAACAGAAGTAATTGAAGAAGACATCAAAGGAAAGAAACTCTTTAATTTTATTAAAGGACCCATTTTTTCCAACATCGTATTGGCCGACGAAATCAACAGAACTCCACCTAAAACCCAAGCTGCTTTACTTGAAGCGATGCAAGAGTTTCGTGTTACTGCTGGTGGGCATACCTATCATCTTGATCAGCCGTTTTTTGTACTCGCAACACAGAATCCAATTGAACAAGAGGGAACATATCCCCTTCCTGAGGCGCAGTTAGACCGCTTCATGTTTAATCTTAAGTTGGATTATCCAAATTTCGATGAAGAAATTGAAATCGTAAAGAGAACTACGGGAAACAAATCAATTATCGTTGATTCTCTACTTGATGCCGATAGTATACTTAGACTACAGGCAATGGCAAGGGAGGTTGTCGTACCCGATTCCGTACTCAAATATGCTGTATCTTTAGTAACTCTATCACGACCAACATTAAAAGAAGCACCGGGATTTGTAAAACAGTACATCAGTTGGGGCGCAGGTCCCCGAGCAAGTCAAAATCTGATACTTGCCAGTAAAACTAAAGCATTATCTGAAGGAAGATTCAACGTTATCGATGAGGACATCCAAGCCCTTGCGATTCCTGTTTTACGACATCGTATCGTACACAATTACACTGCAGAAGCTGAAGGAATTTCAACTGACGATCTAATCAATCAATTAGTCAATTCTGTATATCACTAACTATCCATCCAATGATTCTTAGCAAGATAGAATTTATTGGAACTTACGAAGTATTACCCATTCTTCTGATCGTAAGTATTTTCATACTTTCAATTATTTTTGCATTCTATTCGTACAAAGATTACCAATCAATACCTCTGCATGTAAGATGTACGTTAATTTTTAGCAGAATTACCATCATTTTTATACTGGTTACACTACTTTTGAATCCGGTTTTTTTAAAGAAGACGATCACGGAGAAAAAACCACAACTTGTTGCATTAATTGATCTGTCTTCAAGTGTTTCAATTTCAAAAGGGATATGGGATGGTAGCACTTTATTACCTAAACTTTCAGAACAAATCAATTCACAACTCAGTGATCGCTTCGATATTAAATGGATCGGCTTTGATTCTGATATTTACGATATCCATCTATCTGATTCATTGAATTTGACGGGCTCCCATACCGACATTGCTTCTGCATTATCCAGTGTAGTCACAAATTATAATCCGAATCACATACTCTTGATATCTGATGGCATCGTAACCAAAGGTCAAGATCCTATCCTGGTTGGTCAGAAGTTGAATACTCCCATACACACACTCGCCGTGGGTGACTCCTCACACTTCCAGGATCTGGTAGTTGCTTATGTTGAGTATACTTCAGAAATGATAACTCAAACGGAGTATGCGATCCATGTTGGGATACGAAACGATGGATTTTTGGAGCGTCAAACACGTGTTTTACTGATTCGAGATGGAGACCTGATCGAATCTGAGGTTATTACCTTCAGCAATGACTCTGGAATACAACAAATCAATTTTCGGGTCAGTGAGTCTACGGAGGGTATACAAAATTATAAAGTAGTTGTTGAGCCAGTCGATACTGAGTGGACTACAGAAAACAACGAATTCGATTTCAGTGTTAACTATGTAGATAATCGTATTGAAGTTCTGTATATCACTTACCAGTATCATCCTGATGTCTCGATCGTTAAACAAATTTTATTTGATTATCCTGAAATATCAATAAGTGAACTGACATGGAGTGGTACACATTTCATCCAGAATGTCGAAGTCGCGCAATTATCTGAATTTGATTTGATTGTGGTTCATGGAGTACCGGATCTAACCCAAACCGCTGAAATTCAAAAGTTGCGATCCTTAATTACCGAGCACAACACAGTCCTATTCATGGTACCTGGTCGCTCAATTAATTCAGTTTATGCTTCCGTTCTGTCTGTGAATGATAGATTTCAATCTGATAATACAGCCATGAACTGGACACAGGCACAAATTGAACCTGTGGTATCACAAATGGGTCATCCTATACTTGACATCGCATCATACAACTGGGCAAGATCTCCCCTAGTTACCTTGGTTTCCAGTGGAATTAGGACACATACTGGGGATTTAAATCTATTGACCTCTCCGCAGTTTGATCATATTCCAGTGGTTAGTTCAAACAGAATCGGTAATGTACGTTCTACGATAATTACTTTTTCGGGGTTTGGGAGTTATTACTTGGCAGGCAATGAAGAGGATAGATCGATTATTACTGACCTGATAGGTAATATTGTGACCTGGTCTGCCAGCAAATTAAGCCAGGATTTGTTTGACATCAATACAAACAAATCTGAATACTCATCACGAGAAACAATCCTATTCAACGCAAAAGTATTAAAGGACGACGGTTTGCCTGAGAGCAATGCGATCATCAATCTGGAACTTATTAATGAACGTGGAGGAAGTCAAAGCTACTCCTTGTTGAATAATGGCAATGGTATTTATTCCTTAATGATTCAGGGACTACCAGCCGGATTGTACGAATATTCGAGTTCAGCTCGACGAGAGGACTATACTATTGGGGTGGACAAAGGATCGTTTACGGTAGGTAAAACCCAGCAAGAACTGATAAACACAAGAAGGCAGGACCACCATCTCCAACAATTATCATCAGTTACACATGGAGTAGCAGCTGATTATCTATCCCTAAATACGTTCCTGAATGAAGTTCAAACTGTGTCAACGAACACAACAATAAGAAGCACTCAGCTACTGAACATCTTTAAAAATCCATTGTGGTTTGTCTTAGTTGTCTTGTTGATTACAACTGAATGGCTATTAAGGAGGAAATATTTACTACCCTAAATTGAGATGAGAAGAAAAGAAAAGAGATCAATTTTACTGGT
The DNA here is from genome assembly GCA_964473555.1 of uncultured Chitinophagales bacterium. Taxonomy (GTDB): domain Bacteria; phylum Bacteroidota; class Rhodothermia; order Balneolales; family HLUCCA01; genus UBA11400. Next base: position 478,402 of record CAYYPL010000001.1, read on the forward strand.
TAGTATTGAATCAGGCTGTAAGTTGGTGCGTTTGCGTTTAATTTGTCACGACCCCTTAGGAATTTCAGTTCGATTACAAAAGAATAACCAACTACAATTCCACCCAGGCTCTTAACCAATTCGGTAGCGGCACCTGCCGTTCCACCTGTGGCAATAAGGTCGTCATGAATAACAACTCTGTCCCCTTTTTGAATGGCATCTTCATGAATTTCAACTTTGTCGGTTCCGTACTCAAGTTCATACATCGCTGAAATCTTTTTGTAAGGTAATTTATTTGGTTTACGAACAGGAACGAAGCCTGCATTCAATTCCATCGCCATATTTGTCCCAAATAGGAATCCACGTGATTCCATCCCGATGATGATATCAACATCATCCGTACTAAATGGTTTAGATAGTAATCTGGCAGTCTGTCTCAACGCCTCAGCATTTGAGAGTAATGGGGTGATATCCTTGAAAAGGATTCCAGGTTTTGGAAAATCAGATACATCTCTAATGTGTGATTCAAGGAAGGCGAGTATTTCTTTATCGGATTTATACATCGTATTTTGGGTTAAACGTTAGATTTCAAATGCTAATAATACATATTTTGGCGCATAATACGTTGGTTTTACTTTAATATAACTCAGGAAATATGTCAGATAATCCGGCCATGTTAAAGCACTATCAGTTTATGTCACAAGCCTATTACGAAGCTGAGAAAGCTTTTCAAATTGGTGAGATACCTGTTGGTGCCGTAATTGTTCAAAACGATGTCATCATTGGAAGAGGATATAATATGGTTGAACAATTGAGTAATCCCACTGCACATGCCGAAATGATTGCCATCACAGCAGCATGCGAGTCAATAGGAAAAAAATACCTTACAGATTGTACCCTGTATGTAACATTGGAACCTTGTCCGATGTGTTCCGGGGCTTTGGTATGGTCTAAAATCAAAACTATTGTGTTCGCAGCCTCTGACGAGAAGACTGGCTCAAGTGGAACTGTATTTAATCTTACTCAAAATAAAAAACTCAATCATTCGATTGAAATAGTACAAGGTGTTATGGAATCGGATTGCTCAAAACTCTTACAACAATTTTTTAAGTCCGTGAGAAAAAGAACCATATAAATTATTTTCCAGGATGTAGTTCATTACTTCTTTCGGGACCTGCATCGAATAGCCCGTTTCAGAAATTTGACCTCGTATGTCGGAGGAACTTTCGGGGGTTAAATCGCATCGAATGATTTTGGTTCTGTCGAGAACATCCTGCTCAATAGTATCAACGCTGAATGTGTCCCTTTCAACTACCAGAAGAGTAACCAATTTGAGCAGTTTTTTGTAATCGTACCAGGTATGGAAATATTTCAGGCTATCTCCACCAATACAAAGGTTAAAGCTATAATCCGCGTACCTGGATATAAGGTATTCGACCGTAGTTAGTGTATAATTAGGCTTAGGGAGATCCTTTTCGATATCCAATATGACAACTAAATGAGTTTCAGCAAACGCGAGCCTAACCATTTCCAAGCGATGATAAAATGGCACTAAAACATCAACATCTTTATGAGGTGGCTCGAAAACCGGTAAGATCCATAGTTCATCGATTAAATCGGAATCAAGGAATGTTTTACAGATATGAATATGGCCATTGTGAACAGGGTTAAATGCCCCTCCAAATATCCCAATCCGTTTACTCTTCATCCTTCACTAGCTGACTGTAAAGATCTTATACCATCCATTGCACTGTCATAATAGGTTTCAATTAAGGAGCGATTTGCACCTTGTGGAAACAACTGCAGATACTTTTGATAACTTTCAACGGCTTTTTGGTATCGCTCCAGTTGTTTTGAAGGAATACTGGCCTGTGCAAATTGAAGGTAAGCCAAAGCCTGTTTTGCTAATGCTTTTTCCGCCCACTCTGTTTCCGGAAATTGATCGATTGTAAGTCCATAATATACCGCTGCAGCTTCAAAAGCATTAATTCTCATGTATAATTCGGCGGAGGAAAACTCTTTTTGAGCCAATTTATTTCTAAGTTCGTCGACAATCGTAGCTGCATCAGTTGCCCTTTGTGTATTGGGGTATCTGCCAATAAACAATTGCATCAATTCAAGAGCCTTGTAGGTATCGGTTTGGTCCAATTTGTAGCGTGGACTTAGTTCAACATAGCACATAGCCTCTTTGAACTCTGCATCAATTCGTTTCTCTGATCGTGGATAATTAGTGTAATATCGTCCATATTCGGCCGCAGCTACGAGATAATCACTATTTTTGAAGTAGCTTTCTGCGAGTAAATACTGAGCTTCCTGAGCAAGTTCTGTACCTCTTCCAATCGACAGTACCGTTTCAAATGCACGGGCAGAATCAGTGTACTTCTCCTTTTCATACATACGCATTGCTTTTTCGTAAGCCACTTCGAGTGTGTCACCCGGACGTATTTGATTCTTGGATCCACAGGAAATCACAAAGAGGGCGATGAGTAAAGTAATAATTGAGATTTTAATCGATGACATTTCGTTCATTATTGATAATATTTCAGTTTTCTCTGACTGTTAACTGATTTAGTAGTGAATTTATTTTTAGACGATACTCAGAATCTGGAAATTTATCCAATCGTGCTAAAGCCAGGTTGTAAAGCCTGTCTATTTCATTTCTTGCAGCATCGATAACTCCAATTCGTTTCATAATCTGTACAACATGTTGTACCTCGTGAGAACTGATACCCTTTTTCCCAGGTAGAGTAATCAGCGCGTTAAGGTCTTTATCCGTCGCCCTTTCCAGGGCTGAGATCAACAGATACGTTTTTTTGCCTTCTATGATATCTCCACCCTGTTTCTTTCCAAATGTTTTTGGGTCAGCCGTTGCATCTAGCAGATCATCCTGTATCTGAAAAGCAATACCTGCTAGTCTGCCTATTTCTGACACTTCATCTATTGTGTAGTCATCCGCACCTGCAATTACTGCACCCATGGCCATAGACCCACTCAAAAGAGCCGCTGTTTTCCAGGAAATCATGGAAGTATATTCTTCAAGTGTGACCGTTGCACGGGATGCAAACTCCATGTCCAGTGCCTGTCCATCACATACAACAATTGTAGATTTTACAAAGATATCGATCAGATCCGTTAATTGCTTTTTAGTATACACTTCATTCTGTGCGTAATAGCGTAGTGCACCGAAAGCATATGCGAAGAGTACATCACCGGAGAGAATGGCCACACTTTCAGACCACTTTTTATGAACAGTTTGGTATCCACGCCTTGTTTCAGCCTGGTCCATGATATCATCGTGTATGAGGGTGAAATTATGCAGTGATTCTACCGCAGCAGCAGCATACATGGCCTCAGATGGATTACCGCCACATAGTCCACATGAAGTGGTTACTAACATAGGTCGGATACGTTTACCTCCAATACCCAAAACATAGTGGAGCGGTTCGTAAAGAGATACTGGCTGATTCGGAAGTCCTATCAATTCAGCTATATTCAGACCTGTGATATTGAATTGTGACAAAATACTACTGGATAATCCTGGTTGGTAGCGAAAGATACGCAAATGACATTGATTAAATGTACATTTATTGGATGTAAATATGTTCTTTATTTATCTGAGTTGTTTTATATACCCCAAGTAGAAGCATTCCGATTCGTATTTCGTTTTTAAGTACTTTCAGATATCTGGTTAAACCTGCCTGACCATGATTATGTAACTCCTGAATGATTGGTTGCGCCATAGCAGCGATACTAGCACCAAGTGCAAGCGATTTAAGTACATCAAGAGATGATCGGATACCTCCGGAACTAACTATAGTTATATCCCTATAACCCAGATCGGTAATTTCAAGTAAACATTGTGTTGTTGGAATTCCCCAATTATTAAATATCGTTTTAGGGTTATGATTAGCTGTTCGCAGGTTTTCTACTTTTGCCCAGCTTGTACCCCCTGAGCCTGCTACGTCAATAACTCTGACACCCAGATCGTATAATCTTCTGGCAACTACTCCAGAAATTCCAGCCCCTGTTTCTTTTACAATGACCGGAATATCCAAATCCGTCACTAACCGACCAATTGAATCAGCAATACCTTTAAATTGAACATCCCCTTCGGGTTGCATCAATTCTTGAAGTACATTGAGGTGAATAATAATAGCATCGGCTCTGACCGGTTCGATGATTTTTTTATTAATCAGTGAAGTACTTGTTCCCGGAAGCTGTTGACCACCGATGTTCGCGCAAATAAAAGCATTTGGTGCTACATCACGCGCAATTTTAAATGAATCTGTAGTGGTTTCATCATCTAAGAGAACACGTTGACTTCCCAGACCAATTGGTAAATTAAATTCAGATGCTATCTCAGCTAGTTGCGCGTTAATTTGGCCTAGTTTATTTGAACCTCCGGTCATAGAAGATATAAATACCGGAAAATCAAATTCTCTACCACAGAAACAGGATTTGGTACAAATATCCTGAATATTCATTTCGGGTAATGCATGATGTTTTAATCGAATTTGATCAAATCCTGATGAGTGATCATAAGCGGCTAGACCTTTTATGGTTAAGTCAAGGTGATCTACCTTTCGCTCTTGGATGCCCATAAAAGCTACTTTCTCCAAATTGGGACAAACGAACATGCTTCGCCATACATGAGTCGATCAACGATACCGACTAACTTGGTAGAAGCTTCTGCATATACACTTGCGGGAATTGACCGATCGTTGCAACCTTTAAGAATAACACGTTGTCCCTCATATTGCAACCAATTGTGAGCATCAAGCAGACGTTGTATATGAAGGATTTTGGCCAGCTCTGGAGTTCCCTGGTAAATATCCTCTGCAATGCCATTTAGTTTGGCAACTACAAGAGCAAATGCCCAGGGAGCAAGAATGGCGTCGGATGAACAATAAACAGCTACGACCTTCTTTGAATAAACTGACCAGTCATGATTATCCAGGTGGGCACGAAACTCCTTCTCTTTGAGCATAAGCTCCATGAAAAGAAAATTCTTAATGTCGATAGGCATGATTTCAATCAGTCCTAAAATTTTGTCCAAATCAATAGTAACCAAGTTTGAGTTGGATACCTTATTTAGGATTTCGCCAGGTACTGCTTTCATACCGAGAAGGATTCACCGCAAGAACACGTTCTGGAAGCATTCGGATTTCTAAAATGAAACCCTTTACCTTGAAGACCGTCTGTATAATCAAGCTCGGTTCCGGCCAGATACAAAAAACTCCTCATATCAACTACCAATTTGACTCCATCTATCTCAAACACTTTATCATTAGGTTGAACGCTGGGATCATAGTTTCCATCGAAGTCTAGCTGGTAGGTTAGACCTGAACATCCCCCGCTTACTACTCCGACTCGTAATGGGGTACCGGTATTAATATCCGAATCTGATTGAATCAGATGGATACGTTTAAGCGCTGAAGGACTTATAGTTATCATTTTAAACAGATTCAACTACTATTTCTGGATCGATTCGGCGAACCATACTTTCTATAGCATATAACGTACCCGTTGTTGCCGTTGGACAAGTACCGCATGCTCCCTGATAGTGCACTTTAAGGACATTATTATCCAAACCGAGAACCTTTAATCCACCACCATCAGCAAGTAAATAAGGACGTACCTGTTCATCTAACATCGTATTGATTTGCTGAAGACGGGGATCATCGCTGTTTTGAACATCTATGGTTGCATGTACTTCGTTCGAATCTGATTCTAGCAAGCCAATGGGTTCAGCTTCTCTGATTGGTGGTGCCAGTTTGCGCAATAAATCATTCCAGTCTGTCTGACCGTCCTGAGTTACTGTCACATATTTGTCCACATAGTAGACAGATATCACGTGTGGAATTTCAAATAGCTGCTTTGCTAGTGGATCTTTTTCAGCCATTTCCGCATTCTCATATGAACGAGTGATACCCTGAGAAATAGGATCTTTGAGTACGAAACGCATTGCATGTGGATTAGGTGTTCTTTCGATTTCAGCGATCTTTGGCATAGTCAACTCCGGTTGTTTATTCTGTAGTAACTTCTTTTTTGTCATTTAATGCCGTATGCAATGTATGCCATGAAAGAGTTGCGCATTTAACACGCGACGGCAGGTCTTTTACTCCGGCGAAAATTGCGAGTTTACCTAAGTTGTGTGCATCCTTTTCAGTATCCAATTTGCCTGTACTCATATCATGGAATTGATGGAACAACGCTTCAGCTTCATCAATCGTTTTCCCTTTGACCATGGTGGTCATCATGGATGCAGAGGCTTTGGAAATCGCACAACCATCTCCTATAAAACTGATATCCGTAATGATGTTATTCTGATCAATGTTAACAAATAATTTAAGTTTATCACCGCACAAGGGATTATGGCCAAGCGCTTCCCTGTCGGCGGGATGAATCGTTCTGAAATTCCTTGGATTCTTGTTATGGTCCAGAATCAGCTCCTGATACAATTGCTTCATTCGATCATTCATCCGAATACCTCACGAACTTTGATTAGAGCATCCATAAGTACATCTACTTCCTCACACGTATTATAAAAAGAAAAAGATGCACGGGTGGTAGCAGGAATGCCGTATCGCTCCATTACAGGCTGAGCACAGTGATGCCCAGTTCTAACGGCAACACCCTGATTATCCAAAATAGTGCCAATATCGTGAGGATGTACACCATCCATAACAAAACTCAACACACTGGCTTTGTTTAGAGCGGTCCCAATAATTCGGATTCCATTTAAATTACTAATGCGTTTCGTTGCGTAGTTCAACAAGGCATCTTCGTGAAGACGAATCGCTTCCATCCCAATATCTTGTAGATATTCAATAGCCCCACCCATCATGATAACCTGACTAATAGGCGGGGTTCCTGCTTCAAATCTAAATGGTACGTCGTTGTATGTTACCTCATCGAACGATACGGTTCTGATCATATCTCCACCACCGCGATAAGGAGGCATTGAATCGAGCAGGTCATATTTGCCAAATAATACACCGACACCGGTTGGACCACAAATTTTGTGACCTGAGAATACATAAAAGTCACAGTCCAACTCCTGCACATTCACAGCCATGTGAGGAACCGCTTGAGCACCATCAACAACAACAATCGCACCTTTTGCGTGTGCAAGTTCAGACATTTCACGAATTGGGTTCACTGTACCCAATGCATTCGAAACATGTGTGATTGCGACAACTTTCGGATTTTTCTGTAGCAGTTCATTGTAAACCTCCATATCTATCTCTCCGGAGTCCGTGATAGGAATTTTACGCAAAATAGCTTCTTTTTCCCTAGCCAACATGTACCATGGAACAAAGTTAGCATGATGCTCCATCTCTGATACTAGTATGATATCCCCTTTTTGAATGTTCATCTTGCCATAGGTGGATGCAATTAAATTAATCGCGTCTGTAGTTCCGTAGGTGAATACAATTTCATCAATCGAATGAGCGCCAATAAATGCTCTGATTGTTTCTCTGACCCGTTCATACTGATCAGTAGCTCTTTGGCTCAGCGTATGTACCCCCCTGTGCACATTTGCATGTATGGTTGAATGATACTTGACAAATATTTCGATTACCTGCTTTGGCATCTGCATAGATGCAGCATTATCCAGATAAACCAATGGATGCCCATTGACTTGTTGTTCAAGTATAGGAAAATCGGATCGATAACTGGATAGCTTTAACTCAGGTTTTGTCATTGTATGCAAATCGGTTTCTAACATTGATAATTACACTTCGGCAGATAAAACTCCACGCTTGGTAAAATCTTCAACGGCTTTTTTCAAATCTTCTTTGATCGAATCTACGGGTAAAGATTCAATGACTTCAGTAGCGAATCCGAAAGTGAGTACTTCGCGACACTCTAGATCGCCCAGGCCGCGGCTTTTCAGATAAAATTCTTGTTCTTCATTGATTTGTCCTACGGTTGCTCCATGACTACATTTCACGTCATCAGCAAAGATTTCGAGCTGTGGTTTGGTATATACTTGTCCATCAACTGAAAGTTGTAGATTATGGTTTTCCTGAAACGCATCGGTTTTTTGGGCGTCTTTTCGAACAAAGATCTTTCCATTAAAAACGCTGGTTGATGCACCGTCCACAATTGTTTTGTGCAATTGATGACTGGTACAATGTGGGGTTTTATGGTCCATTATAGAATGAGTATCGGATAGTTGGGTACCAGAGACCAAAACCAATCCATCCAAGGTTGCATGTGAGCCTTCACCATTCATAATTGCACGCACATCATTTCTGAACAAGGAGGATCCAAGAGAAATGGTGTAAGACTGCAGATCAGCACCTCTGTCGAGTTTACTTACAATACGATTGATGTGAAATGCATCTAATCCATCTTTTTGTAATCTAATATGAGCCATTTTCGATTCAGCACCCAGGAATACTTCAGACATAGAGGTTGTTAGATATACATGGTCATCATTACCGATATACTCCTCAACAACTGTAAACTCGCTGTGATTCTCAGCTATGATCAGATTACGTGGAAAGGTGGTGAATTCGTCTGTCCCCTCGCTTAAATAGACCAGATGCAAGGTGGCAATAAGTTTGGTATTCGCTGGAACGTAAACAAATAGTCCATCCTCAAAAAAAGCGGTATTTAAACGCTCAAAATAATCACCTTGAAAATTATTGGCAGTATTAAAATACTTTTCAACAAGTTTGGGATGACTTTTAATCGCCGTTTTTAAATCTGTTAGTAGTACACCTGCTGGTAAATGAGATACTTTGGATGATGATTCATTGAATACACCGTTAACGAAAACAATCGTAGAATTTTGAGCCTCCGGAACCGTAGCTGTATCGTATATTTCAAGTGTATTTTTTAGCTTCGGTGCACTGACAAATGACTTTCTCCCGATTCGTTTGATATCGGTGAAACGCCACTCTTCATCTCTGTTGGACGGAAATTCGAGAGATTTAAGTTCCTGATAGGCCACCTTTTTAATTGAATCAACGGCATCGAGCCCTAGTGAGACGAAGCTCCCTCCGTTCAGATTGTCGTAGCTGAACTGATTTGTAGCTTTGTTTCCTGAACTCATTATACGGTCTCCCCATTAACCTGTGCCATAATTCCGTCATACCCATCGTTTTCGAGCTGTAGAGCCAGCTCTTTACCACCTGAGCGAACTATTCGTCCACCTTTGAGTACATGGACGTAATCAGGAGTGATATAATTGAGTATTCGTTGGTAGTGAGTGACCAACATAATTGCTTTTTCAGCAGTTTTTAACTTATTGATACCCTCTGAGACGATGCGTAATGCATCGATGTCTAGACCGGAATCTGTTTCGTCTAAAAGTGCAAGTTTTGGATCCAAAACAGCCATTTGAAGAATTTCATTACGTTTTTTTTCACCACCAGAGAATCCATCGTTTACACTTCTATCGAGCATTTTGGGATCCATTTCCACCAAATCGAGTTTAGACTGGATGTAATCTTCAAACTCAATAGGATCTAATTCATCTTCACCATGCTCACGACGAAGGGCATTATAGGCCTGACGCATCATCATGGAGTTACTCACACCTGGAATTTCAACCGGATACTGGAAAGCCAAAAAGATACCTAACCTGGCTCTCTCGTCTGGCTCAAGCTCAATAATATCTTTACCTTCAAACAGTATCTGTCCCTGAGTAACTTCATATGAAGGGTGTCCTGCAATAACTTTAGATAGTGTGCTTTTACCACTTCCATTGGGTCCCATGATGGCATGAACCTCTCCCGCTTTGATTTCGAGATTGATTCCTTTGAGTATTTCCACACCCTCAACTTCGGCATGGAGGTTCTTGATAGTAATCACGTTTGTATGTGTTTAATTAAATGTTTTATAAAATATATTATCCTACACAACCTTCGAGCTTGATACTCAATAACTTGGTAGCTTCTACAGCAAATTCCATTGGAAGTTCTTTAAATACTTCTTTTACAAATCCGTTGATGATCATAGAAACAGCATTCTCTTCATCAAGTCCGCGTTGTTGTAAATAAAATATCTGGTCTTCTCCAATTTTTGATGTTGTGGCTTCATGTTCAATACTCGCTGTGTGGTTTGCAGATTCAATGTATGGGAAAGTATGGGCTCCACACTGATCACCGATAAGCATTGAATCGCACACACTGTAGTTTCTTGCGTTGTCAGCTTTCTTACCTATTTTCACTAAACCACGATAGCTATTATTGGATTCACCAGCAGATATTCCCTTCGAAATGATTGTGGAACGAGTATTTTTTCCCAAATGGATCATTTTCGTACCCGTATCGGCCTGCATTTTATTATTTGTTACGGCTACAGAATAGAATTCACCGATTGAATGATCGCCTTGAAGAATCACAGAGGGGTATTTCCAGGTAATTGCGGAACCTGTCTCTACCTGTGTCCAGGATATTTTGGAATGATTGCCCTTACAAAGCCCACGTTTGGTAACAAAATTGTAAATACCTCCAACTCCATTCTCATCACCGGAATACCAGTTTTGAACCGTTGAATATTTAACTTCAGCATTATCCAAAGCCATGATCTCTACAACAGCCGCATGAAGCTGGTTCTTTGAAAATTGCGGAGCTGTACATCCTTCCAGATAACTGACAGAGCTACCTTCTTCGGCCACGATGAGTGTTCGCTCAAACTGACCTGAATCTTCGTTGTTAATTCGAAAGTATGTGGATAATTCCATTGGACAAGAAACTCCTTTTGGGATGTAGCAAAAAGATCCGTCGGTAAAGACAGCTGAGTTAAGGGCGGAAAAATAGTTATCTGTAATCGGTACTACAGAACCAAGGTATTTTTGGATTAAATCGGGATACTCTCGTACTGCTTCTGATATCGAACAGAAGATTACCCCTGCTTCAGCAAGTTTAGCACGGAAAGTGGTTGCTACTGATACAGAATCGAAAACGGCGTCAACCGCTACATTGGCAAGCATTTTTTGCTCAGTCAATGGGATGCCAAGTTTTTCATAGGTCTCGAGAATTTTAGGGTCAACCTGGTCCAAACTATCCAATTTTGGTTGCTTTTTGGGTACAGAATAATAAATGATATCCTGATAATTGATTTTAGGATACTCGACATTTGGCCAAGTAGGTTCTTCCATTTTTAGCCAAGCACGGTAGGCTTTTAATCTGAACTCAAGCATGAACTCAGGCTCTCCCTTGCGTTCTGACAGCATCCGTATGATTTCTTCATTCAGTCCACGTGGGAACTCTTCATAATCAATCTCTGTAACGAATCCGTACTTGTATGGCTGAGAAACAACAGAGTCTAATGCATCAATCTCGCTCATGAATGAAATATTGGTTTAAAGATCGTTTATAGTGATATTGGCCGAAACAACAAGTATACGCTGCAAAGCGTTCAATGACAGACACGTAAGGTTACGACCGAATTGTCTTATTTAGATTTAATAGCAATAATATACGGAATATCGACCTAAGTTTCATCCATAATTGGGTCGGTTTTCGTTTCCATTCAACGCTCTACTTAAAAAAAATGGATTTAAACCCAATAAAGAATTATTTAAATTCAACACTAATTTACCTTACGACGAACAGAATCAAACAGGTCACCCATCCATGAAAAAACTTTATATTTATTTTATAGCCGCTTCATCTTTATTATTCGTGTCGTGTAATTTTACACAGAAGAGTGAAGTTTTACCTACGTCCGGGCTTCTGTCTGAAGTTGTACATCCAGAATGGAGCTTCAATCAAACGATCTACGAAGTAAATATTCGACAATATAGCCCAGAGGGTACTTTTAAGGCACTACAAGATGACTTGCCCAGACTCAAAGAGCTGGGAGTAGGAATTCTTTGGCTTATGCCCATTCATCCCATTGGTGAAGTGAATCGTAAAGGAACGTTAGGCAGTTACTATGCAGTAAAGGACTATTTTGATGTAAATCCAGAATTTGGGACCAAAGAAGATTTCAGGAATCTTGTCAATGCAGCCCACGAAATGGGATTTTATGTGATACTGGATTGGGTAGCCAATCACACTGCTTGGGATAATCCGCTTGCGACGACTCATCCAGAGTTCTTTGATAAAAGTGACACCGGTACATTCACTCCACCTCGTGGAACAGACTGGGATGATGTGATTCAACTGGACTACTCCAATCCAGCACTGCATGAATACATGATATCAGCTTTAGAGTTTTGGGTACGTGAATTCAACATAGATGGCTACCGATGTGATGTGGCTGATATGGTTCCAATTGAATTCTGGAATGCAGCCAGAGTCCGACTTGATAGCATTAAACCCGTATTTATGCTCGCAGAAGCTGAGAACCCGGAACATCACATCAAAGCTTTTGATATGTCTTACGGTTGGGAAATGCACCATACGTTTAATCGTATCGCCAAGGGCGATTATAAACCTTCACGAATTGACTCTTTATTGACCGTGGATGAGCGTAGGTTCCCCGAAAATGCATTCAGAATGAATTTCACATCCAATCATGATGAAAATTCCTGGAATGGTACCGTTTTTGAGAGATTAGGTGATGGGGCTGAGGTTTTCGCTGTAGTAGCTGCTACCATACCAGGAATGCATCTCATCTACAACGGACAAGAAGCTGGAATGGATAAGCGACTTCAGTTTTTTGAACGTGATCCGATAGTTTGGAGAGATCACCGTTTCTTTCAGGTTTATCGGGCTCTAAACACCTTGAAATCAGATAATCATGCTCTACGAAATGGAGAACGTGGTGGTCATTATATCAAACTTGACACTGAAAATGAGTCTGTCATTGCCTTCAGTCGGGTTACCAGTACCAATAGAGTTGTTTTAATTGCGAATCTGACAAAGGATCCAGTAAACACCAGGGTAAACACATCAGGTTTTAGCGGAAAATATTCTGTTTTTATGAGTGCTTCTGATGTTGTTTTGGGTGACACGTTTGACGTAGATCTTGGTCCCTGGGAGTATGTATTACTGTATCAGTAACTTTAGTTTAATCGGTCGATTGCAGACAGGTAACACAAACCGCATTTACAATGTCTTCCCAGGAACACCCACGTGACAAATCATTCATTGGATAATTTAGTCCCTGAATAATTGGACCGGTTGCAGTGGCTTCAGCTAATCTCTCTGTAATTTTATACGCGATGTTTCCGGCGTCCAGATTTGGAAATATAAATACATTTGCATCCCCGGCTACCGTTGAGCCCGGGGATTTTCGTTCACCAATTTCCGGGACAAAAGCGGCATCAAACTGAAGTTCTCCATCTATTTGGAGATCAGGTGCTTTCGTCGATGCAATGCCAAATCCATTTCTGACGAGTTCTACACTTGGATGACTAGCAGAACCTTTTGTAGAAAAAGATAGCATGGCAACCTTAGGAGTCTGACCTGTCAATTGTCTGTGGGTAGTGGCTGAATCGACGGCGATGCTGGCTAACTGATCTGCATCTGGATACGGAACGACTGCACAATCCCCATAAGTGAGCGTACAGCCATTTTTCAACGTCATCAAAAATACACTACTCACGACAGAAGATCCTTTTTTCATCCCGATAACCTGAAAGGCAGCTTTGAGTACATCGCCGGTTGTATGCACAGCTCCTGCTACACAACCATCCGCATCTCTATGTGAAACCATAGAGGCTGCGAAATAGAGTTCGCTGGAAATGATTTTCCTGGATTGTAGATCTGTTAAACCCTTTGATCTTCGTTTTTCGAAGTAGGAATTCGAATAGCGTTCCACATTTACGGAGGTCAGTGGATTAATCGTTGTAATCTCGCTTAAATCAATATTATTGTGAATCGCTAGTTGTTCAATCTCAGTTTCATTACCAATAAGTACGACCGAGCAAATACGATGATGAGTTAAGTACTCTGCGGCCTTTAGTGTTCTTACATCAAGTGCTTCAGGCAGAACGATTTTTTTTGATTTCTTTTTTGCCTCTTGCCTGATTCTTTGAATTAAATCCATTTTTGCTCACTCTACAGGTCTTAAAGTAAAATTTGAGTTGAACCGTATCATGGGATCCTGTGCCCTGTTATGAAGACGTCTTGATGTAAAGGTAACATTCCTAAGCAAATTGTCACGTAGTTGAGGTAATGAAAAATTTCCCGAATGTAATGATTGCAAAAAATAGTACGTAAATATTCCGTGAACACGATCAGTCCTAAGGTCATTAGACTGATAATTAGAAGCGATTTGGTTCACTTCACAGGCAAAAAACAGAGCTGAATTGGGATTACCAGAAATAAACCTATCCATCAATGAATTCAGCGAGGCTGTAGTCAAAGATGGTTGAGTCACATATTGACCATTAGAGAAATCGGTTTCAAAAAGTAACACATTAGAGCTGGTATTTAAGGCAGCTATGCGTTGCAGTATGGATTCCAGATCAATACTATTTCCAATATCGCTGGCGAGCAAACTAAAGTTTACATTTAACGAATCAATTGTTATCCCTCCCGCACCTGCAAAATACCAATACAAGTTTTTGTTGTCGAAATCATACGATCCACCTGCTTCAATATTTTTAAGGATATCTATTAAGGATTCAGGGAAATTGGATGACTTTAATCTAATGATATTCTGCTCGTAAACACCCAATACCTGGGTTAAATACTCATGAAAAAGATCACCACTCCGATGTGCATGGTTTACGTACCTCACAGTGGGGGGATAAGACTCCTGAGTAACGATAATCCCGATGGCATTCGGATTTTTTGTGCTAGACACTGGAATATCACGTTCAATATCAACAGATCCTCTTAGTGAACCAGCTGTACTGACTATAAAATCCGAATTATATCCTGCACCGACCCGCCATACCAGATTCCCATCTGATTTCTGAATATATGCTGTACTCGCGCCCAAAGTAGTTTTATACCACGCGTCGCTTTCTGAGTTCACCATAGGTAGATAACTATTTGGAGCCACATTTGTGATAATATTGGTTTCAGTCACTTCAGGATTGCTTCTAACCGGGGTATTCGGTGTCATGATTCTAATATACCGACTCATGAATGATGAGATGGGTACTTTGAGGTCAAGTATTTCAAATTCGGTTACCAATTGAATTTCAATCACATCATCATTTACATATAGCTTATCTGTTAAATTCAATTCATCAATCAGGTTAATGGTGTAATTTCTGCTGAAGATGAATTCCCTTCCTGAAACAAGTGATTGTCCATCCATAGCAGCATTCATGATGACTCTTATCCTGTCAGGATAAACAGCCGTTGAATCAATCAATTGAGAAACGGAAGCCGTGCCAACCAGACGTGTTTCACCTGTATCAATGGGATCTCCAACGGGTTTCACATGGAAAAAAGAACCAATGGCCATGACACCGGCTGTGGCACGGAGTATATTTTTGTGTGGATTTGAAGAACTTCCATCAACATAATCGGCCAAGACAACGGTACCGGCAGCCATCCCAAGTCCAGCTGCTATAAAGATGTATTTGGGCCGATATCTCTGAATCACCCTTCTTGATTTAAAGACCATGGGAACCTCAAGCAGACGTTTATTTAATACAGTGAGTTCGATAACTGGTTCTGAAAAGGATGGCGTTTTTGTCAGAGTTATCCTTGGTTCTGTTTCCAATTCCGTACTGTTCAATAAATCAAGGCTTGGAGCTGGGTCAACTACCCATCTTGAAGTAGTACAACCGGAAATGAGTATCATAAACAGCAGAATATTCAGTCTGGTTACACCCATGGAGATTGTCTGAATCCGTTCGCAATTTTAGAAGCATCAAGAGCAATAACCATTTCTTCATCAGTGGGTATCACCCATATTTCAACTTTTGAAGTGTCCGTTGAAATTTTAAATTCTTTTAATCCATCAGGATTCAGATTTCTTTCAGAGTCAATTTCAATACCAAGGTAATTCAAGTTTTGACATACCTTTTCACGGATTAAGGCAGAATTTTCTCCTACTCCTGCAGTAAATAGAATGGCATCACACCCATTTAAAACAGCAAAATAGGATCCCAGGTATTGTTTAATACGATAGCAATACACATCGATCGCCTGTTCGCAGCGTCTATCCCCATTTTCTGCCTCTGAAATCAAGTCTCTCATATCAGCAGCATAACCACTTAGCCCAAGTAAACCTGAATTTCTATTCAGCATCGCATGGAGATGATTAAGAGGTAGTTCCTCTTTCTCAACGAGGTAAAACAAGATTGATGGATCAATATCTCCACTTCTAGTTCCCATAACAAGTCCACTGAGGGGAGTGAATCCCATACTTGTATCGATACTTTTACCGTCTTTGATGGCTGCAAGAGAACAACCATTACCCAGGTGACAGGTGATTATTTTTGTACCCTCAGACTTGATGCCTTTGAGTTGATAGTAATGTCTGCTCACATAGTAATGTGAAGTGCCGTGAAACCCATATTTTCTGATTTTGTATCTTCGGTACAGTCTGTTTGGTATCGCATAAAGATACGCCTGTGCAGGGATGGAGTGATGAAAGGCGGTATCAAATACTGCCACATGCACAGCATCAGGCAGGTATTTCATCGCTGCTTCGATCCCTTTTAGGTTTGGGGGATTATGTAATGGTGCAAGATCAAATGCATGTTCAATCGCTTCGATGACGGATTCATCAATGTGAACAGAATCTTTGAAGGTTTCACCTCCATGTACAACACGGTGTCCTACAGCTTCAATATCTGAAGGGGTATCAATGATTCCGGAGTCTGCAGAGATGAGATATTCCATGATTTCTTTGAGCGCCATTGTATGATTCTCAACTGGCATGGTCTTTTTGAACGCTTTTTTATCCGGTTGTTCGTGTTTTATGATCGCTGTGACTGCACCTATTCGTTCAACAAGACCCGAAGCAAGTTTTTCACGAGTCTCAGTATTTATCAATTGGTATTTGACCGACGAACTTCCACAGTTTATAACAAGTGTAATCATGATCTAAAATTGTCTTTCGGCTGATTCTTTATCATACTTTGAATCTTTTTCTATCCAGTATGTAGATCGGTTTTTGAACTCATCTTTTCTTGCTCGTATCATTTTTGGAGTCTCACTTCCACTTAAACGCCGTATCAATCCAATTGGTGTGATCAATAAAAAGTAAATAATCGTGATGATCACACGTGTCATGATAAAACCCAGAATCAGGGCCAGTAGCATCCAAATCTTGTACACGGGAGTCATTATTTGTACTGCAAAAAAACAGGCCACAAGGAAAATTAGGGTACTATAGAATAACGGCTGTGCGTATGAGGCAAAAGAATAGTCATTCAGAACATATCCGATCACGGGTACCAGTAATCCCAATACAATAAAGATAACCACACCAAATTCATGGATCTTCTTGTTTGTAACTTCAATGGTATTCCACATTTCTTTCATTAGTCCAGTTCAAATTCTTCCTGCCAACTCATATCTACTGGCATTACAGGTTGTTCTTTTTTCATCAACACATGATTACCAATAACAAGGACATCCATGTTTGTTCGCATAAAACAACGGTAGGCATCATCTGGGGAACTTACAATAGGTTCTCCCCTGACGTTGAAACTCGTATTGATAACAACTGGAACTCCCGTTAGGTCCTTAAATGCACTGATCAAAGCATAAAAGCGTGGATTAGTCGTTGATTTTACTGTCTGAATACGTGCCGAATAGTCAACATGAGTAATTGAAGGAAGTTCTGATCTGAGTTGATATAATTTCTCGAACCCATTTTTATGAGCAAGATTTTTATTAGACCTTTGCTCTTTGACCTGTGCTACCATAAGCATATACGGACTCTCCCCTTCATACTCAAAATAATCGGAAACTGAATCGAGTAGAATACTTGGAGCAAACGGGCGAAAACTTTCACGGAATTTAATCTTGACATTCAGCACTTTTTGCATCTCTTCTGACCTTGGATCGGCCAGTATGGATCTGTTGCCTAATGCTCGTGGACCAAACTCCATTCTTCCCTGAAACCATCCAACTACATGTTGTTGATCCAGTAATCTAGATATTTCTTTATAGAGATCCTCGTCGGAATAACATGTGGCTTGATATGCATGCTTTACTATCCAATTTGATATCTCTTCGTTAGACCACTCAGGCCCAAGGTATGCACCTTTCATGGAATCAGAGGTATTCTCTTGGATATATCTGGCGTTATCCAGGTACTGATACCATCCAAACAGAGCAGCTCCCAAAGCGCCCCCGGCATCACCCGAAGAAGGTTGTACCCAAATATTTTTGAATAGTCCTGATCTTTTCAATCTGCCGTTTGATACGCAATTCAATGCAACCCCACCGGCCAGACACAAGTTGTTTGACCCGGTTTTATCTTTGGCATAGCTTGCAGCTCGAAACACGATTTCTTGTGTCACTTGCTGGATAGAGGCTGCAATGTCCATTTCCTTCTGTGTGATAGGAGTTTCTGGCTTTCTGGGTGGTCCACCAAATAGCTTGTGAAATTTGGAACTGGTCATTGTAAGTCCCTGCGAATAATTGAAGAAACTTTGATCCATTAAAAATGATCCGTCATTTTTAAGATCAATCATTTTTTCACGTATAAGGTCGTAATACACAGGATTTCCATAAGGAGCCAAACCCATAAGTTTATACTCACCAGAATTTACTTTGAACCCTGTGTAGTAGGTAAATGCGGAGTAAAGTAACCCTAGGGAGTGTGGAAAGTGCTGTTCTGCCAGAATTTCAAACTTGTTCCCTTTTCCAAATGCTATGGAACTCGTAGTCCATTCACCGACACCATCCATGGTCAAAATTGCAGATTCATCGAACGGTGAGGGAAAGAAGGCTGAAGCTGCATGTGATTGATGATGTTCAGTAAATATCAATTTCCCTTCAAAACCTAATTCCGACTTTATTTTGTCTGAAATCCAAAGTTTGTCTTTAATCCAGATCGGAAGTCCTTTCCAGGCGCTAAATAACCCCTTGGGAGCGTAAGCGAGATAAGATTCAAGCAATCGTTCAAATTTCAGAAATGGTTTATCATAGAAAACGACGAGATCAAGCTGTTTAATCGAGACTCCTGCCGTTTTCAGGCAGAATTCAATGGCATTTTTGGGGTAACTCTGATCGTGTTTCTTGCGAGTGAAACGTTCTTCCTGTGCAGCTGCAAGGATTTCCCCATCCTTGATCAGGGCTGCTGCTGAATCGTGGTAGTAACAGGATAATCCGAGAATAATCATATCGGTAAAATAAACAAAAAAGGGATAGACGTAATCAACGCTATCCCTTTTTTTCAAAGAGTATTATTCATATTCAGACCAAATGCTGAAAATAATCAAGTGTTCTACGAAGTCCTTCAGACCTGTCGACTTTCGCTGACCATCCCAAAATCTCTGTTGCTTTCGTGATGTCGGGTTGTCTTACTTTGGGATCATCGTGTGGCAAATCTTTGAATATGAGTTTAGATGAACTACCTGTAAGTTCTAAGATTTCGAGTGCAAACTCTTTGATTGTGATCTCCTGGGGATTCCCAATATTTACCGGATACACGTAATTACTTTGGGATAGTTTATATATGCCATCAACCAAGTCGTCGATATAACAGAAAGATCTGGTTTGTGATCCATCGCCGAAAATGGTGATATCCTCACCCCGTAGAGCCTGACCCATAAATGTAGGGAGTGCACGACCGTCATCGAGTCTCATGCGGGGGCCATAGGTGTTGAATATTCTCACGATTCGAGTATCTACCTGGTGGAATCTGTGATAAGCCATAACTATAGCTTCGGCAAAGCGTTTCGCTTCATCGTAAACACCACGTAGACCGATAGGATTCACGTTTCCCCAGTATTCCTCGTTTTGGGGATGAATTAGTGGATCGCCATACACTTCAGAAGTTGAAGCTAACAATAACCGAGCGTGCTTCGCCTTAGCCAATCCAAGTGCGTTGTGCGTACCAAGAGATCCCACTTTCAAGGTCTGTATTGGCATTTCGAGGTAATCTATGGGTGATGCCGGTGATGCAAAATGTAGAATCAGATCAAGATCACCATGTAGGTGGATATAATTGGTCACATCGTGATGAATGAATGTGAAATCAGGTCTTGGTAGAAGATGTTCGATATTTTGCAGCCTGCCGGTGATGAGATTGTCCATACAAACTACTTCATAGCCCTGAGAAAGATATCTTTCACAAAGATGTGAACCTAGAAAACCTGCTCCACCGGTAATGAGGACTCTTTTAGACATTTATGTTTCTTCTCCCAACGCTAAAGTAAATAAATCCAGTTTCTTCCAACCTATCCAGATCGTACAGATTACGTCCATCAAAAATTACCTGAGTTTTCATCAGGGATTTCATTTCATCAAAATCTGGACGTCTGAACTCGTTCCACTCTGTGCAAATAACCAGAGCATCAGCTCCTGAAATGGCCTGAGTTGATCCATTTACAAATTGGATTTTTGAGGATTTTTCTGGTCCAAAAGCGATTTTGAAAGTCTCTATGGCCTCCGGATCGTAAGCTTTGATAGTAGCTCCAGCCTTAATAAGCTCATCCAAGACGTACAATGACGGAGCTTCACGTACATCATCGGTTTCAGGTTTGAACGCTAATCCCCATATACCAAAAGTGTAGCGGCTAAGATCGTTACCATAGTATTTTTTGATTTTCGCTACGATAGAAACTTTTTGGGTTTCATTAACCGACATGACCGATTTTAGAATTTTAAAATTGTATCCGTATTCATCAGATGTAAAATCAAGAGCCTGGACATCTTTAGGAAAGCAACTACCTCCATAGCCTATACCGGGAAACAGAAAACGTTTACCGATTCTTGAGTCGGTACCAATTCCACGACGAACATTATCGACATCGGCACCTACCAATTCACAGACATTGGCAATCTCATTCATAAATGTGATTTTTGTTGCCAAAAAAGCATTTGCTGCATATTTCGTAAGCTCAGAACTGCGTTCATCCATGATGATAATGGGGTTACCACTTCTGACAAATGGTTCATAAAGTTGCTGCATCAGTTTGGCAGCCCTTTCACTTCGTGTTCCAACTACAACACGCTCAGGTTTCATAAAATCTTCAACGGCGACACCCTCCCGAAGGAATTCGGGATTTGATACGACGTCAAACTCTACAAATGTACTCTGGCGGATTTGTTCAGCTACTTTATCGGCAGTTCCGACGGGAACGGTACTTTTGTTCACGATCACTTTGTAGCTGGTCATGATCTTGCCAATTTCGGTTGCTACATTGAGTACGAACTGCAAATCAGCCTGTCCGTTTGCACCTGGTGGTGTTGGTAAGCACAGAAAAATGATATCACTCTTGTCTACTGCTTCCCTTAGATTCTCTGTAAAATGAAGACGACCTTCACGAACGGATCTATCAAAGATATTTTTCAAGCCGGGTTCATAAATTGGAAGTTCTCCGTTACGAAGAGCGGCTAATTTCTGAGGATTGTTATCGACGCATATTACATGATTACCCGTTTCAGCAAAACATGTTCCTGTGACTAATCCTACATATCCGGTACCAATTACACCAATTTTCATGTTATTGTTGATTAACGTTCAATGTTTTGTACTTCAAGTTCTAATTTTCCTGCCGGAACCTGTACGTTGACCACATCTCCGATAGAGTTTCCCATCAACGCTTTTCCGATTGGAGACTCTACAGATATTTTACCGAGATTGAAATCAGCTTCCTGGGGTGAAACCAAGGTATACTTCATCGTTTTAGATGTCTTTTTATTCAATACGGTTACCGTCGAAAGAATGGTAACCTTGCTTGTGTCAAGATTTTTCTCGTCTAAAACTCTGGCATGTGCCAATGCATTTTCAAGTTCTGCAATACGTTTCTCCATGTAAGCTTGCTCTTCTTTGGCAGCCTCATATTCGGCATTTTCGCTCAAATCTCCATGAGATCGTGCTTCGTCGATCTTTGCTGCAATCTCTTTTCTTCCTCGGGTTTTTAGATCACGCAACTCTTCATTGAGTTTGTCGAATCCTTCCTGCGATAGGTAATTTATTTTCACGTCGACTTTCGTTGGTTCTGATTAAAAATAAGAACGACGCCTTGAAAGCGCCGTTCCTTTAACTTAAACTGAAGTAATTTCTTTAAATTTTACCCTAATATAAGCAACATCCTTGTTTAAATAAATCACATTCAACTCCTATGACATTTTGAATAAAAAACTGGATACCAAATCAATCTTTCTGAATAATCAGGAACGAAAATGTCCACCAGGATTTGATAAGACACTTGTCTGGTTACATAATATCAGAAGCCTTCATAATGTCGGATCGATATTCAGATCTGCAGATTCATTCGGCATAGATCAATTGATACTCAGTGGGTACACCCCTCGTCCACCAAGAGCTGAGATCTCAAAAACTGCTTTAGGAGCCGATGAGTACGTTGATTGGGTCTGTTTTGATACAATCGAAACCGCCTTGGACTACATAAACCTTTCTCATTATAGGTTTATTGGATTTGAACAAACAACTGAATCTATTCCAATTAACGATCTAAAATACGACTCAAAACCGACTTGTCTCATACTCGGCAATGAACTACATGGAATAGATGATGGGATACTTCCGTACCTGGATGTCACGGTTGAAATCCCTCAGTACGGAAGAAAGCACTCCTTGAATGTCTCTGTTGCAGCAGGTATTGCGTTGTTTCACCTGCATGAATTATACCGCAAACAATCCAAATAGTGGATTTGGTTTTCATTTAGATGCCGTTCGTGGTATTTTTGGGGGATTGATCTATTCCAGAAACAAAGTATCTATGAGCAAAAGAACACTTGTTACCTCCGCACTCCCCTACGCTAATGGTCCTATTCACCTGGGACATCTGGCGGGAGCATACCTTCCGGCAGATTTATATGTTCGTTTTATGCGCCTTTGTGAGGAGGATGTTCTGTTCATCTGTGGGTCCGATGAACACGGAGTACCAATTACCATTGCGGCGGACAAAGAGGGTGTTTCGCCTCAGGATATCGTAGATCGTTACCACTTTATGAATAAGGATATTTTCGAACGTGTTGGAATCTCCTTTGACTATTACGGAAGAACGTCGTCTGCCGTACACCATCAGGTCTCATCCGACTTTTTTAGTACACTTCACGATAAAGGTATCTTTAAAAAAAAGACGGAAAAACAACTATTCGATGCTCAAGCTGGAAAGTTTTTAGCGGATAGATACGTAAAAGGAACCTGTCCCAAATGTGGAAACCCGGATGCTTATGGGGATCAATGTGAAAAATGCGGTACCAGTCTTTCTCCATCAGAGTTGATCCATCCCAAAAGTATGTTGACCGGATCTGAACCAGAACTCCGTGAGACAGAACACTGGTATCTGCCATTAGGCTCCCTTCAACCCGAAATTGAAGCGTGGCTTGATACTCGTAAAGGATGGAAAAACAATGTAATGGGTCAATGTAAAAGTTGGATCAGCGGGGGTTTGACCGATCGTGCGGTGACACGAGACCTAAACTGGGGTGTGCCTGTTCCATTAGACGAGGCCAAAGGCAAGGTACTGTATGTGTGGTTTGACGCTCCAATTGGTTACATCTCAGCGACAAAAGAATGGGCAATACAGCAAGGTGATGAATCGAAATGGAAGGATTATTGGCAAAATGAGAATTCCAGACTGATTCATTTTATTGGGAAAGATAACATCGTGTTTCATTGTATCATGTTTCCTGCGATGCTCATGAAACACGGCAATTTTATCCTTCCTGAAAATGTACCTGCCAATGAATTTTTGAATCTCGAGGGAAGAAAACTTTCAACTTCACGGGGATGGGCAGTTTGGGTGCATGAATATCTGGAGACGTTTGATGCTGACTGTCTGAGATATGTTTTGGGAACGATCATGCCTGAAAACAAAGACTCGGATTTTTCCTGGAAAGATTATCAAACGCGTGTGAATAGCGAATTGGCCGATATCCTCGGGAATTTCATATTCCGGACTCTCAGTTTCACAAATCGATTTTTCGATACTAAAGTGCCCGAATTGATTAACCCAAATTCACTCGACCTATCCACACTGAATGAAATTTCCTCGATCAAATCTCAGATAGAGACCGCATACAAAGAATTCAGACTACGAGATGCTATTTCATTATCGATGAATCTGGCCCGAGTAGGAAACAGATACTTCACGGAAACAGAACCCTGGAAAGTGTTAAAAGCAGACCCTGTGATGGCAGGTACCAGTATCCACGTTTGTTTACAACTGGTTGCAGCATTGAGTATCATTTTCGATCCAATTTTGCCAGGGAAAATGAAAACACTTCGCCAATACCTTCATCTCGATACTGTCCAATGGGCGACTATCGGAAGTACAATGCTCGAAGCTGGACAACAGGTAGAACAAGGCGAGATATTGTTCACTAAAATCGAAGATGATCGTATCGAAGCTCAGATTGCAAAACTTCATAATTCGGATAATAAAGATATATCGGTGATCTATGAACCTCTGGCTGAAGAAATTGAATATGATAGTTTTATCTCAAATGACCTACGAACTGCAGTTATTATTGATGCTGAAAGAATGCCGAAATCAAAGAAACTTCTTCGTTTAACTGTCGACATTGGTTTTGAAACACGTCAAATACTTTCCGGGATTGCAGAACATTTTGAGCCGAATGAAGTCATTGGCAAGCAGGTAGTTATTGTAGCCAACCTGAAGCCCCGTAAAATGATGGGAATCGACAGTCAGGGAATGATTTTGATGGCAAATAACCCTGACGGATCTTTATCGTTCGTTGAATCGAAGGGTGAACCAGGAAGCCGAATCAGCTGATTATGCTACATCTACAGTCAGCCGAGGCGTTGCGTGTTGCTGAGCGTTTCGGCGAAGATTATTTCGGCTATACATTTCAAGATAAAACCACCTTTTTTCGGGTTTATAGTCCACGTTCACCGTTAATCGAGATTATATTCAAAAACCATCCAAACGATAAGGAATACGAATCTCACCCTATGACCCGATTGCCAATTGGAGTCTGGGAGTATGTCACAAAAGTAAACGTAGTTGGCAAATGGTACGCTTACAAAATTACTCCGGCTACAGACGGACTACCGTTTGATCAAACTGATACATGCATTGCAGACCCCTACTCGAAGTGGGTGGCTTTCAGAAATGATTATAATCAGGAAGCTTGGACTCTCATCTTCAAATCGCATGTGTTTGATTGGGAGGGTGACACTTTTGTTGGATCTGGTGACCCCAGAGACCTGATTATCTACGAGGCTCACATTCAAGATCTTGTCCATTATGATACTACGCGTCATTCCGACATCTCCTGTTTTGATTTGTTGGGAAATCCGGACAAGAGCAAAGCAATACAACATCTTATTTCATTGGGTATCAATGCAATTGAGTTCTTGCCCCTGCAAAAGTTCGCTTATCATGAACCTCCATTTAATACAAAAACCCCTGAAGGCGTTACGAATACATGGAATCCCTACTCAATAAATTACTGGGGATACATGACTTCATATTTTTTCGCGCCCGAATCGCGTTTCTGTTCGCCTTCAAAAATTGATTGTGGCGAATACTTCGGGATTAAACCCAATGGTTTAACTGAACTTAAAGAGTTGATTAAAATCCTGCATAAGCATGGAATCTCCGTGATCATGGATGTGGTATACAATCATGTATCGCAATATGATCTGAATCCACTGAAATATCTCGACCGAATGTATTACTTTCGCCACGATGATCAGTACAATTTTACATCCTTCAGCGGTTGTGGAAATGATCTTAAGACTGAGGCACCGTTTGCCAGAAGATTGATTGTGGATTCAGTTCTTTACTGGATGAAAGAATTCCACATCGATGGTTTCCGATTTGATCTGGCCCAGCTAATGGACAACGAAACCTTGATTAAAATCAAGGAGGAAGCTCGAAAAATCAATCCTCATGTAGTTTTGATTGCTGAACCGTGGGGAGGTGGGTATAATCCGACAAGATTCTCAGAACTGGGGTGGCCATCCTGGAATGACCAGATACGAAATGGAATCAAAGGTTCAGATCCAATGCATGATAAAGGGTTGATATTCGGACACTGGCAAAGGGATACTTCCAGATTAAGTGTAGAAAACTTCCTTCGTGGAACATTACTTCATTACCCAAATGGGCGTTACTATCGATCCATACACTCTGTAAACTATCTCGAGAGTCACGATGGTTACACCCTGGGTGATTTTATCCGATTGAGTTACAATCCAGATTTACATTATCGCGGATTACCATCAAAAGATGCAGCTATTTCGCTGGGTCAACCTGAATTGAGTTCTGCAACTCTGGCAGCGTTTATACTCTTTGTCTCACAGGGAATAACGATGATTCATGCAGGTCAGGAGTTTGCCAGAACCAAATGGATACCCTATGAAGAGGGTATCCATGATTCCGATTTTGGTAAATTAGATCACAACTCGTATAACAAAGACAACAGGACAAATTACCTGGATTGGGATGATGCGGCGTTGAATCAATCTCTTCTCGATTATTACCGGGGTTTGGTGAAGATCAGATTACAAAGCCCTGCACTACGAAAAGCATCGCCTGATAGTATCCACTTTCTCTCTTATGAAGATCCTTTGCATTTCAGCATGATGATTCACAATCATGGTACAACGGATAGATATGAATATTATATCTGTTTTAATGCTAATGCATTACGAGAACATGAAGCGGTTCTTCCTGACGGCGATTTCTGGGAATTATTGGTACAGGGAGTTCACGCTGATGTACGTCCAATAACAACTTTAAAAGGTATTTTGAAAGTTGGTCCGTTATCAGGTATTTTGGCACGAAGAATTACAGAACACGTCAATTAGTAAACTTAATCGTTCAAAGGAGCATCCTTGGCAACAGCAAACACCAATCAACGAGGTAGTTGGAACTCAAAACTCGGTTTTATCTTTGCAGCGGCGGGGTCTGCAGTGGGACTTGGTAACATTTGGGGTTTCCCTAGTAAAGTCGCCGACAATGGCGGAGCCATTTTCTTACTGATATACGTCATTTGCTGTTTTGTCATTGGGCTCCCAGTTATGATTGCAGAACTCACGATAGGCAGAAAAACCGGGAAGAATCCAGTTGGAGCCTTCAGGGCCTTAAGCACCGGTAAATTTGCTCCGCTCATTGGCTTTTGGGGGTTGTTGTGTGGAGTTATGATACTAACATTCTATCTCGTAGTCGCAGGATGGACAACCGGTTATGTTTTTGAGGAGCTCTTTTTCTTTATGGGGTATCCAGAGTTAGCAAAATGGTTCGGGGCGTTGGATAATGGTCCGAAAAATGCACTATTCTCCGTACTTTTCATGTTGGCAACCATTTCGATCATAACGGCGGGTGTCAGTAATGGGATTGAAAAAGCCACTAAGCTTATGATGCCATTGTTGTTTGTGATTCTGATCGTGATGATTGGGTACGTCGTAACTCTTGAAGGAGCAATGGAAGGTGTTGTTGCCTACTTGCGACCAGACTTCAGCGAGCTGACAACAAAGGTCGTCTTTGATGCTCTTGGGCAATCTTTTTTCTCTTTATCTTTGGGCATGGGTGCCCTGATTACATATGGTTCCTACCTGAGCAAGAAACAAAACATCATGGAGTCGGCTACACTGGTAACCTTGACCGATTTATCCGTAGCTTTTCTGGCTGGATTTTTGATCATTCCAGCTATGTATGTTGCCCAGGCATCTGGAGTCCAGATATTCGATGAAAATGGGAATCTATTTGCCAGTGCAACTCTCGTCTTTGTGGTCTTACCTGAGATGTTCCATAATATGGGTGGGATCGGATTACTTGCCGGGCTAATGTTTTTTGTACTACTTGGTATGGCCGCTTTGACCTCTACCATTTCCCTTTTGGAAGTACCCGTATCGTATGCCATCGATGAACATGGAGTTAGCAGACGCAAGTCGGCATGGATCATTGGAGGGATTATCATGACATTTAGCGTAATTGTATCCTTCGATATCGGATTAATAGATATTCTTGCAGTTTTATTCAACAACATCGGTCTCCCACTTGGGGGTGTGATGATTTGCATATTCCTGGGATACTTCTGGAAAACAGAGAATGCTTTACTGGAGATAAAAAATGGATTCGAGAATGTGGAACAAACACCCTATGCAGCAATATGGACATTCTTTATTAAGGTTATCTGCCCCATATTGATTGGTACTGTGCTTGTAACAACCGTCTACAATACAATCTTTTAAGCCTATTCATGCCGAATTTAATATTGTTCGGCATGAATCTGAGTGGTATTTTTCCTTTCTGTATTTAAACCGTACACATAATTTAGTTTTATGCCTAAAATTACAACGTCTGATTTCAGGAATGGCCTGAATATCATGATGGATGATAACATCTACACGATTATTGAATTTCTTCACGTAAAGCCTGGTAAAGGCGGAGCGTTTGTCAGATCAAAATTAAAAGGCGTTACAAACGGGAAGTTACTGGACAAAACCTGGAGAGCTGGCGAGTCAATGGAATCGGTAAGAGTTGAGCGTCACCCTTATCAATATTTGTACTTTGACGGTGAAGTATACCACTTCATGCATCAGGAAACCTATGAGCAAATTGGAATCAACACAAAGCAGGTTGATCGACCAGAATTCATGAAAGAAAGTGAAATTGTCACTGTTGTTATCAACGCTGATACGGAGCAAATTCTGTTCACAGAACTTCCGGATCATGTTGTCTTAACTGTTACTGATACTGAGCCTGGTGTTAAAGGTGATACGGCAACCGGTGCTACTAAACCTGCTACACTTGAGTCTGGAGCCAGTATTCAGGTACCACTGTTCATCAACCAGGGTGATAAACTCCGCGTTGATTCCAGATCAGGGTCTTATATTGAACGAGTTAAATCATAATTATCTGCTATGGATCTGAAACAAATCAAGAATCTACTGAATCTGATCGCTGAAAGTGGCGTGAATGAAGTGTACATTGAAGAAGGTGATTTCAAGATTAAGGTCAAGAAAAATTCTGACACCATCCAACACGTCAGTGCAGCAGCAGTTCCTGCTTCAGTTACTACGGTTGACTTACAATCAGCACACCGAAGTACACCATCAATGCCACCCGCTTCAACCGTTCCTGTTTCTTCGCCAGCTACACAGGAATCTAAATCAAAGGGTACTATCGTAAAATCCCCAATTGTTGGAACATTTTACGCCTCCCCATCTCCCGATGCAAAACCATTTGTCAGTATAGGCGATACTGTCTCTTCCGGTGATGCACTATGCATTATAGAAGCGATGAAAATCATGAATGAAATCGAATCTGACGTTTCCGGAACCATCACAAAAGTTTTAGTTAAAAATGGTCAACCGGTTGAATTCGATCAACCGCTCTTTGAAGTTGAACCAGCTTAACACGTATGTTTAAAAAAATTCTGATTGCCAACCGTGGAGAAATTGCACTGCGTGTTATTCGTACATGCAGAGAAATGGGTATCAAAACGGTTGCGGTGTATTCCACAGCCGATGCAGACAGTTTGCACGTAAAATTCGCCGATGAAGCGGTTTGTATTGGCCCACCGACATCACGTGAGTCCTATCTCAAAATTCCAAGACTACTTGCTGCTGCTGAAATCACAAATGCTGAAGCGATTCACCCCGGATACGGTTTTTTAGCTGAAAATGCTGAGTTTTCTCGTATTTGTGCCGAACACAATATTAAATTTATTGGCCCCTCTCCCCACATGATCGCCACGATGGGTGACAAGGCAAAAGCCAAAGAGAACATGATCAAATTTGGTGTTCCTGTGGTTCCGGGTAACGAGGGTGTACTTAGTAGTGCAGTCGAGGGAAAAAGGTTGGCCGACGATATGGGTTACCCGGTTATTATCAAGGCAGTAGCTGGTGGAGGAGGTCGTGGTATGCGTATCGTTAAGGAATCTGGTGAATTCATCAGACAGTATGAAGCAGCGACAAGCGAAGCCGCAGCTGCATTCGGAAATCCAGGGGTTTATGTAGAGAAATTTATACAAAACCCAAGGCACGTCGAAATCCAAATTCTCGGTGATACACACGGATACATAACCCACTTAGGAGAACGTGATTGCTCGCTTCAGAGGAGACATCAAAAAATTCTTGAAGAAGCCCCGTCACCTGTTATGGATCCTGAGCTGCGTGAGGCAATGGGACAGGCTGCGATCAGGGCTGCCGAATCCGTTCAATATGAGGGTGCGGGAACCATCGAATTTTTATTGGATAGTGACAAGAAGTTCTATTTTATGGAGATGAATACACGTATCCAGGTAGAACATCCCGTTACCGAAGAAGTTACCGATTATGACCTGATTCGAAGTCAAATTGAAATAGCAGCTGGTATTCCTCTGAGACGTAAACCATTAAAAATTCGTGGACACTCTATCGAATGCCGAATTAATGCGGAAGATCCTGCTCACGGATTCCGACCAAGTGCTGGGAGAATCAACGTCTTCCATCCACCCGGAGGTCACAGCGTACGTGTAGATACCCACGCATATTCAGGATATGTTGTACCGGCGAATTACGACTCTATGATTGCAAAACTGATTGTTAGTGCACCAACAAGACCAGAAGCAATAGCCAGAATGTCCAGGGCACTGGACGAATTCATTATTGAAGGCATAAAAACAACCATTCCATATCATAAGCAATTAATGAGGGACCCTGGTTTTATAAACGGTGAATTCAACACTCACTATCTTGAAAAACAATTTAAATTTGATCCGGAGAAGAACTAATGTCATACCCAACAGATCTAAAATACACCAAAGATCACGAATGGATACGCAATCATGGTGACGGAACAGCGTCCATTGGAATTACTGAATTCGCTCAAGGTGAATTGGGTGATATCGTTTTCATTGACATTCAGGAAGTAGGTTCTATCATTTCCAAGGATGATACGTTTGGTTCTGTAGAAGCCGTTAAAACCGTATCTGAACTCTTCATGCCG
Organism: uncultured Chitinophagales bacterium; assembly: GCA_964473555.1. Taxonomy (GTDB): domain Bacteria; phylum Bacteroidota; class Rhodothermia; order Balneolales; family HLUCCA01; genus UBA11400. Next base: position 509,318 of record CAYYPL010000001.1, read on the forward strand.
GTTGATGCTGAAATCACTGAAATAAACAGTAAACTGGAATCGAATCCTGAATTGGTCAACGAAGATCCATATGGTGAAGGCTGGATGGTAAAAGTAAGGCTTGGTTCACCGGAACAATTGAATGATCTTTTAGATGCTGAGGGATATCAGGAGATCATCGCTTAAGCGCTCTTCCCTATGCATAAACTTCATTCCGAGTGGATCCTCATCCTGGATTTTGGATCTCAGTTTACCCAACTCATCGCCCGTAGGGTTCGTGAACAGCAGGTTTATTGTGAGATACATCCATTTAATTCTGAATTATCAGATTTCGATGATCATCCACCCATGGGGGTGATATTGTCTGGAGGTCCCATGTCAGTGAATGATGATGGATCTCCATACCTGAATACACACGTCTACAATTGGGATGTTCCGGTTCTTGGAATTTGCTACGGATTACAGGTCATCTCACATACGATCGTTCCAGGCAGTGTTGAAAAAGCTGCTAAAAGGGAGTTTGGAAGAGCACATCTCGTTCTTGATGAACAAAATACACTCTTCAAAGGAATAGATAACCATTCGGTCGTATGGATGAGCCATGGAGACCACCTTAAGGTCTTGCCTCCAGACTTTTGTATCATCGCACATACCGAGAATGCTCCTATTGCAGCTGTCAGACATTTGACTAAACCTGTTTTTGGTGTACAATTTCATCCTGAGGTAGTTCACACCGTGCAGGGTAAGTTGTTAATTGAAAATTTTGTGCGGTCTATTTGTGGTTGTGTCGGCGAATGGACACCTGATTCTTTTATTGAGTCTACCATCGAAGAAATTCGCAGTCGAGTAGGAACAGACAAAGTTATATGCGGCCTGTCCGGTGGTGTCGATTCAACCGTAACAGCAGTATTATTACACGAAGCCATTGGAGAACAATTACTTTGTGTCTTTGTTGATAATGGACTTCTGAGAAAAAATGAATTTAATCACGTCCTTGATTTGTATCGGAGAGATTTACACTTACCTGTTAAAGGTGTAGATGCGAGTGGACTTTTTCTCGATCGTTTAAAAGGAATATCTGATCCGGAGCAGAAACGCAAGATCATCGGAAATACCTTTATTGACGTTTTTGAAGAGGCAATATCAGAGGAAAACGGTTTCAAATACCTTGCTCAAGGAACACTATATCCCGATGTGATCGAAAGTGTATCATTCAAAGGACCATCAGCAACGATTAAATCACATCACAATGTTGGTGGGCTTCCAGAAAAAATGAACCTTGATTTGATTGAGCCCATGCGAGAGCTTTTCAAGGATGAGGTCAGATCAGTTGGGCGTAAATTAGGTATACCAGATCATTTTATTGATCGTCACCCTTTTCCTGGTCCTGGACTTGGTATTCGTGTGATATCAGATCTGACCCGTGAAAAGCTCGAATTGCTCCGTGAAGCAGATGACATTTTTATCGATGAGCTGAGGAAATCAGGTATTTACAATCAAATTTGGCAAGCTTTTGTTGTATTACTTCCTGTTCAAAGTGTTGGTGTGATGGGTGATGAACGGACCTATGAATTTACAGCAGGACTGCGTGCTGTTACAAGTATTGATGGTATGACTGCAGACTGGGCTCATCTTCCGTATGATTTTTTAGCACATGTTTCTAACAGAATTATCAATGAGGTTCGTGGTATCAATAGAGTGGTATATGATATCAGTTCCAAGCCACCTGCAACGATAGAATGGGAATAAATCAAATTAGTTTTTTACTCAATTCTTACAACAGATTTTATCCCGAAAGCGTTACAGTCAAGTAAAAATAACATTACGAGCATCATGAAAAGGATTCTATTTATCATTTTAATCACTTTTCAGTGTGGAATAGTTCAAAGTCAATCTGTATCTCAGGAAGAACTTAACAGAGCACTGGAACTCTATTCACTTGGTCGTTACAGTGAGGTTGTAGATGTGCTTAAAGAATCAAATAACACTAGGTCAATATTGATTGCTGCTAAATCACACATTGCTTTAGGTAACTTTTCAAACGCGACTATTTTAGCAAGATCACTTCTCCCTGATTCAAGCTCTGTCATTAAAGCGGAGGCTCAATTGGTTCTAGCCGTATCTCTTTACCATCAAAGAGATTATTCGGGGGCATTAAACACTATTGATCAACTTCTTTTATCGGATTATGATGAAACATCCAAGATTTATGGTCAGGCAACGGAATTTAAAAATGAATTATTAAACTCCCTTTCATATCGTCAGAGAATGGATGTTATCGGCAAGGTACATCTAGATAGAACACGAAGGACACTGGTCTCAGATTATTTTCACAGATATCCTCGCGAATTAGCCGCCCAATTAATAGACCAGTTGAACAAATTTGATTCTGATTTTAATGCGTCAGCTTTAAAAAGCAGTTTACAGTTACTAACCAACGATGCTTTACTCCCTGCTGAATCATATTATGTAACAGGAAGTATAGTAAATATTGGCATTCTTCTACCCTCTTTTGAATCAGATGCATCAAATAGAAGTATTAGCAGAGGAGTATACAACGGGGCTTTAGTTGCGGTTGACGAGTATAATCGGAACCATAGTAATCGCAAAATTCAACTTTTCTTTCTGGAAGCCGAACACCTATTGCGATTATCATCGGATCAGTCGTACCGTGAGTTGAAATCACTTGGTATCGATGTAATTATTGGGCCATTATTTTCTGATCAAGTTCGGGAGGTCAGCGATTTAGCAAGAAAATTGGGTATACCTGTACTGGCACCACTGGCAAATACTTTTCAGAGGACTGACCAAATGGATCAAGTTTTCCAGGTGAATCCCTCTTTTGAGTCAAGAGGCGAGTCAACGGCTAGAATTGCCTATGAGAAACTAAATTTGCGTAGAATTGGAGTAATGGCTGAGTCTGGGACTTATGGAGAAGATGAAGCCAACGCATTTATCAAATTCTTTAAAGAGTTAGGAGGGGAAGTACCAAAGCAGTTTATTCTAAACTTTGCAGAAATGGGTTATTATATAGGAGATTACACACCCTGGTTCGCTAACAACCAAGCCCTGGTTGATTCCACTCAATTTGTAATCGATACACTTGATGCGGTTTACCTTCCATTTACGGGAGAAGTGGCGGAAACGTTGCTTAATCTGACACTCACTGGATTAGAAGCGTATCGTCCAAACTACATACTTCTCGGTAATGATGAAATGGCGTATATCAACCACTCAAGTGATAGATTACGTAAACTTAATCTCATGTATACTGGAAACAGTTATTTGAACGAATCTTCTCTTGAAGTGCAGAACTTTAAATTGGATTATTTAAACAGAGCGGGTATTGATCCAAATACATTTTCATATTTGGGTTATGATATAGCCAACTATTATTTATGGGCGATTGATTTGATCGGTAATCCAGATGACTTTTTGATATTTTCGGGAGCCCTGGGTCCCTTCAACGGGTTATCAAATTCAATATATTTCGGCCAGAACCGAAACAATCAGCTTCTTCATCTATTCGAAGTTACTCCTGAAGGATCGAGAATAGTAGATTTTGATTCATAGATTACTTCAATGAATCCATTATTTACTTCCTAATACGTTTGACGATTTTTCCACTTGAGCCTGTGCTTCCATCTTAGCTCTTATTTCACGCTGTTCACGTAACCAACCAGTCCATTTTCTACTTTCCCTGAGGTGATCCTGATAATTCGTGGTAAACGTGTGATATCCCTCAGGTGTAGCAACCATAAATAAATAGTTGTGTCTTTCTGGATATAAGGCCGCCTGTATCGAAGTAAGTCTTGGATTGTTTAATGGCCCGGGTGGTAAACCTGTAATCCTGTAGGTATTGTAGGGATGAACAATTCTATAATCGGCAAAAACCAATCTACGTCTCTCATTAACTGCATAGACTACCGTAGGGTCTGCCTGAAGACGCATTCTCCTGTTCAATCGATTCCAATATAAGCCACTCACTTTTGGTTTTTCTTCAATGTGTCTAACTTCCCACTCTATGATTGAAGCCAATGTGGTTATCTCATCTAAAGTCAACCCAAGTTCTTGTGCTCGGCTAGTGTAAGGAGCAGTTACAGCTCTATCAAACTCTGTAAGCATACGTTGCAGAAATTGTTCAGCTGATATTGTCCAGTACATTTCATAGGTATTGGGAATCATTCTTCCTATGATCTGATCAACTTCTATTCCATTTTTGCTTAAAAATAACGTGTCGGACATTGCGCGTTCCAACTCATCAGCTGAGAATCTGAATCGGGATGAAACGCGTTCTACAAATCGATCCTGAAACTGACCAGAGGGTATGGCTACCATCATTGGATCCTGGAGACCTCTTGACAACTTGTTGAAAAAATCCCTATATGAAAGGCTGTTTGTGAACGCGTATCTACCTGGTGTATAGCTCTTTACATCCAATAAATTCAAGGCCCAAGTATACTCAATACTATCAACAATGACCCCTGACTCTATTAATTTGGGCAATAATTCGGACAGTTCTCCGGGTTCTGGGAGCAGTAGCGTTACCGAATCCTGAAAATATATGGAGTTTGTATGATTGAGTCGGGTCAGTCTTGACAGGGAAACCATCATCAGAACTACTAGAAAGACAGATATTCCAAGTATGATATCTTCTTTTCTAAGCCATAAGTATTTATTTATATTTGTCATATTCAGTTAAAATAAGCTCGATTTTATAAGATCCCAGCTTATTTGGCCATTTTTTACTTCATAGTGCAAGATCAGGTTACCCCGAATATGACCATCTTCGTAAAGTGCGTATACATATCCACCAGGTAGGATTCGAATTTGATCGGTACGATAGATTCCCATTACACCACCTAGTATTCCCTTTTGCGCTATCAAATCCTTTCTGTTCATTAAATCCTCTTTGATATCAGAAATTGGATCTGATAAGCCTTGTTCTAACAGGTATCTAAGTTCGGATTCAAGGATCCAATCTGAATGTTCTGTTTCTGAAACGATGAAATCGACATCGTCAATAACAACGGAAAGCAATGAATCCAATTCAACTAATTGCTCATTCTGCTTGAGTACCCATTTATAAACGTTATTAACCTCCTGGCGCTCATTAAGATATAGAATTCCCAAAAGTATGACAAGAACAACCCATACTAATCTCTCTATACTGTTCATAATTGGTCACTTATAGACTATTTAATATTTGATGTTGACACTTAGGGATTTAAGCAGTGTATATTACATATTTCGTCGATATTGTCCACCAACCTGATAGAGTGCGTTTGATATCTGACCCAGAGAGCAGGTTTTCACGGTTTCCATCAATTCGGAAAACAAGTTCTCCCGATTTCTGGCTACCACTTGTAGTTTGTTCAAGACCAATGGTGTCTCATTTTGATTTCTGGTCATAAACGAATGCAACGCTTCTATTTGTCGTTGTTTCTCTTCTTCGGTAGAGCGGATCAACTCTATCATCTCTTTTTCGTGAGTTTCATGAGACACAAAGGTATTTACTCCAATAATAGGCAATTCCCCGTTATGTTTGAGTGTTTCATAATACAGACTTTCTTCCTGGATTTTTCCTCTTTGGTACATTGTTTCCATCGCTCCAATGACACCACCACGATCATTAATGCGTTCAAATTCAATCAAAATGGCTTTTTCTACCAAATCGGTCAATTCTTCAATAAGAAAAGATCCCTGTAAGACATTTTCATTTTTGGCAAGACCTAGTTCACGATTGATAATCAACTGTATGGCAAGGGCACGTCTTACAGACTCTTCAGTCGGAGTAGTAACGGCTTCATCATACGCATTCGTATGTAGTGAATTGCAGTTATCATAAATGGCCATAAGTGCCTGAAGGGTTGTCCTAATGTCGTTAAACTGAATTTCCTGTGCGTGAAGGGACCGACCGGAAGTTTGGATATGATACTTTAACTTCTGAGATCTCTCATTTGCACCATATTTATGTTTCATAGCCACAGCCCATATTCTTCTGGCTACCCGACCAATAACAGAATATTCCGGATCCAGTCCGTTACTAAAAAAGAATGATAGATTATGAGCGAAATCGTCAATTTTAAGGCCTCTGGACAAATAATATTCAACGTAAGTGAAGCCGTTAGCAAGGGTAAAAGCAACTTGAGAAATCGGATTTGCACCTGCTTCTGCAATGTGATAGCCACTAATCGAAACGGAGTAGTAATTACGAACCTGATGTAAGGTAAAGTACTCCTGAACATCCCCCATCATGCGCAAAGCAAATTCGGTAGAGAATATACATGTATTCTGAGCCTGATCTTCTTTTAAGATATCCGCTTGAACGGTACCACGAACTACCTGCAGCGCTTTTTCTTTAATTGAATTGTAAGTGGCACTATCGACGAGTTTGTCTCCCGTTATTCCTAGCAAACGAAGCCCAAATCCGTTATTTCCTTCAGGGAGGGGCCCACTATAGGTGGGTTGTTTAGTTCCAATTTTTTCAAAATAGGTATGAACCTTACTTTTTAAAGTCTCTTCACCTATTGTTTGAATCAAATAATGCTCAATCTCCTGGTCGATGACCGTATTCATAAACATCGCCAAAATCATCGGAGCTGGGCCATTGATTGTCATTGATACGGAAGTGTTTGACTCTGTTAGTCGAAACCCTGAAAAGAGTTTTTTCATATCATCCAGGTTGCAGATACTCACCCCTGCATTACCTATTTTACCGTAAATATCAGGTCGTGGATCAGGATCTTCACCATACAATGTCGGGGAGTCAAATGCCGTGGACAAACGAATAGCGGGCTGACCTTTACTTAAATAATGAAACCTTTTGTTGGTCCGTTCCGGTGTACCTTCGCCGGCAAACATCCTTATTGGATCTTCGTGATCTCTTTTGAAAGGGAACACACCGGCGGTGAATGGGAAATAACCAGGGAGATTCTCGAGTAGAGCAAATTTCAACCGGTCTGCATACGATTTGTACTTTGGTATCGCTACTCGCGGGATTTTTATACCACTCAAACTGGTTCTGTACAGTGGTATCTTGCTGACTTTATCTCTAATTTTTAGTTCGTAATAGTCATTTTGCAATAGTACTGCATGTTGGTCCCAGTTGTCCAGAATATGTAACGATATCTTATCTAATCTTGAACGCCAGTGTGCCTCCATATCATCCAGAGAGGAAATCAGAACTTCTTTTTGGTCTGGATTCCATTTTTCAAGTTGATTGCGGGTATTTACTACACTTTCCAGTTTTCCGGCAACATCGATCTGTTCGTTTACCCAATGATGATACTGCTCAACGGTTTCGGAGACCTCGGCGAGATAGCGAATCCTTTTCGAAGGTATGACAGGCATACTGTTGATTTCATCTGTTGGGGTAGCATCTGGATACAGTGTAGACTTCCAGTTAATCTCGTATTTTTTATTGATTTCACTCACAAGAGCACTGAATAGCCTGTTTACACCCTCGTCATTGAACTGTGCAGCGATGCAAGGGAAGACAGGAATGTGATTATCATTTATGTCAAATATCGCATGGTTTCTTTTGTACTGCTTGCGAATGTCTCTCAATGCGTCCAATGATCCTTTTTTCTCAAACTTGTTGATTACCACAAGATGGGCCAGGTCGAGCATATTGATCTTTTCAAGCTGAGTAGGTGCGCCATAGTCACTGGTCATTACATACACATAAATATCTGATAGCTCGGTAATTTCTATATCACTCTGTCCGATCCCACTGGTCTCTACTAAGATGATATCATATCCTGCGTACTTACAAACCATCACACTTGAATAAACGGCATCAGAAGTTGCTCTATTGGAAGCTCTTGTGGCCAGACTTCGCATATAAACCCGCGGATCGGAAACGCTATTCATCCTGATACGGTCCCCAAGCAATGCTCCGCCATTCGTTATTTTAGATGGGTCAACAGAAATCACTGCAATTTGCTTATCTGGAAATTCAGCCAGAAACCGCCTGACCAATTCATCAGTTAATGAGCTTTTGCCAGCACCTCCCGTCCCTGTTATACCAATAACTGGAATAACTTTGTCTTTCTGGATTGATAGCCTCGTTCCAGTCCTGGGATTTATAAGAGCATCTTGACTTACTATTAGTAAGTCTTCCCTATTTAATTCAAGTGTTGTAATTGCACGTGCAATGCATCCATGTGATTTAGTATTCAAACAGTTAAGATCAACTTGTTTAAGTTCACAAACATCATAGTCACATTCATCCAAAATAAAATCTATCATCCCTTGGAGGCCCATATTTAATCCATCTTCAACAGAAAATATTCTGGTTACTCCATATTCATGTAGTTCTTTGATCTCATCCGGGGCAATTACACCACCCCCTCCACCAAACACCTTGATATGAGATGATCCAAATTCTTTTAATACGTCGATTACATATTTAAAATACTCAACGTGTCCACCTTGATAAGAACTGATGGCAATCCCTTGAGCATCTTCCTGTATAGCACATTCAACGACCTCCCTGACCGAATGATTATGTCCTAAATGTATCACTTCAGCACCAGATCGCTGAAGGATACGACGCATAATATTGATACTCACGTCATGACCATCAAATAAACTTGCGCAGGAAACAATGCGAATACTGTTTTTACGCTGGGTACCAGTTAGGGAAGTACCCGCTTTTTTATGTGGTTTTAGGGTAGATGTCTCAGGTTGCATATTGCCTATATGTGAACTAAAAAAGCGCTTTTTATCCCGAAATATACGTTATTTATGTGTTACTTGTGGAAAGGTATTATTCCAATTTCAACTCAGACAACATTCTGGAACGAACTGGAAAGCGTGGGTCTGCATAGAGGTAAGCAGGTGGTATAAATGGATCAATTTCCCCAAAATCGATGATCGATTCATCGGACACTCCCTCAAAGAGTAGCAGGTGGTAGGTTCCTGCGCGTAGATTACGTAGCGATACAGAATCCTTAAATTGTACTTGTCGATACAGGGAACCTGATGTCTGATACAAGGTTAATGTCAGATTTTTTTGGATCAGTGAGCTATCTGAAATGGATACACTTAAATCACCTGTATCCGTTTGAGTGGTTACTTGTAATCGAACATCTTTAAATAGTTCAGATGAAGGGTCCCATGCCCTGATCTGATATGAATTGGATGAATTCCAACTATCTTTAGGAACAAGATGCAACCGATTTTTTTCCTGATACACGTTAAAGGATCCCCGAGCTTCTTCCCTGTTCACATAGACTTTCAAAGAATCTAAAATCGAAGACTCCTGCAATTGAGTTGAATAACGTAGATATAATGTATCCTGTCCTATTAGACCATCGGCGCCAAATGGAGCTATATACCGTTGGAAAGTAGTATCTGCATCAGAGGATCCTTCAAACCAAGTAGCTCTGTTCCTTAGTCCATTTCCATTGGAATCGGTTAATCCGGACCCATCGATTTGATAGAATTTTGACTCTTCAATCTGACCTTGAATCTGAAAATAAGCAACAGTGAGTTCTCTGGGATCATTATATAGATGATAAGCGGAAATATTAGTACCCAAACTGTCGATAATCATGATTTCGTTGTTGGTTAGGTAGGGAATCGCTTTTGAGAATTGTAGGCGGAGTCTACTCTGCGAAAACAAACCAATATTTTGGATATATGGACGGGTGGTGTCCCGTTTGGCGTAATAGAACGGTATGTGCTCTGAGGTGTCGATCTCACTGATAGTGAACTTTTCAAGATTCATAGGCTGAGCAAACTCCCTATCTCGATCCCATATTCTGTTCCTGTTGACATCGTGAACAAGTATGGCGCGATAGTCACCATCTGCCAAATAATTAAAACGTACGATTCCTGACGTGTCAGCTGAGCTTGAATAAAAAGCGGGTTCAGTGAGGTCAAAAGGTTCACGATATAGAAAAACAACAGGTTCCGTCTTTGAAACGTTAGGAAAAGCTGGAATAATACGGAATGACACACTTCTCTGATCAATTTCATCACCTGTTGTAAGTGCAATCTGAATGGGTATAGTGATTCGGTTTGATCGGATATCTCTGAGCTCTTTGTCCAGCGTAAAGATAATTGTGGTGGAATCGGGCAAGAACTTATTAAGTCGAATAATGGCTGTTTTACGCTTCCATTTTATGTCGTAGTCCACATCGAGTCCAGGTTCAATGGATAGTGCTCGCTGAAAGGATGCTCTGTCTACCCAATCTTCAAAATTGAAATGAATTTCGTTGCCATTAAATCGAATCGTACCGGATTCAGGACTAGTAGACACTAACTTTGGCCCGGTTCTGTCAGGCTCACCACCAGAAGGAGCAATAGGTGTAGCGCAAGAAACGAAGTATAGAATCGTAGTCAAGCCAACAAAAATTTTGAGTGCTAAGCCTGAAGTAATTCGTTTCATAGATCCAATCAATAGCTTCTGACAGAAAAAAGCAATATCACTGTTGTAGCGACAGCACTTGTAATAATCACAGGTTGAATCCAGCGAAGAATTTTCCTGTCACTTCTGCGATGTTCGACAGTAGTGAATGATGATATAGGCCAATCCGTCGTAAGTGTTTGAATGAAGGTTTTATCGACTTCGTCAGTATAATGAAAACCAGTTGATTCTGACCATACAAGCACATTAACCGTGTCGTATACCGAAATCGTAATGGTACCCTTGAGGTTACGGGAATAGGTGGAACGATCTTTCCTACGAAGTTCATTACTGGTATCGATAACGACTCGCAACTGATATGAATTCGTATAATCACGGGTGACTTTTAATCCTGATTGAAAGAGCTTATTTCTGACAGATTCAAGTGATTGCTCCGTTGCTTCCGGCAGATGCACTGCCAGTGGTATGGAGGTGCCTTCATCAGAAACATAGTGTTCAACTAAATTTCCAATTACATCCAGGATAACTTGTTGGTTGGTACCTAATGGAGCAATTTGCGCCGCGGAATCACTTCCAAAACCAATAAAAACGATAATAAGGCTGAATATTTGCTTCAAATTGACTAATCTTGTAAAATCTGGATGATTGATCACAGGCTAATATACTCACTGAATCATTTAAATTCTCTTTGCAAAACTATCGTTTTACTATTTTGGGTGCGGGACTTGCTGGACTTTCTTTATCCGCTGTTTTCTCACATAGGTCCATACCTCACGTTCTGATTGATACTTCACTTGTTGGGAGTGGTGCATCAGGCACTCCTGCCGGACTTCTTAATCCGGCAGCTGCCCAAAAAGCTCGGTTTCAAACTAGTGCCCCCTCCTGCATGGATGCCTTTGTACAACTTTTTGATATCGTATCCCGGACTAAAGACTGTTCTTCAGTGATACTTAGTCCTCATATATTGCGACCCGCAATGGACCAAACACTTGCATCCAATTTTAGGCAATCCATTGAAAAAGGAGGCTGGCCCAATCATTGGGTTAATTGGTTAAATGAAAGTGAAGTAATGAGTTATGGAAACATTCCGAGTTCTGGTGGAATGTTCATAAACCGAGGTTTAGCTGTAGATATCAGAGCCTGGACTAAACTGCTGGGTGAGTATACGGCTTCTGAGTATGCATCGGTTATACAAAACACTGATTATGAGTTGGAACGTACTGGTTTGGGATACCTCATCTCGACCAGTAGTGTTGAAATCAATTCTGAAATCATCATTGATTGCACAGGAGCCTCTAATCGGTTCAAATCTCATTTAAGATGGCATTCGGTCAAAGGACAAACGCGGGTTGTTCAACCCAGACAGAGCGTGAACCTAAAAACAGCGGTTTCAGGGTATGGTTATGTGGTTAAAAGGAACCACGAATTGATTCTGGGTAGTACCTATGAGCATCTGTTCACAGATGATCGCGCATCAGTTGACAAGGATGAGTATTTACTCGGTAAGGCTAGTATGGTAACCGACGAAAAATTAGAGTCAGATCAAATCACTGAAAGATGGGCTGGAATTCGGGTTTCAACACCAGATCGTTTACCCGCGATAGGTTCTTTACCAATGGAACCGAATTTTCATTTCATCTTTGGACTGGGTTCTAAAGGATTGTATTACTCGGCCTGGGTTGCGAATCTGCTCGCGGACCATCTGCTCCATGAAAAAGTTATACCAGCAGAATACCAAGTCACAAGACTGCTGAATCGTGGAAAATAAAAAGGGCAACCGTTCATGAACGATTGCCCCAATGCGGAGAGGGAGGGATTCGAACCCTCGGTACCCTTTTGGAGTACACACGCTTTCCAGGCGAGCCCGTTCGACCGCTCCGGCACCTCTCCAAAAGCGGACGCAAATATACATGTAATCTACCCTGATATCAATTAATTCCACGCCCAAAAGAAAATACATGTTCTGAAACTGATCTTACCGGAACTCCTTTTTCAGTAGCAGGTCTGAACAACCATTGAAAAGCAGCTTCACGCGTCGATTGGACATAGGATTCTTCATCTTCATTGAAATCCTCTAATCTGCCGGTTTGAGGATTTCTTCGTTTGACTGACACTATACGTACTTCCTCTACCCTGCCATCGACACCAACAGTAAGTTCTGCGATAACTTCAATTTTAGTGGAATTGTCAGGATTGACAGGTTCTACAATCCGCTGAACCCTGGGTGGTGACTGTGGATTCCTGACAACAAACCCCACACGTTGTCCCGCGGATTGCGGTATGCCTGAATCAAGCTGGATCGGTACTTCAAAGAGTACATCCAAATCAACTTCGCTCATTACCGGATCAAAAACTATGTTTAAAGGTACGCGAGGTCTTGGAGGAGCTGAGGGCGGCAACGCCTGAGTAGTAATGTCGATCAGATCGATCGTTATCTGATTCAGATTGGATAAATCGCCATCATCTTGCGTATTCCTCTTCATTTCGGGTGCTAACCTGAAAAGTACAATCATGAAAACCAGAATAGCAATCAAGGATACTTTGATTCTGAATCTATAGGATGTATAGTCGATCCTGGATTTGTTCATATCAGATAGAGTTCGTTTACTGTTTAAACGCTATCTGATGCCCGATAATTTCGACAATTTTTCTAATTCGTCACTCATTGTTTTGTAGACGGCATCTCTAAATGCTCCAACTGAGGGATAATCATCTGGATGCATTGCTGGTAATATGGATGCTATCATAGTTCCTGAAGATCGGGTAATAAAGGTATCGGGACGAACAATATCCCGGGTGCCTGAAATCAAAATTGGCTGAACCGGGACTTTTGTATCGGTCGATAGAACAAATGCTCCACCTTTGAATTTAAGTAACTCTCCTGTTCGGGATCTGGTACCTTCCGGGAATAACATAACAGGGATACCGGCATCCAGATAAGGATGTAGTTTTTTCATGGAATTCAGGGCCTGAGTCGTTCCTCTTTTCACGGATAGATGTCCAGACATCCACATAATTTGACCTAGAACCGGAATCTTGAATAGTCCATCTTTTCCTACCCATTTCATGTTCCATGGCAATGACCCCAATAATGGCATGTCTACAAAGCTTTGGTGATTACCAACAAATATTCTAGGTTTAGAACGATCATAATTTTCCAACCCTCGCAATTCAATTTTCCAACCTGGATTGAACCATATAAACGATCGACCTACAAACATAAACATTCTGTTTGCTACTAAACGATGTTTATCGAAGGGTATCGTCAGAATAAACGCGATGGCTATTGGTATAAAAAGGAATACATACATCAACAGGTAAAACAACCAGATATAGATACTGAATAGAACTCTCATACTTTTTTCCCCAGGGATTCGAGTGCTGCCCGTATGAATCCGTCATGCTGTGTTAGAAGTTCTCGGGCCTCGGATTTTGTTAAATTTGCAAGTGACATAACCAGTGCAGTTTTTACATGACCATCAGCTTCATCAAGAATTGTTGCACATTCCTCGTATGATTTGAGAGTAAACATCATGATGATACGTCTGGATCTTTCGATAAGTTTTTTATTAGTGAGTTTTAGATCTACCATTACATTTTCATATACTTTTCCCAGTCTGATCATAGCGCCGGTCGAAATCATATTGCATACCATTTTTTGTGCAGTTGCAGATTTCATTCTTGTTGATCCCATGATTACCTCTTGTCCCACAGGTATATCGATCATAATGTCTATAGTATTTTCATGTTTCACCCTACCAGCGGTCACACAACATACCATCACCGTTCCTGCTCCAACTCTCTTAGCTTCTTTAAGAGCACCTAATACGTACGGAGTTCTTCCTGATGCGGCAAGACCAACCAAAACATCATTTTTAGATATGCCAATTTCTTTAACATCACGAACTCCGAAATCGGGATTATCTTCTGCTCCTTCCTGTGCCACAAACATCGCTTCCTTTCCTCCCGCCATCAGACCAAGCACCATTGAAGGATCCGTACCAAAGGTTGGTGGACACTCTGCAGCATCCAAAACGCCCAATCTGCCACTTGTTCCAGCGCCTGCATAAATGAGTCTACCCCCATTTATAAACGCAGTTCGAACCATTTCAATCGCCTCACCTATTTCAGTAACTCGAGTTGCTACATAGTCGGCGACTTTTTTATCCTGATTGTTTATTAATTTTGCAATTTCGGATGAATCAGCCAAGTCGATGTGTAGTGTACTCGGATTTCTCTGTTCTGTTTCGAGAGCCTTGAGCTCGTCAAACAAGGATTGGTCAATGGTCATTTTGTAGATGATAAATTTGAAATGCAGTGCATTATACGCGCCGCTTGGTCCACCAATTAGTCTGTGAATTTGAGGTTGAATTTGGATTCGTATTATGAATCGATTCAGCATTCAATGATTCCAATATTACTCCGGCAAGTATAACAGGTTCAATATCTACAGACAACCTCGAATTGAGCATTTCGGGTCTAAAATGATCCTTAATAAAATGGGTATCGTAGGTACCATCCTGAAAATCTTTATGCTGCATTACAAAACGACAAAATGGTATTGTGGTGTGAAGACCAGATATTTTATACTCAGATAAAGCGGCATCCATTTTCAAGATTGCCAGATGTCTGTTCTTGGCATGTACTACGAGTTTCGATAACAAGGGATCATAGTTTATCGTCACTTCCTGACCTTCAACTACACCCGAGTCCACACGAACACCTGGCCCAGAAGGAATTTTATGCTCTGAAAGTATTCCAGTGGAGGGTAAAAATTGTTCTGAAGGGTCCTCTGCACAAATTCTGCATTCAATAGCATGACCATGGCTGTTAATATCGTTTTGATGAAACGGAAGTTTTTCTCCCTGTGCGACACGAATCTGCCACTCAACTAGATCCAGGCCAGTAATCAATTCAGTGACTGGATGCTCAACCTGCAGACGTGTATTCATCTCTAAAAAATAGAAATTACGATGTTTGTCGACCAGGAACTCGATCGTTCCCGCTCCGTAGTATTCGCAGGATGCAGCGGCAGTAATCGAAGCTTTTGCCATTTCCGCACGTAACTCATCTGTCAATATGGTTGCCGGAGCCTCTTCAACCACTTTTTGATGGCGACGTTGTATCGAGCATTCACGGTCAAATAGATGCAGTGTCTTGCCAAATTTATCTGCTAGAATCTGAAATTCGATATGTCTGGGCTCTTCCAGATACTTTTCCACATAAACACGATCATCGCCAAATGCATGATATGCTTCTGATCTAGCCGTTTTAACTGCAGCTTCGATATCTGATGCCGAGTACACAATTCTCATACCTTTGCCACCGCCACCCGCGGCTGCTTTGATGAGAACGGGATACCCTATTTTTTCTGCGGTTTCAATGGCTTCTTCATTACTGGTCAAAGCAGTTGTAGTACCCGGTGGTAGTGGGACCCCGGCAGCCTGCATTAATTTTCTGGCCGATGTTTTATCTCCCATCAATTCAATAGATTTTGGGGATGGTCCAATAAATAGAATACCCTCCTGGTCACAACGTGCAGAAAAAGCGGCGTTTTCACTTAAGAACCCATAGCCTGGATGGATTGCATCAGCTCCAGTCTGTTTTGCAGCAGCAATGATCTTATCTATAAGCAGATAACTTTGGGATGAAGCTGCTTCTCCGATAAAGACGGATTCATCAGCCATTAAAGCATGCGGGGCGAATCGATCAGGCCGGGAATAAACTGCTACGGTTTTTATACCCATTGATTTACAGGTTCTCATCACGCGTATGGCAATTTCACCACGATTGGCCACCAATACTTTTTTAATAGAATCGCTCATAAAATATTTCAGATAATTTGACTCCCCATAAAATAATCATTCACAGGAAATTTTTATCTAAAACATTGTATGGATCCAGGCTTTGGGGATAATAGCGAGTTTTTCAGATGTACTCAGATAAGTTCGTTCATCAAAGACTTTAAATACATCCTCTTCGATACGATCGAGTATACGACTGTAGTTCATAGATGCAAGATAGACAGGTAATCTTGAATCTGCATCAAGCATAGCGATTCCAATGTCGGCACTTTGGTAGTAAGATCGGGCACGTTGGATTTGATAGTGCATCAGATCATGGAAGCGTTTATCCTTTATCTTAGCGAACATATCTGCTTCGGTAATCCCAAATCTGTGTAAATCCTCTAATGGGATATAAATACGATTTCTACCCAGGTCTTCGGCAATATCTCGTAAGATATTGGTCAGCTGCATGGCGATTCCCAAATCAACCGCATGTTTGAGGGCTTCTTGATTCGAGTAACCGAACACCTCTGAGGTCATCAATCCAACAACAGACGCTACTTTGTATGAATAGGTATAGATTTCATCAAAAGAAGAGAATCTGTTTTGATGCAGATCCATACAAACCCCTTCGATTAATTCAAGGGGTAAATGTTTAGGGATATGGTATGACCGAAGTGTATCAGCAAACGCGATGAGTATCGGACTATCGGCGTTCCCAGTCTCATACGCTTTATCCAGTTTCAATCGAAGGTCGTCAATAACTTGCTTAACCTCAACTGGATTGATGTCGGTTTTCTGATTGACATCAAATGTTTCATCGACTATATCGTCAATGTATCGGCATAATGCATATATGGCAAAAATAGATCGCTGCTTAACGTTAGGAAGAAAGCGGGTAGAAAGATAGAAGGTCTTGGCATGATGACGCGTAATGGCTCTGCAATGGGCATATGCATCACGCAAATCGGCACAACTTAACTCGTCAATTACGCTTCTATGGAATGAGGTTTTCTCATATACCGGACGAATCATTTCGTAAGGAAAACGTAACAGGCTTCGATGTGCCGTACTTGTTGATATGTAAACCTGATTTGATGACATACGATATCTAATGAAAATGTAAGGTGCTTAGTTCCCGTATTGTTTCATTGACTTTGCCTGGGAAGCGCCTTAAGTAGGGTCAAAGTACGAATAAGATGTACTTTTTCAATCATGCCTAATACAAATTTTATGTAATTTAATGCATAAACCGAATATTTTTAAGCGTATTTTCAGATTGTATTCGCATTGTTTAAAATTAGGTCAACTAATCCAGCTATAGACATTTAAAATCATCTACCATGGCTAAGAAACACACGATTTATGATGTTGCAAAACGAGCAGGTGTTGCAATTTCTACGGTTTCAAGAGTTCTTAACCAATCTCCTTATGTATCAGACACGACCAAACAGCGCGTAGAAAAAGCGATAAAGGAACTGGATTTTTATCCCCAGGTGAATGCAAGAAATCTGGCCCGAAAAGAGGCTCAATTGATTTCTGTGGCTGTTCCAACTTTCACTACTCCTTTTTTTAATGATGTGCTCAAAGGAGTCAAAGATGAAATCAAAAATACTGGTCTTGATTTTATCATTTATAATACGGGTTCAGATAATCCTGAACTTAATTTCACCGGATTTATAGAGAAAGGTATTCCAGATGCCATGATTGTATTCTCTATAGAAATCACTGAAACCATTCATAAGAGATTACGTGATCTGCCCATACCGGTAATACTAGTAGGTTATCCACATGAGGCGTATGATTATATCTGTTGGGACAATTACCATGGTGGATTCATTGCAGCTGAACATCTGATTAATCAGGGTTACACTCAAATCGGAATGATTCGCCCTCATTCAAAATCCTCGATTTCAGACCAGAGGGAACGTGGGTTCAGGGATGCCCTTCGTGAATATGGGATACCAATGGACGAGGACTATCTAGTGAGCGGAATTACCCGGAAGCATGCTGGATTTAGTGAGGAAGCTGGTGCAGAAGCCATAAACATCCTTCTATCGCGAAATAAACTTCCACAGGCTTTGTTCTGTTCAAATGATGCACAAGCTATTGGAGCCATCCATTGTCTTGAAGAAAAAGGGTATGCTGTTCCAGGTGATGTAGCGGTTATGGGTTATGACAATATCAAAATCTCTAAATACCTGAATCTCACTACGATTGACCAAAAGATGTACGAAGTGGGTAAAGCTTCCATCAAACGCTTGGCAGAACGAATTAAAAATAACGATCTAAAACCTCTTCAAACGACCATCAAGCCTGAGCTTGTGGTCCGAAAATCAACTTTTAAATCACAATCATAGGTATTTGGTTGCATGCACTATTATTCTGCACTTCAATCCTGCATCGGACTAACCCAAGTAGCAGATCATTCCGAACCATATCGTGGAAAAGTACGGGATGTCTACAAACTCAATGATCAATCGCTCGCTATCGTCTCAACTGACCGAATTTCAGCCTTCGATCACATTTTAAGACAACTAATACCCTTTAAGGGTCAGATACTCAACACTCTCGCTACCTTCTTTTTTGAGCGCGTACAGGACATTGTCGAAACACATATCATCGATGTTCCTCACCCAAATGTAACAATTGCTAAAGCATGTATTTCCCTGCCAGTGGAAGTGGTGATCCGTGGCTACCTGACCGGTCATGCAGCCAGAACATACAAAAAAGGAATTCGTGATCTGTGTGGCGTCAGATTACCTGAAGGTATGGTTGAAAATCAGGCTTTTAAACACCCTATCCTTACTCCAGCCACGAAAGCAACCGCCGGACATGATGAAGACATTTCTGAATCTGAAATTTTATCCAGAGGTATTGTCGATGCGTCTGTCTGGGAGCAGGTGCGCTCGATTGCATTCAAATTGTTTGACAGAGGAACACAAATAGCCAGAGAAAAGGGATTGATACTGGTGGATACTAAATATGAATTCGGGCTGTACGAGGGACGAGTTGTCTTGATTGATGAAGTGCATACACCGGATTCATCCAGATATTTTTATCTGGATAAATATGAGGAGAATCTGAATGCCGGCCTTCCACAAAGACAGTTATCCAAAGAATTCATTCGAGAATGGCTGATCGCAAATAACTTTCAAGGGCTTGAAGGTCAGGTTATGCCTGACTTGTCTGATGATTTCAGATTAGAAATCTTTCATAGATATGAAGAATTGTTCAACACATTGACTGGCAAACCATTTATTCCCACTGATACTTCGAATTTTAACCTTACCCTATCCGAGATTCTGCAAAAATATGCTTAAGTGAGGACGATTCAGTTCAAATTACCTACGGTATATTGAGAAATTTATGTGTTTGTAAACTAATACCCCATTGTGGATTCCCCTTAACATAATCCACAATTAGCTCCTTGGATGAAGGAGTGTCCCATTCGGGTTGTAGTAATAAAACCGTGTCAGAGGTACATTTAGCTGCGTGTTCTTCAGCCCATTTAAGGTCTTTTTTGGTAAGAACTACTACTTTTAACTCATTCACAAATGGATAAATCTCGTCAACGGGTGGCTTGAAACGTTTTGGAGACAAGGTAACCCAATCCAGATCTCCACTCAATGGTGATGACCCGGAGGTCTCAATGTGAACACGATGACCATTCTCGTGCAAAGCAAGAGTCAACGCGGTAAGATCATGAAGCAGAGGTTCTCCACCTGTAATGACAACAAATGAGGGTTTTGCCTTGTTTACAGCAGAAATAAGTTCAGAGACTGACAATCTTGGGTGTATGCTTTCATCCCAGCTATCTTTAACATCACACCACCAGCATTTGACATCACAACCTCCGGTTCTGATGAAATAAGCAGATTTACCTGTGTGAGCGCCTTCACCCTGTATGGTGTAGAAATGTTCCATGATGGGATATGTGACTTCATTAAGTGAAGTTGGTTCGGAAGTAGCTGGTATTATGGACATCATCAGATAGTTTCGTCGGTATATTCCACCCAGCTGTCTGGAGTCTCCCAGATGGTGACGGTAAGTCGGATCCCTTCGGGCAGCCTTTTTACAGTTTCGCTGTGAATGTATTCAGCCATTCTTTCTGCAGTTGTGGAAAAATCGACCAAGTCATTGAGATAGGCATGGTCTAAACCGCCTTTTTGAACATCTTTCCCGGCCCACTTAAGCTCACGGAAATCACATACCATGTCAGGACTGGGCAGATATTTAGATGGATTCAGTGAATTGGACTTTGCAGTCATCCGTACACGGTAGGTATGTCCATGTACACGCCCACACTTGCCATCGTATCCATCAATGGAATGTGCGGAATCTATTCGAAATTCGGTATTTATCGTCCAGGTTGGCATAAATTAAAAAGGGTCAACCACATTTGTGAATGACCCCAAATATAAGACTATTTTAACCAAACTTAATGCTTACAGTCGCTTTATTGTGCACCCAATTGCTCTTGAAGTCGCCCGAGTAATTTTTTTCCCGGAAGCCAGTTCCTTCATTGCGTCTGCTAAATAGGTATTTTCGACGTCGGCTGCTGAACGACTATTATCATCTATAGCACCGACGAATACCAATACATTGTCTTTATTCAATAAATATACATGTGGTGTGCGAGTTGCACCGTATGCATCAGCAAGTTTATGATTCTTGTCCAGGGCATATGGGAAGGTATACCCAATTTCTTCGGCTCGTACTTTCATATCTGCTAAAGATGAACCTTGGTTACGCGTTGCCTCGTTTGGATTAACCGCTACCATTCCGATGTTTAATTCCTTGGCGAGTGTTGAAATTGTAAGGTAGCGATCTTCCCATGCTCGTACATATGGGCAAGTAGAGCAAGAAAATATTAACAGAGTACCATTATCGCCTTTCACATCGGCGAGAGTAATCTTTTTACCCGCAATCTCATCCATTTGATAATCGAACATAGGTCCGAGTGTACCAATCTGGAGTTCTTTTATATCCTGCTGTTCAGGAGCAACAAACCAGATGGTAAAAAGTAAAGGTAAAAGGGCTATTTTGAAATATTTCATGGTAATGTAGGTGATTAGTTTTGAATTGCTTGAAGAACCAGTTCTTTAAATTCGTCATATGTAGCCGGTCGTTCAAAGGCTGACAGTCGTGACCCGTCTTTGTTATAGACCACAGTCGCAGGCAATGCTCCGGACCAGTCGGTCCAGACAGCGTTAATAAACGGCTCATCTCTATCATTTTTAAGATAAGTAGTCCATCCAACTTCATTCTGAGCAAGAAATTGGTTAATCCGTTCAAGTTCTTCCGGAAAATCGGCGGATATGAAAATGACCTGCAGTTCATCAGGATAATCCTTTTGTAAACGAACCAGATAAGGAAACTCCTCAACACATGGTATACACCATGTCGCCCAAATATTCATTAAGACTGCCTTTTTATCCGAATAGGATTCAACCAACGGATTGATTTGAGCGGCGTTTATAAGCTGTACTTCCTGAATACCATTATATGCAGAGCCTGAGCTCTCTTCAGAGGTTTCCGTACAGCTTGCAACTATAACAACAACTAGTAACGAAACGATACGTTTGATGTTCATAAATGCATAATCGATTGATTTTATTATAAAATAACGAATTCACCTGTTATTGTGGTGTTTTATAATATATTATTTGCTGAGTTAGTTCTAAGTAGATTCTTTCTTGGATATCATTCTTTTTTAATAGTTCCAGGTGTTCAAGGATAGTTGAATGATCACCTCTTGAAGCAGGGCCGGTCAATGCAGATGGAAATCCCTCATTCACAATATTTTCAGCAGTTTGTTTAATGAGAGGTCCAAGAATGTCTATAGCTCGCTCAATCGGATCTGAATCCATTATTTTGAGAACATCAGCGGCATAAAATACCAACGCTGACATAAAATTTGATGTGATCACAGCAGCCAAATGGAGTAGTTTCTTTTGTTCGGGAGTAACTACTATGGGCTTAGAACCTAGATTTGTAAACAAAACAGATAACCTATCTATGGCAATGGGATCACCCTCTAACGACACCGTAATCCCTTTAAATATTGACGGGGCTGAATCTGACTTAAAGGTCATCAAGGGATGTGATGAAGCTGTAAGTACCGACTTTTGAGTCAGATGATTGAGTATTTCACTGGGTTTACTCCCCGAAACATGTGAGACAACGGTCTTTTTTTCAGACAAGACTTCTGTTGGCAAACGTTTGGAGACAGATTGGATTGCATCGTCTGGCACACAAAGGAAGACAAAGTCAGCAGGTTTAAGTTCATCGACGGATTCAAGTACATGTACACCGGGATAACGATCGGAGGTTTTGCTCGTATCTCGGGAAATGAAATTTCCGGTGCAGATTCCTCCAATAGAGTTCAGAGCTGCATCAAGTGCAGCCCCTACCCTTCCATAGCCGATTATTGAGTATGTAAAATCATCTACCGGGCACATGTTTGAAAACTTAGTTGGTGCCCTGAACACCATATCCAGCAATTGCGCTACTGTTTGGGGTGGTTGAAGTTAAAAAAATGAAAGAAACGCCCCAGTTATATCCGACAAATACGCCTGACTGGAATGCAGCAGACCCGGATACCCGATAATCGCCACTATTCAACAAATTCATGATATTTGATTGATCTGTAGATTCGAGTAGTTTCTTAATGTCCTCAATGCCATAGTTGTCTCCGGGAAAAGAACAGGCAACTACAAGAAGGGCGTTTCTCCCGGCCATGATTTCAGAAAGTACGTAGGCTACTTCCCGGACAATAGAAGGATCCTCATCGCAGACCTGAACACTTACCAATTTGAATTCATCAAGTGCTGCCACCAAATAGGGTAAGTGTTTATATAATTCCATTTCAGGACCAACGGCATGATCATCGATAAAAAAATCATCGTCTTCGTCGCAAAATTCATTGCGCATCATATCGTTAACGAGTACAGGTCCAAATTCACACTCAAACTGTGAGTAAGTGGCCATTGGAATTTTTTTATCGGTAGCTTTGATATTGGTTTCCAGAAAAACTACCGTATCATATTTATATCCGATTAGCCCGCTGTAGAGCGTGAAAAGTTGATTTTCGTCGGTACTCTGATGGTCTGGTACAAACACTATTTTTATTGGCGGGAATTCTTCGTGGGACACTGAAGATAGTTGATTTCGAAGCGCTTCCAGGGATTTGAATTTCATGGTATCTTATCGAGGTGTTAGATGAGGGTCCAGGCAACAGAGACCCAGTAGCCATTGTATTCCAAAGATACAACGCTTATCTCTTTATTGTCATGGTGAACCTGAAAATTTATTTCATCCAGTCGTTCAACAACTATTTTGTTCATGTTCAATCGCAGGCCCGTTCCGATAAGTTTTAAAACTGCTTCTTTTATGGTCCAAACCTGTAAGGTACACGTTGATTGGTCCCATTCGTCTCGTTCATGACAAATTCTGGATCTTAAATTGGGGTGTATTTTCCTGTTTGATCGCTCTACATCAACGCCTATTTCTCCTTGTTCGTTGATCCCAAGCAAATAGCAGTTATCTGTATGCGAAACAGAATATCCGAAGTACTTTTGGTCTACAGATAGATACGGTTTTCCGGACTTCATCTTGTTAGCAACCAAATTATTATGATCTAAAGATGCCAGGAAAGGCACTCTTGAAAAGAATGCCTTTAAATCTGCACTGGCACCACCTTGTAAGAATTGAATTTCTGCAAAGATTCCAGATGGCAAAGGGATTATTTCACAGATGTAACTTACCGACATGTGTATGCAATTAAATAATATCTTTGACTGCGGGAATTAGAAGTTAATGAAAAAAGATCTAACTGACAGGATAGCCAATTAAAGGAGTTAACCACCCTCTATTTCTTGTTAAAACTACTTAAAATCCATAAATCACCGTATCTTCTGTGGAAATTTAAACCACCGAAATATTTAGTAACACAATGGCTGACCAGGAATTATCATTAAGTGAATTACTGATTCTGAGACGAGAAAAAATGCAGGAACTGCGTGCTTTTGGGGTGAATCCATTTGCATACGAATTTGATGTAACTGCGTCATCTGTTGAAATAAAACAAAATCATTCTATCATTGGCGACCCTATAGAATCCGGAAAAAGAGTATCCGTGGCTGGTAGAATCATGACCCGCCGAATTATGGGAAAAGCTGCATTCTTTAACCTTCAGGATGAAAAAGGAACCATTCAAGTCTACCTGCGACGTGATGATATTGGCGAGGACTTGTATAATACCGTTTTCAAAAAGCTTACAGACTTGGGTGATATCGTCGGTGTCAAAGGATACGTGTTCAAAACACAGACCGGAGAGATCACCATACATGCGGAGCAGTTTGAAATGCTCACCAAAGCCATTCGTCCCATACCAATTGCAAAAGAGGTTGAAATGGATGGAAAGAAAGTCGTTTTTGACGCCTTTGTCGATAAGGAGCTTCGCTATCGCCAACGTTATGTCGATTTGATAGTCAATCCGGAAGTGCGTGAAGTCTTTGCCAAGCGTAGCATGATGGTTCAAACCATGCGTATGTTTATGATGCAATTGGGATACCTGGAAGTGGAAACTCCGATACTTCAGCCCATGTATGGTGGAGCTTCTGCTCGCCCTTTTGTAACGCATCATAATGCTCTTGATATGACACTTTATCTAAGAGTAGCTAACGAATTGTATCTCAAGAGGTTGATTGTTGGTGGATACACGGGTGTATTTGAGTTCTCAAAAGATTTCAGGAACGAAGGAATGAGTCGATTTCATAATCCTGAGTTCACTCAAGTTGAGTTATATGTTGCCTACAAAGACTACCATTGGATGATGGGATTTGTTGAGCAGATGCTGGAGCATGTAGCCATCGCCCTGCATGGATCTACTAAAGTACAAGTTGGTGAGCATGAAATCGATTTCAAAGCGCCATGGCCACGTGTACCCATGCTCGAAGCCATAAAAAACAAAACTGGTATTGATTTATCTGGAATGAATCTGAACGAAATGAAAGAAGCGGCCAGATCAATTGGTGTACATATTGATGATTCAATGGGTAAGGGTAAAATTATTGATGAAATTTTTGGGGAACATGTAGAACATACACTGATCCAGCCAACATTCATTACCGATTACCCTATCGAAATGTCTCCCCTTGCAAAAAAACATCGCACTAAAGAAGGTTTGGTTGAGCGATTTGAAGCCATTTGTAATGGTAAAGAAATTGCGAACTCATTCTCAGAGCTGAATGATCCTGTAGATCAGCGTGAACGGTTTGTGGAGCAAGTTAACCTTAGAGAAAACGGAGATGATGAGGCAATGGGTCTGGATGAAGACTTCCTGCGTGCTCTAGAATTCGGGATGCCACCAACGGCTGGATTAGGTATTGGAATCGATAGATTGGCTATGATTATGACCAATCAGGAATCTATACGTGACGTGTTGTTCTTTCCTCACATGCGACCGGAATAAGTTTCAATGAAATTCGAGTGGTTCATCGCATCCAAGTATTTCAAAAGTAACCGCAAGGACGCCTCATTTTTATCTTTCATCAAGATTATGGCTATTCTCGGAGTTGCGATTGGTTCGGCTGGGCTGCTCATTTCATTTTCTGTTGTTCATGGATTCAAATTAGCCATAGAGCAAAAAATCCTAGGTTTTGGTACACACATTAGTATTGAAACACTTGCTTCCATGCCTGTTTATCGCGCCGACACGCTGTCTGTGTGGCTTGAGCAGGCACCACACATTAAACAGATACAGCCTGTTATCTATGGTCAGGGAATGATACAGTCCGGGAATCAGGTCGAAGGAACCTTTATTAAAGGCGTTCCGGAGTCCGGCGACTTAAGTGATATCAGAAACTACATTATTTCCGGAAAGTATGAGCTTACTACAGATGATTCAGGAATTCCCGGTTTGTTACTTGGATCCAAACTTGCCCGAAACTTAGGAGCTAACGTAGGTGATGCGGTCTTTATCTATGCAATCAAGGGTGTTCCCAGTTCCTCAAATTTACCAGAAATCCAACGTTTTAGATTAACAGGTGTGTACGAAACCGGAATTGATCAATTTGATGATGTACTCATTCTCATTCCAATTGATAAAGCACGGATTTTATTTGATCTTCCTTTTCCCTCGGCCTCACAAGTCGATATTCGTGTAACTGATAGTGCGTCTATCCGATCCACAGATTCCTGGTTAGATCAACATCTTGATTTTCCGTATCTGAATATATCTCTGTACACACGTTACAACAATATTTTCGCATGGGTTAACTTACAGGAGCAAACCATCCCGATTGTTATTGCAGTTATGATTATTGTTGCGGCATTTAATCTGATTGGAACGGTGCTCATGATGGTTTTAGAACGGGTACGTGATATTGGAGCCCTAAAGATGATGGGTGCTACAGATCATCAGATAAAACGAATATTTATTACAGAAGGTCTTCTTGTCGGAGCTATTGGGTTAATTATTGGAATAACTATCGCAGGATTGTTCATCTGGCTTCAGGGAAGTTATGAACTT
Organism: uncultured Chitinophagales bacterium; assembly: GCA_964473555.1. Taxonomy (GTDB): domain Bacteria; phylum Bacteroidota; class Rhodothermia; order Balneolales; family HLUCCA01; genus UBA11400. Next base: position 535,998 of record CAYYPL010000001.1, read on the forward strand.
ATTCCTTTGTCTCAGGACAACTATTATATGTCTACAGCACCGGTTGAGCCCAGGTTAACAGATTTTATATGGGTAAGTTTGGTTACCATGTTCCTCTGCTATCTTGCATCCTGGTTTCCTGCCCGAGTGGCAGCAAGACTTAATCCTATTGAAATCAGCAAGTTTAATTAAGCAGACTATCCAGATTAGCAGACACAAAAAAAGGAATGCACCAGCAAGGCACATTCCTTTGTGTAAATCGAGTCAAGTTAACTTATAGAACAGCTGAGACCGGTCTCCAGTCAAATCCGAACGCTTCGGCAACATCCTTGTACGTAATGGTACCAAGAGCAATGTTCAATCCAAATTCGAGTTCTTTGTTGTCCTTAATCGCCTGTTTCCAACCCTTATTTGCGATCTGAACTGCATAAGGCAAGGTTACATTGGTAAGTCCACGTGTTGAAGTGTTCGGAACGGCGCCTGGCATGTTCGCAACACAGTAGTGAACGATTCCATCAACTGTATAGATCGGATCATCATGGGTCGTGGGTTTTGCAGTTTCAATACAACCGCCCTGGTCAATAGCGACATCCACGATAACCGCACCGGGTTTCATAGATTTGAGCATTTCACGTTTGATCAGATGTGGTGCTTTGGCGCCCGGAATAAGAACTGCACCAATGACCAGGTCCATATGTGGCAGCAGCTCTCGGATATTACCTTCAGAAGAAAAGTAGGTTGTAACATTTTTGGGCATGACATCATCAAGGTAACGGAGTCGGTTCAAACTGATATCCATAATTGTGACATTTGCCCCCATACCAGCTGCAATTTTGGCGGCATTCACCCCAACAATTCCACCACCAAGTACCATCACATTGGCAGGCGCAACACCAGGGATCCCACCAAGGAGAACTCCACGCCCGCCTTGTGCTTTCTCGAGATACTTGGCACCCTCCTGTGCCGACATCCGTCCGGCAACTTCACTCATTGGAATAAGTAGCGGTAGCGAACGGTCAGCCTTCTCAACCGTTTCATAAGCAATGGCGATACATTTTGATTTCACAACTGCTTCGGTAAGTTCCTGACTGGCCGCAAAATGTAAGTAGGTGAAAAGAATTTGTCCCTCGCGAATAAGTGGATATTCTTTTGCGATGGGTTCTTTAACCTTCATGATCATTTCAGCCCGTTTCCAGATTTCATCCGCCGTATCAATAATAGTGGCGCCTGCTTCTTCGTAAAGCTCGTCTGGATAACTACTACCAAGTCCTGCATTCTTTTCAACAAGCACTTCGTGTCCGTGTTTACGGAGTTCAATTACTCCAGCAGGAACCAGAGCAACCCGATTTTCGTGCGTTTTAATTTCCTTGGGTACACCAATAATCATGGAAAATTTCCTTCTGTTAAATGATAATAAACCTATTTCTTCAACTCTGAATTGTAAGATCTGATGGCTTCAGCATAAATAAGAAGCGCATTTATAAGATCTTTAACCCTAATTGGTCACAAAATTGATGAAGGCCAAACTTATAAAGTTTTTGGTTAATTTGATAGTCCTGAATCGAGTACAATTTCATAAATTCAGTCTCGTTTTTAGAGTGTAATTTTTCCTACGGATACGCCCACAAAAAATGATTTCTAAAGAGATTTTTGCCAAAGTTAGACAACTTGAAATTCGGACCAAAGGGTTGGTAAATAATCTGTTTGGTGGCGAATACCATACGGCGTTCAAAGGTAGAGGAATGACTTTTTCTGAGGTAAGGCCCTACCAGTTTGGTGATGACATCCGACAAATTGACTGGAATGTTACCGCTAGAACCGGTGACCCTTACATTAAAGTGTTCGAAGAAGAACGTGAACAGACCCTTATGTTGTTGGTAGACATTTCACCAAGTGGATTGTTTGGAAGTAGGGACAACAGGAAGATCGACGTCGCAACTGAATTAGCGGCTGTTCTGGCATTTAGTGCGATTAAAAACAACGATAAAGTTGGGCTGATTTTGTTTTCAGATCGAATAGAAATAGTGGTATTTCCTCGCAAAGGTCGCCTTCATGTATTGAGATTGATTCGAGAATTGTACTACACAAAACCCGAGGGAAAGAAAACAAATATCTCTGAGGCACTTGCCTACATGAATCGGATTTTAAGCAGAAGGTCAATTATCGTACTTATTTCTGACTTTCAATCCAAGGATTTCGACAAGCAGTTAAAAATGACTCACAGAAAGCATGATCTGGTCAGTATACATGTCTTTGATCCTTTAGAAATGAAGCTTCCTGATCTAGGAATTGTTCCCTACATCGATTCTGAATCCGGTAATCTGATTTATCTGGATACCTCAAGCAAAAAGGTACAAAACGCATACAGCACACGCAAAATCGTGCAAAACTCTGCCATGAGGGAGATGTTCACGAAGCTGGGTATTGACTCAGTCCGTGTAGATACTACAAAGTCTTACATTGAACCCTTGATGAGTTTTTTTAAACGCAGAACGACGAGATATTGATGAAATCAGGTTTTATATCAGTTATTGCTTTTTTGGCATTGATGCTATATCCAGACCGCATTTCCGCCCAGTCGGTTACGAGTTATGCTCTGCCTGATACCCTTACATCTGGTGATACATTCCATTACGTGATCACATCGATGTACCAACCTTCTGATTACGTTGTCTACTATCCCGATGAGGACGAGTTCTCACATGCATTCGAATTTCGTGGAAGCCAACGTTACAAAGGGGTTTTGGCTCAGGATAGTGTTGTTTATCGTCTTCAATATTTTGGTATAAGGGATACCCTTATAGGCGACATGAATGTGGTGTTTGTCCAGGGAAAAGATACCTTGTACGTAAGAACCCCTCCGATACCAATTTATTTCAAGAGCAACCTGGAATCAGATGAAGGCGAATTAAAACCATTCAAACCAATTTTTGATTTTCCCAGGTCCTGGTGGATGATGATACTATTAGGGATTATTCTGGTAATAGGCGCCTATATTTTGTGGAAATTTAGAAACCGATTACTTTTTAGAAAGTCTGATACCGGGAACGTCTCTGTCGACCCAATTCCACCCTATTTATCTCCATTTAGTGTTTTTGAGAATGCGTTAGATCGGCTTAAACATATCCAAAACTATTCGACAGATCGTGATTTGATGCAATGGCACATTGAACTTAGTGATGCAATAAGGACCTATCTGGAACACTGTCATGATATCGATGCCTTGGAAATGACAACTCGGGAAATACATCATACGATGATCAAGAAGAAGTTACATCCAGACGTTACGGGGATAACTCTGGAAATATGTAAACAGTGTGATATGGTCAAATTCGCAAAACTCACAGTGGATACCCATCAGACCCTGCAGCTGCTTGAAAAAGCCGAAAAACTTCGGGACTTATTTAGATTTTTGGATAGTAACGTACTGAGACAGTTAAAATATCAACACGAAATGAAACATGGGTTGAGACCAGAATCTAAAATTCAGACAACTAACATGCTTTCAGCATCAAAATCAGATAGTCTGGACGACATCATCAAGCGGGAGATTTCATGACCTGGGCAAGTCCTGAATTTTTCATCCTGCTGATTTTTATCCCTCTTTACGCTATAGGGTATTGGTGGTACTCCACATCAAAACGCATAAAAGCACTGACCTTTTCTGATGTTAAAGATATGGACAACCTACCGGGTAACTGGAGGAAATACGGAATTTGGTCATATCCAGGTTTTAGCGTCATTTCACTCATTTTGATCATCCTTGCCTTGGCCAGACCACAGCGTATCAATGAAACCCTTGAAAGACGCACCGAAGGAATCGATATCGTTGTTGTTCTGGATCTGTCCACTTCCATGTTAGCTGAAGACCTGCGGCCAAACCGTTTTATCGCGGCTAAAAATTTAACCTCTGATTTCATCGATAACAGACCAAACGACCGAATTGGTCTTGTGGTTTTCCGTCGTCAAAGTTTCACGTTGGTTCCCCCAACAACTGACTATACCCTTATAAAAGAAAAACTACTGACACTAGAAATGGATATTACCGAAGATGGTACTGCAATCGGGATGGGTATTGCAACTGCGGTCAATCGCCTTAAAACCAGTAGTGCAACCAGTAAGGTTATTATTCTACTTACTGATGGAGAGAATAATGCCGGAGAAATTGATCCTGTAACTGCATCAGACCTTGCCTTAGCTCATAGCATTCGACTGTACACTATTGGGGTAAGTACCGAAGGGACGGCTCCTTATCCGGTTGAAGACCCCGTGTTTGGAAAGAGATATCATCCCATACGGGTTGATATCGACGAAGGGATGCTTACACAAATCGCCGAAAAAACCGGTGGTAGGTATTTCCGTGCGAGGGATACAGAAGCTTTAGCAAACATCTATTCGTCTATAGACGAACTCGAAACTTCTGAATTGGAAGAAATCATTTATCTGGATCGTAAAGAGTATTATCACTGGTTTCTTCTATCTGGTATCCTAACTCTCTTTATTGGATTAATCTCCGAAAAGATTCTATTCAGAACAGAACTTGAGTGATTCCCTGATCGTTTTGCGTGCAAATTGATTCAAAAACGCAGTTAATTCGTATATTTGAGCTCACAACTGATCCAATACCGACCGAAATGATACTCAAGTTTTTTCAACATGCTCCCCTCGGAATCGAGTCGGAAGCTATCTCTTTTTGATGCATGTCACTGAAATCTTTATTCAACCTTGTCAAGCCCCATTTACAGACATTAGCTATTCTGGATCAGCTTAGATCGACAGATAAGGTACAATTGCATAAGTATTCGGGTTCGAGTCTTTCTTTCTTTATCCGAGACCTGCATGACAAAAAGCTTCCCATTTGGATTATCACTCCTGATGAAGAATCAGCCAGAGCCATTGAATCAGACCTTGTCGAATTGGGATGTGAAGATGTATTGTATTTCCCTGCCACCACAGAAAAGCCTTATGACAATGATGTAATATCTGATCCATCTTTACTCGTACAACGCTCTGATGTACTTCTACAGATAACGAGCAAAAAACACCCTTTAATAGTTGCTTCAGCCAAGGCTATTTTTGAGAAAATCAGTTCCCCTGTAAGTTTCAAGAAATCTACTCTGCTGATACATAAAAACGACATCATTAATCCAGATTCGCTCAGAGAAAAACTGGTAGATCAAGGATATACAATAGTCAGTTTTGTGGATGCTCCGGGGGAAATGGCATTCCGTGGTGGGATTGTAGATATTTTTCCATACACAGGCACATACCCTGTTAGATTAGAATTTTTTGGAGATCAGGTAGATTCTATTCGTGAATTTGATCCCGGAACACAGCGTAGCGTTTCTTTCCTAAATGAAGCCCGTCTGGTTCCAAATATCAGCAGTATTACTGGTGATCAAAAAAGTCCGGTGCTCGTTTATGCTACCCCTGACACCCATTTTATTTGTGTATCACCTGATGTAGTAGAGAAGAATATCGGTGAATTATGGGATCATGCTGTTTTTGCTTTTGATCATCTTCGTGAGGAATCTGCCCTGCCCCCATCGTATCATTATGTAGATTTGAGCGCGTTTAATCAGCTACTCGACGTACATAAGTGTTTATTTAGTGGTTCCTTACATCAGAGAAATGATCTGCCATTGATCGCTCTTAATGCACGTCCACAACCCGATTTCAACGCAAGCATCAAACTGTTGAATACAGATATTAAAGATCGTGCAGCTGATGGATTTCAAACCTGGATTCTGTGTGATAATGACGGACAAAAAGAAAGATTTGATGAATTGTTGGATGCCGATGATCCTTCAAAAAAAATCACACTGGTAATCCACTCACTACACGAGGGATTTATACTTCCTGATGCAAAACTGGCAGTATTCACCGACCATCAACTGTTTAATCGGTACCATCGACCTAAAGCACGGATCACAAAAGTGCGTGGTGGATTCTCGGTAAAAGAGATACGGGATCTGAAACCCGGCGATTACGTAGTTCACGTTGACTTTGGGATTGGTCAATTTCAAGGATTCAAACAGATCGTGGTCAAAAACATCCCACAAGAAGCAGTTGTGGTTAAATATGCCGATGATTCCATATTGTACGTGAATGTATCGAGTCTACATAAACTTCAAAAGTATAGTGGGAAAGATGGAATCGTTCCCAAGATTACGAAACTAGGTTCTGGAGAATGGGCCAGAAAGAAAGCCAAAACAAAGAGTCAGATCAAAGACATAGCAAGGGATTTGATACTTGTATACGCAAAAAGAAAAGCTAATACAGCACATGCCTTTTCACCAGATAGTGGGATGCAAATGGAGCTCGAAGCTTCGTTCGAGTTCGAAGAAACTCCAGACCAAAAAATCGCGATTGAAGATGTTAAAAAGGACATGGAGTCTGAACGCCCTATGGACAGACTGGTTTGTGGTGATGTGGGATTCGGTAAAACCGAGGTTGCAATCAGAGCCGCATTCAAGGCTGTAAACGATGGAAAACAGGTGGCAGTATTGGTACCAACCACCATTTTAGCTGATCAACACTGGAAAACTTTCAAGAAAAGAATGCGGGATTTTCCTGTAACCGTTGAAATGGTGAACCGATTCCGGTCGGTGGCTGAAATCAATGAAGTAATCAAGAAAACTGCCCAGGGTAAAGTCGATATCCTGGTAGGAACGCATCGAATTACCTCTTCAGATGTGACATTCAAAGACCTTGGGCTACTCATTATCGATGAAGAACAACGGTTTGGAGTGTCTACTAAAGAGAAAATCAAGTCCTTGAAATCGACTGTAGATGTACTCACTCTTTCAGCCACACCCATACCCAGAACGCTTCAGTTTTCTTTAATGGGTGCCAGGGATTTGAGCGTAATTCAGACTCCACCGCCAAACCGACAGCCGGTCTATACCGAAATCCATGGATTCGATTCCTCGCTCATCCGCGATGCTATTTTGCAGGAAGTCAGCCGTAATGGACAAGTCTATTTCATTAATAATAGAGTCCATAATATTGAAGAAGTTTCCGAGATGATTCGGAAGTTAGTGCCAGACGTGCGAGTTCGATTTGCTCATGGACAAATGAAAGGCACTGAATTAGAGAGGATCATCGTAGATTTTTATGCTCACAAATTTGACGTATTGGTATCAACCAATATTGTTGAAAATGGGATAGATATTTCAAATGCCAATACAATTATTATTAATCGGGCAGATTTGTTTGGGTTGTCTGAACTTCACCAACTTCGCGGTCGTGTCGGGCGCTCAAATCGTAAGGCTTTTTGTTACCTCATTACACCTCCGTTAAAAGATCTAACCTTGGAAGCTCGCAGAAGACTTATGGCGTTGGTTGAGTTTTCTGACCTTGGTAGTGGATTAAACATTGCCATGCGTGATCTGGACATCCGGGGGGCTGGAGATCTACTCGGTGGCGAACAAAGTGGATTCATCAACGATATTGGCATAGAATTATATACCAAGATACTCAATGATGCAGTCAAAGAACTCAAAGAGTCCGAATTCGCAGACCTCTTCGAAAACGAAGTATCAGAACTGGAGCTGCCTGAGACCTCAGTTGATTTCGACGCAACTGCTATTTTGGATAAATACTATGTATCCGATGACATTGAGCGATTAAATCTCTACAGAACTCTTGGTAAAACAACGAACCTCAAACAGATTGAAGATTGGGTCCAGGAGGTAACCGACCGTTTTGGTCCACTCACTAAACATGCCACAAATTTAGTATCAGCAACTCGAATAAAACTAGCTGCATCCCGATTGTATATGGATAAAGTCCTGGTTCGGGCTGGTAAAGCGTGGTTAACCTGTCCTGACCCGAGTTCACCAAGAGGACTGATTTTCTTTGAACGTGGTTTATTTCAGCAGTTATTATCTCGCTTTGAGACCCTTTTAGGACAACAGGGGTACAAAGTGACCCAAAAAGATGGATTGGTTAGAATTGTTATTGAATCCGTTACGGACCTCGAAAACGCATACACCCTACTTGAAAAGATTACGTTAACACAGACGGAAGATATACATGTATAACCTGAGTGAATCTATTGAGATACAGATTCGAACCTACTCCGAGATACTCAAAGGTGGTGGTGTAGTTGCATTCCCAACTGAAACGGTGTACGGTCTGGGTGCAAGCGCCTGGAATCCATCCGCTGTGAAGAAGGTGTTTGATATCAAGGGACGACCATCGGATAATCCGTTAATTGTTCATATCAGTAATTACAGTCAATTGGTCTCACTTACGGCTGAAATTCCACAAGATTCACGAATCCTGATGCAGAAATTTTGGCCAGGTCCCTTAACTCTGATTTTTGAAAAGAGGTCTAGAGTACCAGATATTGTTTCAGGTGGATTAAATTCTGTGGCCGTAAGAATGCCGGATCATTTTTTCGCATTAAGACTCATCGATCTTGCAGGTCCGCTAGTGGCACCATCTGCAAATATTTCCGGAAGACCAAGTCCTACAAAGGCAGAGCACGTTACGCAGGATTTTAACAAAATAGTGCCGATTTTGGATGGAGGTGCTTGTGCAATTGGACTGGAATCCACTGTTCTGGATGTCAGAACACACCCATTTACTATTTTGAGGCCGGGCAGAATCACAGCTTCTATCATTGAAGACAGAACCGGAATCAAGGTCAAGGAATTTGATTCAGAACGGAATCCTGAATCCCCGGTGAGTCCAGGGATGAAATACACACACTATTCACCTACAGCAAAGGTTAGATGGATGACACCCGAAGAAATGGAAGGTGATGCCATTGGAAACCATACCCTGTATCTGACTCTAAATCCAATTATTGACCACTTAAATTCTACGGCAAAAGCCATTCTTTTTGATCAGAATCCAGATAAACTTGCCAGTGAATTATACGACTGGTTCAGATACAGTGATTTGAATGGATTTATGGAGGTGGCCATTCAACCGTTAGATGATTACACAGGAAACGCAATCACGTCTGCATTGAAGGATCGTATCGCAAAGGCGATTTCGGCATAACTAGTGGACATAAAAAAAGCGAGACCAAAATATTGGACTCGCTTTGGGGCTCCCCGGGTTGGACTCGAACCAACAACCCTGCGGTTAACAGCCGCATGCTCTGCCATTGAGCTACCGAGGAATCAAATGACCAGTGGTCATTAGAGGCACAAATATAAGCACTATATGATTCTTATGTCAACCCAATTTTTGAGTATACATCCCTTTTTTTCATAGAAATTGATGACTACTGGCGGTCATTTGCTCTTATCCTGTAAAGAATTAGATGGTTATCTGATCACCATACCAGCCAGTTTTTGTGCCCTTACCATGTATGTTTATTTAGTGTTTTCTTAGAGAGTCCATCAACTTCATATTCCGAAGTGAAAACGCTAAGTTGAAATGATCAGATTTGTATCCTGAAACGATATCTGCAAAATTTTCAACATGATTACGATAGTGATTAAATGACTCTACTTCGATGAGTTCGGTTTGCAAACGGAAGATATCTGGCCCTTTTTCCAGATAAAGTACACCCGGCTGGTCATCGGGATGACTAAATGGAATTTCGAACTTCAATCGTCCCGTGGTTCCTTCAAGAAGTAAAGATTGCTGAGGCATAGATTGGGTTGAACAGCTGAAAACTGTATGTCCGGTTGGAAATTGTATGACACCTGAAGTCAGATAATCTACGCCAAACTCAGGATCAATCAGTTGATATCCTGTGGTATTCAATGGATCTGAATCAAAAAAATAAAGCGATGCAAGGGTGAGATAGCATCCGATATCCATTAGTGCTCCACCGCCATATTCCGGAACATTTCTTACGTTGTTTCTGTCCGTATTCATGTAGCTGAAATTCCCGCTGATTGTCCTGAGTTCTCCTATATCTCCATTGGCTATCATAGATTTAGCTTTTTGCCACAAAGGATTAGACATGACCATGAAGGCTTCCTGAATCATTACACCGGATTCGGACTGAACTTGGATAAGTTCCTGTAACTCTGATGCGTGAAGAGCGATTGGTTTTTCACATAGTACATGTTTTCCAGCTTTAGCAGCTTTAATGGCATAGGTCACATGCAGGTGATTTGGAAGCGGGATATACACCGCATCGATGTCTGTAGAGGCAATTAATGCCTCATAACTGTCATATATGTGAGTTATACCCGTTTCTTCCGCAAATACCTCGATATTTTTAGGATTTCTGGTAGCGATGGCTTCAACTCTTCCATTTTTACTTGATTGAATAGCAGGTATAACCCTATTTCTAGCAATTTTGGCTGCTCCTAAAATTGCCCATCGTAGCATCTTGTCCTCCGTTTGATTACCAGTTAATCTGAAAATATGACTTTTTCCAGAAATAGAGCGTGGGCAGGTGCTTTTACAGAGAATTTTGATGGATCCGGATGATGAAGCCAGTTCTGAACATTTGAAGGATCAACTTTACCGCGTCCCACCAAAACGAGTGCACTTACTATGGATCTGACCATATGATGAAGAAATCTGTTCGCTCTAATTCTGAAAATCCAATTCGAAGGTAATGATTGTTGAAAATAGGACTCATAAACCAGGCTTCTATTATGGTTTACGTCAGGATTATGCTTACAAAAGGAACTAAAATCGTGTTCTCCAGTAAATACTGAAGAAATAGAAGTCATTTCGTCGGTATTAACAAGATCCTTGATAACCCAGGTGTATCGATCATTGAAAACATTGTGCTCATTACTGATTTGATAACGGTACATTCTGGACGTAGCATCAAAGCGGGCGTGAAAGTCCTGGTGGACAGGTTTAATCGTTGAAACCAGTATATCCTTTTTCAATAACCCCCTCAGACTGTGCAAGAATCTGAGCGAATCGAACTCAGGTAAGATGGGACCATCAAAATGGGCAACCTGATGCTCGGCATGCACTCCAGCATCGGTTCGACCAGAACCCATTATTTCAATTTCCGATCTAAATAAGGTAGACAATGCTCGTTCGAGTTCACCTTGTACCGTTGGGCTATCTGGTTGTTTTTGCCAACCGGCATACCTGCTCCCATCGTAAGACAACTCTATGCGATATCGCTGTTTCAAAACGAGATCTGATAATTAGCCTGTACCCCAGTTCCAAATGATGGAATGGTCACAGACACCGTAGACGATCCAGAGTGTACTCCACGTGCTTTGGTAAATGCATGAATACCTGATATGATGCGATTTACTACCAGTAGCGAGACCACTGCTGGCAATTGCTGCCTTTGATCTTGTATTTTAGTATCCATTTGAACAAAAGATCTCCTGTTCAACTCACTATCCCAACTCCAGTAATTGGAAGAAACTGGGTCTAAAAGTTTGTTCCAATTACGGCTACGTAATTGATAGGTATTGTACTCTTCAAGAGAACGGAATTCGGCTACACTCAGCAGGAAATCCCTGGATCTGGATTTCAACTCAATACCGGCATGCTGATTAGCGAACGTGTTTCGATTGGTCTCCAATCTGTTTATTGAAACTGAGTAGCCAAGATAAGCTCCGATCAGAGACAAATCAGCGCCGAGATGTATGATACCTCGATTCCAGTGTTGATTATTTACGTAGTATTGGCCCCATCCCGGCAAAACAAAGGAACGTAATAAAGCCCCAACCGGACTGGGCAGGTCCTCACCCAGAGGTTCAAATCCCAGAACTTGTTCCGTGCTATCATACCATTTCCATACATGATTTGAATGGATTTCATGTTGAACTGCCTGTGAGTGACACACTAAAGGCAAAAAAGTCAATATGAGAACTACTATCGGTTTATTCATAGGCTTCGTTATCGTCGTCAGTAACTTGATGATTACGTTCCTGTGATTCTCGTCGTTTCTGATCACCCCATCGTCGGTATATCGAAACTGAAAATCCGATCATAAGTAAGAAGGTACCGATCCAGACAACCGAAACAAAAGGCTTCTTTTCTATGGTAAGTAGAACCCATTCGGGCTCGGCAATAGACTGAAACCCCGTGATTCTGAGTTCTATTTCTTCGTTTTGGGGATTCACATTGGTGAATTGAACGACAATTCCAGATGTACCGAGTTGTGTAGCCGGTGACCATGTAATATTTTGCTCGTTTTCCCTGACTATTGCAAATTCTGGTTTGATCATCTCTGCTATGGATCCATTTACGGATTCAAAGTTCAGAATAGCACGAACTGCGATGGTGGCATTTTGCGGATACTCACTTTCGGCCATGAACTCGAAGTCAGTGAATGTCACCTTAAAATCATCAAGTTCTATGTATCCTCCCCGCTTAACACGGATTAATCTCGACTCACTTTCCGAATCAGCTTGATTTAGAAGAATCGAAGAACTTGTATTTTGCTCTTTTGTGATACGCTCGACAATTGAAGAACCAGCAACATAAGCGTACATATCGTTCATCCAACCCAGTTTTATTTCTGGATCAACAGTCCAGTTCATCGATGCGCCTTGAGAGTTAGCGACCATTGGATACATAACTGGAGTGAGATAGAACACCCTTCCGTCACGTTTAGTGTCTTCAAAACGAATTGAATATTCTGATTCCCCGGGTCTGTTACGTTCGGTTATCGCACCACCCTCAAACGTGACCCAGTATCTGTCATCGATAAACATCGGAGTATCGATATCTAATTTCACCATGTTCATGGTTTGTACTACTGGAAATCCATCGCTGTCCATCACTTGTCCCTGTAATACCGCTTCGTTGTACTCTCTGGTATCCTGATCTAGCATCGGGCGATCGTAGGCTGCACCCATAAATCCGAGCAGCATAACCATGAAACCGACATGAGTAAGGGTACCACCAATCATTCGAGGCTTCTTGCCCATGACCTGAACCATAATCCAGGCGTTTCCAACTACACCAAACCATCCTGCAAGGATATAAACCATGTATACAGGATTGTGTACAGCACCAAGAGTGATCGTTGTGACGGTAAGAATCGCGGTAACCAGTGTTGGAACCATCAGATGTCCGGCTAAAGACTCGACTGAGCCAATTTTTTTCCACCACAGATACTGAGTGATCACAGACGATATCGCAATGAGAATCGCGAATGGAATCGACCAATTGTTGTAGAAGCTCATTTCCGGTGGTGTCGGACTATCAACAAAGAAGCGACCTAAAATCGGGGAACTGGTGCCTAATATGATAACCAGGCCGCTAAGAAAGAGCAGAAGAGCGCCTGTGAACATCATAAATTCCTTACTTAGAACAGGAAACTCCTGATACTCCTGCGTCATTTCCCTGTATCGTAACACAAACAAAACGGTTCCAATGGCTAACATGGTAAGCATAAAAAGCAAAAGCTGGTTATACAACCCAAGATCCACAAAACTATGCACACTAGCCTCTCCCAATACGCCTGATCTTGTGAGGAAAGTCTGATATACTACGAGCACATAGGCTAGAATTGCGAATATCAATGACGCTTTCTTTGAATTGGCACTTCTGCGCTGAACGAGCATGGTATGAATTCCGGCCATACCTACAATCCATGGCACCAATGAAGCATTTTCAACTGGATCCCATGCCCAATATCCACCAAATGACAAGGTTTCATACGCCCAGTAACCGCCCAGAAAGATAGCAATGAGCAATGCCAGATTAGAGGCCAACGCCCAGGGAAGTGCCGGATAAATCCAATCCTGGTAGGCTCTTTTCCAAAGCGCAGCCAGTGCAAACGCATAGGGTATGGTCATCATAGCAAATCCAATGAAGATAAACGGCGGATGGATTACAATCCAGGGTGATCGTAATAGATCGTTCAATCCACTTCCATCTGCTGGAACAAAATCCGGATTTGTTTGCCAAACAGGCAGGTTTGGCATTTGTTCCTGAAGCGTTCTAAATGGAGATGCCCCGAATGTTGTTCCACCTACATCCATTCCCAGTAGCATGGATATCAAAAAAAACTGCGTTATCGAAAAAAAGAAAAGCATGGCAGACCTGTACGTAGGATGAGTCCAACGCATCAACCCGAGTCCAACAAAAAAAGAAAAAACGATCCACAACATAAAACTACCCTCCTGACCGGAGTAAAAGGCAGCAGCAAGATATTGAGGCTGGAGGTCCAGACTTGTGTAGTTGAACACATAGTAGTACTGAAACTGGTTCGCAAATATCAGATGGACTAGCAGCCCAGAGGCGAGCAGCATGGAAATACCTTTGACCCAAAATGAGGCTTTTGCGACGATTTCAAAGGTTCTGTTGCTTTTTCTGGCATCCAGATAGTAGAACAACATAGCTAGTATGCTGCTGATGAAGGCCAGCAAGATTAGATTTTTACCAATAATTCCAATCATACTCAGGACTCCACTGCAGAGAGTGCTGCATTTTGTGAATCATTGTATTTAGATGGGCATTTGACCAGCATCTCGTCTGAGTAGAACACGCCGTTCTGCATGGTTCCTTTGACAACAAGTTGATCGGCATCCTCAAAATTTTGAGGTTTTGCATTATTGAATACAACCCTTCTGATATTGCCCTGCTCGTCCATCATATGAAAATTGAACGTTTTGGATTGCATGTTGAAACCGTGCGGTTGCTCTGGAACCCAGCTGCCGATTACATAAGAACGGTAGCCTTCACGATCTTCAGCCTGGACAAAATCAACATAGGTTCCAATACTGCTACTGAAGTTATACATCACCAGTGATGTAAATAGAACCATAAATATAATGCCAATAAATAGTCTGCTTTTTTTCATCGTTGGAGAGTTAAATAATATTGGATACGATTAGGAATTCTTTAATGATTTTTCGAGCTCTGAGAGTTTACGTTCGGTTCGGGCCAGGAAAAACAAAAGCACAAACCAAATGATCAAACTGACACCCAGTACGACAAATATCATGTCGTTTGAGGTCATTAATTCAACAAATGCACCTTCGCTTTCAGAAGCACCTTCCCATTTGTCGGAGTACGCCGAAGTAAGTGTGTCAGTTTGAACTGTGAACAGAAGCATAAACGTAAATAGTACTATGTTCATTATTGAAGTTTTCTAAGTTTTATTTCGTGTTCAATACGACTGTAGCGTAAGGAGATGTCATACAACCAGAATCCTAAGCCGATGAAACCAATGACTGCTGGATAGAAAATGATTCTTAATTCAGGTGCTGTAATCTCACTAAATGCAGGATTCCCGTCTGCTCCCGGGTGCAAACTTGGTAATTGTCGTGGAATGATATACAACAAAAACGGAATGGTAGTAGCTGCGAAAATATTAAATACAGCTGCAATCCGGGCTCGTTTAACTTCGTCTTCAAAGGTACTTCTGAGTATAAAGTATCCCACATAAATCAACATGGCGAGTGTAGACAAATTGATCTTCGGTTCTGCAAATGTCCACCACGTCCCCCAGGTAAATCTGGACCATAATGAGCCTGTCAGCAGACCACAGATCCCAAACAGAACTCCTATTTTTGTAGCGGAGGCTGCTTTTCGGTCAAAATCAAGGTCATTGCTAACCAGATACCTCAGACTGTAAACCACCGCAGTAAAGAACAAAACAGACATGGTCAACCACATGGGTACATGCAAGAATAGATTCCTGGCAGTCTCTTCAAGTATTGGGATAAAAGGAATGTCTATCAGGAAACCCGTGATCAGCACCAGGGTCATCCAAACGGCGATAATGTATTTCCAGATCTTCAATGCAAAAAAGTTCAAGGGTACGTACTTTATGTGGATTAAATATACATAAGAATCCCTAATTATCATTGATTTTTCGACGATATCAACGCTTTTCGATGATTCACAACCCGAATTTGATCCAAGTCTATGCCTGACAAACAACTTATTCTACAAACCAATTGGCGCTATTACTATTCAGACATTTTATGGGGTGTGATGTTATCCCCGGTTCTGATTGGTTTGTTTATCCTGTTCTACACATACTACAAAATAAGCGTTCAGACTTACATCCTTTTCGATGACCGAATTGTAGACCGTAAGTCCGGAGTGACTTTCTATATCGATGACATTATAAACACAAGAATAACAACATCTAAAACCGGTTTTATTAAATCCGTAGATAATCTTGAACTTCACACAGATAAAGATATTCTTGTTTTGAAAGGAATAGAAAGAGCCTATGACATTCAGGAAGTAATTAACGAAATGATTACGAAAAAAAAGGAAATAAAGGATGCGAATCAAAAGAGACAACGTGTTCAGGTTAAACAAGATCCAGGCTCACTAGAACGGTTAAACGACCTGACAGGACTACTCCAGGAAGGGTTAATATCTTTTGAGGATTACCTTCAAGAGCGCAAAAAGTTTGAAGATAGCTGACGTTCAGATGCCTTTCTAAAATAATTGTCGAAGCGCTTTCAATCATTAGTAATCCAAGACCATATCCCCTCTATGGACTTATTTTATAAACTATTTCGCCCTACATACCACATATTATTTACTTTCAACTGACTCTAGTAAATAATTTTTTTTGATTTTTCCCAACTGCCACAGTTGACAACGGTTAAAAAATGCTTCATACTGTATGTAGACAATAACAAACACAGTCTATCGATTTGAGAACACGTCAACACACATATCAACATCTCCTTATCCCTGGCTTAACTGCAGGTGACTTTTTTGATGTATCGATCATCGGCGTAATTATCATTTCGATTAGTATTCTACTATCTGGAATTATCTCTGAGCTACTACTAGCTTAAACCAACAGAGGTCAATTCCAAAAAGCTTATCAGATAGAGTAGAACAGTTTTTTAGGAGTTGACCGAAGAGGGTAAATCGGCTACCCAAAACAACGGGTCAGCCCTTAAAAGTTAGTAGTCAGTGTTTAGGGATACCTCCAGGCGGTTCACACACTTGTGTTAGGGATGTTTAGTTGAATAACAGGGTATAATTAGGAAACTCTATGGTTACAAAAACACGATCGGCAGTAGAAACAAACCAGAACAAACCAACTGGCATTGAAGAAAAAAAACTTCTCAGCGGTGGTGAAATCCTGATTCAAGCGCTTCTGGATCAGGGGGTTGAAGTAGTTTTTGGGTATCCGGGTGGCGTTGTTCTGGGAGTCTATGACGTTATCCACAGATCACCAGATTTCAATCATATACTGGTCCGCCATGAACAGGCTGGTACCCATGCAGCAGATGGATATGCACGTGCAACAGGTAAGACTGGAGTGGTATTGGCAACCTCTGGGCCTGGGGCAACCAACACGGTTACCGGAATCGCAACTGCCTTTATGGATTCCATTCCGATGGTAGTATTTACTGGTCAGGTGCCATCTTCCATGATTGGAAACGATGCTTTTCAGGAAGCGGATATTATTGGAATTACGCGTCCAATTACCAAGCATAGTTATCTGGTAAAAGATGCCAGTGAATTAGGGACTGTGATCAAAGAAGCGTTTCATATTGCTGAGAGTGGCCGACCCGGACCGGTATTGATTGATTTGCCCAAAGATATGCTCTTTAGCAAGGGCTATTACAGTCCGTCTGACCCTATACGTAAAAAAATCAGTGCACGCATAGAACGAGATGCTACAGATGCTGTTAAGCAGGCCGCTGAGTTGATTGCTCAAGCAAAGAAACCACTTCTCTATGTCGGGGGCGGAGTAATTACCGGAAATGCATGGCAAGAATTGAGAGATTTGGCTGTAAAGTCTAACATCCCAGTAACCACCACTTTGATGGGATTGGGTGCGTTTCCAGAGTCCCATCCCAATGCATTGGGTATGCTTGGAATGCATGGAACCTGGGCTGCAAACATGGCCATGCAGGAATGTGATGTTTTAGTTGCCATAGGCGCACGATTTGATGACCGTGTAACTGGTAGGGTACCAGATTTTTCGATCAATTCCAGGAAAATCCATATCGATATCGATCCGGCGTGTATTAACAAAAACGTACATGTCGAAGTACCCATAATTGGTGATGTAAAACAGATTATTCCGCAGCTTACTGCTCAGGTTAGTCGGGTTGATACCTCTGAATGGATGGATCATATCAACGAATGGCGTCATACTCACCCCTTGCGCTACAGGTCTCGGGAGGGTGAGATAGCACCTCAGTATATGATTCAAAAATTGAGTGAAGTTACCCACGGAGATGCCATTGTGGTAACGGATGTGGGTCAGCACCAAATGTGGGCCGCTCAGTATTATTCGTATAACCATACCCGATCCTGGATTACTTCTGGTGGTCTGGGTACGATGGGATTCGGTTTCCCTGCTGCAATGGGTGCGGCAATCGGCTGTCCGGACAGAACTGTGGTCTGTATCACTGGAGATGGTGGATTTCAAATGACAGCCATGGAACTGGCAACAGCTGTAGATCACAAAGTTCCAGTGAAAATCGCAATCATGAACAATGGATATCTGGGTATGGTGCGGCAGTGGCAAGAGTTGTTTTATGGTCGCAGATACTCCCACTCTCATTTGGAGCCGTCTAATCCGGATTTCGTCAAACTCGCAGAAGCCTATGGAGCCATAGGACTAAGAGCTAAGACACCAGAGGAATTGGACATCGTGCTCAAACAAGCTATGGAAATCAATGATCTTCCGGTGATTATCGATATTCACGTAACACAGGAAGAAAATGTATATCCCATGGTTCCTCCGGGCGCTGCACTACACGAAATGGTCGACACACCGGAGTAAATCCGAATAAATAAGGAAATTCATGTAACAGGGATGATCGGCGGGTTAACGTCGCTTGCCGAAAAATCAGGGTAACACCTTCCGGAAGGCCTTCGGGTCTTCCGGTGAGGGATTCTAGAATAAATCTATGTCAGAACACACTCATAACGAACCTCAGCATATCATCACCATTAAGGTGACCAATAGTTTTAATGCACTCTCACGCATTGCGGGTCTATTTAGCGGACGAGGATTCAACATTGACTCAATAAGCATCGGAGACTGTGAAGAAATGGGAATGGCGCGTGGCACGATTACCACGCAGGGTGATGTACGGATTATCGAACAAATAACGCGACAGCTAGACAAACTGGTTGACATTGAACAAGTTGAAGATCTGACTTACGTTCCACATGTTGCCCGTGAACTTGCTCTGATCAAAGTTCAGGCACCTGCTGCAACTCGCGCAGAAATCATACAGGTTGCTAACATATTTCGTGCCAAGGTGATAGATATCAGTCCAGAGACAGTTACGATTGAAATCACAGGAAACACGAACAAAGTAGATGCCGCAATCGGAATGTTTCGCCCATTTGGATTAGCGGAAGTCGCAAGAACTGGTCTGGTGGCACTGCGACGTGAATACACCGGTGAAGTCTAGAATCCACACTGTATTACCTATCAAACAACAAAACAATAGATTATGAAACTATATTATGACAATGATGCCGATCTGAAGGCACTTCAAGGAAAAAAAATCGCCATCATCGGATATGGTAGCCAGGGACATGCACATGCCTTGAACCTGAAGGAAAGTGGTGTAGATGTTCGTGTAGGACTCAAACCTTCGAGCGCATCCTGGCAAAAAGCTACCGATGCCGGACTGACCGTCAAAAGTACCGCTGAAGCTGCTGCTGAAGCGGACATCATTATGATTCTCATTCCTGACCAAAATCAGGCTAAAACGTACGCCGAAGATATAAAACCTGGACTCAAAGCAGGGAAAGCGCTGGTTTTTGCTCACGGTTTTAACATTCATTTCAATCAGATTGAACCCACTTCCGATTTGGACGTATTTCTGGTTGCACCCAAGGGTCCGGGACACCTGGTACGTCGCGTTTACCAAGAAGGCAAAGGCGTTCCATGCCTGTTCGCTGTTCATCAGGATGCAACCGGAAAAGCTCGTGAAGTAGCCCTTGCTTATGCCAAGGCCATTGGCGGAACACGTGCAGGAGTCATAGAAACCACTTTCCAGGAAGAAACCGAGACCGATTTGTTCGGAGAGCAGGCCGTTTTGTGTGGTGGCGTGACTGAACTTATCAAATACGGATTCGAAACCTTGGTTGAAGCCGGATACAAGCCTGAAGTGGCCTATTTCGAGTGCCTACATGAGCTCAAACTGATTGTAGATCTCTTCTATGAAGGTGGAATTGGTGGAATGTACTACTCTGTAAGTGAAACTGCCGAGTATGGTGGTATGGTTGTTGGACCACGAGTGGTTGATCCGGCAACGAAAGATCGGATGAAAGAAGCATTGAGATACATTCAAACCGGTGGATTCGCACGTGAGTTTATCCTTGAGAATCAGGCAAATCAACCGATGCTCAAAGCCCTTCGTCGTGCCCACAACGAGCATCAAATTGAGCAGGTTGGCGCCACTTTGCGCCCAATGATGAGCTGGATTAAAAAATAACTCACCATGAAATCCGGAACTGTTACCTATTTCGATACGACTTTACGTGATGGAACTCAGGGTGAGAACATCAGTTTTTCGGCCGAGGACAAATTACGTATAGCTCGAAAACTCGACGCGCTCGGAATCAGGTACGTCGAGGGAGGCTGGCCAGGTTCAAATCCGAAGGACATGGAGTTTTTCGACAAGGTTCGTGATGAAACCTTTGAAAACGCTACCATTGTTGCATTCGGATCTACCATGCGCTTCGGTAACACTCCCGACTCTGACCCTAACCTGGCAGCGATGATCCAGGCAGGAACACGAGCTGTATCCATTTTTGGTAAAAGCTGGACCCTTCACGTCCAAAAAGCCCTTGGTATTACCCTTGAACAGAACCTGGAGTTAATTTCGCGTTCTATCGATTGGCTAAAGTCCCATGAACGTGAAGTAATTTATGATGCAGAGCATTTTTTCGATGGATTCAAGGCTGATCCCAGCTATGCCATGAAAACGCTACAGGAAGCAGCGCTAGCGGGGGCAGACTGGATCGTACTGTGCGATACAAACGGTGGTACGCTTCCACACGAGATCGCAGAAATTGTGGGAATAGTGAAGTCAACGATCACCACTAAACTTGGAATCCACGCACATAACGATTGCGAAATGGCTGTATCCAACTCCATTGCTGCCGTTATGGCTGGTTGTGAACAGGTACAGGGAACGATCAATGGTTATGGAGAACGTTGTGGAAATGCAAATCTGTGTTCCGTAATCCCGGTATTACAGCTCAAGATGGGTCTTTCTGGCATTCAAACACAACGGATTTCACAATTGACCAGTGTTTCACACACGGTTGCGGAATTGGCAAATGTTTCTCATTACAATCAGTTACCGTTCGTTGGAAAAAGTGCATTTGCACATAAAGGCGGTATACATGTTAGCGCGGTGATTAAACATCCACTGACATACGAACACCTAAAACCGGAGTCGGTGGGAAACTCACGCCGCGTACTGTTATCCGATCTGTCAGGCCAATCGAATATCCGATACAAAGCCGATGAACTCCGTCTGGATATCACCGAACACAAGGATTCACTTCCTGAAATCGTACAGACCTTGAAGGACAAAGAACATGAAGGATTTATGTACGAGGCTGCCGAAGCTTCTTTGGCACTGCTCATTCGAAAGATTACTCACGGAGAAACCGATGTTTTCGATCTGAAAGGGTTCAGAATGATGATAGAGAAAAACGAAGATAAGCCAATACGTTCTGAAGCAACTATCCGTGTCAATGTTAACGGGATCACAGAACATACAGCGGCAGAGTCAGTTGGCCCAGTCCATGCTCTTGACCAGGCTCTTCGGAAAGCTCTGATCAAGTTCTTCCCTGAAATCAACGAAATGCAGCTTTCAGACTATAAAGTGCGCGTGTTGAACGAGAAAGACGCTACCAAAGCACGCGTGAGGGTACTAATCGACTCCACGTGCAATGGAGAGACATGGGGTACGGTTGGAGTGTCTGAAAACATTATTGAAGCTAGTTGGCAAGCCCTCATGGACTCGTTCAGCTATTATTTTATGAATCATTATACCCATCAACCTATCGTAGAGGAATCCGCATGAACAAACGAATTCATTTTTTCGATACAACCTTGCGAGATGGAGAACAGTCTCCCGGATTTAGCATGAACCTCAATGAGAAACTGCGAATGGCGGAACAACTCGAACTCCTGGGTGTGGATGTAATCGAGGCAGGTTTTCCAATCGCATCGGATGGGGATTTCAACTCAGTTCGTGAAATCGCAAAACGTGCTGGTTCTTGCCAGATTGCCGGACTCTCGCGCATCAAACCCGACGACATATCACGCTGCTGGGAAGCCATTCAATATGCCAAGAATCCAAGAATTCATACATTCATCGCTACATCCGACATCCATCTCACATACAAGCTCAACAAAACTCGTGAACAGGTATTGGAGTCCGCTGTCGAGGGTGTCAGGTATGCACGTAGCCTATGTGAAGTGGTGGAGTTCTCTGCTGAGGATGCATCCAGAAGCGATCCAGAATTTCTTTGTCAGGTTTTTGAGGCGGTTATCGATGCAGGTGCAACTATTGTGAATATACCTGATACCGTAGGTTACGCGATACCTGATGAGTTTGCTTCGCTCATCAGCTATGTAAAATCTACGGTCAAAAATATTGACAATGCCATTATAAGCGTTCACTGCCACAATGATTTAGGTCTTGCCGTTGCGAATACGCTAGCTGCCATTCTTGCCGGAGCACAACAGGTTGAATGCACAATCAATGGTATTGGTGAGCGAGCAGGGAATGCTTCACTTGAAGAAATTGCCATGCTTCTGGCTGTCAGACAATCTTGCTTTGAAGTTGAGTCTTCTATTGTTACCGAACAGATTTTCCCTACAAGCAGATTACTTTGTGAGATCACGGGAATTGATGTCCAACCCAACAAAGCGATCGTTGGCCGAAACGCGTTTGCACATGAAGCTGGAATACATCAGGATGGTGTGCTTAAAAATCCACTAACTTATGAGATTATGACCCCTGAATCCGTTGGCGTGCAAGGTAATGCACTGGTTCTAGGCAAACATTCAGGGCGTCGGGCGCTTTCTGAAAGACTCAAACACCTCGGATATCAATTCAACTCCGACGAATTGGCATCACTCTATTATCAATTCACCCAACTGGCAGACCGCAAGAAAGTTATTGTTGATGACGATCTGCGATCTCTGGTCCGTAAACAAGCCGTTGCTTAATCACAGAAGTACTTTTTTATGAATATGACGTTAACAGAAAAAATCCTGGCCCGTGCGGCAGGTAGGTCCCATGTCAATCCAGGCGAAAATGTATGGGTAAATGTCGATATCCTGCTCACACACGATGTATGTGGCCCGCCAACCATCGGTATCTTTAAAAAACAATTCGGCGCCGATGCCAAGGTATGGGACAAAAACAAATTGGTCATCATTCCGGATCACTACATTTTCACCACCGATAAATACGCGAATAGAAATATTGACATCCTTCGGGAGTTTGCCAGGGAACAAGATCTACCACACTATTATGATGTCGGAACAGACAGATACAAAGGTGTGTGTCATGCGGCAATGCCTGAAGAAGGTTTCACCCGTCCAGGTGATGTACTCTTTGGCACGGACTCTCACACGTGCACTGCCGGAGCATTTGGTCAGTTTGCAACTGGAATTGGTAATACCGATGCCGCCTTTATACTTGGGACCGGCATACTTTGGGTGAAAGTACCTCCCACGATGAAATTCATTTTTGAAGGTGAAATCCCACCCTACATTATGGCAAAAGACCTGATTCTGCAAATCATTGGCGACATCGGTGTCGATGGCGCCAGCTATCGTGCTATGGAATTTGCCGGTGACGGTGTGATGCGAATGGATATGCAGGAACGAATGACATTGACCAATATGGTCATAGAAGGTGGTGGCAAAAATGGCATCATTGAACCAGACCAAACAACTTTCGATTATGTCAATGCACGCACGGATTACAAATATGAAGCACTTTTTAATGATGTAGATGCGAAATACCACACAGTTAGAGTGTACAAATCTGACCAATTGGAACCTATGGTCGCCAAACCGCATAGTCCAGACAACAAAGCTACCGTTTCAGAAGTAAAGAACACGCCTCTTACGCGGGCTTACATCGGTTCCTGTACCGGCGGAAAACTCAGTGATTTCCAGGCAGCTGCAAAAATATTGAATGGAAACGAAGTTAAGATAGAGACCTTTATTGTTCCCGCTACTACTCTGATTAAAGAGCAACTAAAAACCGAAACCATCGATGGAAAAACCCTTTGGCATATTTTCCATGATGCTGGATGTCACATGGGAGAAGCCAGTTGTGCGGCATGCCTCGGAGGCCCCGCCGATACTTTTGGTCGATTAAATGGCGAGGAAGTGTGCATCTCAACTACAAACAGAAACTTTCCGGGTCGAATGGGTTCAAAGAAATCATCAGTCTATCTGGCTTCTCCCTACACCGTGGCGGCATCTGCAATCAGAGGCGTTATCACAGATCCTCGCGAATATTTACCCGTAACCGTATAATTTCCGCTTATGAAATCTTCAATTAAAGGAAAAGTGTTCGTATTGGGCGACGACATCGATACCGATCAGATCATTCCCGCAGAGCATCTGGTTTATAGCCTGGAAAAACCAGAAGAACGTAAATTCTATGGTAAATTTTGCCTGAGTAGTGTTCCTGATGCACAATCCGGCCTTCCTAAGGGTGGAATTCCATTTACACAACTAGATAGATTCGAATCCGATTTCACCGTAGTGGTAGCTGGAAAGAATTTCGGATGTGGATCTTCTCGAGAACATGCCCCCTTTTCGATGCAAATTGCTGGATGTAAAGCAGTTATAGCATCTTC
Organism: uncultured Chitinophagales bacterium; assembly: GCA_964473555.1. Lineage (GTDB taxonomy): Bacteria > Bacteroidota > Rhodothermia > Balneolales > HLUCCA01 > UBA11400. The sequence goes on from CAYYPL010000001.1 coordinate 560,691, forward strand.
CTATGCCAGAATTTTCTACAGAAATGCGGTTGATGGCGGATTTTTAGTGCCATTTGAGTCCTTCGATAACATCAGTTCTGAATTCCGAACCTATGATGAAGTTGAAATCGATATGGAACTGAATGTGGTACATAACCTTTCAACAGGGAAAAGCTTTCCTCTTCAACCATTAGGGGATGTTGCTGATATCGTGGAAGCAGGTGGAATATTCGATTATGCCAGAAAGAAAGGGATGATTTGATGAAATTTAATCTGTGTGTCCTGCCAGGTGATGGAATAGGATCAGAGGTGACATCTGTGGCAATTGATGTACTTAAATCTCTGATGGATTCTGAAGGAATCGAGCTTGAAACCTCCTACCATCTCATTGGTGGCGCGAGTCTGGATGAAAACGGATTTCCCATAACAGATGATGTTGTTGATGCGGCCAAAACTGCCGACGCAGTGCTCCTTGGTGCTGTGGGTGGTCCTAAATGGGATACCCTCCCTTCAGATAAACGCCCTGAAAAAGCATTGTTGCGTATCAGAAAAGAACTGGGACTGTTCAACAATCTGCGTCCCGTTCGCGTTTATCCTGCACTTGCAGACGCCTCCAGCCTAAAACGTGAGCTTGTCGAGAAGGTAGATCTTCTGGTTGTCCGGGAACTGACTGGCGGGCTTTATTTCGGTGAACCCAAGTTCGTTACTACAGACAAACACGACGGTGAAATGGCTGTCGACACCATGGTTTATCATACGTACGAAATCGAACGTATTGCTCGAGCAGCTTTTGAAGCAGCACGTGGACGGCGTTCTAAAGTCACTTCGGTGGATAAAGCAAACATTCTGGTAACCTCGCAACTGTGGAGAAAAACTGTGGAGCGAATCTGTAAGGAGTATCCTGATGTTGTCTGCGAACATATGCTTGTTGACAATTGCGCCATGCAGTTGGTGAGAAATCCGATGCAATTCGATGTGATTGTCACGGAGAATATGTTTGGGGACATTCTGTCTGATGAAGCAGCCATGCTAACCGGATCCATCGGAATGCTTCCATCAGCTAGTCTTGGTGCTGGAACCGCACTGTATGAACCTGTACATGGTTCTGCTCCCGACATTGCTGGAAAAGACATCGCCAATCCTATTGCCACTATCGCATCCGTTTCATTGATGTTACGTCATACTCTAAACAGATATGACTTGGCTGATCGAGTTGACAAGGCGATTTCTGACACACTCTCAGAAGGATATCGATGTGCGGATATTACTTTAGGTGCAAAGAAAGTGGTTGGCACGATTGAAATGGGTCGACTAATTGCCGATAGATTACAGAGTCCTTCATGATAAAATAAAGGGGGTATTTTTTTGACATGCCCCCTTTTTTAACTCTAAATAGGTACTATTTCTTGTCTTATTGGTTGGCTTAGTTGAGATTGTGCTGCGGCCAAACGAGCTATAGGTACTCTGAATGGCGAACAAGAAACATAATCAAGTCCTGTTTCATAGCAAAATTCGATGCTGTGTGGATCACCACCATGTTCCCCACAGATACCTACCTTAAGCTTTGGATTCACCGATCTACCCTTTTCTTTCGCCATTTTTACAAGCTGTCCGACCCCCTCTGTGTCCAGAGTCTGAAATGGATCAAACGGGAGAATTTTATGGCTTACATAGTGAAGCAGGAATTTAGCAGCATCATCTCGGCTGTAACCATAGGTCATTTGTGTAAGGTCGTTGGTTCCAAATGAAAAGAATTCGGCTTCCTCAGCAATTTGATCTGCAATAAGAGCCGCTCTGGGAACCTCGATCATTGTTCCAATTTTGTAGTCCACTTCAAAATTGTATAGAGCAAATACATCCTTCGCAACCGACTTGATGATATCAGCCTGATGGTGATATTCTGTGCGGGTACCAACCAATGGAATCATGATTTCAGGGAACACGTCAACACCTTCCATTGCCAGCTCAACGGCCGCTTCGAGTATAGCCCTAGCCTGCATGGTAGTGATTTCCGGATGGGTGATACCTAATCGGCAGCCACGGTGTCCGAGCATAGGATTGAATTCTTTAAGATTCATCACTTTATTTCGCATGACCTTGGCCGGTACGCCCAGTTCATGAGCCACATGAATGATTTCTTCGTCCGAATGCGGTAAAAACTCATGCAGCGGGGGATCCAGCAGTCGTATTGTAACTGGTAATCCGTCCATAGCCTTAAAAATGCCCTTAAAATCCTCCTTTTGAAATGGCAGAAGGATTTCCAGAGCTTCTTTACGTTCAGAAGAAGTTTCTGCCAAAATCATTCGTCGAATGGCAGAGATTCGATCTTCAGCAAAAAACATATGCTCGGTTCGGCACAACCCGATACCTTTAGCACCATGTTTACGCGCTTTAATGGCATCATCTGGAGTATCCGCATTGGCTCTGACGCCCATTATTTCAAATTCCTGTACCCACGACATAAAACGCTCGTAGTTGGAATCGAATTGTGGGGATACCAGATCTTTCGCACCCAGAAGCACAATTCCCTGAGCTCCGTCAATGGAGATAAAATCGCCTTCTTTAATCGTTACGCGACCATTAGTAAACGTTCGTTTTTTGTAATTGATGACGATATCTGAACAACCGGCAACGCAAGGTTTGCCCCATCCACGAGCCACTACTGCAGCGTGTGAAGTCATTCCACCCCTGCTCGTAAGTATCCCCTGAGCTGCAGACATACCACCCACATCTTCTGGAGATGTTTCAACGCGAACCAAAATTACTTTTTCGCCCTTGGCGTGTTGTTTCTCGGCTTCATCGGCACTAAGGACTACTTTTCCGACTGCTGCTCCGGGTGATGCTGGCAATCCACGACCCACAATCTCTTCATCTTTAAAAGTAGCTTGACTCAATTGCGGATGTAAGAGTTGGTCAAGATGTCGTGGTTCAACCAGCCTCATTACAGCGTCAGCTTTAGTCACTAAGCCCTCTTCAACCATGTCAACAGCAATACGAATGGCTGCCGGACCCGTTCTTTTTCCACTTCTGGTCTGTAGAATGAAAAGTTTTCCTTGTTGAATCGTGAATTCGATGTCTTGCATATTTTTGTAGTGCTGCTCTAGTCTATGCGTATGAGTAATCAACTCAGCATACGACTCTGGCATCATGTCGCTCAGGTGATCGATAGCTATTGGTGTGCGGATTCCAGCTACTACATCTTCACCTTGAGCGTTAATCAGAAATTCACCATACAATGTATGTTCTCCGTTTGATGGGTTTCTGGTGAAACAAACGCCCGTAGCGCTGTCATCGCCAGCATTACCAAACACCATTGCCTGAACGTTTACAGCGGTTCCAATTAATCCGAATATTTTATTGATTTGACGATATTTTACAGCACGATTACTGTTCCATGAACGAAATACAGCATTAATTGCAAAAACTAACTGCTCATATGGGTCCTCTGGAAACATATACCCTGTTTCCTTTCTGTAAACGGCTTTGTATCGATCGACCAATTCCCTGAGATCATCCTTGGATAGCTCGTTATCCAGATTTACTCCAACTTCAACCTTCAAGGTTTCCATGACTTCTTCAAACAGCTCGTGCGACACTCCCATAACAACATCACCAAACATATCGATGAATCTACGATACGAATCGTAAGCAAAGCGTTCGTTCCCGGTTTTTGTTGCTAATCCATCCACAACCTTATCGTTCAGCCCCAGATTCAAAACCGTATCCATCATACCTGGCATGGAATCTGCTGCACCCGAACGCACTGAAACAAGTAAAGGGTTTTTGGGATCACCAAATTTCGATCCCATCAATGACTCAATAAATGATATTCCTTTGTCGACCTGAGTGTTAAGTCCAACAGGCCATTCTCCATCGTGATCTGAATAGTACTTACAGGCTTCTGTAGACAAGGTGAAACCAGGAGGAACTGGTAAACCGATTCTGGACATTTCGGCAAGATTTGCTCCTTTTCCACCGAGCAGGTGTTTCATCGTACGATTACCTTCGGCATTACCTCCACCAAAGGTATACATCCACTTTGATGATTCCATATTAGGGTCCCTTTCTGATTAATAGATACTACTCTAATTAACCAAAGAGATGTAGACAAATCTTGCAGAAGACTTGGCAATTATTCGCGAGTTGTATCCATATCCAAGGTAAAATTCACCTCAAAGGGGATTCATTACTTCAATAGTGTCATCAGTCTTGTTTGAATTACGCCTTGCGGACTTCGTAGCATAATGATATATGCCCCGCTGGCATAATCGTCCATTCTGATTGTCGTTTGATGAGTTCCTGCCACGTAATCACGATTCAGGTGTGTAAACAACAACTTTCCGTTTATGTCCATAACGTCTACTCGTACATTTCCACCCTCCGGTAGTGAAAACTGTACTTGAGTCGATGGATTGAATGGATTTGGATAGTTCTGTTGAAGGGTGAAATTATTTGGAAGATCCGATTGTGGGTCATCAACAGAAACGCTATTACTTGGCTTAAAGACCGCAACAATCTCATTTCTTGGTCCGGTTACAATTACCGAATCGGCATCTGTGGATCCATCAATCCAATGTGAAAATTCGTATCCATCATATGCTATTGCTTTGACCGTGACGGGATGTCCTTCAAAATATTGCATTTCAAAGGTATAGGGGTAGTCCATTCTCTGTAACCCAGGAGTTGGTCGAATCAACTCGGTTTTGTTTACACGAATGTATCCCCTGGTGGTATCATTCACTGCAACTCTGATTGGGTATAGTTCACCCAAATTGAACTTCTCCATGAAATCCTCGTCTACAAAATCCTCCCGATCATTGATAAATCGACGAATATAGTTAACGTTCGTATTCCATTCAGCCAGATCTCTGGGCATACTCCATCGATGAGTACTGTTCCCCCAACGATGCAAATGTTCTTCAGCATATGGTTCAATTGTAGACCTTAACTCCTCCAGAACCGTCAAAACACGATCTTTGCGAAATGCAGTATTCATTAAATCACGATATCCGTTGATGAAATCATGCCTAAACTCCTCGTTTTTTAGCAGTTCATGCAGCAAAAAAGTACTCCAATGACCTGATCGAGTCGCATAATTCAGATAATCTTGACTCACCTGCCAATTATAAGTGGCTTCAGTATGTCTGTCTGTCCAAGCCATTCCAAAATCGGTGTCTTTCATTAGCCATCTCCAACGACCATCACGTCCTGGATGTTCATTCGGGTCAAACTCAGTCTGACGCCTCCAATACTCAATGTTATTATGCGGCCAATCTCGGTTATTGTAATAAATCTGAGCAAGATTGTAATACTTAAAACTCTCTGTGTCCATTTGAGTCTGGATGTAGCGATACCGCTGCGTATCTGATACTCCACCATTCCGGATGTAATTCAGCATTGCCAGGTAGTGGTCCGCATTACCCTCTTCAATTGAGGCATTACCAGATAATTGATCCACTTCTTCCTCGTCTACATCAAACTTCGACTCAAGGAATTTGGTATCAAATCGTTCACGAATATTTGCAATACCCCAAAACTCACCATTTATAAAAAGAACTGCCGGCCTGTATGCCATGGTTTCAAAGGGTAAATGTCGAACCAATGTGTGCATTAATCCGTCACGAAGTGATGTTTTCATCCAATCTTGACCACTATTTCGCATAATCAAGCGTTTGTACTCGTCTAATTCCTGATCTGGAAAAATCTGATACTCGAATTTCTTAGGTCCATAATCATCTTTTGCATACAAACGGATAGGTTTTTGCTGGAAGGATCGCGACCCACCACCATGAATTCTAATTCCTATATCTTGTGCTATAGGACGTGTTCCGTTTGGTTCGAATAACTCCAAATGCGCAGGTCTTTCCCAATCACCCCCGCGCTGGGTATAATTTGCAGGAGTAGCTAATCCATCCACAGCGCCTGGATTCGCTTGTTTGTAGTCGTCATAGACTTTCCCAAGGACATAAATACCGGTTTCATAATCGAACAAATTCACTTTGGGTGTTACAAGAGACACTACTGCGATTTGATACCTATTAGTTCCATGATCAGTTACAAAGTACGTTGCTGAAGTGACTGGTCCCCATGCCCCAGCATTAAATGACCTTGCGCGGATTATTGTAGCTAACTGAACCGGTCCACTCGGGGGTACCCAGGGTGAATATGTGTGCGATATATTCGAAATCAGGGCAAATTCGGGCTCGTCATCAGATCGATCGTGAACGAATATGGATCCTGAAAATACTGTTGATCCACTATCCGGAATGCTCCCGTCCAATGTAAAATAGATTTGGTCTCCAGGGTCAGCTATCAATTCTAATTGAAATTCATCCGTATAAAAGCCTGCTGGATGTGAGAATTGGACAACTCCCTGAGCAACCACTGCTGTGGAAAACAGTACTAACAAAGCTGTAGAGACTGTCAGTTTCAATAAACGACTAGTATGACCTGTCATTGCAGTATTACGACTACGAACTCGATGTATAAATCCCATAATAAATCTCTGTACAGTAAATGATTGAACTAATACTCCATGTTAACCATTTGACAGATCATATATCGAAAACGGTTGTAAAAAAGTCAGCTCAAATTTGAAAAGAGAGTCTCAATCAGTCAGATTGAACTGAAGCCAGCCATCGATCTTCTTGTCGGGCTATGGTATAATTCCACAGAATCCCAACAACAATCAGTAATCCTCCAAAGAATATCAGAGATTGCGATATGGTCAGAATTTCAAAATAAAGAAGAACAGCTGCGATCATTACAGAAACAGATTCAGTTAAGGTTAACAGTAACCATTCTGTGCTAAAAACCCTCCCGCGATAGTCATCAGGCGTACGTTTTTGGATGAGTACGGTACTACTGACCCAGTTTGCACCAGAACCTGCGTGTGCAAAAAGTACCAGTGCCATCATTATCCAAAGGGAATCGGTAAAACCCATGAAAAAGTATCCAGCCCCCACCAACGACATGCAAATTCCCAGTGCTTTTATCCAGACTTTGTCATCAGGAAAAAATCGACGAATCACAATGGGACCAATCGCCGTTCCGATACCACGACTAGCATAAAGTAAACCAAGTCCAACACTTCCCATCATCAACACATCGTCTGATACAATGATTAGCAAGTAAACCAACGCTCCAAGGGAAATCTCGATCCACCCTTTTGCCAACGTTGGACGCAATACATGGGGATTCTCGCGAAGAAATCGTATGCCTTTAACGATGCCCACCCAGGGGGAGGCAATCGCAGCAAGATGTTCCTGTGTCCGTAAATGCGGAATGGTAGCTCTCCATATAAACCAAGCAGACACCACATAGGTGATGCCATTCAAAATGAATACCATATCTTTACCAAGATACTCGGTCGCAAAGCCACCTATAGCCATGCCAGTTGTAAATATAACCGACCACGATAGCGTCGAAATAATGTTTGCAATCATGAGTTCCTCTTTAGAGGTGATATTCGGTATCGAACTCGATTTAGCGGGTTCAAACACGGCAGCCATCATCATTTGGAGTGAAATCAGCACATAAACTACCCAGATTAAATCCTCAGTTTGAACCAGCAATAGTGCTGAAACTACCAATGCACGTCCAATATCACACCAAATCATCAGTTGCCTACGGTCGAAACGGTCTGTTAAATAACCAGCAAATGGTGAAAAAAGAGCAAAGCTACCAAGCTTGACCACGATAATAAGTCCGATAAGTATCTCTGAATCGGTATACTCCTGAATCAACGAATATATCGCTAACATGCCAAACCAATCACCAAAGTTAGCGATTGCCTGACTTACCCATAAACGCCGATAGTTGTGATTGAACCTGACGAGTTTCAGGTACGGTCGAAAGGTTTGCATAGGTTAGATTCCGGTACTGCCAAATCCACCGGAACCTCTTTGAGTGTCATCAAGGTCTTCCACTTCTGTAACTTCAGCCTGAATAACGGGAGCAACGATTAGTTGCGCAATTCTGTCTCCGTGACGAATCGTGAACGACTCATTTCCATGATTCATAACAATCAATTTAATTTCGCCTCTGTAATCTGCATCAATCGTGCCTGGTGAGTTTAACATGGTGATTCCATGCTTGATTGCCAACCCACTTCGGGGACGAACTTGAGCCTCGTATCCATGCGGCAGTGCCATCTGAAGGCCGGTTGGTATAAGCATTCGCTGACCAGGCGTTAAAACTACTGGTTCTGAAAGAGCTGCACGAATATCCATACCCGCTGATGAAAAAGTTTCATAGGAGGGTAAGGGTAGATTGCTGGCATGTGGAAGTCGTTTGAAGGCCACTTTCATAAAAATCCTACTTCCTGGAATGCGATTTGAGTTTAACTTTTACATTCCCAACCCATACACGGACATGAGCCTCTAACGGAATTCTCGATTCGTTTGTCATATGCCATGCTTTATATGCACCTGAAAAACCAAATGGACCCTTAACGTTCGCGTTCCCGTAACTGTAATAAGCTGATACTTTCCCCTTGAATGCTTCCGATTCAATTTGGTCAACTTTGGAAGTATAGGTCATTTGGACATCCCCCTTCTCATTGCTGATATAAATAGGATAAGTTCGACTCGCATTCATCCCTGCATAAAGACGGGTAATGAGGTGTAAAGTAGGCCCACTGTCTGCAGGACCGTCCAAGTCCAGTGTGTCGGTTGGTTGTTCGAATTCGTAAATAAATACCTTGCCTTTTTCATAATCGAATATATATCTGGAATCCAGATACTCATTATCGTGTATAGAATCTGTCCAGAAGTTCAACCCATAGGCTGTTGTATCGTTATACGCGAAAATAGAATGGAAATGACGTTCTTTTCTTCCAACGAAAGGGATTGAAGGGTTTGAGCGGATAACAGTTCTTGAATAGTACGCCTTTTTGCCCTGATAAACCGTATCCCGGACATGCTCAAGAATGACTTCACCAAGTGTGAGGAATCCATAATGGACAGAGTAAACCATAGTTTCGTCGGTATTTACTAACGATTTCATCGTAGGTTGACTTCTTGGTGCTCGCTGAGCAGAACTATGCAACATGCCTATTCCAAAAAGTAACAGGAGTGTCCACCCTAATACGGTGAACGCACCTTGCGACAAGGATCTCATATTAACGTATTTCAATTTAGTCTGTAGCTAGAAACTCGGTTAGTGCTTCATTGTCGAATCCGATCATAACTGCCTCATCCAGAATCAAAACTGGACGTTTGATCATAGATTGGTTCTCAAAAAGCACAATAAACAGGTCTTGATCACTTAAGTTTGCCTGGGATAATTCCAGTTTACGCCAAGTAGATCCTTTTTTATTGATGACGCTTTCGAGGCTGAGTTTATTAACCAGGTCGAGCAGTTCTTCTTGTTCGAGCGGGTTCTTTTTAACATCCCTAAACGTGTACGAATGACCGTGGTCATCCAACCATTTGAGCGTTTTTTGAACCGTACTGCAATTTTTTATTCCAACAACGTTCAGCATGATAAACTTTACTTAAAAACTACTACTTAAAATGTATCCTGTCTGTCCTTCAGGTATTTATATAACAATTCTCGGGCACGAAAAATATGTGCTTTTACTGTACCCAAAGGCAGATCCAACAAATCGGCAATTTCCTGATAACTAAGCTCTTCAACATGTCTCATTTTTATGATTTCACGATACTTGTCAGGCAGCGAATCCAGAGCTTCTCGCAATATTTGTGAACGTTGCTTTCTGACAATTAGATCATCAGTCGACCGCCCTTCGTCTTCTATTTCAATCGACATTTCCCCGTCTTTAGTTCGAATCGGATCATGAATGGAAAACGTTTTTAGTTTTCTCTTGCGAAGATAGTCGATAGAATGGTTCGTTGTAATTCGATACAACCAGGTCGAAAAGGCATATTCAGGATTAAATGACGCAATATTATCGAATGCTTTAAGAAATATTTCCTGAAGCAGATCCTCAATAATTTCACGATCTTTCACCAATTTAAGCACATGATAGTGTAGAGGTTGCTTATACTTATCAAATAGCGTCTTGAACGCTGACTGATCGCCTCCAATAGCACGTTCAACCAGTGCATAATCAATCTGACTATTACTGGAAGGAGTTATTTCCGTGTTCGATGTGGAGTTTGCCTGAATTGGATTCATCTTGGCAATTTACCCTAAAGTATTTTATTAATCCATTACACCACATAATTTCTTCATTTAAACTTTATGATATGGGGAGTGGGTAGTGGGTAGTGGGGAGTGGGTAGTGGGGAGTGGGAAGTGGAGTGGGTAGTTGACTTGGAGATCCCCCCACTCCCCACTACCCACTCCCTACTACCTGTCAAATATGATACAAAAAGACAAAAAAAATAAATATTTAGAAATAGTTGCTATTTATAAAAAAGTTTATCGTATCTTGAATCTGTATTGATTAAGAATGCTTGCAATACACCAATGTATGGTTCAACGACTGAGCCATCAATGTTACAAAAGCATTTATTTTCTAAGTTGAGGATTATATGAATATCTATGTTGGTAACTTGCCTTACTCCACTGACGAGCAAGGACTTAAAGAATGGTTTTCACAATACGGTGAAGTGACTCGCACTTCAGTCATCACCGACAGAGCTACAGGTCGCTCCCGTGGTTTTGGTTTTGTGGAAATGGCGAACGATGACGAAGCACTTGCTGCGATCGAAGCTACAGACGGAACTGAGTATAGCGGACGTACACTTGTTGTAAACGAAGCTAAACCACGTCAGGAGCGTCCACAAGGTGGTGGAGGACGTCCAAGAGGCGACCGTAGATATTAAGATTCTCTCTTTTATCTATTTTTCGTTTAAAAGGCGTCGGTTTCCGACGCCTTTTTTATTTGATCTACCAGGGACTCGAATCCCGAATCGTCAATCACGGTACCTTGAAGCGCCCTCACCATGGTAAATCGCTCTTCTTCTCTCTCGCTTATAACTACCATTCTATATCCTGTAGCTTCTTCGATTAACCAATTGAGCTCGCTTCTGCGATCATATCCTGTGACCATTCTTCCTGCAAGTAGTTGAACCGGAATCATAGAATAGGTGCTGAAAATCTGATCCCTGATCTCTATCAGTGTTGCAATCAGTGATTCGTGATTCTTCTCAAACCCTACGGATGTCAATTTCATTTTTGAAAGTTCAGGGATCAGGTAAGTTGCTTCCATTACGGGTTCTACCCACCCATCACCCACTCTGCCAACGACACATTCGATGGTGTCAGTATCAATGAAAATCACTCCCTTAATTTCAAACTGACCATCCATAGTCTATCTATTCTTATGAAATCGAAGACATATCCATTCATTTTCCTGTAGTCTATCAACGAGTTGTAGGTCAGCATAATCCGAATTTCCCAAAATTACAGCTTCGTCTACATCCAACAGTCCAGATAAAATGAGCGTGCCACCGTCACGGACATAACCGACGATCTGTGATGATGTTGAAAGAAGCATATTCCGGTTCACATTGGCCAACACCATATCGAATCCGGAATGCTCAGGAATCACTTCAAAGGATCCTTCTTTGACTTCAAACGAATCCACTACACCATTCAATAGCGCGTTTTCAGTGGCATTGTCAAAACTCCATTCATCGATATCGAATCCAAACGCATGCGAGGCCCCTAGCTTAAGGGCTGCAATTGCTAAAACTCCCGTACCGGTCCCCACATCCAAAACAGACATTCCAGACACGATACTTGAACTGAGCATTCGTAACATTAATCGGGTTGTTTCATGATATCCTGTTCCAAATGCCATTTTTGGATCGATTTCGAGCAAAATCAGACCGTCTGGAGTTTGAACAGGTTTCCATGTTGGACGAATAAAAAACTCACCAACCTGCATCGGTTCGATGGTTTTTTCCCATTCTTCATTCCAGTTTTGAGGCTCATAGATGCGTTCTCCCTCAAACCCCGCAGAAACGGGTTGTCCTGCAATCCATTGGTTTATGATTTCTCGGGTTTCATCATTGTATCGATGTGCCGGAATGTACGCCAACAAATGATCTTCGTTCTGCTCGAAACCATCAAAATGATGATCCATAAGCTCAGCGATCAGCATTTCCTGATAAGCGAAGGGAATTCTGATGGTTATCTCGAGGTAGCGTTGGTCTGTACTCATAGTTGTTGAGGAATACGGTTGTAGATAATTTCAGTAACTACATCTCCAACAGCTTGAAGAGTCTCCAGACTTATGATGTCCATGTTATCACTGTGTGTGTGCCAATGATCCGGAAACTGAATATCTTGCCCGCTTGTGCGATAGTGGATAATGTCAACCATAGGTATCCCTGCAACCTGATTCACAATCATATGGTCATCAGCTACCGGTGGACCGTTAATATCTACAAAGTAATCTTCATATCCCTTTTCGGCAGCAATGCTCCAAATTGCATCAACCAAAGGACCAGCATAACGCCTTGAAAATCCTTCTTTAGGGAATATCGCTCCTTGTGCCCCAACAAGATCCAGTAATATTGAAAATCGTGGTGCATATCCAGGTACTGGTGGATTTTGTGACCAATGCCGGGCTCCTAGAAAATATCTGTCAAGATCACCCGATGTGCCATAATCTTCACCATCAAAAAACAAAATATCCACTCCGATAGGTGGCATATTCACACTCATCATCCTCGCAAGTTCCAATAAAACCCCAACACCACTACCTCCATCATCCGCACCCATAATGGGTTCATTGACTCTTTGGGGATTAGAGTCTTCGTCCGCTCTGGGACGAGTGTCCCAATGTGCCGCCAAAAGGATTCGTGTAGTAGATTGTGGATTGAATGCGGCAATGATATTGGATAACTGAAGCGTTTCTCCTGCATAACCTTCAACCTGAAAATCCTGGGCGAAAACCGCGTTCGATCCAGCAAATCGCCTTAGTTCTGCGATCAAATAGGCACGGGTTTCACGATGTCCATCTGAATTGGGTTCTCTTGTCCCGAAATTAACCTGATTTTGTATGTAGTTGTACGCTGACTCCGCATCAAAGGCGGGACCCTTGTTGTTTTGCTCAATCAGGTCAAAACGCGATATGGGTTTGGATTTTTCCGCTTGACTACATGATACAAGAAATATCATTATGGTCATTACATTCCAAATGCTGCTTTTTGGCATAATTTACTTTCGATGGATCTGAGTCGCACTCGATTGTGATACAGAAAAGACTACTGCATCCAAAATATTTACGTGTGTAGGGCGATTCAAAATGAACAAAATAATCTCGGCAATGTCTTCAGCGACCAGTTTCTTCATGCCTTCATAGACTTTACCGGCTCGCTCAGTATCACCTTTGAATCTTACCATACTGAATTCAGTTTCAACAGCGCCCGGAGATACCAGACTGACCCGAATATCCGTGTGTCCCAAATCCATTTTAAGTGATTTTGTAAATGCATGAACCGCGTGCTTTGTGGCGCAGTAAACTGAGCCACCCGGATAACTTTCATGTCCCGCAATTGAGCTCAGATTAAGAATATGTCCCGAATTACGTTCGATCATTTTTGGAACTAATAGTCTGGTCATTACGATTAGTCCACGTAAATTAGTATCAATCATGACGTCCCAATCGTCAAGACTGGCATCAAAGACTTTATCTGCTCCAGCAGCGAGTCCAGCATTATTGACCAAAATGTCTGGAATGTCAGTACCTAATTTTTCAACAAAATCGATAATATTTTCACGAACCGAGATGTCGAAGCTGTAAGTACGTATTTGCACTCCTGGGAAATGATGTATCAACTCGTACTTGAATGATTCAAGCCTGTCCTCTCTTCGTCCCGTCAAAACAAGATTGACTCCCATGGAGGCTAACTGGCGCGCGGTTTCCTGTCCAATTCCGGCTGTAGCGCCAGTAATTAAGGCTGTTTTCCCTCTGAGACGATTCATGAATAATTTATTGGAGTTCGATGAGTCTTCCGGCACGGATCAGGCTGGATTCGTCGAATGCATTAGCCATAAACTGAATGCCATAAGGCATTCCGTCTGAATGAATTCCAGCCGGTACACTTATTCCGCAAATACCGGCGAGGTTCGCTGATATGGTATAAATATCGTTCAGATACATTTGCACGGGATCGTCCTGATTGGAGCCCAATCTGAAGGCCGTGGATGGTGCCGTTGGTGAAACGATTACATCAACCTGTTTGAACGCTTCGGTAAAGTCGTTCTTGATCAGACGACGGATTTTTTGAGCTTTGCCGTAGTAGGCTTCATAATAACCGGCACTGAGAACATAAGTCCCCAGCATAATTCGACGTTTGACTTCCATACCGAATCCCTCAGCACGCGTTTCTTTGTATAAGCGCACCAGCGGAGAATCCATTTTTCCGGCTTTAGTGGTCCACAATGCTTTTTGCTCCTCGGAACCGGCGGCTTTAATCTGTTCCTTGATAAACTTTTCTTCTTGCTTGAGCGATTCTCTGACTCGATGCTGATCGGCACGATGTCCGTATTTTACACCATCATACCTGGCCAGATTACTGGAAGCTTCAGCAGTAGCCAAAACGTAGTAGGTAGCAATAGCGTATTTAGTATTTGGTAGCTGGATAGGCACAATGGTCGCCCCATCGGCTTCTAACTGCCCGATTCGTGCCAGAACACCCGTGTGAATTTCTGGATCTAATCCTTCCCCGAAGTATTCAGCAGGAACACCTATACGAAGGCCTTTGGCTGATGAATTTAAGACATCGGTATATCTCTGAACTGGAATCGCAGCGGTTGTACCATCCATTTTGTCCTCGCCTGCAATGACTTCAAGAATTCTGGCACAGTCTTCTACGGTGGAAGAAAGTGGGCCAATGCTATCAAACGAACTTGCATAGGCAACAAGACCGTAGCGCGAGACACGACCGTAGCTGGGTTTTAGTCCAACAACGCCGCAATAGGCCGCTGGTTGTCGAATGGATCCCCCTGTATCGCTTCCCAGTGTTGTATTGGCGAACCCTGCAGCGATTGCTGCAGCACTTCCGCCCGAAGAGCCACCTGTTACCCGTGATGGGTCAATTGGATTTTTACTTGACCCCCAGACAGAGTTTTCCGTGGATGAACCCATCGCAAATTCGTCCATATTCAATCTTGTAAGAAGGATAGCATCTTCTTTCTTAAGGTTTTCGATCACAATTGCATCATATACACTATGAAAATCCTTCAGCATGTTCGATGCACAAGAAACCACTTTCCCATTCTCACAGATCACATCTTTGATTCCCATGATCGCTCCGGCAAGTTTACCTGCAGTGCCATTCTGTATCTTTTTTTCGATTTCATTGGCTTGAGCAAGTGCCTGATCACGTGAGTCACGTAAAACGATGTTTAATTCCGGATTATAAGTATCAATCCGGTTCAGGTATTCTTGTACCTCAGAAGTGAGGGTACGCCCCTGGCGCACCTGCTCGCGAGTTTGAGAGATGTCGTTTAGTTTCAAAATAAATGTGAGTTATCGGTCGAGATCTTATTTAACAGCTTCGTCCTTATTGGATGATTGGTTCTTGGAAGAACCTTCTACATCCTGGGCACCTTTTTCGATTTCTTTACGGATATCGTTGGAAGCCTTGCGAAACTCACTGATTCCCTGGCCAACACCTCGAGCTAATTCGGGGATTTTTTTGGCTCCAAACAGTAGCAAAACGATCAAAACGATAACTACTAATTCCATACCACTTGGAAACATATTATTTACCTGTGTTTTTTGTTAAATTCCGGCGCGATTTTCGCGTTTTATTTTACTAAAGATAAGAAAGATTACCCAAGAGGGTAACCCTGCATAAAATTATTTTCATTTTCTGTCGTTGACCTCTTGAATTTTACATCTCTTATTCTTTATTGTCGTTTGGGATAAATTTTCATCAAAATCATTAAATAACATGATCTGGACCGTAGAACTTGCTGCAACTTTAGAGGATGCCCCATGGCCATCCACACGTCAGGAACTCATTGAGTGGGCCGAACGTAATGGCTGTCCTCAACAGGTAATTGACAACCTGTATGAACTCGATGAAGAAGACGATACTCCCTATGAGAGTATCGAAGAAATTTGGCCTGATTACATCATGAAGGAAGATTTCTTTCATGGTGAAGAAGATGACGGCTTTGATTATGACGATGTCTGATTGATCGGAGTCTTCCGGGAAAGTAGTATCAATTCCGTATCTGATATTTGGTTCGTTACGTTGCGGATGTATGAATTTCATGCATCCGCTTCTTATTTTTCAACGACAGATTTATGTCATTCAATTTCCTTTTTTTGTGCTTATTCATTTTGGTCATGACCTCTCAAGTTGTGGCACAAACCAATGGAAATGGCCTACACCCCAATTCAGTTGAGGGTAGCCGCATAACGAAAGTTCGTTTTTCAGGTAACGAACACGTTCGAACCAGCACCCTTGAACTTCTGGTCAGGACCCGCACGAACAGAAAATTACTCAACATACCGGGTTTTACCGTTTGGTATTGGTTGAATTCAGTCAACAACAAGTGGGGTGAACCGGCCAATCGGCTCGACAGGCAACTCGTTTCGTATGATATGGACCGTATCAAGGCATTCTATCGCTCCATCGGATACCTGGATACATCTGTGGACACGATCATCGTGGATTATGGTAAAAATCGATTTGAAGTATCCTTTCTGATTACCGAAGGTCAAAGAGCAATGATGAGTGAAATCCAGTACCGTGGATTTCCAGATTTCGAAGATGACGAGGTACTACAGAGATTTTTTAGACGCAGTCAATTAGCAACAAAACAGATCGATGATACCACGTACACCTCTGATAAACCTTTCACATTCGATTTAATCGGACAAGAACGCACATCAATACTAACTACGTTAAGAAATAACGGATATGTGGCTGTCCAAAGAGATTCGGTAAGAGCAATCATTGAACGACCAGAGTCAGATCCGAACAAGTTGAATGTACTGTTTCTGATTCATCCCGGTCAAAAATTTTACTTCGGGGATGTATATCTCAATATTGATGGGCCCAATCCCAGTGATACCTTATCCAGAAAATTCGTAGTGGGTCCCCCATTTACCTCCGATTCCACTCGAATTTATATCCGACGTGAAGAAGAGGCTTATACCCGATTTAGTCTTCTCACCGACAACGTTATGTTTCGCCCGGGTGATGTATTCAATTATGATCGATTTTTGCTGACAGTCAGAAGATTTCAAAACATCAATATGATAAATGTCCGCCAATTTGGACTCAGTGAAGATGGAAGTTTACCAGACTACTCTCAGACATATTTGCCGGTCAGAATTGATATGCAAACTTTACCCAGACATAGCATCAGTTTTGATGTGTTCGGAATGCAACGACTCGGATTTGGAGCGGGTGCAGGTTTACGCTACCTGAATAACAACCTGATTCGTCGTGGAGAGTCTTTGGAAATTGGTTTAAATGGTAGTTTTGAAAATGCTCCTAATGTAACTGCCGGATTGTTACGTTCCATTGAAGGAACAGTACAATATGGCCATTCTCGCTTAACCTGGCCACTAGCTTTTTTGTCCGACAGGACCGATTTCACCAACTCCAGAACCAATTATCAGATTAGCCTGTCACAAATAAGTCAAATTAACTTCAATGTGAATGCGAATTTACGTTTTAATCTGAATTTCCAGGTACAGCATAATCCAATCACTTCTTCCAGTCTGGATTTATTGGAATTTGACTGGTTTGATGCAAGCCCAACACCTAGATTTATCGATCAAATCAAGGAAGAAGTCACAGACCCCCTCCTACAAGAACGAATTTTAAATGACTTCAGCCAGCAGTTCAACTCAACACTCAGATACACGCTTAGACGTAGCAACACCGATATTATTCAAAGAAACAGTGGTTTTTACAGTGAATATGCCATCGAACTGGCGGGTACTATTCCTTTTCTCATTGAACGATATCTGGTTCGACCTGGCGAACCGCTACAATCTACAATCCCCTCCTTGAGTCTGGCAGATTCAACATTGAGTTACTCGAGATTCATCAAAGCTTACGTCGACCAGCGTTCCTATATTCCGATTACTGAATCAGCTACTGTTGCATGGCGAGGATTTGCCGGATTAGCATACTCTTATGGTGTGAATACACAGATTCCGTTGAATAGACGCTTTTTTGCCGGCGGTAGTAACGATATCAGAGGATGGCCACCACTGCGCTTAGGCCCAGGTGACCTCAGCATCAGTAGTGTAACGGTGAATGGGGCAGACATCAAGCTGGCTGCGTTCCTGGAAGCCAGACAACTGGTTTTGCGTAATTTCTTATCAACAAACTGGTCTTTCGCAACATTTGTTGACGCCGGTAATATCTGGAATGGTCCAAGAAGCCGCTTTTCTGAAGGAAAATTCAGATTCAATTCCTTTTACGACGAAATCGCCGTGGGAACAGGAATAGGTATCCGACTTGACTGGGAATACGTCATATTTCGCATAGATATGGCATGGCGGGCGTATGATCCGGCAAAAGATGGGGTGGTATCACGCGGATGGTTTAACAGTTCTAATTCGTATATTCATTTCGGAATCGGTCACGCTTTCTGATTTACAAGTCAACAAACTGAAAAACACGATGTTTAAGTCCAAAAAATTCAAAGATCTTCAATTGACCTCCAAGATCGTGTTCAAATCCCGTTTCCTAAAGGCCTTGAATCCATTAGACAGATATGAGTTTTTACAGCTCTGCAACAAACGAAGATACGCTGCCGGAGAATATATCTACTATCAAGGCGACCCTGGAACCGGGATGTACTTCATTGAAAATGGGATTGTTGAACTGGTAGTAGAATCTGCTAACGAAGTAAAACCCATTTACAGACTTGAAGCGCCCGAATCATTTGGTGCTTTATCAATCGGTTACGAGATGCGCAGGATGTCCTCGGCTCGATGTGTTACTGATTCCACTATTTACGGATTCTTTAAACCAGATTTGATTGCGTTAAGTGAGCGACATCCACAAATTGCAATTAAATTTCTGACGGTTCTAAATTCTGTCGCACTGAAACAACTTCAGCATACCATCCAGGCTCTCGCTAACAAATCCGATGTTGCCACAGCACACGCCCTTCAATTCGATACCTATTACACCGGCGACCACATCCCCGAATCCTGACAAGTATGAATAAAGGAAGTGAAGTAACGCTTCGGATGGGCCCAGCGGCTTATGAAGGAAAATGTGTAGCTAAATTGGATGGACTGGCTGTATTTGTTGGTGGAACTGCTCCCGGAGATCTCGTTAGGGCTCAGATAACACGTAAAAAAAGTAGCTTCGCTGAAGCTCGTTTAATTGAAATCCTGGAACCTGGACCCGATCGAATCGCTCCAAAATGTAGTCATGCTCCTTTTTGTGGAGGATGTACCTGGCAGCATGTAGATTACGCCGAACAGGCCCGATTCAAGAGGGAACACGTGCGCGACCACCTACACAGGATAGGTAAACAAACCCATCTTGAACCACATCACACGTTGACCAGCGACCTGAGATTTCATTATCGAAACAAAATGGAGTTCACGTTCAGTGACATGCGCTGGCTTACTCCAGAGGAAATCGCGACTGGGCAAGATATTAACAGAAAGGGTGTTGCTCTTGGGTTGCACGTTCCCGGCAGATATGACAAAATCCTGGATCTCAACGAATGTTACCTTCAGGATGAAATCTCCTACCGAATTCTGAACTGGATCCGGAACTATTCCATAGAACACCAAATTGAACCCTGGAATACTCATAAACGCACAGGATTCTTACGTAATCTAATGATTCGCAATGCCTTTCATACCAAAGATGTGATGGTGAATCTGGTGACCTTCGCCGATGACCCCGGGTTTATGGAGCGGTTTACAAAAGATCTAGTGGAAAAATTTCCTCAAGTCACTACAGTCGTTAATAACATCAACGATACATTTAGTCCCACATCCATTGGACGGTCTGAAAAGGTCTATTACGGCCCCGGATATATCACCGAATATATTGGTTCCTACTCCTATCACATCGACGCAAACGCGTTTTTCCAGACCAACACACAGCAGGCTGAAACCCTTTATGAAACCGCGCATCAATATGCTGATCTAAAGCAAGGCGATGTGGTGTATGACCTTTACTGCGGAGTGGGTTCCTTGAGCTTATTCATGAGTGGAAAGGCATCTAAAGTTGTTGGAATAGAAATCAATGAAGTGTCCATCAAGAATGCTGAGGCCAATCGGGACAGAAACAAGGTTTCGCATTGTTATTTTGAACAAGGCGACATGAAGGATGTCTTTACCAAAGCGATTATTGAAAAACATGGCAGACCGGATGTGGTTGTAACCGACCCACCTCGCGCCGGAATGCACGAAGATGTCGTTAGGCATTTAAATGAACTGGCCGTAGAAAGGTTGGTCTACGTAAGTTGTAACAGCGCTACACTTGCTCGTGACCTTCTCATCTTGTCCGAGGTCTATGATGTGGTGCAGGTCCAGCCTGTGGACATGTTCCCCCAGACATACCATATCGAAAGCGTGACTCAGCTACGGTTAAAACGGTAAGTCTCGGTTTATTTCCAACCCACAGGCATGAAACGCTGAAATGATGCACAGGGGAATTCCCCCACCTGGATGAGTACTGCCGCCGGTGAGCCATAGGTTTTGAATAGATTTCGATCGGTTTCGGGGACGCAAAAACGCAGCGAATTTGTTATTGGATGATGTTCCATAGATACTTCCACGATTAGATCGATATGTATGATAAAATTCGTGAGGAGTGATCATGCTCATTACCAGGATTGAGTCCTTGAGTCCTTCCAAGCCTCGGAACTCTAACTGGTCGATTAGAAACCGGCCATAGGATTCGTAATCTGGCGTTTTTCCTTCACGCAAATAAGGTGCATTGACCAGTACAAATAAATTGGATCCACCTTCAACCGCATGTTCTGGATCGGTGTAGCTGGTATCGGCTACATAAATGGTTGGATCCACAGGTAGTTTCCCAAGTGAAAATATATCATCAAACTCTTTTTTATAGTCTTTGCTGAAGAAAATTGTATGATGGTCAAGCTTAGTCCAACGTTTCTTGGTCCCGAGTAATAAAACAAATCCAGAACAGGACGGCTCGGTATGTTGGGTGATAAAGCGAGTCGTTAGGGATACCAAATCCGGTTTCAGTAACTTTAGGTACGTTTCGTAAGCATCTGAATTGGATATTACAATGTCGGCCTCGATGAACTCTCCATTCACGAGAACTCCCTTAACAACACTTTTTTCAACAACTATCTGTTCCACATGGCTATCAAAATGGTATATAGTGCCCATTTCTGTAGACATAACTTGCAAAGCCTTAGCCAGTGCATACATCCCACCGGAAATATAGTATCCTCCAGTATTGAGTTCGACATGAGGAATCACGTTCAGTGTAGCCGGACTCTGGTACGGACTGGATCCGTTGTAGGTCGCAAAACGCTTAAAAAACTGCCGAATATATTTTGATTCAAACGACATGTCCACTCGTTTACTTACAGTTTTAAAGGCGTCTATCTTCAGCGCGTCTGCCAACGGTAACCGCAGCAGGTCGGTCCACTGACGCAATGGATGATAAATGAAGGTCTCCGAAGTGAGGTCGTACAACTGTTTGGAGTACTCTAAAAAGTCCAGATAATTCTGCTCGTCAACTGGAGCAACATCCCGAACCTGCTCTACTGCCCTGTCGCGATCCTGATAGGACACAAACCGTGTTCCGTCTGCAAAATAGTATGTACAGAGCGAATCAAGAGCCCTCAATCCCAGATAGTCATCCAATTTCCGTCCGCAATATGCAAATAAAGCCTCCAGAACCCAGGGCATCGTGAGCAAACTTGGTCCCGTATCAAACCGAAATCCCCCATTCGTCCATTCATTCAGCTTCCCCCCGACCGATCCATTCCTCTCTAAGACCACCACATCGTATCCCTGCCGAGCCATCAGACATGCCGCAGACAGACCAGCGACCCCTGCACCAATCACAATAACTTTTTTTGCATTCATATTTGAACCACGATTTGAATTCATTTAGATTCCAACCAGATAATCGACCAAAGGTAACAAACAATCGTTCATTAGCATTCACCCTATTAAGCCTCTTAATGGATCAGGTAAAATCATCGTTCAGGTTCAAAAAAAACGCACGTGGATTCTCTGAAATCTCATTCCCATTCATGCGAATGGTAATTATCAATGGTTGTAAACTGATATTCCGGCCAATACTGATTAATCCACATAATATGCCCATAACCGGGCCCTGTTTCGTTTATGGGAATCACTCAAATTATGTGGATCCTTTTTTGGTAAACACCTGGATGACGGACGAGCCTACTGCCGGGGTAATGACACGCGAACAGTTTCACAAAACCATACCTTCACTTTTCATGGACAGTATCGGTATCGTACCTACGAGCAAGTATGTTCCTGAGCCTTACGTGATCCGAAGTGTCATGAAAATGATTGAACAGCGAAGAATGATCGTAATTTTCCCCGAAGCTGGACGTCGTTGGGACGGTAGGCCTAAACCATTTCTGGAGAGTACGATAAAACTCTTCCACAAAATGAAAATTCCGGTCAATCCGGTTCAGATTCATGGATCATACCTCACCTGGCCCCGCTGGGCAACGTTTCCGCGTTTCGGGCGTACTGAAATCCATTTTATGGATCCAATTCATCCACTGGATTACCCTAATTACGATGATTTTTCAAAATTAATTACAGATGCAACCGAATTCGAAGAGTACAATCCTCCAGAAAACTGCATTCCAAAGTGGGCATTTCGTCCGGCTGATGGCATTGAACGATTCATTTATCGCTGTCCGGTGAGCGGAGTGAGCGGGGCAGTATACAGTCCGGATGGATACGAAGTACGCAGCCTAAGAACCGACTTTGTATATACAATGACACCTGCATCACGGTTAATGGATTCACAGGGACAAATCCATTCCCTGCACGATATGTTCGATTCCATTCGTGCTATGCCTATCGTTGCAAAAGACGGAATCGTGGCATCGGTCAAAGGATGCGAACTCTTTTATATGGGCTCAGATTATCGATTAAACCAATTAGGCGTTGGGTCGGTGCAGTTTTGGTCAGATCACCTTGCCATTGAGGTTAATTCTGAAAAGTCCCGCATTCCACTTAGCGACATCTTGTATATGTCGATCGAGGGTAACAATAAACTTAGTCTAACTTTACGCACTCATACGATCCAGATTGAACTTGAAGGTCTTGATTGTGCACTCGAATGGAGAGATTATATCACTCGCTTAAAATCAGGCGAACCAACAGTCAGTTCAATGTAATTCTATGACATCATGGCTGCTTGAAATAACCCTATCAGACCTTGCTTTGGATTTTTCCATCTTTGGTCTCCTGTTGGTATTTGCCACGGTTCTACGACGTCATGTACGAGTTCTTCAGGATTTCCTCATACCGAACAATCTGATTGCAGGTGTACTGGGACTTGCCCTCGCGATTTACTTGACGGATTATGGCCTGCTAGAAAGCCAGAGACTCGGGGCCTATGTATATCACTTGCTGGCATTACTCTTCATTGCACTTGGCTTACGAAAACCCTCGAAATCTGTCGGGTTGGCTCCTGTCAAATTCAGTGTTATTTTTATCATTACCTATCTTGTACAAGGATTAGTAGGACTTGGACTGGCACTGGGTCTTGTCTATACATTCATGCCGGATTTATTTCCAGGAATCGGAATGCTACTTCCGTTGGGATTCGGTATGAATCCAGGTATAGCCTACTCGATGGGTAGTAACTGGGAAAACTTCGGTTTTGAATCAGGTGGTACCGTTGGGCTCAGTTTTGCTGCTATCGGATTCGGAATAGCCTATAGCGTTGGAATCATTGCAATGAGACACGGGGTGCTCCATGGTAAAGCCACGTACATGAACGAAATCACTGCAGAAGAGAATGAATCAATCAGAACCGGTATACACCATCCGGATCATCGTCCAATTACGGGACACCAATCCAGTGCCACTGAAGCCATTGAAAGTCTGACTTTGCACCTCTCATTTATCATGCTTACCTACGCCCTTACATACGCCTTAATGAGGGTACTTGAACAGTTTTTGTGGTACATAGGTGCAGAAAAAGAGATACTAACCTTATGGTCGTTTCATTTTATCGTTGCAGCGATGGTAGCTATGTTCGTTAGACGTGTCATTGATTCAACTAAGGCGGGCCATTGGATTGACGATGCAACCATGACAAGAATGGGTAACATTTTCATGGATTTCATGGTTGTGGCTTCGGTCGCAGCCATAACAGTGGCGGTAGTAACTCAATATTGGTTACCTCTTCTTGTACTAAGTAGTGCAGTGGGCTTGGCAACGTGGTACATCGTCAAATGGGCGTGCGACAGCCTGTTCACAGACTTCAAATTCGAACGAGACATTGCCATTTTCGGTAACCTCACCGGAACGATGCAAAGTGCACTCGTCTTACTCAGAGTTTTAGATCCAAAATTCAAATCCCCTGTTAGTTATGATCTGGTTTATGGCAGTGGTTTCGCACTGATACTGGGATTCCCGCTTCTCATTCTGATCAATGCACCGGTAAATTATTTTGAAAGTCAGTTGGAAGGGTACTGGGTTACCATGTTGGCCATGGGATTATATCTGGCCATATTACTTCTCGGGTGGAGTTATCTGAAGAAAAAATAATCAGGTGCGATCACCCAGGGTGATAACCTCCATATTTTGGATTTTCCCCTGGTTCACATCAAATCGAACGATGGTTCTATACAACTGAAAGCCTTGCTTACCAGCAGCACCCGGATTTAAAAATAGCATGTTTTTGTTCGATTTATCGCGTATGATTTTCAATATATGAGAATGACCGCAAATGAATAGGTCTGGTGTCTCGTCTTCTACTTCACGGCGTATTGGAAGTGCGTACCTGCCTGGATTTCCACCGATGTGAGTCATCAACACATCCACCCCCTCGATCTTAAATCGCAATTTAAGGGGATATTCCTGTCGAATATCAGGCCCATCAATATTTCCATAGACTCCTCGCATCGGAGCGATTTTTTCCAAATCACGAGCAATATCAATGGTCCCGAAGTCTCCAGCATGCCATATTTCGTCGCAAGTGACAAAATACTCGGCAACCTGAGGATCCAGGTAGTGATGTGTATCTGAGATGAGTCCGATTCGTTTCATTTTCGCAGAAGGTTTAACCACCCAAATATACCTTAAAACCCGGTTATCTTTAAACAATACGACGCACAAATCGATATGGATTTCAATATATTTGGACTATGACATCATTTAGCATCATCATTATATCCTGGAACGGTTTACATCATTTGCAGAAATTTCTGCCTACTGTTGTCCGTACAAAGCATCCACGTTTTGAAATCATCCTTGCCGATAATGCTTCCACTGATGGGAGTTCTGAATGGGTTAAAACACAGTTTCCGGATGTAAATATCGTTAGTTTGGATAATAATTACGGCTATTGCGGGGGAAACAACCGGGCAATGAAACATGCCAGATATGACACACTTGTATTTTTGAACAATGATGTCGCCGTTGACCCCAACTGGCTGAACTCAATTGATATCATGCTCGCAGATAATCCTGACATCGCAGCCGTTCAGCCGAAAATCCGCTCTTTCAATCAACCGGACCACTTCGAATATGCCGGGGCCGCAGGCGGTTTCATTGACACGATGGGATTTCCTTTTTGTCGTGGACGCATATTCGATACCCTGGAAAAAGATCGTGGTCAATACAACACTGCTTCTCCGATATTTTGGGCAAGTGGAGCCGCACTGGTCATTAGAAAAGATATTTTTGTGCAATTGGATGGCTTTTACGAGCCTTTTCAATTCCACATGGAAGAAATCGATCTTTGCTGGCGCATTCAACTCCTCGGAAAGCAAATTTGGTATTGTCCGGATAGCCTGGTGTATCACCTAGGGGGGGGCTCATTACCATCTGACGATCCCCGTAAAACCTACTACAATTTCCGTAACAATTTGATTATGATGGCAAGAAATCTGCCCGGAAAATGGCGATTCTTTACCATATTGCATCGACTTGAACTTGATGGGTTGGCTGGATTTCTGTTCCTTTTCAAAGGTCAGTTCAAGAATATATTCGCCATTATCAAGGCACATTTCGCCTTCTACGGACACCTAGGACAAATACATTCTTGGCGAAGGTCCCAGGATGTGTCCAAATTTAAACCTCTGAACAATCTCCCTGGTACACTTAACGGCTCTGTAATTATGAGCTATTTTCTGGCTGGGCACAAAACCTGGGACAAAGTCTCCAAATCGATTGTAAAGTAGAGGTCTCTGAATTTGTTTCTTAGCTTGATTGATCCCGATAATCTAAAAAATGTTTATCACATAACGATGTACACTACTGCAAAAGTGGCAGTTTCTATTTCACATTACCTGTGAAAGCGGTACATTGCTCCCCGACCAGGAACCCTTTTAACTAAAAATAGTATGTATATAGGATTCAAACACTTACACTCATTTATCGCCTATCCGCTCTTACTATTACTCGTAGCCAGCGTACTCATTGCGGCCTTGGCATTCTTCAGCGGATCACCTTTTACAAAAGGTCATCGATTGACTGCGCTTTTAGGACTCATTTCGGCACACTTACAGCTTGTTTTTGGATTTGTATTGTATTTCATCTCTCCTCTTGGATTTTCAAATTTTTCAGGTAATAACATGGGTGATTCTGTATCCAGATTATACTTCCTGGAACATCCCACAATGATGCTTTTGGGAATTATTCTCATCACCATTGGATTCTCACGCCACAAAAAAGCTACCAGCGATAAGGCAAAGCACAAAACCATATTGATTTTCTACGGACTCGGTTTGATCCTTATTCTCTCGCGTATTCCCTGGTTCGCATGGCCAGCTCTTTAATCTGATCTAACTATGGAAGATAAGCTCGTTACCCGAGTGGGTTGGTTCGCATCCATCATGGCTATGACGATGTATGTTTCCTACATCGATCAGATTCTTCTCAACATTGCCGGAAATCCTGGATCTTTACTACTTCCTGTGGTGACGACCATAAACTGTTTGGCTTGGGCGGCTTACGGACTACTGAAAAAACACCGTGACTGGCCCATCATCGTGTGTAACATTCCTGGCGTTATACTTGGAGTAGTCACAGCAGCCACTGCAGTTATGTATTCATGAGATATCCTGATTGTCCGTTGTGTTCCGGAAGCTCAGTCCCGTTCTTTGAGGACCAATACGTTCGGTGCATAACTTGCAACGGTGTTTTCATGGACGCTCAATTCTTTGTGGACAGTATTGAGGAAAAACAACGCTACGAAGAACACAACAACGACATCCACGATCCAGGATATCAGAAATTCGTGGCTCCCATAACTGAAAGTGTTATCAAGGACTTCGACCAAAATGCGATCGGACTTGATTTCGGAAGTGGGACCGCACCCGTGATTTCATATGTTTTGAGTCAAAAAGGCTATGAAATGCATCAGTATGATGTATTTTTTGCCCCTAACGAGGATATATTGACCCGAAAATACAATTTCATAGCATGTTGTGAGGTAGTTGAGCACTTCCATGGTCCGAAAAAAGAGTTCGAACTGTTGCATTCACTTCTGAAACCAAATGGCAAACTCTACATCATGACCAATATGATTACCAAGCCTGAGCGATTCGCCAACTGGTATTACCGACGCGATCCCACCCATGTATTCTTTTACACCCCTGAAACGTTTGAGTATATAAATTTTCATTTTGGCTTTGATGGATTAACAATCGATAAACGACTCATAACTTTATCAAAAAATCAACCCTGATGAGGGATGAGTGATGAGAGAAAAGTGAGGAAATGGGTAAATTCTCTCTGATCCCTTTACACTTATCTCTTATCCCTTATCTAAAAACTATGTACTACGTCCTTTTATACCAAACCGTCCCCGATTATATCGAGAAACGTCAACCTTACCGCGCCGAGCACCTTGCACTGGCTCAAATGATGCAGCAGGAAGGCACGTTGTATATGGGTGGAGCCTTATCTGAACCCGCCGATGCCGCTATTCTGGTATTCAAAGCAGATAGTCCCGCACCTGCTGAAGCATTCGCGAAGAATGACCCCTATGTCAAAAACGGCGTTGTCGTTGAGTGGAGTGTTCGTCCATGGAATGTTGTTATAGGTGGGTAGCAAAGTTACCCGGGAGTGGGGAGTAGGGAGTGGGGAATCGGTCTACTCCCAACCCACTCCCAACCTACTCCCTACTCCCTACTCCCCACTCCCCACAAAATCCGTATATTGGATTACTACAACATATAGTCCTAATCCATGAAACCAGACTTTTTCAGAGAACACATTCCCATTGACCAGATTGGCGTTGAGGAACGTGTTGCTCGACTCAAAACTCGAAGTATCAAAAAGGATTCGAAGAAGTTCGCCCTCCGTTTAGCACTCAGTATGGTCGATTTGACTACGTTAGAGGGAATGGACACCCAGAATAAAGTGATTCAACTATGCCGTAAGGCAATGCAACCTCATATTCATGGGAAGGACATACCTACCGTTGCTGCAGTTTGTGTCTACCCGCCCTTCGTTAATGTGGCTAAAAGTGAGTTACGTGGAACCGGAATCCGTGTCGCCAGCGTAGCAACCGCTTTTCCAAGCGGACATGCCACACTTCATGAGAAACTGGCCGAAGTTCGATACTGCGTGGATCAGGGTGCTGATGAAATCGATATGGTGATCTCACGTGGTGAATTCCTGCGTGGTAACTATAATTTCACATTTGATGAAGTTGCTGCAGTCAAAGAAGCCTGTGGTCCGGCACATTTGAAGGTTATCCTCGAAACAGGTGAACTTCAGACACTCGACAATGTCCGCAAAGCCAGCGATATTTCTATGTATGCCGGGGCTGACTTCATCAAAACATCGACCGGAAAAGTAAGTCCTGCCGCTACCCTTCCCGTTACACTCGTTATGCTCGAAGCGATACGCGATTATTACTTCAAAACCGGAATCCGTGTAGGAATGAAGCCGGCGGGTGGAATTCGAGATGCGAAAACGGCTCTCCAGTATCTTGTTACGCTCAAGGAAACCCTCGGAGCAGACTGGCTGAACCCGGATCTATTTCGATTCGGTGCCAGCACGCTGGCGAACGACCTGTTGATGCAGATCATGAAACAGGATACAGGCTTCTACCAATCCAAAGATTATTTCACCATCGATTGATATGAGTACAACAACAAAAAACGGAACATCTCCAGCAGAAGGAATCAAAATTGATTTCAATCGGATCTGGGGATACGATCCCGCTCCCGAAAGCTCCGATCACATCCGTCTGGATACGAGTTACGATCTTTTTATTGGCGGAAAATTCGTCAAACCTGAAAGCGGTAAATACTTCGATACGGTTAATCCAGCCACTGGTAAAGTCATTGCTCAGGTTGCCGAAGCAAACGATTCGGATGTCGACAAAGCTGTAAAAGCTGCCCGAAAAGCATTTGGACCATGGAGCAAACTCCCTGCCGCTGAACGTGGTAAGTATTTGTATCGAATCGCCCGAATGATACAGGAACGTGCACGTGAGTTCGCTGTAATCGAGTCTATGGATGGTGGAAAACCTATCCGGGAATCCCGTGATGTGGATGTGCCACTGGCTGCGGCTCATTTTTTCTATTACGCAGGCTGGGCCGATAAACTTCAATACGCCTTCCCAGGACGCACACCTAAACCGATCGGGGTTGCCGGACAAATCATCCCTTGGAATTTTCCACTTCTAATGTCAGCCTGGAAAATTGCTCCAGCACTGGCTACCGGTAACACAGTTGTGCTCAAACCAGCCGAAACAACGCCGCTGACCGCCCTAAAACTCGCTGAAATCATTCTGGAAGCTGGACTCCCGGCTGGAGTGGTAAACATCGTTACAGGGGCAGGAAAAACAGGCGCCTCAATTGTAAATCATTCCGATGTCGACAAGATCGCCTTTACCGGATCCACCGAGGTGGGTAAGATTATCATGAAATCCATCGCCGGTACCTCTAAAAAGTACACGCTCGAACTTGGCGGCAAGGCAGCGAACATTATCTTTGCCGATGCAGCGATCGATCAAGCCGTGGAAGGTATCGTTAATGCGATATTCTTCAATCAAGGACATGTATGTTGCGCAGGGTCCCGACTTTTTGTCCAGGAATCCGTTGCCGATGAAGTAATCGCCAAACTGAAAATGAGAATGGATACCTTGATTGTGGGTGATCCGCTGGACAAAAATACCGATATCGGTGCCATTAACTCTAAAATACAGCTCGATAAAATCCAGGATTACATCCGAATCGGACAAGATGAAGGCGCTACGATGTACCAAAGTTCCTGCGTCATCCCATCAAATGGATTTTTCTGTCGCCCGACGTTATTTACAGGCGTATCTCAGTCTAACCGCATCG
The DNA here is from genome assembly GCA_964473555.1 of uncultured Chitinophagales bacterium. Taxonomy (GTDB): domain Bacteria; phylum Bacteroidota; class Rhodothermia; order Balneolales; family HLUCCA01; genus UBA11400. The sequence continues at coordinate 591,111 of CAYYPL010000001.1, forward strand.
TTCAGGAAGAGATCTTTGGACCTGTACTGACTATTCAAACTTTCCGTACTCCAGAAGAAGTCCTGGAAAAAGCGAATAACACTCCTTATGGTCTCTCCGGTGGCGTTTGGACAGACAAGGGATCCAAGATATTCAGTCTTACGACCCGAATGCGAGCAGGGGTAATCTGGGCAAATACATTCAATAAGTTCGATCCGACATCACCTTTTGGCGGTTACAAAGAGTCGGGATTAGGTCGTGAAGGTGGGCTTCACGGGCTTATGCCTTATCTGAATCTCGACAATTAATCACCTGATTTAACGACTTTATATCATGACAAATCGATTAACTGTATTGAAAACATATAAAATCTACATCGGTGGAAAGTATGAACGATCGGAATCAGGTCGATACTATCCACTGACTGATCAATCAGGCAAACAGATTGCCAATATCTGTCTCTCAAGCCGTAAAGATTTCCGAAATGCCGTTGTAGCTGCAAGAACTGCACAATCTGGATGGGCTTCCAGATCAGCTTATAATCGTGCACAGATTCTGTACCGAATGGCTGAGATGATGGACGCAAGAAGTACCCAGTTTGTAGACGAACTCATACTCGAAGGATTCTCAGCAAAAGATGCTCAGCTTCAGGTCGAACAAGCTGTTGACAAATTGGTATACTTCGCCGGGTGGTGCGATAAAATCTCTCAGGTATTCGGATCAGTAAATCCGGTTGCATCGCAGCATTTCAACTTTTCGGTGCCAGAACCAACAGGCGTCGTTGCCGTTTTTGCACCCATTAAGAATCCGTTAACAGGACTCATCGCTGCGATGGCTCCAATCATTGCAACTGGCAATACCTGTGTAATCCTTCTGCCAGATACTCATCCACTGGCAGGACTGACTTTTGCTGAGGTTCTGGGTACTTCAGATCTCCCGAGTGGAGTGGTTAACATACTTACAGGATTTGAGTCAGAATTACTCGATTCTGCAACTTCGCACATGGATGTCAATGCAATCGCCTACCATAGAAATGATGCAGGATCCATCAAAATCATTCAAACTAACGCAGCGCTGAACATCAAACGAGTACATTTCTACAATACCGACGCTACCAAAACCGTTGATGATAAAAACCCCTACCGTATACTGGATTTTATGGAAATCAAAACCACCTGGCATCCGATAGGGACTTAGTACGATAGGAACATGACAAAAATTAACCATCCATATCCATCCCGTTTAAAAACAGCTGCTTTTGTTTGTAGTATCGCACTGGTTTTGCATTCCTGTGCGACAACACAAGAAGTTGTGGTTTTAAAAGAGCCCGTAACTGAAACAACTGTCGATAATCCTTCCGAGGCACTTGGATACAACTACGAGGAGTATCTTTTTAAGCCTGAAATGGTGTTTCATTCGGTCGAAAACACAATTCCAGAGGTTTTCCAAGTGGATGTTGCCATATCTCAGGCTAATGCTAACACTGGTTTCAGGGTTCAGGTCGTTTCAACACAGGATGTTCGTGAGGCTGAGGATCTTCGTACGGAATTTAACACTTGGTTGGATCAGGAAGCCTCGGAGTATAATGCAAATGCCTATATCTTGTTTCGTCAACCCTTCTACAAACTTCATGTAGGGGATTTCAGGATCCGTGAAGAAGCCATTGAATTCGCTCAAGTCGTAAAACGAAAATTCCCTGACGCCTGGGTTGTCTTCGACACCATCAATCCGAACTCGATTACCACCAGAACCGTTTCTAAACAGTAGCGCTTTTATTAGGGTACTTAGACATTAAATCTGAAATGCATGACATCGCCGTCCTGTACGATGTATTCCTTGCCTTCTGAGCGCATTTTTCCCGCTTCTTTGGCCGCAGCTTCATTTTTGTATTGCACATAGTCTTCGTACTTGATCGTCTCTGCACGGATAAATCCACGCTCAAAGTCTGAATGGATAACCCCAGCGGCTTGTGGAGCTTTAAACCCTTTTTCTATCGTCCATGCGCGGACTTCTTTCTCTCCGGCCGTGAAATACGTGATCAATCCAAGCTCTTTATAAGCTGCACGGATCAGCAGATCAAGTCCGGCACTTTCAATTCCTAGTTCCTGCAGGAACATGACTTTCTCTTCTGCATCGAGTTCAGCAATTTCAGCCTCAACTTTTGCGCTTACAACAACAAGTTCCGACCCTTGAGACTTCGCCACTTCTCGCACTTTATCCACATACAGATTACCTTTGGCATCTGGTAAATCCGTTTCGGCCACATTGGTTACATACAGAACCGGTTTTTCGGTCAACAGAAACAAATCAGCATATCCTTCACGTTCAAGATCATTCGCCTGAAATGATCGCACAGGATTCCCATTTTCCACATGCTCACGAAGTCTTTCAATAGCTTCCAGTTGCATTGATATTTGTTTATCACCCGCTTTTGCAGCTTTTTTGAGTCGGTCGACACGCTTTTCTATACTTTCGAGATCTTTGTATAGCAACTCTGAATCGATGATCTGAATATCACGAATCGGATCAATTCCACCTTCCACATGGATCACATCATCATCTACAAAACACCGAACCACGTGAACAATAATGTCTACTTCACGGATGTGGGACAAAAACGCATTCCCCTTTCCTTTACCTTCAGAAGCACCTTTTACCAAACCGGCAATATCCACAAATTCAATAGAAGCAGGAACAACCCGTTGTGGTTTCACTAGTTCAGTTAGTTTATCCAGACGTGGGTCTGGAACCGGAACAATCCCCACATTAGGATCTATTGTGCAGAATGGAAAATTAGCGGCTTCTGCGCCCGCATTACTCAATGCATTAAACAAAGAGGACTTCCCAACATTTGGAAGTCCAACAATCCCACATTTCAAACTCATGGATTTAAATTCAGACTGTTAATGGATAACATTATTTATTTGCTCTGCGAGGAGCCGTTTCTACAAGACCTAAACCTGTCTTGTTAATTTTTCCTTCTTTGCGAAGATCGTCCAAGACCCCATCCAACACCCCATTTACAAAAACACCGGACTTTGCCGTTGAATATTTCTTTGCAACTTCGATGGCCTCGTTGATCGTTACCTTGGTAGGGATATCATCAAAATGAAGTAGCTCGGCAATAGCCATTCTCAGCACAATTTTATCGACCAGTGCAATCCTGGAAAGTTCCCAGTTCTGGATTCGTGATTCAATGTACGTATCGTAATCCTCACCATGCCGGATGGTAGACAAAAATAGTTTTTCAGCAAATTGAAGGTCATCTTTTTCTTTAGCTTCAGACTTAATCTGAGTGGCGATGACGTGTGCCGGGTCGTCGTTAGACAACGTAAAGGCATAAACAGCTTTTAATACGGCTTCCCGGAGAGTTCTTCGATTGATCATGTAACAAATTTTATATATCTCCCGAAGATACGATGTTTTAGACTCAGAACACAGTTACAAACACAATTTCAATCACCTAAAAGGACATAGTTACACCAAGTACATTTAAAAAAACATTGAAATCAGCCTACTTCCGTCGTATCTTTGTTGGTTTAGTGGGGGTCGTTAGCTCAGTTGGTTAGAGCGCCACGTTGACATCGTGGAGGTCGATGGTTCGAATCCATTACGACCCACTTCCTTCTAAACATTGCGCATGGGTAACCGGCGCTTTTTGTTTTTTATATACCTAACGATCGATTTATGTCCTCCCAATCCATTTCGTTGACCTTCCCTGATGGAACTGTCAGATCCTACCCTGCCGGCACAACTGGCTTTGAGGTGGCTTCTGCCATTTCACCCGGATTGGCAAGAGCTGCGCTATCTGTTACCGTTTCTGGTATGATTTATGACCTGAATCGCCCAATTACGACAAACGGAAGCATTACGATTAACACCTGGGAGTCGGAAGACGGTCAGCAGACTTTTTGGCACAGCTCGGCTCACTTGCTTGCTGAAGCAGTACAGGAACTCTTCGAAGATGTGAAATTCGGTATCGGTCCTCCTATCGGCAATGGATTTTACTACGACATGGATTTCGGTGATTACAAACTTACTGAAGCAGATCTGCTCAAGATTGAGAACAAAATGCTCGAGCTGGCTCGTCAGAAGTCCAATTTTGTTCGTAAAGAAGTCCCAAAAGACGAAGCTATCACTTATTTCAAGGATAAAAACGACCCTTACAAAATCGATTTGCTCGATGGCCTCGAAGACGGATCCATCACCTTCTACCAACAAGGAAACTTCGTAGACTTGTGCCGTGGTCCACACATCCCTTCTACCGAACCCATCAAGGCAATCAAACTTCTCAGTATTGCTGGAGCTTACTGGCGAGGTGACGAAAATAACAAACAGTTGACCCGTGTGTATGGCATCTCCTTTCCTAAGAAGTCCATGCTCGATGAGTATCTGATTCAACTGGAGGAAGCCAAAAAGCGTGATCACAAGAAACTCGGCAGGGAGCTCGGCATTTTCATCATCGATCAGATGGTCGGAAAAGGATTACCCATCTGGCTTCCAAACGGAACTACGATTCGTCGTACCCTGGAGGCGTTTCTGCGCAAAGAGCAAATTGCACGTGGATACAAAGAGGTGATCACTCCGCATATCGGAAACATTGAACTGTATAAAACCTCTGGACATTATCCGTATTACGCCGATTCCCAGTTCGATCCGATTACCGTCGAAGACGAGCAGTATATGCTCAAACCAATGAACTGTCCGCATCACCATCGTATTTATTCCTCTTCCATGCGCAGTTACCGGGATCTACCACTGCGTTTGGCTGAATTTGGTACCGTTTACCGATATGAGCAGTCCGGTGAGCTCAACGGACTCTCACGCGTGCGTGGATTCACACAGGATGACGCTCACATTTATTGCACGAACGAACAGCTCAAAGACGAAATCAAAAACTGCATCGATCTGACCAAGTACGTATTCGAGACCTTCGACATGAAAGTAGACATCCGTTTATCTTTCCGTGATGATAACGAGAAAAAATACGGTGGTAACACCGAATACTGGGAAAGAGCCCAGCAAGAAATTAAAGAAGTGGCCGACGAACTGGACCTAAGCTATGTGATTGCTCCAGGTGAGGCCAGCTTCTATGGACCAAAGATCGATTTCATCATCAAGGATGCACTTGGCCGCAAGTGGCAGGTCGGAACCATTCAGGTAGATTATGTCATGCCAGAGCGATTTGATCTGACCTACGTGGGTAACGACAACCAGAAACATCGTCCGGTCATCATTCACCGTGCGCCCTTTGGATCCATGGAGCGATTCACAAGTATATTAATCGAACATTTTGCCGGTGATTTTCCGGTATGGTTGACGCCTCAGCAAGTCATGCTGATTCCAGTCTCGGACCAGTTCAACGAATTGGCATATACCTATGAAACCGAGATGAAATTCCATGGCATCCGCGTCGAAACCGACACACGAAGTGATCAGATCGGTGCAAAAATTCGTGATGCAGAAAAGAAAAAAATTCCATATATGTTGATAATCGGTGAACGAGAAGCCAACGAAGGAACAGTTTCTGTACGCCGACACAAACGGGGTGATCAAGGAAGTTTGAAATTCTCAGAATTTCTTGATAAAGTACGTGCGGAAATCTACAACAGGGATAATCCCCCAACTTTGAATTAACAGGAGAAAATTACTATCGGAAAGCGTTTTAAAGAATACAAACAGGAGTCACGTGAACGTCTGAATGGCGAGATCAACGCTCCTAAAGTCCGTGTGATCAAACCAAACGGGGATCACGTACTCACCTCATCGTCAGAAGCCCTCAGATTGGCAGAGCAATTTGAACTGGACTTGGTTGAAGTAGCGCCGAATGCTGATCCACCGGTATGTCGGATCATGGATTACGGCAAATTCCAGTTTGAGAAAAAGAAAAAAGAGAAAGAAGCCAAAAAGAAACAACACGTAGTTACACTCAAAGAACTTCGTTTTCGTCCCCATACAGACGACCATGACTACGATTTCAAGCTCAAACACGCCAAAAAGTTTTTGGAAGAAGGCGCTAAAGTCAAGGCAACGGTTCAGTTTCGTGGACGTGATATCATTTATTCACAAAATGGTGAAGAACTACTGAACCGCTTCACTGTGGATCTCGAAGATCACGGCAAAGTTGAGCAAAAAGCTACTCTTGAGGGCAAGAGGATGTCTCTCATCATTGCACCGCTCAAGTAGTGATTTTTTAGGGTAGTAGGAAGTGGGAAGTAGTTAGTGGGATTTCTTAACCATCTACTGCCTACTACCTACTGCCCACTACCTACTGCCCACTACCTACTGCCCACTACCTACTGCCTACTGCCTACTACCTCTGATCTGTCACTTCTCCTTTGTGTCTCATCTCCTGACTGTCCACGCACGTTTTTACTTGTAAAAAGTGCGTTATATGTGTATCTTTTGTGCTTATCCCAAGTTCAATTTGACATGAAGTAGGAATATGCCAAAATTCAAAAGCAACAGTGGGGCGAAAAAACGTGTTCAGCTCACCGGTTCCGGCCGTTTGAAAAGAAAAAAAGCGTTCAAACGTCACATTTTGACCAAAAAATCAGCTAAGCGTAAGCGCAACCTCCGTGGCAGCACGTTGGTGTCGGAGGCTGACGAGAAAAACATAAAAATGCTCGTCCCTTACCTCTAAGTTTTCGTTTATCTATCAACAATAACATTAACAGTTAAACTTACAATAAAATGCCACGTTCATCAAATAATGTGGCTTCCCGTCGCCGTCGCAAAAAGATCTTAGGTCTTGCGAAAGGTTACTGGGGCGCGAGAAGTAAAGTCTACACTGTAGCGAAGAACACGGTTGAAAAAGCACTGCTTTATCAATACCGTGATCGCCGTGTCCGTAAGCGTGAATTCAGAAAACTCTGGATCGCGCGGATCAACGCTGCAGCTCGCCTCCACGATGTAACCTACTCAAAGTTGATGGGAGCCATGAAATCCAAAAACATGGAAATCAACCGCAAGGTCCTGGCAGACCTGGCCGTTTTTGAACCAGCCGCTTTCCAGGCGATCGTTCAAACGGCTCTTGCCAAGTAATTGCACCATGCATAACCGGCAAGTACCCAGTGCTTGCCGGTTTTTTTATTTTATACAGGGGATATGAAGGAAAAAACGCAGGAAATTCGGTCTGAAATCGCACAGTTTCACATTTCAGATGCTCACTCGCTCGAGCAGTATCGACTCAAGTACTTGTCTAAGAAAGGGGTCATCCCAGGCTTGTTCTCGATCATGGGGCAAGTGTCTGCCGAAGAACGAGGAGCCGTTGGTAAACTGCTGAACGAGCTTAAGGACTATGCTCAGTCTGTGTATGAGGAAGCAAAAACCATAATTGAGTCTTCTACTGCTCAAAAACGCTCAATCGCAGACGACATCACTCTGCCGGGTACTATCCAACAGCACGGATCTTTACACCCCTTAACCCTTACGCTTCAGGAAATCAAGAAAGTATTCTTCCGCCTCGGATTCTCCATCGCCGATGGACCCGAAATCGAAGACGATTTTCATAACTTCACGTCGCTAAACTTCCCTCCCGAGCATCCCGCCCGCGATATGCAGGATACGTTCTATATCAACAAGGATGAATCCGATATCAGCAAGGACCTGCTTTTGCGCACACACACCTCTCCGGTGCAAATCCGCAAGATGCTTGAACAGCGCCCTCCTATACGCGCTATCATGCCAGGACGCGTATATCGAAATGAGTCTGTCACCTACAAGTCCTACTTCCTGTTTCATCAGGTGGAAGCGCTGTATGTAGATAAAAACGTCAATTTTGCCGAACTCAAAGAAACCCTGGTCATGCTGGCCGAGATGGTGTTCAACCGTAAGGTCACCTACCGACTGCGTCCCTCCTTTTTCCCGTTTACTGAACCGAGTCTTGAAATGGATATCTGGTGGGAATCACCGGGCAAGCCAGGTCGCTGGCTCGAGATTCTGGGTGCCGGAATGGTCCATCCTAATGTGTTGAAGTCGGTGGATATCGATCCTGAGGTCTACTCCGGATTTGCCCTTGGAATGGGCGTCGAGCGTATCGCTTCGCTGCGTTATGATGTCGACGACATCCGCATCTACTACGAAAATGACCTGCGTTTCCTTGAACAGTTTCAGTAAGCTTTGACCCATACTCATGAAAATTTCATACAATTGGCTTAAAAATTACCTCGATTTCGATCAGACTCCGCAAGAAGTTGCCGATATCCTAACCCTGACCGGACTCGAAGTGGAAGAGATTACCCAAATCGGGTCCGCTCTCGAAGGCGTGGTGGTTGGAAAAGTATTGATCTGTGAAAAACACCCGAATGCCGACAAACTCAGCGTTTGTAAGGTTGATACGGGTAAAGAAACCGTTCAGATTGTGTGTGGAGCACCGAATGTGGCAGCAGGACAAACCGTCGCCGTGGCAACCGTTGGCACCGAACTTCCACTCGAAATGCCAGATGGCACAAATCTGGTAATCCGCAAATCGAAGATTCGTGGTGAAGTATCCGAGGGAATGATCTGTGCTGCAGATGAACTCGGTCTTGGCGAAGATCACAGCGGAATCATGGTTCTGAAAGACCAGTTTAAAGCAGGTACTCCAATTTCAGGGGTACTAAATCTGAACATCGATCATGTCATGGAAATCGGGCTCACGCCTAACCGTCCTGACGCCAGTTGCCATCTGGGAGTAGCTCGTGATTTGGCAGCCGTATTGAACAAATCACTGAAAAAGCCATTTTCATCGCTCAAATCCCATCCAGAATCCGATCTGGAGGGAGAAATCACTGTTGAGATCAAAGATCCGGAGCTGTGCCATCGTTATGTTGGTATGTTGATCCGAAACGTGGAGGTCATACCCTCCCCTGACTGGCTCCAGAACAAACTCCGAGCCATCGGACTGCGTCCAATCAATGCCATTGTAGATGCAACCAACTATGTGCTTCACGAGCTCGGACAACCGCTACACGCCTTTGACTTCGATTTGTTAAAACATAAAAGTATCGTTGTTCAGACCTTTGACAAAGCGCGAACGTTTGTCACACTCGACGAGCAGGAACGTAAGATTCCGGCAGGAAGTCTGTTTATCTGTGATGGCGACATTCCGGTAGCTTTGGCTGGAATCATGGGTGGTGGAAATAGCGAAATTAACAACAATACAAAGACAGTTTTCCTTGAAAGTGCCTATTTCGAGCCTGTTGGGATCCGAAAGACATCTAAATCGATCGGACTGCAAACCGATTCATCCTACCGTTTCGAGCGGGGCATCGATCCGAATATCACGTATGCAGCAGCAAAACGGTGTGCAGAATTGATTGCTGAGTTAACCGGTGGATCCATCGAAAATGGATACATTGATGTACATCCGATTGTGACCGAACCCAGGACAGTTTCATTGAGGCTGGTTCGTCTGAATCGGATTCTTGGTATGGAATTTACCGCAAATCAGGCGGTTTCGATTCTGAAATCCCTCGAATTCGATGTCAAAAAGAATGGCGGAGACGAAATGTACGTTACCGTACCAACCTTCCGTCCAGATGTGACCACCGAAATCGATTTGATCGAAGAAGTAGCCAGAATTTTCGACTATAACAAGATTCCGAATCCGGACTACATTAAGTTTTCTCGTCCCGAGCAGCTACCTTTTCGTGAGCAGTTTCAGGATCGGGTACGGGATCTACTGGTAAATCTGGGTCACCGAGAAATCTATGCTAATTCCCTGCTTCCGCAGCGTGAGGCCGAGCTTTTTGCTACTGAGAATGAATTGATCTTCACACTAAATCCTATTTCCAAGGACACATCGGTCATGCGTCCATCGCTTGTACCGGGATTCATCCGCGCAGCGGCGTTTAATTTCAACCGGAATGCAAAAGGGGTACGATTATTTGAAATTGGGAACACCTTCAAAAGGGACGAGAAAAGCACTTTCCATGTTGGAATTCGTGAAGAAACCCATGTTTTGATTGGATGTGGCGGAGAAAACACATCAGCTTCATGGAACAGAAAACCTATTCAATACAGCATATTTGACATCAAAGGTTCAATCGACAGGGTACTTAGCGATCTTAGAATTGCTGATAAAATCAGGATTGAGAAAGTTGATGACAATAAACTGGTATACCTGGCTGACAAGAATTGGGTTGGTGAAGTAATGATTCTTCCTGGTGATCAGAAAAAAATCTTTGATACCAGTGAGGAGTTGTTCTGTGCAGAGTTTTCACTGACACGACTTCAGATACTTGCAGAACAGGTGAATGCGTTAAAATACACCCCTGTTCCGAAATTCCCGGGTGTAGAGTTCGATCTTGCACTTATTGTCGATCATGCCACTTCGGCAGGTGATCTTGCAGATGCCATTCGTCAAAACGGAACCCAGAGACTCACCGACATCCAGGTTTTTGACCTCTTCGAAGGAAAAAGTGTTGGTGAAGGTAAAAAGAGCATCGCTTTTCGGTTAACATTCATAGATACCTCTATGACATTGACTATTAAAGATGTGGATAGTATCATTAGCAAGATCCTGAAACGTTTGAATCAAGAATTCGGCGCTGTACTTAGAAGCTAATACTAATTTTGCCGTGAGTCCTGATATGTCGCTACATCACAAGATATTAGTCTCACTGGAAGAGCTGGAAATAGCCTGTCGTGACCTTAAAGAGGAAAATCTTGCCTTAAAAAACCAGGTTTCGAAACTAGAAGCGTCCTTGAAAGCTGTAACAACAAACTCTGAGACTGTTTCGAGGGACATCTTGAGTGATAATGATCGAATTGCAGTAAGAAATCAGATTCAGACCTATATCAAAAGAATCGATGATATCCTGGAGGAAAGTGCATGAATTCCATTCGCGTGAACATCCTGGGCAAGTCGTATCCTTTGAAGGTACTCGAAGGCGAGGAGCAACTCATGGAGCAGATTGCTGACTATGTGAATTCCAGATTTCAGCTCTTCAAACGGGAACTCAGTACTCATCCGGAACATACGATCATGGTTCTGGCCAGTTTAAGTATCGCCGAGGAACTTTTTGCATTGCAACGAAGTCAACAATCTACTGAACCAACCACGTTGACTTCTGTTCAAGTTTCCGAAATTTCTGAGCGAATTGAGCAACTTTTAAGTGACATTAAGTCCTGAATTTCGCATATTACCGGCAGATTTAGCGCTATTGAGGTTTAAAGGTTAAGACTTTAACTATTAACAATAACCTAGGGCTACGATCTTTGGTCGGCTATGACATGCCTCACTGCTTCGGCAGTCCAGTGGAAGTCAGACCCAATTAAGACGTTACCCACATTGTATTACAAGGGTTATAGTTCTTCTCCTTCCCTCAATAGCGTTTTTTTATTTTCGTTCACTTTGAGTCTATCTCGCCTATATGTCACAACCTATTACGGTTCTTTTCATTGCAGACATTGTCGGAACCCCTGGAATTCAGATTCTGGAAACGCTACTTCCCGCACTTAAAACCAAGTACAAACCTGATTTCATCATTGCAAACGGCGAAAATTCGCACGAAGGCATGGGAATCAACGAGGAAATCGTCAAGCATTTGTACAGTATTGGCGTGGATGTGGTTACTGGCGGTAATCATTCATTCGACAAGTGGAAAATCCTTCCCTACATGAAAGCCGACAAGAATCTGCTTCGCCCGTTGAATTATCCCAAGGGAGTCAACGGTTACGGATTCGGGGTGTATGATATTCACGGAACCAGTCATAAAATCGGTGTGTTGAACATGCAGGGACGCACATTCTTGCCTTCCATCGATGATCCGTTTCGTTCTGCGGACTGGGCACTGGAAAAACTGGCAGAAGAGACGAAACTGATATTTGTCGACTTCCATGCTGAAGCCACTGCAGAGAAAGTTGCCTTTGGCTGGTACCTCGACGGGCGCGCATCGGTTATGGTGGGAACGCACACGCACATTCCGACCAACGATGCCAAGATTTTACCACGTGGTCTCGGATACATTACCGATGCAGGTATGACCGGATCCTTCAATTCCGTTATTGGGATGGATAAAGACACCGCGCTGCGTCGATTTATGCTGGGGACGCCTCAAAAATACATCGGAGCCAATGGCGACAATCGAATATGTGGAGTCATGGCAAAAATTGATCCGGAAAAAGGTACCTGTGTCCATATAGAATCCGTAATTTACCCCTCGTTCAACAATTCCAACTTGAAATAAAATGCTCAGGATCGAATCCGTAACCAAGGTTTATCCCGCAAAAGCCGGTGCTGCGAAAGCAGAAGTGCTCAAGGGAGTCGATTTGAGTATTGAGGAAGGTACCGTAACTGCGATAGTGGGTGCAAGTGGATCCGGCAAAAGTACTCTGATGCATATTTTAGGAGGGCTTGATCGTCCCACATCGGGAAGTGTTTACTTCAAGGGTGAAAACATCGCTACCTACTCGGAGGATGCGATGTCAACATACAGAAACACTCACATAGGATTCGTCTTCCAATTTCATCATTTGTTGCCTGAGTTCACCGCGCTCGAGAATGTCATGATGCCGGCACTCATCAGAAATGAATCCGAGTCCAGTGTACGTCAAAAAGCAGTTGCGCAGCTGGAACAATTCGGTCTTGGGCACCGACTGGATCACAGGCCAACGATGTTATCTGGTGGTGAGCAGCAGCGTGTGGCCATCGCTAGGGCGCTGATCAATGAACCCAGCCTACTACTTGCTGATGAGCCTACTGGTAATCTGGACGAAAAAACGACCCAGGAACTGATTACCCAGCTCATCGACCTGCGAAACTCCAGCAATCTGACTCTGATTATGGTCACACACGATATGGATATTGCGCGACAGTGCGATCGCATTTTAACTCTGAAAAACGGTGTAATCCATTCAGATTCATTAGACAATTAAGCGCAAATGTCTTAATTTTGGCGCTTTACAATTTAATAAATGCAACTCGAAAGAAGTTAACTCACATGTCAAAGAATTTCACTAAAGAACAGCTCGAAACCGATGCCTTGGTAACTGGATATGCCAAAACAGTTACCTATGTTAAAACACACACTTCCACGATTGTTGGAATCGTTGTTGGGGTGATTGTCCTGATTGGAGGAGCAGTTGGATACTCTTTTTATAGCCAGAATCAGGAGCGTGAAGCTCAGGCTTTTTTAGGGTATGCTGAGCAGTCCTATATCCGTGCGGATTACGAAACTGCATTGAATGGTGATAATTCTGCAATGGGAGTTGGACTGGCGGCCATAGTAAAAAACTACGGTGGCACCAATGCCGGAAACATGGCTCGATTCTATGCAGCGATCAGTGAGCTGGAGTTGGGAAACACTGATATGGCGCTTGGATATATGAGTGACTTCAAAGCTCCCAAAGGCATTCTTGGAGTTAATGCGATCAATTTCCATGCAGTTCTTTTGGCCAATGCCGGAGAGCACAAAAAAGCTGCAGTCCTGTTCAAAAAAGCGGCTGATTGGGATATCAACTCAAGTACTACTCCCTCTAACCTGCTAAGTGCTGCTCAAAGTGCACTTCGTGCGGGTGACACTACTATGGCTGGTAATCTTGCTGATCAGATCCTGAACGAATACGCTAGTAGTCCAGCAGTTGCTGATGCACGTAAGATTCAGGGGCAGCTATCAGCAGCGGTCAATTAATTGACCGCGAAAACAGACAACAGAAAGCTCTATACGGTCTTTCTTGTAGCCCGTAAACAGGGATAGATATTCCCTGTTCAGTGTGCCACTTGATGTTAACGGATTACTTTTCTGGGTCAAAGTGTTGGCCGCTCTTGGTTGGTTGATTGCGTCATTAACTAAAGTAAATACCTATGATTCTGCGTGATTTAAAGTCTGTTTACACCAGGAATAAAAGATATCTTCGATTTGGTAAATCGTATTTAACCAACGAGCATTATCTGGAAGTATCTAAAGCAATTGAGCAAGAGATTAGTAAATCTCCCAGCCGTACGGAAGTGATTAATTACCTATTGTCGTTAAGGTCCGGTCAGACCAATTACCTGGAAATTGGGGTGAGGGACCCAGATGATAATTTTTCGCACATTCAGGCTACTCATAAATATGGGGTTGACCCTGGAATTGAATTCGAACAGAATCCCGTTGAATTCAAAATGACCAGTGACGCCTTCTTTGAACAGTTGTCGTCGAATGGAGTTTTGTATCCTGAAATCCGTTTCGACGTCATATTCATTGATGGATTACACCTGGCTGAACAAGTTGATCGAGATATTTTCCATGCGCTGCAGTACATCAAAGAAGATGGATTTGTTGTACTACATGACTGTAATCCGGTTTCAGAATGGCATGCAAGAGAACGATTCACTTATCTTCACACACCTGCTCGATTAGCCTGGAATGGTACGACCTGGAAAGCTTTCGCGAAATGGCGTAGTAATCCGGAAGTCTACTCCTGCTGTATAGACTCCGATTATGGCATTGGAATACTTTCCAAAACACATCAAATTGGAGAAGCTACAAATCTGGAAAATCCCTTTTTTGAATACAACACGTTGGAAAGACATAAAAAAGAGTTCCTGAATCTGATCGATTTCGCAAGTTTTAAAAAGCCGTTGAGTCCGGATTTGAATGATACGTTGTGATTAAAAGGATGATTGCCTGATCGAACAACCGGCTAGTACCTTTATGCTACCTAAGTTTAACGGATGAATCATACTGCATTCGATTACACTACTGTTAGTCTGCCCAGTGAATAACATTATTGATTTACGCTCAACATGAATGAATTAGAATCCCATTTCAGGTCAAACACAAAGCGATTGATCCATAAGTGGAATCACTATTTTGAAATCTATGACAGATATTTTCGAACATACAGAGGTCAGCCCGTTACCATACTAGAGATTGGTATTTCACAGGGTGGTAGTTTGCAGATGTGGAAAGAATATTTTGGAGCACAGGCTCAAATAATTGGAATGGATATCGATCCGCGTTGCAAACAATTTGAAGAGGACCGAATCCAGGTACACATTGGATCACAGTCAGACCGGAACTTTCTAAGGGAATTAAAAAATAAGATACCTAAAATTGACATCCTGATAGATGATGGTGGACACACCATGGAGCAGCAAATCATAACCTTTGAAGAGCTTTTTGACCACATCAAAGAGGATGGTGTTTATGTGTGTGAAGACCTACACACCTCCTATTGGTTTGAGTATGGAGGTGGACATAAACGAAAGGGGACATTCATTGAGTACTCCAAAAATTTCATAGATTACTTAAATGCTTTTCATTCAAAACAAAATAGTCTCAAAGTAAACTCTTTTACCAAATCGGTTCATTCCATACATTACTACGACAGTATGCTGATCGTTGAGAAACGAAACATGACTCCACCCTACGATGAACAGCGTGGTGAAGCCACTTTTTTACCTGAACCTATCCCTATCAGCTTTTTTGTAAAGTCTCGGTATAAGATGGCTTCATTAAATATTCGATTTCATACGTTGTTGAATAAAATTATTGGTGTTATCAAAACTAAACGAAACAATAAATAGACGTAATTTGGATGATACTCAATCCGGTTTAATTTTAGTTCCTCAGTAGCATGCCATTTCATTTCATCTCTCCGATTATCGACATCCAAGAGCTGTTGAGTATTTATCAGAGTTCTGACGTTTTGATTTTTGATGCGAGTGGTAGTGCGAAGGCGCGAGAGAATCACGAGTCAGGACACCTGAAGGGCGCCTTTTTTATGGATGTGAATGAGCAACTATCCGACATCAAGGCGAACTTCAAAGACGGTGGACGTCATCCCCTGCCTTCGGTTGATACACTTGCAAAAACACTTTCTGAGCTTGGAATTTCTCCGGATTCCCATGTCGTCATCTATGACGACGCTTTCGGAGCTAACGCTGCATCCCGATTCTGGTGGATGTTGAAGGCTATTGGACATTCCCGGGTTCAGGTCCTGAATGGAGGCATTCAGAACGCTAAAATACACGGTTTCCCTTTGGAGTCTGGAATAAATACTCCGGTTCCAGTTCCAACGCCTTATCCAGCAACTGACTGGCAATTCCCTTTGGTTGATATACATGAAGTTGAACGTGTTGCAGGTCACAATGAGTACGTGGTGGTAGATGTTAGAAGCAAAGAACGGTATGATGGATTGACAGAGCCCCTAGATCTTGTCGCGGGACACATCCCCGGCGCTGTAAACATTCCGCTGAGCCAAAATACAGATGCAAACGGACTGTTTTTGAGTCCAGTTGAACTACAAAGTCGGTATTCAAAGCATTTCGCAGGCATCGATCCGAATAATGTGATTGTCCATTGCGGGTCAGGGGTCTCTGCCTGTCAAACCATAATGGCCATGCACCATGCCGGCCTGCCGATCCCCCGCCTGTACGTCGGATCCTGGAGTGAGTGGAGCCGAAACAACAAGCCGATTGGCAAAAATTAGGATAGCATGACCTTCCCACTTCAACCAACCTTACACAACAACAAAGTCGCGCTTTATCCGCTGCTGGAGGACGACTTCGAGGCGTTGTTTGCGGTGGCCTCGGATCCCCGGATCTGGGAACAACATCCGAATAAAGATCGCTGGAAACGGGACGTTTTCCTGAACTACTTCGATGGCGCCATGAAAAGTCAGGGCGCTTTCAAGATACTGGATGTCGCCACCGGACAAGTCATCGGTAGCACCCGGTTCTACGATTTCAACGTACAAGAAAGCTCGATCCTGATCGGATACACCTTCTATGCGGTTGAATGCTGGGGCAAGGGATTCAATCCAGCGGTCAAGAAACTCATGTTGGATCACGCGTTTCAGCACGTAAAAACCGTACAGTTTCATATCGGAGCCACCAATTTCCGCTCCCAGGTTGCCATTGGACGCCTGGGCGCCTCCAAAGTTGGAGAAATCAACGTCGCCTACTACGGCGAACCTCCCAAACACAACTTCGTGTACGAAATCACGCGGCATGCGTGGCTCAACCCATGAAATACGCAGCGCTTTTACGTGGAATCAACGTCGGGACAGCACTAAGAACATTGATAGCAAATGCTACAAGCTTATGACCGACCATAATGTCAACACAGCAGGACGATTATTTCAGGGATAAACTGCCAACACTGTAATTAAACGTGCACAATATCATGACTTACCACATTCTTAACGGTGATTGCCTGGCCGAGCAGCTCAACCAAACCTCCATTCAGGGACAACGGATTGTTTGCGCTGAATGTCTGATTGATGGGGATGTATCCGGCGATACCCTGCCTGAGTTTTGGGAAACGCGGGCGAAATTCATTTCAGAGAGCTACTCGGCAACCAGAGACGAGTATTTTGCCAAGGTCGTTACCGCGTTTGATACCATCCTGAACCTTCCTGAAGATGCAGAAGTAAATCTTTGGTTCGAAAACGATCTGTTTTGTCAGGTAAACATGTGGATTGTACTTTCGCTGCTCAGTGATCGTCCACCTAAAGCGCTATACAGAGTCTTTCCTGTCATTCACAGTCCAGCAGACCTGTGGAATGGATTTGGAGCATCAGACACCCAGATGCTGGAAAAGGCATATCAGTCCAGAGTGTTGGTCAGCCCGGTAGACATCCATCTCGGTGCATCCCTTTGGAACGCCTACAAACATAGTGAACTTGAGACGTTAAAAGAGTTATCCAGGCAGGCGTCCGGGGCATATCAGCAGTTGGAAGACGTCGTTCAGGCGCATATTGATCGATTTCCAGCTCACAACGAACCTGGCAGACCCGAAAAAGCCATAAAGAGACTGATTGAACACACGTCCACCGATTTTGATGTCGTATTCACCGAATTCTCGAAATACCACGGCATTTATGGCTTTGGCGATTCTCAGGTTAGGCAGATGTATGATAAGATCATGAGTCGGGATTAAATCCTAACAAGTAATTTCGGTATAGATATACAATTCCATAAAACAATTTGCACAGCTATAGACTACCATGATAGAACTCGATCTGATCATAGATTTTCATAGAAGCTCGGAGCGTCAGGGTCCCGAAATTGAGCTTTACCACACCTATCAGGACCATTTCAGCTACGGATTTTATGTAGCGAGAATTGGTTCACATCCATGATGTAACTTTACAGGTACATCTTAGTATATGAATACATTATGATCGGATTTAATCAAATGAATCGTGTAAAAATCCAGGCTATTGTCACGATTTTTTGTGTAATAATCGTGCATCTTTTGCTGGATATCGTGTACAGACCCTGGGCAATAGTCAACGATATCTCTGATTTTGGATTCAAACACTCATTCACCCAAGTTACGTCGGTAATTGGAATATCGTTACTCATCCTCCTGCTTGAAAAAGAAAGCACATGGAAGGGTCGGTATGGCAAAGCGTTTTTAGTAGTAGTCCCCGTTGTAGCTATGTTGTTGTATGAGTTTATACAACATTACATCGAACATTCAACATTTGACCCCAACGACCTGATGTACACATTTGTAGGAGGCTTGGGAGCTTATATCATACATTTTCACGTAATCGATCATTCATGTACAACCTTTCCCATTTCAAAGAAAAAGACAAGCAGACACTTCTGAAATTCATCGAGGAGTATCCATTTGCTTTCATGAGTGGAAGTTTTTTGTCCGGCGAGCAGGTCGCCACTCAACTCCCCTTTCTCATCGAAGAACGAAACGGCGAACTGTATTTCCAGGGACACATCATGCGAAACACAGACCATCACAAGGCATTCGTTGAGAATCCCAAAACCCTCCTCGTCTTCACGGGACCCAGTTGTTATGTAAGCGCCTCCTGGTACAGTAATCCGAGCATGGGATCCACCTGGAACTACATGAGTGTCCACGTGCGCGGACAAGTAACCTTCATGTCGGACGATCAACTCGTTGAATTCATGAAAAAACTCACCCTGAAATTTGAAGATGGCAACACCCGGTCCCACACCTACTACGACAACCTGCCAGACGCTTACCTGGACAAATGGATGCCCGCCATCGTCGGCATCGAAATCAAAGCAAACAAGCTCGACAACGTATTCAAACTCAGTCAGAACAGAGACAAAGAGAGCTATCTCAACATCATCTCGAAACTCAAAGCCAAAGGCGGCTACAGCGAATTGATCGCCGAAGAAATGACGAAACGAAAAGATAAGCTTTTTCCGGTGGATGTAGTTTCGGAGTGACATTTAATGCGTTAAAATATATCATATTACAGCTCTGGATGTGAGATTTGACGGTAGATGACGGATTTGCTGATCTTGTCCCCTGTTTGCAACCAATGAATTGAATACATTTAGGACAAAAACTCAACTGATAGATACATGTCCAATAGCACCAACACCATAACCGTATTCGAAGTCTTAGCCGAAGGTGGAAGCATTTCAATCCAACGAAAGCATGGTCAAAACGGCGATTATTTCATCTATCATCATAATGAGTATGATCCAGTTGAGGATATCGCCATAACCAAAAATGATGAATATAAAAGCTTCGAAGAGGCTTTTAATCGGATACATGATCGATATTCCTGGTATAGACTACACCTTGACGTGGTAGCTCCTGAGTATTGTAGTTTTGTATCACAAAAACTGGTCGATACATTGAATTCAAATGAAGTAAGTCCGGATGAATTAATATTCAGAAGAAACCAACTTGAAAAAGTGCTTCATATTAGATTGAATTTTGATTCTGGAATAGGGACTTGGACTTATTGCGACTCCAAAACTTAGTTTGGACTTAGTGCATTGACACTACTTGTCACAATAGAT
Organism: uncultured Chitinophagales bacterium; assembly: GCA_964473555.1. Classification (GTDB taxonomy): domain Bacteria; phylum Bacteroidota; class Rhodothermia; order Balneolales; family HLUCCA01; genus UBA11400. Next base: position 610,807 of record CAYYPL010000001.1, read on the forward strand.
ATTGATTACAAGTTTATCAAAGTTGCACTAGACTGTTTAAATTGCTTACTTAACAGTAATAGGATATTATTGTGAATTTCATCAGAACACTCTTTTTTTAGTAAAATTGAACTGCTAATAATTATATCAAATCGTCATGGCAAATCTTTTTTGGAAGAATAAGGACTCAACAAGAAGTTTATTATCCACTCCATTCAAAACTGAAGATGAATTCGAGAGAATAATATTCGAGACACCAGAAATTCTAGAGGATATTTTCTTACTTAAAAGACAAGTTCGAGGTGGAAATAAGGCAGGGATTCCAGATATAATTGGTATCGATAAGGATGGCAACATTTGTATTGTGGAAATGAAAAATGTCACAGTCGATGCTTCTATCATACCTCAAGTATTGCAGTATGCATTCTGGGCCGAATCAAATCCAGATAGTATAAAATCACTATGGTTGGAATGTGAAAACAAACCAGATGATATTGAAATGAGTTGGGATAGTTTTCAAGTTAGAATTATTGTCATAGCACCTAAAATACTCCCATCTACACTGGATATAGTTGACAAAATAAACTATCCCGTGGACTTGATCGAAGCGAATCGCTGGGTTGAAGCTGATAATCAGTTACTTTTTGTCAAGAAACTTGAGCCTGAAGAAAAGAGAAGCCGTCCCAACACTGTTAAAGGACTTGAGATATATGACGAGGAATTTTATAAGAAGGAATACAATAAAGAGAGCGCGAAATACTTCCTAAAATATCTTTCTGAGGTCGAAGAACTAATAAAGAAAAACGATTGGGCTCTCGAAACTAAGCTTAATAAGCACTATTGTGGATTTAAAGCTGGTTTTTTTAATGCTTTTGGAGTGAAGTGGGTAGGTTCTAAAACGTTCGCTTTTTTCTTTAAGCTTCACGAAAACGATGTTACAGACTTCGAAATCCCTATGACTAGGTATGAAAAGCAATGGAAAGAAGCCATTTTTTACATTGACCCTATAAAAACAAAGACTAACGACTATTTTAAATTGTTCGAAAAATCTTACAAAAAGCTAACTGGTGAAAAATAACATACAGACATTTAAAGCTTAAGCTCATTATTCTAACTATTTATAATTGTTTCTCTCAATTCCCCAACGAACCAACTCCCTTAGTTCATTATATTACCCGGATATTTTTAAGTAACTGCGATTGATTTTGGATATGACGAAGGAACACCAAATAGAACTGGATCTGATTCAGCAGCTTAAGGAGCTGAAGTATACGTATAGGGATGATATTGTCGATAGAAGATCGCTGGAGCAGAATTTCAGGACTAAATTTGAGGCGTTGAATCGTGTTCGCTTGACCGAAAACGAGTTTATTCGTCTTCGTGAGGAGATTATCGAACCAGATGTGTTCAGAGCTTCGAAGAAGCTGCGGGAACAGCAGTTTTTCCAGCGTGAGGACGGGACTCCACTGCATTATACTTTGGTCAACAACAAGGACTGGTGCAAGAACGATTTTGAGGTTATTCGTCAGCTCAAGATGAACACCGAAAACAGTAATCAACGGTATGATATTATACTCTTGATTAATGGCATACCAATGGTTCAGGTCGAGTTGAAACGACTGGATATTTCGCCTCGAAAGGCTATGCAGCAGATCGTGGATTATAAAAACGAACCTGGTAATGGCTACGGGAACTCGCTGATGTGCTACGTGCAGCTGTTTATTGTGAGTAACCGGTCAAATACGATCTATTTCGCCAATAACAAAAAGCAGCATTTCCAGTTCAATGCGGACGAGCAGTTTCTTCCGATTTATCATCTGGCGGATGAGAAGAACAACAAGATAAAGCATCTTGAGGACTTCACCGATCGCTTTCTGAGGAAGTGTACCCTGGCTGAAATGATAAGCAAGTATATGGTGCTTGTGGAGACGGAGCAGAAGCTATTGGTGATGCGTCCGTATCAGATCTACGCGGTAAAAGCGATCGAGGATTGTGTGCTACAGAATCGCGGAAATGGATATATCTGGCACACAACAGGTAGTGGTAAGACGCTGACTTCCTTCAAGGCTTCTACCCTGCTTAAAAATATCCCTGAAGTCGAGAAGATCCTGTTTGTGGTGGACCGTAAGGATCTGGACCGACAGACGCGTGATGAGTTCAACAAGTTTCAGGAAGGGAGTGTTGAAGAGAATACCAATACCGAAACGTTGGTAAGGCGACTACTTTCTACCGATTACGTCGACAAGGTCATCGTGACGACGATCCAAAAATTGGGACTCGCGCTCGATGGGACCAATAAACGAAACTACAAGGAACGTCTGGAACCGTTGCGAGACAAACGCATGGTGTTCATTTTTGATGAGTGTCATAGGTCACAATTCGGAGAAAATCACAAAGCGATTAAGGAGTTTTTTCCGAATGCGCAGCTCTTTGGGTTCACGGGCACTCCGATTTTTGATGAAAACTCCTATCAGAAAGTCCGAGAAGGTCAATTTGAATCCTACAAAACGACCGAAAGTATCTTTGAGCAACGTCTTCACGCATACACCATTACGCATGCGATTGACGATCGGAATGTGCTGAAATTTCATGTGGACTATTTCAAAGGCGAGGGTTCGGTAAATGCCAAACCCGGTGAGGGAATCGCACAGAAAGCCGTGGTCGAAACGATCCTAAACAAGCATCAAAAGGCAACCAATCAAAGAAAGTTCAACGCCGTTCTGGCTACCGCTTCAATCAACGCAGCCATCGAGTATTATCGCCTTTTCAAAGTGATTCAGGAGCAAAAACTAGCTGAGGATCCGGAGTTCACACCACTGAATATTGCCTGCGTGTTTTCACCTCCTGCCGAGGGAAACAAGGATATTCTCCAGATCCAGGAGGATTTGGCACAGGAAAAAGAAGACAATAAGCAGAATCCAGAGGAGAAAAAAGAAGCATTGCGCATGATCATCGCTGATTATAACGCTCAATATGGCACCAACCACGATATCTATAACTTCGATCTGTATTATCAGGATGTGCAGAGTCGTATCAAAAACCAGAAATACAGCAGCAAGGACTATCCGTATTCGAACAAAATTGACATTACCATAGTCGTGGACATGCTGCTGACCGGATTTGATAGTCAGTACCTGAACACGCTGTATGTGGACAAAAATCTGAAATACCACGGACTCATCCAGGCATTTTCGCGAACAAATCGTGTTTTGAACGACACCAAGCCTTACGGAAATATTTTAGATTTCCGGTCACAACAAGAAGCGGTCAATCAGGCCATTACCCTATTCTCGGGCGAGGAAGCGAGTAATGCCAAAGAAATCTGGATGGTGGATCCTGCTCCGATCGTCATTGAAAAATATCAGGAAGCCGTTGAAAAGCTAGGCGCGTTCATGGCGGAACACAATCTGATGAATGAACCGGAGGAAGTCTATAATTTGAAAGGTGATGCTGCACGGATCACCTTTGTGAAGAATTTCAAGGAAGTGCAACGGTTGAAGACCCAACTGGATCAATACACCGATCTGGACGAACAGCAGCAAGAGACCATTGAGAACATTCTACCCAAAGAAGTCCTGCTCTCGTTTCGAAGCTCATATCTGGAAACAGCCAAGCAACTGCGTGAAATCCAACAAAAAGAAGGTGATGATGCACCTGATGACATCCAGCAACTGGATTTTGAGTTTGTTCTGTTCGCCTCTGCGGTCATAGACTACGACTACATCATGAGTCTGATCGCCGACAGCACCCAGATGAAACCGTCGAAGCAGAAAATGACCAAGGCACAGGTAATCAGCTTGTTGAAATCAAATTCCAACTTGATGGATGAAGAAGAAGATCTGACGGATTTCATAGAGCAAGTGGACTGGTCCAAAGGACAAACCACCGAAGAACTCAAGAAAAACTTTGAATCCTACAAAATCGAGAAATTCGATCAGGAACTCGATGAAATAGCAACTCAACACGGCTTACAAACGGTTGAACTCAAGCAATTCATCGAAATGATCATGAATCGAATGATATTTGATGGAGAAAAGCTCACAGACTTACTCGCCCCACTGAATCTAAGCTGGAAAGAACGTCGAACTCGGGAACTTGCACTTATGGAAAAACTAGTTCCGTTACTCAAAAAACTATCCCAAGGACGCGAAATATCAGGACTAGCCGCTTATGAGTAAGGAAAATAAGTTGATTCCGGAGTTACGATTTTCTGAGTTTGTGAATGATGGGGAGTGGCATGAAAACCTACTAAAAGACCATTGTCATAACATATCTTCAGGGAGTAATATAAACCATTTTGATGGTAAATTTGACTTATATGGTTCAACTGGGATTATTGGTAGAACGAATTATGGAAATTATGATGGTAAGTACATCTTGGTTGCAAGAGTTGGTGCGAATGCAGGTTTTTTGAATAAGGTAATCGGGCAATTTGGAGTAACTGATAATACACTGGTCGTAAACCTCCAGAATCCTGAAATGTTAGAGTTTATTTTCTATTCATTAGATAGAATTGGTTTGAACAAACTGGTTTTCGGTTCTGGACAACCATTAGTTACTGGTAAGCAATTGAAAGAGTTAAACATTCCGATACCTATTAATCCGAAAGAACAACAAAAAATCGCAGCCTGCCTCTCCTCACTCGACGAACTCATAGCCGCCCACAAAGACAAACTCGAAGCCCTTAAAGACCACAAAAAAGGTCTCATGCAAAACCTCTTCCCCCAAGAAGGCGAAACCGTCCCCAAAATCCGTTTCCCAGAGTTTGAGGGTGATGGGGAGTGGATAATTGTACAATTAGAAGATTTTATAGAAGTAATTGATGGTGACAGGGGAAAAAACTATCCAAATAGCAACGAATTGACTGAAAATGGTTATTGCGTATTTCTCAGTGCTAAAAATGTAACCGCTGACGGTTTTGCATTTTCTGAAGTACAATTTGTTTCAAAAAACAAAGATAAACTATTGAGAAAAGGGAAGTTGATGCCAAACGATGTTGTACTAACAACTAGAGGAACATTAGGTCAGTTTGCTTTTTTTAACTCTAGAGTTCCATATGAGCACCTGAGAATAAATTCTGGTATGGTACTGCTGAGAGTGAAAAAAAAACTATTACCCGAATACTTCTACAGCTATTGTAATTCAGAATTAATTTCCAAAACGATTACGAATACCGCTTATGGTAATGCAGTACAACAATTAACCGTATCCGGAATAAAGCGTTTCCCACTTCTGTTTCCAAATAATATCAATGAACAACAGAAAATCGCCTCCTGTCTCTCAGCTGTAGACAACCTCATCACAGCCCAACAGGAGAAAATCGAACAGCTTCAACAGCACAAAAAAGGATTGATGCAGGGATTGTTTCCAAGAATTGAGAATTAATTATGACACAAAAAGATCAAGATCGATTAGGGAAAACCCTCTGGGCTATTGCGGACAACCTGCGTGGGGCAATGAATGCAGATTCATTCCGTGATTACATGCTTTCGTTTTTGTTTTTGCGTTACCTCTCAAGCAACTATGAAGAGTCTGCCAAAAAGGAATTGGGATCTGATTATCCAGTGTTGACAGGTGACGACAGCCGAAATGCTTTGGTGTTGTGGTATGCAGCAAATGTGGCTGATGTTCCGGAATTCGAAAAACAGATGCGTCGGAAGGTGCATTATGTCATCAAACCCGAGCATTTATGGAGCAACATCACTGAACTGGCCAGAACGCAAAGCACTGATTTGTTGATCACCCTGGAAGAAGGCTTCCGATACATCGAAAACGAGTCCTTCGAAAACTCGTTTCAAGGGTTGTTTTCTGAAATCAATCTCAATTCAGAAAAACTCGGCAGGACTCCCTCCGACCGGAACAAAAAACTCTGCACCATTATTCAAAAGATTTCCGAAGGCATTGCAGAGTTCTCAACCGACACCGACACACTAGGCGACGCTTATGAATACCTGATTGGTCAATTTGCGGCTGGATCCGGGAAAAAAGCAGGAGAATTCTATACTCCACAGCAAATCTCGACCATATTATCCAAGATTGTCACGCTGGATAGTCAAGATCCATCAACGGGACCAAAGCAGAAGCTCGACAAAGTGCTGGATTTCGCATGTGGATCGGGTTCCTTGTTGTTGAATGTCCGCAATCAGCTCAAAGAACAGACAGACGGCAAAGGCACCATTGGTAAAATTTACGGCCAG
>CAYYPL010000002.1:0-14615 GCA_964473555.1 uncultured Chitinophagales bacterium
AGTGGGAAGTGGGGAGTAGGAAGTGGCAAGCAGGATAACGTGAGAACATGTTGATCGCTCTCCGGGGTGAAACGACACTCTCCACGGCGAAGTCGTACTCTCCGATTGCGAAGCAGACACACTCCACGACGAAGTCGTACTTTCCACGACGAAGTCGTGAACTCCGTTTGCGGAGCAAACACTCTCCAATAGATGGATAAGTGGTAAATTGATTCGATGTGTACTTATAAAATGTCATCGAAGAATCATATATTCGTCAATCCGGATAAACGAATGGAAACCGCCCTGGCGTGGCCCTCGAGGGACTCCGATCGCGCCATACGCTCGACATGTGGCCCTAGGACACCAAGTCCATCTAGCGTCAGCATCTGTACGGTCATTTGTCTCACGAACGAATCCAGCGACACACCGCTGTACATCCGGGCATATCCATAAGTGGGTAACGTGTGATTGGTTCCTGATGCATAGTCGCCGACCGACTCGGGAGTGAAGTGCCCAAGAAACACCGATCCAGCGTTCTGAATGAGATCCAGATACTGCTCGGCATTGTCCATCGACACGATCAAGTGCTCCGGAGCGTACTCGTTTGTGAATTGAAATGCCTCTTCGATCGTCTGACACTCCATAATGTAGCTATTCTGGATCGCTGCAGCGGCCATTTCGGCACGAGGCAGGGCATCGAGTTGAGTGTGAAGCTCGGTGCGGAGTCGGGGCAGGTCGAATCCCGGCAGCGTTACAAGCACGACCTGAGAATCCTTCCCGTGCTCGGCCTGTGAGAGCAGGTCCGCAGCCACAAACGCCGCCTTGGCCGTCGCATCTGCAACCACCAGTACTTCCGACGGCCCTGCCGGCATATCGATACTGATCATCGCATCGGAGTTCTGAAGAAGCATCTTGGCTGCGGTCACATACTGATTGCCGGGGCCCAGTATCTTATCCACTTTTGGCACCGAATCGGTGCCAAAAGCCATCGCTGCCACCGCTTGGGCGCCGCCAGCGAGAAGAATCCGAGTGATACCACACAACGAAGCGGCGTACTCAACCTCTGCCGCCACGCGTCCCTCCCGATTCGGTGGCGTGGCTAAGACCACGGTCTGACACCCGGCCAACATGGCCGGGACTCCCAACATCAACACAGACGATGGCAACACCGCGGTTCCACCCGGAACATACAATCCAACACGACCAATCGCTCTGGCATGACGTTCGCAAACCACCCCCGGCATCGTTTCCAACCTCAACGTTTCTGTCCTCTGCGCCTGATGAAACGCCCGAATGTTGGCAAAAGCGATGTCAAATGCAGCTTTTACGTCCGATTCCAGCTCAATTTGGTCCGCCGGACGCACATCGTACAGTACGTTTTCAAGCAATACTCCATCAAATCGTTCGGTATATCGGAGTAGTGCCACATCACCTTCTGCACGAACGGCATCCACAATGGGTTGTACCTGAGCAAATATCGAGGTGTAATCGATAACCGGACGCCGGAGTAGCTCCGCGTATCTGGTTTGGTCAAGCTCACGGAATCGGTATGTTTGCATGGTTGTTATCCGATTACATGATCATGTTTTCGATAGGTAGGATCACAATTCCGCTCGCACCGGCAGCTTTCAGCTTCTCCATAACGACCCAGAACTCCTGGATTGGAATAACAGAGTGGATCGCAATCATGTCTTCTTTTTCCAATGGTAAAACGGTTGGGCTGCTGAGAGCACTGATAATGGACGTAATTTCCTTCAATGAGCTTTTTGGCGCGTTCATCATGATGTATCGACTGCGCTCGGCCAGCTGACATCCCGAGATACGGACCAGAAACTTCTCAATCAGCTCAAGTTTTTCCTGTGATAAGGGCTTGTTGGTCTGAATGAGTTGTGCTTCGGACTCAAAAATGACATCTGTTTCAATCAGTCCGTTGGCTTTAAGTGTTCCACCAGTCGAGACCAGGTCACACACCGCGTCGGCTACGCCGAGTCGGGGAGCAATCTCAACGGCACCCGAAATGGTTACGATATCGATGTCCATGCCTCGTTCGGAGAACCAGGAACGGGTGAGATTCGGATAACTGGTAGCAATCCGCTTGCCGTTGAGGTCCGCTCCAGAATTAAACGCACCATTCCTGGGAACCGCAATCGATAACCGACATTTTCCATAACCCAGATTGCGAATGACCTGTACATTTGCTTTTTTTTCTGCGGTTACATTTGCACCCACGAATCCGATGTCACACACACCATCCTGAACATATTCAGGAATATCATCATCGCGGATCAGCAACAATTCGATGTCGAAGTTCTGAACCGGGACAATCATGTGTCCTTTATAGCTATCGAATTTCATGCCGGCCTGTTCGAGCAAAGCGATGGATTTTTCGGTCAGACGACCACTTTTTTGTAAGGCTATTCTAAGTGTAGAAGAAGGTTCCAAAATAATATCTGCTAGGTTTCGGGTGGTTTTGGTTCAGCGGACCGATTTGCATGAGGCTGAACACGATAGGACACAAAAACGTGCCGGGCATGAAGACAATCGATCCGCGTGTGGTTACGCGTGATGATGCCCCTGGGTATGATGCACATGATGGGCTGTCCCCGCTGTGGAAGCGTGGATGGTAGAAGAGATGCTATGCAGTTGGGTTTTCACAAGCATGGGGTAAATATAACGAAAAATCTGAGTGACCTGGATAAGTTTTTACGAATTTAGACAACTTTTTGGCTGGAAGCGTTTTTTAGGTTAATTCTTAGGGGGTATATTCAAACCATTGTCAATTAAGCACCATGAAAGACAATTATCAGAAAACAGGGTACAGAAAACTGAGGACAGAAAACAGAAAACAGATAATGGTAAAGGACAAAGGGAAACAGTTGGAATAATAAACTTAGTACACTGATTTAAACTGCGTGATAGATGAATGAATTTTTAGCTTCTATGCTATTTATGCTCTTTTTCTATCTTCCGGTTTCCGTAGTCTGTTATCCGTACTCTCTTTTCTGTACTCTGTTTTCTGTGATCTGTTTTCTGTCCTCAGTTTTCCGTTTTCTGTCATATGTGATTTTTAACACTAATAGGGATATTTTCTATGGAATCTTCGTTATCGGAGTATGGATTTCGTCAAAAATTTGGGTTGTTTTCTGGTGCTGCTTTATTTGTAGCCATGTTGTTGATTCCACCGCTTCCAGGGCTTACCGAGGCTGGCTGGATGACGGCAGCCGTAGCGGTATTGATGGCGGTATGGTGGGTAAGTGAGGCCATTCCGATTCCGGCAACCGCGCTACTACCCATTGTACTTTTTCCCCTTTTGGGTGTTAGCAGTGTGGGCGCCGCAACGGCACCGTTTGCCAATCCGATTATCTACTTGTTTATGGGTGGATTTATCATCGCCCTTGCCATGGAAAAATCAAATCTCCATAAACGAATCGCACTCAACGTGATACGGATTGTTGGAACAAAACCGCATTCAATTGTTATGGGATTCATGCTCTCCTCGGCATTTATTTCGATGTGGGTAAGCAATACGGCTACTGCGCTGATGATGCTTCCCATTGCCTTGTCGGTAGTTCATTTGGTGGAGGACAAGAACGACATTGCCAGCAAGAATCTCCGGTACAATTTTTCCCTTTGCCTGGTACTCTGCATCGCCTACGGATGTAACATTGGTGGAATCGGAACCTTGATCGGAACGCCTCCGAATGCTCTTATGGCGGGATATATGCTTGAAAACTATGACATTAATATCAGCTTTGCTTCCTGGATGCTTATCGGTGTGCCTTTGGTAGTTATTTCGTTGCCTTTGGTTTACCTGTTACTGACCAAAGTGTTGTTTCCCATTCAACTCAAAGAGATTCCAGGTGGCAAAGAACTCATCGATTCTGAGTTGAGCAAAGCGGGCAGGATGTCGAAAGCCGAGAAAATCGTGTTATGGGTCTTTTTGTTTACTGCGACCATGTGGATTGCCCCCTCGCTACTCAGAGAATTTGTTCCCGCTACACGTGAATTTATCCCGGTTATTTCAGATACCGTTGTCGCCATATTGGGGGCTATGCTGTTATTTTTAATCCCTGTTAATTTCAAAAAAGGTGAATTCGCCCTGGGTTGGCAAGATACCCAGCGACTGCCGTGGGATATTCTGGTGCTTTTTGGAGGCGGCCTCGCACTGGCTGCTGGAATAAGCTCGACCGGGCTTGCCGAATGGATGGGTGATGCCATGCGAGGACTCGACACCTGGTCGGCACTCGGACTTATGGTTGCATCGCTGACATTGATCGTTTTCCTGACCGAAATTACATCCAACACGGCTACTGCTGCTGCATTCATGCCGATTTTGGCATCTATCGCACTGGCTTTGGGTATTGATCCACTCATACTGGTCGTTCCCGCCGCTATCGGAGCCAGTTGCGCATTTATGCTTCCAGTAGCAACCCCGCCCAACGCAATTGTGTATGGAAGTGGATATGTTACCCTCCCTCAGATGGCCAAAGCAGGTCTCTGGGTAAATGTAGTCATGATTATAGTGGTCACGGTATTGATGTATACCATGATGGGGTGGGTATTTGGAGTTAGTTTTTAGGAAAACAGAACACAGAGCATAGTACACTGTTGACGAGGGATGAGCGATGAGAGACTAATGATTTTACTTATCTCTCGTCCCTCGTCTCAATTCAACTTACTGCTCGCTGCTCACCGCTTACGGATCTGTATCTTCAAGGAACTCAAATCTGATTGTTGATTGTTAATTTCAACAAAGCTCAAATACGATTTAAGGTAAAAAATCCGTATTTTGACGACTTATATCCCAAATTATCCAGTTTCTAACACCTGAATGAATCACATCCGAAATTTTTGCATCATTGCCCACATCGACCATGGAAAATCGACCCTGGCCGATCGTCTGCTTGAACGTACAGGTACCATTACCGAGCGTGAAATGCAGGATCAGGTGCTCGATGACATGGATCTGGAACGGGAGCGGGGTATTACAATCAAGTCACATGCTATCCGTATGGACTATACCTCCCGGGCTGGAGAGAAATATTCCCTGAACCTGATCGATACCCCAGGTCACGTGGATTTTGCTTATGAAGTATCCCGTGCACTGAAAGCCTGTGAGGGAGCTATCCTGGTTGTGGACGCATCCCAGGGTGTTGAAGCACAGACCATCTCAAATTTGTATCAGGCTATTGACCAAGGTCTCGAAATTATCCCGGTTTTGAACAAAATTGACCTTCCGGGTGCTAATGTTGAAGAGGTTGCCCAACAGGTGATCGACCTGCTTGGATGTAAACGTGAGGACATCCTGCCTGTATCTGGAAAAACCGGTATGGGCGTCGATGATCTGCTGGAAGTAGTTATTGACAAGATTCCACCTCCAACGGGTGATCCAAACAAACCACTTAAAGCAATGATTTTTGACTCGGTATTCAATTCTTACCGTGGATCCGTGGTGTATGTACGTGTAATGGATGGAACCCTGAAAAAAGGGGAGAAAATTCGTTTTATGCAGACCGACAAGGTGTATGCCGCCGAAGAAATCGGTTTTTTACGTATCAAAAATGATCCAAGAACCGAGCTGAAAGCAGGTGAGGTTGGGTACATCATCGGTAGTGTGAAGTCGCTTGAGGACACCAAAGTGGGTGACACTGTAACTACTGTGATAAACCCTGCTCAGGAACCTATTCCTGGATATAAGGTGGTCAAGCCGATGGTATTCAGCGGTATTTATCCGACAAACAGCGAAGATTTTGAAAGCCTTCGTACCGCATTGGAGAAGCTTCAGCTCAACGATGCCGCACTTCAGTATACTCCAGAGACTTCGGTGGCACTCGGATTCGGATTTCGTACCGGATTCCTGGGTATGCTTCACATGGAAATTGTTCAGGAGCGTCTGGATCGTGAGTTCGATATGGATATTATCACCACGGTACCGAACGTGGAGTACGAAGTGGTGAAAACAGACGGAGAGAAAGTAATTGTCGATAATCCGAGTGATATGCCTCCGGTGGGTGTCATTCAGGAAATCTATGAGCCGTACATCCGTGCCCAGATTATTACTCCATCCGATTATATCGGCGCCGTCATGAAATTATGCCAGGAGCGTCGCGGAGTGTTCATCAATACGACCTATCTGGACACCAAGCGGGTCGATATTACCTATGAAATCCCAATGGCGGAGGTCGTTTTTGATTTTTATGATAAACTCAAAAGCAATACAAAAGGATATGCTTCGTTGGATTATGAGTTCATTGGAAGTCGTCCGGGCAAAATGGTCCGCCTGGATATTCTGCTGAACGGTGAGCCGGTCGATGCGTTATCCAGCATCGTGCATCGGGACAAAGCCTACGAGTGGGGTAAAAAGCTCTGCGCCAAGCTTAAGGATCTGATTCCACGTCAGATGTACGAAGTCGTGATCCAGGCAGCGATCGGAACGAAAGTGATCTCCCGCGACAGCATACGTGCCATGAGAAAAGACGTTTTGGCCAAGTGCTACGGTGGTGATATCTCACGTAAACGTAAGCTCCTTGAAAAACAAAAAGAGGGTAAAAAACGCATGAAACAGGTCGGATCGGTGGAAATTCCACAAGAAGCGTTCCTTGCGGTACTCTCGATGGATTAACTTCCGATAGTGATGTCTATGAAACTAATTTTCTCTCTTTTACTTGGAACCGTTGCTTTATTGGCAATAACAACAATCGCTCAGGCACAAACTCTACCTTCTGCTTTTGCTGAGCCGGTCATCAAGAAGGTGTCCAATGCAGAGCGGGCTGCCTTTCAGCGTCGATTTGGGAACATAACCATGACCGGTGAAGGTTTTCAGGGAAACACGGTGGTTGATAATCTACCCACAACTGAAATCCGTGCCCGTCTGCAGCGTGTATTTGGGGATCCAACCGTACGGCTTGATGATTTTATCGGTCGATCGGATGTGCGTCCGGGTAACAGCATCCAGTTTGAGTACTGGTTTATCATCAACGACGAGATTCCGATGATGGTGCTGGATATCGACGGACCGTTCACCCTTGGACTGGTGTATGCCGGATCGGTCAATTATGTGGACATGATGCCGGAAATAAAACGAACTTTTTCCAGAATGTTGATGAATGTATCTTCTATGGGCGAATTTCAGGACGTGTTTTACTCTCCTGAGCGCAACGAGTGGTATCATGTAGAGTACAAACAAGGAGCATACAAGACAGACAAGATCGCTCGTCCGGCCCGATTCAACTCATTACGTCTAAACTGATCATATTTTGGCTCGCACCGACAAATCCGAACGCAAACATCGTCGCAAATCAACTGTAACCAAAGCTGACACCAAACAGCAGGCAAAAAAATGGGCTAAAGAGTGGTTCGATGCACTTTTATGGGCTGCAGTTGCTGCCATAATCATCCGAACCTTCTTTTTTGAAGCCTACCGGATTCCAACGCCGTCGATGGAACGCACGCTGATGACGGGCGACTTCCTCATAGTGACCAAAGCCAATGTTGGCGCCCGGACACCAATGACCATCGGACTGCCATTCACCTCTATTCACATACCGGGTCTACAATTGCCCTGGTTCCGAATTCCAGGATGGAAAACCATTGAACGCAATGATATCACGGTATTCAACTATCCAATTGACGAAGTGGCCATATCCCAAAAAACCAACTACATCAAACGTGCAGTGGCGATTCCGGGGGATACACTGGAAATACGAAACAAAGTACTCTACATCAACGGTCAGCAAGCACAGTATCTGGATGAATACCAGCAAATGTACACGGTGGAGATGCGAGAACAGTTGCGTCTGAGTGATGCGAAGGTCAGAATGGCTGGTGGTGAGATTCTCGGTGCTGAGACGGCTACTTCCTACGTGGTGAATATGTCTGAGTCCGTGAGATCAGAGATGACCAGATGGCCTGAAGTCGATTCCATTTACGCGCGTGTCAGGCCCGAATCCAGCAATGAATATGCCCGAAACGCCTTCGTATTCCGTCGGGGGATGGAATCCAATCATGACCACATCGAGCCCTTGGTTGTCCCGGCAAAAGGGTTGATTTTAGAACTTACGGCTGAAAACTGGCCGGTTTACAGTGAAGTCGTTCAGCGATACGAAAATAATGACGTCGTTTTCAATGGTGATGCGTTCACGATCAATGGTGTGGAAACCAGTACCTATCTGGTCCAGAAAGACTACTATTTTATGATGGGAGATAACCGCGATAACAGCGAAGATTCCCGCCACTGGGGATTCGTACCTGACGACCACATCGTCGGCACGCCGTTTATCATTTACTTCTCGTGGGATTCTGAGAGGATGTTGCCGAGGTTTTCGAGACTCTTTTCGTTTGTTAACTAGTCAGAAAACGGAGTACGGAAAACAGAAAACTGAGTACAGAGTACAGAAAACGGAGTACGGAAAACAGAAAAAAACTCTGTGAAATTTGTCAACTAACTGTAAGGAATCCTCAAATATGGACACTTATAGTTATGGAAAATGAATATAACCCTCTTGACAAATTAAAAGTCTGGCAAGAATCTCTCGATTTTGCAGCAGACTATTATTCAACAATAAAATCTATAAGAGATTTTGGATTGAAAGATCAATTGATAAGATCTTCACTATCAATATCATCCAATATTGCTGAAGGATTTGGGAGAAGCTATGAAAAAGAATTCATCAGATTTCTTAGAATTGCGATTGGATCATTATATGAAACCCAATCACAGTTGGTTTTTGCTAATAAAGTTGGAGCAATAGCAATCGATTTAGATGAACTATTTATGAAAACAAGAAAAATCAGAAAAATGATATTCAGTCTAATTTCACACCTGGAGAAAAAGATAAACTGAAGTAATCAGTCAGTTTTCCGTACTCCGTTTTCTGTACTCCGTACTCCGTTTTCTGTACTCTGTTTTCAGGTTTTTGCTATCGTTTTCCCTTTCGGTTGCCCCTCTCTGATCGCCAATTGCCCGCAACCTGCATCGATGTCGTCGCCCCGGCTGCGGCGGACGGTGGCGCGGACGTTCTGCTTCGTTAAATTGCGCAGAAATGCATCCAGACGATCTTCCCGGGCGCGTTGTAGCTCAACTCCCAGCACGTTGTTGTACATAATGATGTTGACCTTGCTCGGGAGCCATTTGGATATGGTGGCCAATGCTTTGGCGTCTTCCGGATTGTCGTTGAATCCGTCGAAAAGCAGGTATTCGAAGGTGACCGGCTTGGTGGTCTTTTTATAGTAGTATTGCAGGGATTCCTTGAGCGCAGCCAGGTCGAGGGACTCGTTGATCGGCATGATTTTGTCGCGCTTGTCATCCATCGGGGCATGTAATGAAATGGCCAGGTTGAATTCCTGTCCCTCGTCAGCAATTTGCTTGATTTGTTTGCCAAGTCCAACGGTGGATACAGTAATACGTTTGGGGGAGAGATCCAGTCCGAGCGGATCTGTCAGGATCGAGGTGCTGGCCATTACGGACTGGTAGTTATGCAGCGGCTCACCCATGCCCATGTACACGATGTTGGTAATCTTCTTGCCATGGACTTCCAGGCAATAGTGATTGATCGCGGTGACCTGATCCACGATTTCGCCGGATGTTAGATTGCGGAAGAATCCCATTTTTCCCGTGGCACAGAATGCGCATCCGAAGACACATCCCACCTGAGAGGATACGCAGACGGTGAGTCGGTCAGGCACTCCATCAGGAAAGAATTCAGGAATCAGTACGGCTTCGACCTGACGATGATCGAACAGATTGTACAAAAACTTAGTAGTTCCGTCCTTAGAAACCTGTTTTTGGGCGACTTCGACGGTACGAATAAATGAAACCGATGCCAGACGCTCGCGCAGATCCTTCGACAGGTTGGTCATTTCGTCGAAGCTTTTGGCCCCTTTCTGAAACAGCCACTGAAACAACTGTTTTGACCGGAATTTTTCGATGCCCAGTTCCTCGCACAGCTGGGTGAGCTGGGCTTTGGACAAGCTTTTCAGGTCGTATTTATTGTCTGCCGATATGGTTTCGGTGGATAGCATAGCAGGTAGATCAGGAGGTGGGATTCGCGCGCCAGTTAACTTTGAAAAGGAGTAACCACAGTCCTACGAAGATTACGGGGATGCTCAACAGTTGTCCCATACTCAGAAAAGAGAGTGTTTCGTCAAAGCCAGGCTGTCGTTCTTTGGCATATTCGATGAAGAAACGGGCTGCAAATACGCCAACCATAAATATTCCGGTAAGGGATCCCTCCGGTGGCGAATTTTTGTACTTGCGATATACCAAAATGAGCACCAAAAACAGCAGAAAATAGGCAAATGCTTCGTAGAGCATGGCTGGGTGACGTGGAACCATGTCTTCGCGGACGAAAATCACCGCCCAGGAGACGTCAGTTTCACTCCCAAGGATCTCAGAGTTAAAGAAGTTCCCGATACGGACGAACATCCCGCCGAGGGCGAATGGAATAGCGATGCGGTCGGCTGTCCAGATGAATCCGGTGCCGGGATTCTTTTTAGCAAAGAGATAAATCGAAAGCAATACGCCGATGAACGCGCCGTGGCTGGCGAGCCCGCCCTGCCAGAAGTACAGAATTTCGATGAGATTCTGGCTGTAGTAGGCCCAATCGTAGAACAGAACATGTCCGAGACGTGCGCCGAGAACGGTTCCAGCAATCAGATAAATGAACAGGGATTCAGCCAGAGCGGGATGTTTACCTGCGTGTTCGAAGGTCTTGGCGCCGAGGTAGTATCCGAGCAGGAAGGAGAGGGCGAAGAGCATGCCATACCAGCGCACTGAAAGCGGACCGAATTGCTCGAGGGTCGCGCCACCGAAGGGCAGGGCAACAAGTTGTCCGACAACCAAAGCACCGATGATGAGCGCAGGTATCATCCATCCTGGCATAGATTTGGACTCTTCCTGAGCCTTGCGGCGACGCTTTTTGCCTTCTGTGGAAGAATCTTTCGACAGATACTGGATTCCACCGAAGTAGAGTAGTAGCGCGATTACCAGTCCTGGAATGCTAAGAGCAAACGGCAGGTCGAATGGGCCGATGGTGAAGATTTCGGGACTTCCATCCCAGATGAAATAGGAGTTTACTTGTTCCATGGGTTAATCCAGCGTGTACGTTGAGCCTTGCGGTCCGTCTTCGATGCGGATTCCGGCGGCGGAGAGTTTGTTGCGAATGAGATCGGCTGTCGGCCAGTCTTTGTTGGCACGGGCCGTGGCACGCATTTCGAGCACGAGTTCCATCACGGCATCGAGTGCGGTTGTGGCCTTGGAGTCGGATCTGGCGGACTCGAGTTGGAGCCCGAGAATTCCATCGACGATTGTGCGAACCAACTGCTGAACAGCATCCAGATTGGAGGGTGACTCGCCTTTGGAAATCGCAGTGCGTAACGGACGCAGCCATTCGAATAGTGCGGCGATGGCCGTTGCCGAGTTGAAATCGTCGTTCAGGCAGGCTTCGATGGCGGCCCTGAATCCGTCAAGGTCAAAAGCAGAGGCCTTGCCCGGAGTGGCATCCAGTATCGCTGAAACGATCGAGCGCAGGTTTTTGAGTCCGGATTCAGCTGCTTCGAGGGCGGTTTCAGAGAAATCGGTGGTGCTACGGTAGTGACTTTGCAGTAAAAAGAAGCGGATGACGTCGGCGGACCAGCTGCGAGTGAGCAGTTTGTGGTCGCCGGAGAAAAACTGGTGCAGACTGATCGCGTTTCCAAGCGATTTACCCATTTTTTGTCCGTTCAGCGTGACCATGTTGTTGTGCAGCCAGTATTTCACGAATTGTTGTCCGTGTGCGCACTCGCTTTGGGCGATCTCGCACTCGTGGTGCGGAAACTGATTTTCGAGTCCGCCGCCGTGGATGTCGAAGGAGTGCCCGAGGTATTTGTTGCTCATGGCAGAGCATTCGATGTGCCAGCCGGGATATCCGACGCCCCAGGGGGAATTCCATTTCATGATGTGGGTGTCGTCGGCGCGCTTCCAAAGGGCAAAATCGGCTGGATTACGTTTGTCTGTGGCGGCGCTGACACGGGTTCCGGATTCGGCTTCCTCGATTTGGCGTCCGCTGAGCTTGCCGTAGTCGGGATCGCTGGTGACATCGAAGTACACATTGCCTTTGACCTCATACGCATGCCCTTTTGCGATCAGGGCTTCGATCATTTCGATCTGCTCGGGAATGTGTCCCGTGGCGCGTGGCGAAATGTCCGGTCGCTGCACATTCAACGCATCCATGTCGCGGAAAAACGTGTAGGTGTAATGCTCGGCGATCTCCATTGGCTCCTTGCGTTCGAGGCGGGACTGCTTGAGCAGCTTGTCCTCGCCTGAATCGGCATCATCGGTCAGGTGACCCACATCCGTGATATTCTGCACGTAACGCACCCGAAAGCCCAGATACTTGAGATAGCGAAAAATCAGGTCGAAGGATACATAACTTTTGGCATGTCCCAGGTGCGCGTCGCCATACACCGTCGGTCCGCACACATACATCCCCACAAATCCGGGATTAATCGGCTCGAAGTGCTCTTTTTTTCGGGTCAGCGTGTTGTAGACATGCAATGAATCCATGTTTCCTCGTTATGAACGTACTTAAATTCCAGTGGATAAAGATACGAAAGCCTGACCGGAAGTTAAATTCAAGACTTTGGGTTTCGCGGGACGGATTCGGCGTGCAGATTCGTGCCTGAAATGTGTAAAATATGCGCTATCTTTACGCCCGTGAAGCAAAACATGAACGAAATTGAGTGCGTATGATCTGGGAATCGCCCGGATATTTATGGTTGCTGTTGGTCGTGGTGCTGGCTTATGCCGGGCTTCGGTATTATCGCGTGATGTTGACCCGCAAACGCCGGCAGTATTTTTCGGATGAAGTCTTTGCCAAGCTGTATCCCGTGGCCGATGACCGGTTGCGCCGGGCCAAAACCGGAATGTTTTATGGGTCGCTGGTCTTTTTGATCATTGCCCTGGCCGGACCCAAGATCGGGACCGAAGTACGGGAAGTCACCCGTCAGGGCATCGACATCATGGTGCTGCTGGATGTGTCCCAGAGCATGAAATCAGAGGACGTGCGTCCGAATCGGTTGGACAAGGCCAAGTTCGAAATCCTGCGCATGCTTGACCGCCTGCGTGGTGATCGGGTCGGACTCATCACCTTTACCGGCGAAGCCATATTGCTCGCGCCGCTTACCTCAGACTACTCCGCATTTCGCTTGTATTTGAATCTGGCCGATCCCGGATCCATGCCCTCCACGACTACCGACTTTGGCGCGGGAATGCAAGTTGCGCTCGACGCCTTTGCCTCCGCTGGCGAAGCCGACCGCAACACCTCCCGCGTGCTACTGATCTTATCCGATGGCGAAGATCACGGCACGGATCCGCTTCCGATGGTGCAACAGCTGCGTGACCAGGGCATTTACGTCTTCACGGTCGGCATCGGAACGCCGTCCGGAGGCACTATTCCGGTATACGATCCCGAATCCGGACGACTGCTCGAATACCTGCGCGACGCCGCGGGACAGGTTGTCACCACCAGACTCATGCCATCGATGTTACGATCCATTGCCGACGCCGGACAGGGCACTTACTACGAAATTTCGCGATCCAGTGACGGGATGGATGGATTTCTGACCCAGATCGGAGAATTGGAGCGTAGCGAGTTCGCCACCCAAGAATTCGCCGACTATAAAGACCAGTATCAATGGTTCGCAGCCATTGGACTATTATTATTATTTGCCTCGCTGATCATTCCACAAAACAAACCCCTTTCTACATGACCAAGCTCTTTGTGCTGGACCTGGACGGATGCGTATCCGTGCCCTTTCAGACCCCCGACTGGAACAGCATCACCCGGATTCGCGAGCTCAATTTGTTATCCAGAACCGATCCAACTGTGCCGGCGTTGTCCATCTGCACCGGACGTCCATACGCATACGCTGAAGCCGTAGCCCAGTGGCTCGACATCCAGCATCCCATCGTCTTTGAAAGCGGCGGAGGGGTGTATCATCCGACCGAGCAGCGATTGGAATTCGCTCCAGCCTACTACGAAAACAAATCCTTGGTCGAAGGCATCAAGCAGTGGGTCGAGCAGTTAGTCGAGCGTGAATATCCCGAAGTATTGATCGAATTCACCAAGAAAACCGATGCAGGGATGGTCCACAGCGACGAGGACTTGATCATCGAACTCTACCAGCGCGCCAAAGAGCATGTCCATGCCCACCACCCGGAGTTTGAAGTCCACCGCACCGAAGTATCGGTGAACATTATACTCAAAGCCTGCTCTAAAGGCTATGGAATCAAATGGTTAAGCGCCCTCACCGACATCTCGTTGTCCGAAATCGCCTACATCGGCGACAGCTCCGGCGACATCTCCGCCCTCAAAGTCGCCGGGAAATCGTTTACACCAAGTAATGGGAGTCCGGCCCTGGATCAGTATGCGAAGAGGTTGGAGGGGCATACGAGTTTAGGGGTGTTGGAGGCGTATGAGGAGATTATTGCAGAAAACAGATAACTGAAAACAGATAACTGAAAACAGAAAACAGAAAACAGAAAACAGAAAACAGAAAACTGAAAACTGAAAACTGAAAACAGATAACTGAAAACAGAAAACAGAAAACAGATAACTGAAAACAGATAACTGAAAACAGAAAACAGAAAACAGAAA
>CAYYPL010000002.1:14715-96980 GCA_964473555.1 uncultured Chitinophagales bacterium
GAAAACAGATAACTGAAAACAGATAACTGAAAACAGAAAACAGAAAACAGAAAACTGACATCGTTGGTCAGGTACTGTGATTTAGTTTAATAGAATGGTACGCGGTTCTAAATTTTTCTTAAAAAAAGCACTATTACTTTATTTGTAGTCAAATCAGTCTGTTTTCCGTTTTCTGGTATTATTTAAGAAACTTGCACCTTAACTCAAATCTTGTTACCCTGACGAAAACTAAACACAGTCGTCATGGTGGATTTTCATCATAAAGGTTCAAAAGACAGGGAGATCCCGTTATCGCGGACGGCATTACATCAAATCCGGACCTACTACAAGCAATACAAACCGGAAGAATACCTGTTCGAAGGTCAGTTTGGCGGTGCATATTCAACAAGAAGTATACAGACCTTATTTAAGAAAGCCTTGGCAGAAAACAAGATCACGAAAAACGCGACCGTTCATACACTTCGTCATAGTTATGCGACACATTTATTGGAAGCTGGCACAGATCTTCGGATAATACAAGAACTGTTAGGACATAAAAGTAGTAAGACAACCGAGATCTATACCCATGTTAGTCAGCAAACCAAGCAAAAAGTCCCGAACCCCCTAGACCAATTAGGCCTATGATATTACGCAACAAACATTCGGATATATTCTGAAATTTGGTATGTTAACCGCAATAGATAAGCGTATATAAACGAGTTAGGTGCAAGTGTGCAGAAAGAAATAATTATTATGAAAATAACGGACTTACCATTTAATAAATTAATAGACATAAAAGTATCAGCCGATAAGGACTATCTATTAAGTTTGGACGAAAAAATAGACTATACTAATCATTTAGGAACAGTTCACGCTAGTGCTTTATTCTCATTAGCTGAAGCCACAAGCGGACATTTTTTAATGATAACTTTTCCAGAATTTAATTCCGGACTTATTCCTGTTGTTAGACAAGTTGAAGTAAAGTATAAAAAGCCTGCAAATGGACAAGTAAATTCAACTGCAATGTTAATCGACAATACAATAGACGAAATCAAAGAACAATTAACAACAAGAAAACGAGCATCTTTAAAGTTAAAAGTAGAAATATATGACCTTAATAAAATAAATGTTTTTACTGGCAACTTCGAATGGTTTGTGACATTATTAAACACCAGCACCTAACAGCACCTACAAGAAATTGGCGGTTCAGTGGTTAAATGAAACTTTGTGCTTCGTATCAAGTTTAGTGCTGGCAGACAGTTTAGTGCTTCGAAATCGCCAACTTCTTGTAGCTGCCAAACGATGGCGAAAATCCCTTCGGGCTTTTCGCCATCGGGACCGCGCTTAGCGTCGGAGTCCAGCCCTTCGGGACTGTCCTCCATCACGTCGCTTGGCGCAATGCGCCTTCGCACGTGACGCCAAGCGCGGTCCCGTTATAGCCAACCTTAAAAAACGACACGACAACTGTCACACCTTGAAATTTTGAGTATCTAACTGTCAAACACTAAAACAGACAGTATGAACAAAGGTATTTTAATCGGACTTGCAACGACTTTTATTATGTCTTGTAATCCATCAACTCAAAACAAAAAGGAAACGACAATGGAACAACAAACGGTAGGAATGGTGGAAATTACCACATTTAAACTCAATCAAGGGGTTACGACAAAAGACTTTGAAAAATCTGCACGTTCAATGCAAAGGGACTTTTTAGAGAAGCAAAACGGGTTTATAAAAAGGACTTTGACAGTTTCAGAAGACAGCACTTGGACTGACGTAGTTTTTTGGAAAGACCAAGAAAGTGCAGAGAAAACAATGAAACTTTCGGAAACATCAGCATTGGTTCTTCCCTTTATGGAGAAAATTGATTTCAACTCTGTTAAAATGAACCTTACAAGCCCAATCATCATTGAAGAATGAACGCAAAGCAATTAGAGCAATGGATTTTAGGCAACTATCAGGGGGTAATCGTAACAGATGCTTATCGTGAGCGAAGTTTCTTTTACAATCCCGATGGTTCCCTGCCAAAAGGCATATACTTTGCCACAATCAAAGAAAGTGACGGACCCAATGACAAGGCTTCCCATTTAGATAGAGAAGGAATTTATCGTTTAAGTCTTGGTGTTGGTAAAAAGCAATACCAACAACTGTTTGGTGATATTCCTAAACGACCAGTAAAAGGCGAGATAGTAGCACTTGATTTTGATTTCACCACAACGGGTATGTTGATGCCACACCCTATTTATGCTTGGTTAGGTTGGGTTTGTATCAATAATCCAGGCAGTGAAAACTTAGATTTGTTGAAACATCTTTTAGATATTTCTTACCATAGTGTAGTGGCTAAATTTGTAAAGAAAAAATGAGTAATCCATTTCAAACCCAATATCAAGACAGAGACGATAATGAACTGATTGCCCAAGCAAGAGAAGGTTCAAAAGTTGCATTAGAAACTTTGATAAAAAAGCATCAACACTACATTTATAATGTGGCTTTGAAGATGACATTGAGCCCATTTGACGCAGAAGATGTAACACAAGAAGTATTGATAAAAGTAATTACTAATCTTGCACAATTTAAAGGCGAGAGCAATTTCAGAACTTGGTTATACCGCATTACTTTCAATCACTTCCTGAAAATGAAAAAGGTTTGGTTGGAAGACTATATCACCTCTTTTGACCAATATGGCAGTGAACTTGGACAAATGCCAGATACAGACCTTTCCGATTTGGAAAAAGCAGAGATGAAAGAATTGATACAAGAAGCAAATATCAGTTGTATGAGTGGAATGTTGTTGTGTTTGGATAGAGAGCAACGATTGGTTTATGTTTTGGCCGAAATATTTGGCATTGACCATACAATTGGCTCACAAATGTTAGACATTACCAAAGATAATTTTCGTCAAAGACTTTCAAGAGCAAGAAGAGACCTTTACAACTTTATGAACAATAAATGTGGCTTAATCAACACTTCAAATCCTTGTCGTTGCGACAGAAAGACAAAATCATTCATTAAAGCAGGTTGGGTTGACAAAGACAAAATGAAGTACAACACTTCATACCTAAAAAAGATAAAGGAAGAAGCCCCAAAAAAAGCAGAAGACCTTTGCGACCTGACAGAAATTGAATATGCTGACCTTTTCAGAAACCATCCGTTTCAGGAAAAAGAACATCATAAAAAACTATTTACTAACTTGCTTACGGACGACAGAATTTCAAACTTGTTTAACCTAAATTGAAAGAAAGGCTGGCTATAACAGCGGTTTGGCGTAATGGCGGGTGCAGTGCTTCGTATGACAGTTTTGTGGTAGGTTCAAGTGCAGTTCTTCGATTGAACTTTGGTGCTAAAATCCGCCACTACGCCAAGCCGCAAAACGATGTGCGTCATGCAAAAAAGGACAGACTGAACCTTGACAAGAAGTGAAACTGAAATAAGAAACATATGGAGCAACTGGACAGACAAACGAACTGAACCATGCTTTAATCGTTCGACTAAGAATGACAAGATTTCTATTTCCCCCGCTTCGCATTTTTTAAAATTTCTCTTCCAACTCGCATTTGGCACATTTGCAAAGCCGCTCAAGCCGACCTATAACCCAAGCTTTGCAAAAGAGCCAAATCACCCACTCCCTCAAGATTATTACTCTTTATATCATTGTAGTCAGGTCAAAGCTGACTTTTTTACTACGATAGGTAATTTATTCAAATTATTATTCGTATCATTGTTGTCAGGTTAAAGCTGACTTTCTGACTATGAAAAATAAGTTCATATCAACGCAATCTAACGAGATACTTACCCATTTTAATCAAATGGACAAGAATTGCTTTGATTATTCTGAAGCGCAGATAGCATTGCCTGAATCCAGCGAAAGTGCTTTAAAGGAACTACTCAGTGATATGGTTAAAAGAGGGCTTTTAATGAGATTAAAGAAAGGATTATACTACATCATTCCTTATGAGCAAGAAGCCAGTTCTTTCATGCCTGACTGGCATATACTCGCAGAACATTTAACCAAAGGGACTGAACACTACATTGGGTACTACTCTGCCTTGCAGGTTCATAACTTAATCACTCAACCTTCTCTAAAGGAACAGATTGTTGTTGCAAAACAAGTTCGACCGTCTACCCTAAAAATAAAGGATGTATGTTTTCAATTTATCTACCATAATGCCGATCACTTTTTTGGCTCCAAGAAAATCTGGATTGACAATTTTAATAAGGTCATGTGCTCGGATTTGGAAAAAACTTTCATTGACTGCTTATTCAAGCCGGATTATGCCGGTGGCATAGTTGAAATAGCCCGGGCTATTCATACCTCAAAAGACAAAATCAAGTATGACCGGCTGCTTGAATACGCTCTGAGATTCAAATCACAAGCAGTCATTAAACGATTGGGATTCCTTCTCGAAACGCTTGAAATAAATTCCGGCATTACAAAACAGCTCCAAAAAGCCAAGACTGTATCCTATGTACTTCTAGACACAGAACTGCCGAAATCTGGTAAAATGATAAGTCGTTGGAGCATTCAACAAAATCTGGAAACTGAAACCATTAAATCTGCCATCTACACATGATAAAGCCAGGAGAAATACAAAATAAGGCTCGTGAGGTTGGGGTGCGAGATCAGCAGATTGAGAAAGATTATATCCTTTCCTGGATCTTGCAGGGCATTGCTAAACATGAGCGACTCTCAAAAAGCATTGTTTTTAAAGGTGGGACCGTTTTGAAAAAGGTCTATTTCGAAGACTACCGCTTTTCGGAAGACCTTGATTTCACTTTGTTGGACAACAAAATTTCGAATGATCAAATATTTGAATGGTTTAGAGAAGTCTTTGAATACGTACGTGATGAAGCCAACATCCCACTTGAAATCATTGATAACAATGAACACGAAGATGGAGGCATCAACTTCTATATCAGCTATGTTGGTCCACTTGGTGGATTAGGTGCTAACAAAAAGGTCAAAGTAGACATTTCCAGAAGCGAATCCTTGGTTTTCGATCCGGTGTTGAAAGAAGCATTTCTGGGTTATACAGATCAGGAAGATCACAAGCTGCTTTGCTATCCTTTAGAAGAGGTGCTGGTAGAAAAAATGAGATCTGTAATGCAACGTATGCAGGCGCGTGATTTTTACGACATCTGGTACCTTCTTGAAATTCATGAAATGGATGTCGATTTCTATATCACAGAATTCAAGACTAAATGCGAAAGCAAGGAAATTGACCCAACTGAATTTCACAACAAACTGGAGCAACGACTACCACAATATAAAGGACGTTGGCAATCATCCATGGCTGATCAAATTCAAGACTTGCCCGACTTTGATGAAGTGGAGAGAGAAGTGATGCGACACTTAAAGAAATTAAAACTATGACACAAAAACAATTAGAAGATTACCTATGGGGAGCGGCCAACATTCTAAGAGGAATGATTGATGCGGCTGACTTTAAACAATACATTTTTCCGCTTTTATTCTTCAAGCGGGTTTCTGACATCTGGGACGAAGAATATCAAGAGGCGTTGGAATTATCGGATGGCGATATTGACTATGCCGGGTTTCGTGAAAATCACCGTTTTCAGATTCCTGATGGCTGCCATTGGAGTGATGTACGCAAAACATCGGTTGATATTGGCAAGAAACTGCAAAACTCACTGCGTGAAATTGAGAAAGCCAATTTTGAATTGCTACATGATGTGTTTGGTGATGCGCAATGGACCAATAAACGCAGACTGAGTTGAAAGCTTCCCCTAACTAGCTACGTTTGTTATTAGGTTTTTGTATTCGATGGTAGTGTCTTTTTGTAGGGTCGGGAAATTGATCAGCCGCCCATGTTTTTGAAGGAACACGGTTGGCGGAAGATAGCCCAACGCACTATGTGGACGTTCGTTGTTGTACACCCACATCCATGCCTGAGTGATCTGACGGGCTTGTGCCAAACTCTCAAAGGCATAAGCGTCCAGCACTTCTTCTCGGTAGGTTCGGTTGAACCGTTCCACGAATCCATTCTGATTCGGTTTTCCTTTTTGAATAAACACCAGCTCAATCTGTTTGTCATCACACCAATCTTGCAACGCTTCTGCCATGAACTCCGGACCATTGTCCACCCGGATCTGTTCGGGTTTACCACGCCATTCCACCAGTTCATCGAGTTCTCGGATGACCCGAGTGCTGGTGATGCTGGTGTCCTGCGTGATGTTCAATGCCTCACGATTGTAGTCATCGATGACATTAAAACTACGGAACGGGCGTCCGACCAGCAGCGCGTCGCTCATGAAGTCCATGCTCCAGTTCATGTTGGGAAACAAGGGTTGGATCAACGGGAGTTTGATCCGTGAAGGAAGCCGTTGTTTGTACTTGCGCCTTAGGTTCAACCGCATCTCGGTGTACACCCGGTACACACGTTTGTGGTTCCAGGTGTGCATATTCTGCCTCAATCGATGGAACATCATCCAGAAGCCCCAACGCGAATGAACATGGGCCAATGAATGCAGCTCGTGAACGATATGATCGTCCTGGTCACGGCGTTTGGCTCGGTAGTAGTACACCGAGGTACTCAGCAAGAATAGCAAACAGGCTTGTCGAAGACTCATGTTGTGTTCACTACGGGCATAATCCACCAGCTCCCGTTTTTCAGCTGGCGTCAAAGCTTTTTTTCTATGACGTCTTTGAGTACCTGGTTCTGCAGGGCTATGTCGGCATACATTCGCTTGAACTGGGTCAGCTCCGCTTCCAGCTCCTTAAGACGTTTAAGTTGGTTAGGCTGCATACCCGCGTACTTTTTGCGCCAGTTGTAGAACGTGGCCTGGGTGATTCCGTGCTCGCGACAGATATCGTGGATCTTGCGACCGGATTAGGCCTCGGCGACAATCGCCAATATCTGGGTCTCGGTGAAATTCGATTTTTTCATGGTTCCTCAAAGTAGTTATTTTGAAATTAAATTTCGTAGCTACTTTCGGGGAAGCTTTCAATCCAGCAAAGTTAATTTATACAATGACAAATGAAAGTAAATTTGATTTTACCTGTTGCTGATGA
Source organism: uncultured Chitinophagales bacterium (assembly GCA_964473555.1). Lineage (GTDB taxonomy): Bacteria > Bacteroidota > Rhodothermia > Balneolales > HLUCCA01 > UBA11400. Next base: position 21,725 of record CAYYPL010000002.1, read on the forward strand.
CTCGAAGCTTTATGATTTGGATAAAACCGATTCAGAGCTTACAACTCTGGTAACTAATTGGATAAATGAAAGGTCTGAACATATTCATAGTGTCTGGTCGGTACCATCTGGTTTACAGAAATCAAATCAATCACTCAGCCCCTCGAAAATAGCAGAAGAAGCTACCAAGATCCTGATCCATCGGGTGTTTAATTACCAATCTAAAAAAAAGTTGGGCCAAACTGTAAGTCAAATCCAACAAAATCTTTTCCGTCAAATTTGCAGTGGAAAACCTTTGATTTTTCTTCTTTTATATAACGGTGGCTACCGCGCTTCATTAATGCCTGATAGATTAGATTTAAATTTTGAGCCAGATCAAACTGAACTGATGCTTTTGTATCAAATTGCATTATTAAAGGAAAAAATTGAGGTCTTTTATAATTTTGGCATTCAGTTTTTTATCGTGATAAACAATGGTGTTGCAAAATGGGTCAACGATATTCCCATTTCGGAAACAGAAAAATATGCAAATCAACTTAGGGGAATGATAAAGTTTTTCGGTGCTGAAAACACAGTGTCGGTACTTTTACAATCCGAGCTTAACGATTTCGACCCGAGTATTTCAGTTGATCTTTCGAACCAACATTCGATAATCTCAGAAGATGAGCACCTTATTGTAGAACGTTTTCTAGGGCGTCATTGTAGCAGAGAGGAAGCTGAGCAACGTTCAGCATTGTATAAGTTGGCTGAGTTAAAGTGGGCGAAAGATTTAACAAACATCACTTCAGGAAAAGATGGTTTGCTTATGAAACAAGTAGCACATTCAGACTTGCTTTCATTTCGACCTTTTCCAGGCGGAGCAATCCGGATACAAAATGGTACCCTTGGATTTCAATTTCATAATAACACATTAGTGCCCAAGCTAATTACGTCAAAAAGTTTGTTGGATCATAATGTCATGTTTGCACCATACCATTTATCGTGGCGCTAATAGACAAAACTCTGATACAAATGAATCACTCGGAATTTGAGGATCTGATTTGGCAAAAATCAATTTTTGCACCCCCTGAATGTGAAAAAATCTTTCAATCACTACCCGACGCACTTGCTGAAGTAGTATCAAATTTTCGGGATTCAGCAGCAGTGGTTTTTGAAGAAGAAGTCTATAGTTTTCATGATTTAGCTTGTCGTGCAGCTGGCCTTTCAAGTGAAATCAACGAGTTAGGAAATTTATCCGGTCCAGTTGCTCTGCTACAGCAACTCGGACTAAATGCAATAGCGTCTTGGTTTGCATGCTCACTATCAGGTAGGCCTTTCCTTCTACTAGAGCCAGGTCATCCTCCTGAACGGATAATTGAACTTATCAAAACCTCAGGTTGTACTTTAGTTATAGTTGATCTTTCAACCGCACATCTTCTTGAAAATTTTCCTGAGGTAACTAAACTTATTTCCGATGGCCGCTCTGGCACGTTAGAAAAAGGTAAAGGACTACGTCCCAATGAACCAGCAATGATTTTTCCGACTTCTGGTTCCACCGGTAAACCCAAACTAATCACTTATGCTACAACTACAATTCAGGTAAAGGTTCAGAGTTCCATTAAGCTAATGCGCATACCACACGAAAGTAGAGTCCTAATTGCTGGTTCGCATAGCAATTACGGCTTTCTACATCATGTATTGGTATTTCTATTTTCAGGTGGTGCGGTTTGTTTATCGGATGTCAAGACGTCAGGATTTAATGTAATTTTTGATTCCATTTCAAGACTTGGTATACGGCATGTTAGATTAACACCATCTTTATTTAGAAAACTTGCAGTTTTACCGAAAGCAAAAAAGTCTCTGAGACTACTGGAGGCTGTACGTTTCTCAGGTGAACCACTTTTAAAAAGTGATTTAGAACTTGCATTTTCTGTATTAAAACCAAATTGTTTAATTCAAAATGTGTACGGGAGTACCGAAAGTTCACTGTTCATTTGGAGTAACACAGATGCAAATACACTTGATGCAGGTCATACTGTTCCTATTGGAAGGATATACCCTTTTTTCAATTATGCTATTCGACCAATCGATGATGCTGATGATAAAGACAAATGCACAGGTGAACTCATTTTGAGATCAAATTTTCATGCATTAGGTGATTACCAAAAAGGTACCATAGACAAAGATCGATTTACTCCAATTGAAGTGAGTTCAGATGAAAGAGTTTATGCAACAGGAGATATCGTGCATCAGCTACCAAACGGGAATCTTGTCCACCTTGGGCGAGTTGATCGGATGGTTAAAATTCGTGGAAATCGGGTCTTTCTATCGGAAATTGAACAACGCTTACGCTGTGTTAAAACAGTAACAGGTGCGGCTGTAATTGCTAAAATTGATCAGAATGATATAGCACTTTATGGGTTTATCACCACAAATACGGGTATGTTGACGTCTGAGGATTTGCGTAACCAGTTATCCTCAAAATTACCGAGTTACATGATTCCACGTACCATACAGACTTTAGCTCAAATTCCTTTGATGGTAGGTGGTAAGGTTGATTATCAGGCACTTCATTCACTTATTTCAAAACCTGGCTCAACTAACTTAAATTCTTTTACGGAATCAGATTCTAATCGCCTAGTTCAAATATGGGACTCAATTTTATGGAAAGGTGCTCATAAATACGATTCAGACTTCTTTGCACTTGGTGGTGATTCATTAGGATTTATGACACTCTTGGCCGAGGTAGAGGAAAGTTTTGAAAAAAAAATCTCTCCACAAGAGATTAGAACCGATTGCACATTTCAAAATCTTTCTAAAATCCTGGAGAATAAAAATCCCTTTACTCATCAGATAGTTAGGTTTAAATCTCTTCGTGCAAAACTTTTTCAACCAAGCTTAAAACCCTCAAAAGGGATTGCTCTATCAATGCCTGGTATTTGTGGATTGTCAAATGCACAACCTTTTCACAGTGCTGCAATCTTTGAAGATTATGACTTATGGGTTGTTGATTACCCAATAAAAAGAGGCAATATGCTTCAAGGAGGGAGATGGTGGATAGCGGCTTTAGAAATTGTTGAAGGTATTCAAAAAGGTATTATACCCAGGCCTAACATACTATTTGGTTTTTCATTTGGCGGAGGTTTAGCCTGGTTGGTTGGACGTCTTCTTGCAGGTTCGCAAATGCGTGCTGAATTTGTAGTAATGGTTGACGCCCCTCCATTGCACAGAAGAAAGTTATTTCAACCAAGACCTTTAAAGAGAGAATTGGCAAAAGTCTCATTTGTTGGATTGCCAAAAGTCATTCACGTGCGAAGATCTCCTCTGGGTAAGTTTCATGTTCTTGCTGCAAATAATCTAAAATGGAAAAAAAATGATGATATCCATAAGTACGTTGATCTTCCTACTGTTGATCATGCAGATATGATTGATTTGGAAGTTCTGTCGCTTGGCAGATGTGCCGTAAGAGATTTTTTGAATAATAAGGATGTTGATTTTAATTGGACGTCGATCTCGTCACCTCCTGATATACTTGGGTGTCATATTTTTTATGCTCTTAATGGATGTCCGAATTCATTACAAAAAGTCACTGATGAATTAAGAAAAGAGACAACGTCATTGAAACAAAGTCATTTAGTTTCACTTATCATTTTAATGAACTCCATTAACGATAAAATGAAATCTCAGGAATATTTTAAACTTGCTCATGAGAAGTTTCCAGAGTCTGGAACTGTGTATTTTTTAGATAGGCGCTTGAAACGTAATACCGAGTGGCTTTTTTCAGAAGAAATCCCAGATATTTATCCAACAAGTATAGTTGCACTTGAGAATAATTTGGCTTTGCTGAATGGTAATTCCAACAGAACTAAACCAGGTCCAATTAAGCTATTTTACCTAGCTATTGATGTAGGTTCGGCTTTTTTAAAATCTCGCGTGAGTAGATTGAAGCGTATTTTGAATCGATAACTGTAATCGGCAAATGTCTGGTTCGCAGCGGGTATCAAAAGTGGAGTGGGATTCTCGCTTATCAGTTGTGTGGTGGCTCCAAGATTTGATTTTGAGGATTTCGAACTAGCCGACAAAGACGAACTGATGAAATCGTTTCCGAATCTGGAAAACAAAATCAAAGAGTTCAGTTTGTAAACATATAGTTTGAGCAAACTGAAAATAGTAATCTCTGATATAAACATGTTTCTGTGTGGAATCTAACATACAGTTGGGATCTTGGGTCAGATTCGTTTAAAAAGTTGATACTGGTGTAGAAGTGGTGTAAATTTGCACCAATTCTAACTATTTTCACCTTATGGCACTGAAAGCTTCCCCTAACTAGCTACGTTTGTTATTAGGTTTTTGTATTTGATGGTTGTGTATGCTCTCCCAATAATTGGCATTGTAAATAAGTGGATTGCTATTAATTTACATCCAACCAAACCTATCACTATTTTGCACACAATGACTGAAAAACAAATTGAAAGAGTTAAAACCAAAATCAAAAAAATAAAAGCGGCTCTTGCGGCTGATAAAAAACGATGGGGTGGTTATTATGACGACAGTCGTGGGCTTCGTTATGCTCCTCCACAATTTCACATTCAAATTGGCGACTTTTCGGGCGGACTACGATACATGAACTGGTTTAATAAAAACTTTCCAGACGACAGTTGTTATCCCGATTTTTTATTCGAGTGGACAATTATACTTTTCAAGACCGGCAGACTGAAAGAAGCTGAGAAAAAAGCATTTGAAACGTTTTGTAGTAAGACGTATCTGTTCGACTTTTTTTTCGGCAGACCAGTAACGAAGCTTGAAAAATATGAAGGCTCAAACTTGGAAACTCAAGAGTTTGCAGATAACCTTTTTTACTACACTAACAAGCATGACAACTTGACCGACTTTTCAGAGTGGTTAGAAAAGTTTTTACTAACAGAAAAATTTATACGTGTAAGCAACAAATTTCTCGAAATTCAGGAACGACTTGCAACTGAAGTCGATACTGAAAAAAGACATTATTTAATCCAACACAAAAGACAATTGGTAAATGAATTGTGACATGGCTATTTCGGAGGTCGTTGTGCCAGTCATTTCGGAAATTTAAACCCACCATGACTGCAGAATCCATCATAGAACGACTCAATCTCACCCGGCACCCTGAGGGTGGATTTTACAGGGAAACGTACCGAGCAGAGAAATCAATCACGCTTAACGATGGTAGAATCAGAAGTGCCGGGACTGCCATTTATTATTTGCTTAAGGGTACAGACAAATCGCATTTCCATAGAGTGGAATCAGACGAGCTTTGGTTGTTTCATCAAGGTGAGCCCTTGGAAATCCACATGATTACCAACGACGGAGTTATCGAAACGAGAGTCTTGGGTAATCGACTGGACTTGAACGAAGAACCGCAGATCGCGATTCCCGCTAATACGTGGTTCGCGGCAGGAATCAAAAGCGGTGAGGGTTTTACTCTTGTCAGTTGTGTGGTGGCTCCAGGGTTCGATTTTGAAGATTTCGAGTTAGCCGACAGGAATGAGCTGATTAAATTGTATCCGAATCTCGTAGACGAAATCAAAGCACTCAGTTTATGAATTCATAGGTTGTATAACATGAGAAAAGTGGATTTACCAGTTTAAGTAAAGACGAAATTTTGCGCATTTCAAAATCTAGGTCCAATGTCTAAATATCGATAGAGCAATGTTGTCTAAGAAGATGTAATCAGAATTCATCAATTTAGAAAGGTTTGTTTTTGTCGTTGATTTAATACGACAGAACCACACTCAATAGAATCCATTCAGTTACCATGTATGGAATCATATGGTTTTACATTGTAGGGTTGATTTCAGTGTTTGATGTCTGATGGGTCAATAAGAACCACTTTTTCTGAGTGAAGTTTAGTGGACTTTCAGGTACATTGGAGTAAAGGAATTAATCAACAGCTTTGTACTTCGAAGTCCATTATTTGTAAAGTCGCAGAACGTTGGTGATAAGGAATTGACCCCGTTATTTTAATATAAAACTATCCATGTCCTATATCATACCACCCAATCTGGTAGGACTTACAGACGAGGAGCTGCAACAATCTCGAAGTACATTTGGTTTAAACCAAGCCACCAACCTCAAAAAAGGAAGGTGGTACAACATCGTGTTCGATATCGTAAAAGAACCGATGCTGCTGTTGCTCATTGCCGTTGCAGTGATCTATGTGATAGTAGGGAATTATTCCGAAGCACTGTTCATGTTAGGAGCTATTTTCGCGGTATCTGGCATTTCATTTTACCAGGATAATCGAAGTAAAAAGGCCCTGGAAGCGCTCGAAAAACTCAACGAACCACTCAGCACGGTTATCCGAAATGGAAAAGTCCTTCACATTCCAACCCGAGAGATTTCCGTGAACGACCTGTGCATCATTGAGGAGGGGAAAATGATCAATGCCGATGGACAGATTGTCCATAGCAATGACTTTTCGGTGAATGAAGCGTCACTTACTGGTGAAAGCTACTCGGTGTTCAAAAGTGCGGATTCTGAGGATCGGAACGTGTACAGTGGAACCTTGGTGGTTTCGGGATTGGCCATTTTTAAAGTCGAACAAATTGGTAGCCAAACCAAACTAGGTAAAATCGGACTATCCATTCAGGAAATAAAAGAAGAATCATCTCCTCTGCATAACCAGATCACGAAATTCGTGAAGTACATGGCGGCTATTGGGATAGCGGTCTTTATGCTTGTTTGGGGATTCAGTTTCTGGCAGTCCGGGAATCTTATTGAAAGCTTGTTAGTAGGCTTAACCCTGGCGATGTCGATTTTACCGGAAGAAATTCCGGTCGCGTTTACCACTTTTATGGCTTTGGGGGCCTGGAAACTCATGAAAGAAGGGATCATCATTAAACGAAGCAGTGTGATCGAAACCTTAGGAAGCACCACTGTCATTTGTTCCGACAAAACGGGCACCATCACCGAAAATTCGATGCATCTCTCCTTACTGTACGACTTCAAAAACAACCGAATCGTAGAGGAGTCTGATTTCAATGCTCCGGAACTTGGCGAACTGATCCAGTATGCTATGTGGAGTAGTGAACCTGTTCCGTTCGATCCGATGGAGAAACGTATTCATCAGGTGTATGAACAGACTCAATCAAAGGATCGCCGAACGGACTACCGCATGATTCATGAGTATCCACTGGACGGAAAACCTCCGATGATGACCCATATTTTTGAGGATGGATCCGGAAATCGTATCATCGCTGCCAAAGGAGCTCCCGAAGCACTCATGGAAGTCTCCAACCTCTCACAATCCGAAAAAGATATACTCCGAAAACGAATTCAGGATTTCGGTAAACAAGGCTACCGGGTGTTGGGAGTAGCCAGGGCCAGCTTCGACGGCACCGATTTCCCTGAAAAACAACAAGACTTCCCGTTTGAATTTTTGGGATTTACCGTGTTTTATGATCCACCGAAAAAGGACATCCACCAGGTGTTTCAGCAGATTTACCAGGCCGGAATCAAAGTAAAAGTAATCACGGGCGATAATGCCGACACCACCCATGCCATCGCTCAACAAGCCGGAATCATCAATGAATCATTACCAATAAATGGTACAGAAATCGTTGAGCGTACTCAGAACGAAGTTAGGGCTTTATCCCGTAAAACAACGTTGTTCACTCGCATGTTTCCTGAAGCAAAACTGGCAATGGTGAACGCGTTAAAACAGGATGGTGAGGTGGTAGCGATGCTTGGTGACGGTGTGAATGATGCTCCAGCACTTAAATCGGCCCATATTGGCGTTGCAATGGGAAATAAAGGAACTGAAATCGCCAAAGCGGCTGCACTTATGGTGATTACCAACGATGATTTGGGCAAATTGATCACCGCCATAGCTGCCGGAAGACGAATTTATGCCAACATCAAAAAAGCCATTCAGTATATCATTTCCATCCACATTCCGATCATTCTAACGGTATCCCTACCGGTACTGTTGAGATGGAAATTCCCCCATATTTTTACGCCCGTGCACGTCATATTTCTAGAACTGATCATGGGTCCAACCTGCTCCATAGTTTACGAAAACGAACCCATGGAGAAGAACACTATGGAGCAAAAGCCGCGGAAAATGACGGATACATTCCTGAATTTACATGAGCTTACCCTCAGTATCATCCAAGGTTTACTCATTACAGCCGGAGTTATCTTTGTTTATCATGATGCGGTTCATAGCGGTCGGGACGAACAAACTACCCGGGCAATGGTATTCACCACCCTGATTTTTGCCAATATTTTTCTGAGTTTAGTCAATCGTTCGTTCGTTTACAGTCTGTTTGAAAGCATCAAAAACAAAAACAATCTTTTTCCAATCATCATTGGGGTGACCCTGATGACGCTATTTACCATTTTGTACATCCCTATGTTCGCCGAGTTCTTTAAACTAAACAGTTTAAACCTTCAGGAATTTGGATTAACCGTTTTGGTTGCAGCAGTATCTGTAATTTGGTTTGAAGTGTTTAAATGGATGAAATTCAGGCGGATACGGAATTTCAACGCCAGTCACAAACATTGACTTACCAAAGTACAAGACTGAATGACTTCAATCTACAACGGTAAATTATGGGTAGACTCTTGTACGATAAACTTCATAACTGTTTTATTGAATTATCACTGTAACACATTCGTGTATCATTTATTACGGAATTTCAGTTGTAGAAAAAAAACCCAGCAAAATTTGTCTTCAGCTTAACTTATTGTAGATTTTATATCAAAAATGCAGGATGACTACTATATCGACGAACACTTCGTAAAAGTCTCAACACTTGAAAAAGGGGAGTACGAGAATTGTGTGTTTAATGGATGCGACTTCTCAAAGCAGGATTTGTCCGAATGCTCATTCATCGAGTGTTCATTCGTGGACTGTAACCTGAGCCTCTGCAAGCTGTATAAAACTGCGTTTCGGGATGTGGATTTTGAAGGATGTAAACTCTTAGGGCTCCGATTCGACTCGTGTAGTGAGTTTGGACTATCGTTCCGGTTCGATGGATGTCAGCTGGATAATACATCGTTTGTTAGGACTAAAATCATGAAGACCGCATTCAAGAACTCATGTCTGAAGGAAGTAGATTTCACTGAGACCGACCTGACCGAAGCCGTTTTTGATAATTGTGACTTGTCCAGAGCTACTCTCGACCGCACAGTTCTAGAAAAAGCCGATTTCAGGACGTCCTACAACTTTTCTATCGATCCCGAGACCAATCGACTTAAAAAAGCACGGTTCTCTGCCCTTGGATTATCCGGTTTATTGTCCAAGTACGATATAGTTATTGAGTAGCTTAACAAGCATTTAGGGTAAAAATAACTTAAATAAAAGTAAATAATAATTTACTTTTATGGATGAAATGTTCTGAAGCATATCGTATTCTTTTGAGATATGGTTGGTATCCGGTTTCCCAGAAGCGGGCACACGTTAAGCTTCGGCTCGACTCTAAGCCCGGAACAATCATTTTTCCAAATCATGGAAGCCAGGAACTTGGTAAAGGACTGGAGAAAAAGTTATTCAAACTTGCTGGAATTAAAGTGTAGGACCATGAAAAAGCTCAAGAAAATAATCGAAGTTACCGTCGAAGTTACAAACACCGGATTTTCGGCGTACACGGAAGACATGGCTGTTTTTACAACCGGTGAGGATACGTCTCAGCTATACGACAATGTTGTCGAGGCAGTTAATATGGCAATGGAAGACCATGGTTACATGATAAGCTCAGATAACATCCGATTGAATCTGGATCTACAGCAATTTTTCCAGCATTACAAGGTCTTGAATGCAAATTTTCTTGCAAAACGCATTGGAATGAACCCGACGTTGTTATCGCAGTATGTCCGTGGCAAAAAACATCCATCGACCAAACAAGCCAACAAGATCATTTCCGGAATCCAGACGATTGGTAAAGAGTTGGCCAGCATAAATTTAGTGTAAAAAATGAAACTAATACAAGAACCTTTAATCGCCAACACTCCAAAACCACCATATTATGCCGTGGTTTTTACATCGGTCAGAACAGATGTCGATGACGGTTATGCCAACATGGCCAAATGGATGGTAGAATTAGCGGAGCAGCAGGATGGATATTTGGGTATGGAGACTGCCCGCAATGAGGTTGGCATTACGGTGTCCTATTGGCGGGATCTTGAGTCGATTCGTAAATGGAAAGAGCATGCTTACCACAAAGTTGCCCAAGAAAAGGGTAGGGTCGATTGGTACTCTCATTACAAAACACGTATCGCATTGGTCGAGCGAGATTATGAATTTGGGTAAGCAGGCAAATAGGCAAGCTGGCAAGCAGATTCATCAGGATCATCGTCTCTCATACCTGACCCCACATCCCTCATCCCTCGTCTGTACACCATTCAACGCCTCATCTGTGACCCAAATCGGAGTCAACCGTGGTCAATTTGCCGGTTAAATGCGCATCATCTCGCTTTTCGTGTTCTGTTTAGTGGTATTCAATCTCAGCTGAACCACGATTCCGTGCCTTTTGAAAAGAGAAATATTCGAGATAAAGGCTTATCTTTTGCCATTGCAAACGAATCACTAGTCCGTTCAACTAATGAAAAACACCAACTTTCTAAATCGTGTCATCGGCTTTTTGATTAGAAAAGCGAGAAACTATAGAGAAGATTATAAAATCGGCGAGAATATCCTTTTTGATTTTAAAAAACGCATTTTCCCTGCGAAAGATCCTGTCGTAATTTTCGATGTTGGGGCAAATATTGGTCAAACGGTGAAGATGTTTACCCGAATCTATCCTGAAGTGGATACCCATTGTTTTGAACCTGTTTCTGAAACGTTCACCGAATTGGTAAAAAGTACTGGATCACTCAAAAATGTGGTGTGTCACCAACTGGCTCTAGGTGATAAACAGGAATCCGTTGAAATAGCTCTGTTTGATGATAAATCCGTCTTAAACTCTCTTAAAAAGGAAGCTCAAAATCCCGAATCCAAGGTAATGGAAACGATTACGGTAACCACTGGGGATGAGTTCTGTAAGCTTCATTCGATAACACACATCGACTTACTCAAAATTGATACGGAAGGTTACGAAATCGAGGTTCTCAATGGATTTAAAGAGATGCTCAGTAAGGATGCCATCAGTGTCTTGTATTGTGAGGTAGGGTTCAGCCCCGATGATTCCAGACACACATACCTGCCAAATTTATTGGATTTCGCTCATAGACATCATTTCAAATTTTACGGGATATATGAGCTTCATAATGCTAAAATTCTAAACGGCAATCATTATGCAAATATGCTGCTTATCCATACAAATCATCTAGAAAAATTTGGCCATTTGATGGCTAGATGAAGTAACCCTCATCTCTCATCCCTCATCTCTCATCTGCTCTCTCAAGCAACTCAAAATACCGCTGTATCAGGCGCTGGTACTCATCGCTGAATCGGGTGCCTCGATTTTCCTGCAGACCCCGTCGTATCTGCTCTCGCAGGGCCTCCAGGGTCAATTCGGTGGGACTCAGTCTGGGATTAATGGCATCGGGCTGCCGACCACGCCGCTCTTCATCCTGTTCCCGTTCATTCAGCGCACGTTCGGCCTGAAGCATCCTGGACAATATATTCTGCTGTCGAGAAATCAACGTCCGATCAATCACGCCCCCCCGCAAATCGTTGATCGCATCTTCCATTTCTTCACTGATGCGCTGTAAATCGCTCATAAGCTGGTCACCAGATCCCATTCCACCTCCCTGCTGCAACTGCTGTAACTGTCTTCGGATGTCGTTTTGCTGCCGGGCCATCTGATCCAGACGCTCCATTTGTCCCTGAAGCAACCGTTCCCCCTGCAAATCGTTGATCATGTCCTGGATCTGCTGATTCAGCTGCTGCTGGTTACCAGAGATGTTCTGAAGTTGTTCGAGCATCTGCTCGGCCGACATCCCTCCGGATCCGCTCCCACTTCCATCCTGATTCTGAATTGCCTCGAGTAAATCCGCAAGTAGCGAAGCTATCTCGTTGATACCCCCCAGTGCGATCCGGCTTTCAGCAGTTGCCCGGTTCCGGTCACGCTCTGCCATCCATTGAATCGAAGTTTCCAGGTTTTTTAAAACCTCTACCTTTCGGGAATTTACCCTGTTTGGGAAAGACGGAATTTCGGCCGAAACCCGGTACAATGAATCCGTGATCTGAGAAAAATTACGGGTAATGTTTCGTTGTGTTCTGGCCAGTTCTATGAAAGCCGTAGATCCTTGAATGGCTTCTCCAGTCCGTGTTACAACATTTTCCTGCGCATCGGATAACAGTAACAAATACTGCATAATGCCCAGTAAGGCCTGAATATTGACCTGAACCCGCTGCTGATTCATCATGGCTTTGGTTTGCACCATGGATTGTTGCATCTGCTGGAGCTGATCCCGAATCTCCTGGCGGCGTTGCTGCTGCTGGGGACTGGATTCCTGTAGTTGTCCGTCTTGCTGCCGACTATCTTGCTGCCGACTATCTTGCTGCCCAGACTGTTCCTGAAGCTCGTTGATGTCTTCTTGTAAACGCTGGCTTGACTCCCGGATTCCTTCGTCGGTCTGCCCTTTCAACTGTTCGAGCTGTTCCTGAGCTCGTTGGGGCCCTCGTTCCTGCAGTCTGTCCAGTCTTTCAGGAAGGGTGTTCAACTCGTTTCGAATTTGCTCCTGCCGCTCCAGTTGTTCGTCCACTTCCGGTAACTCATCACCGATCAATGCCTCCTCACGTTTCGCCAAATCTTCCAGTATACTACTCATCCGATCTAGTTCGGCATTCATTTGCAGGGATTTGAACAACTCTGCGGTACGATTCAAACGCTCCTGAAACCGTTCTTCATTGAAGTCGATCTGCTCCAGTGCGTCCCGAATCATATTCTGATCTGCATTCTGAAGTCCATCTTGCAACGCTTTGAGTGCCTCCAAAATCGCCGGATCATCGATTTCTTGCATCAACTGTTGCAGTTCCTCATACATGCGCTGAGTCTCTTCAGATAATTCTGGTCCAGTTCTAACCTCTTCTGCCAACTCTTCGAACTGCTCCTGCAACTGCTCCAACTGCTCACTGAGTTGCTCTCGTTGCTCTCGAATGGCCTCTGCTTCGCGTGACTGTTCAATTGGATTTTGCTGCTGCTCGGTGAGTTGCTGACGGAGTCGTTCCAAATCCTGTCGATTCTGATTATACGCCTCTTGAAACGACTCTAATGCATCAGCCAGATCCTGTTCCTGTTCCTCTTGTGCAAGAAGTGCGTCAGTAACCGAGCTGATTCGGATCGTTACCGTCGCCGATTGTGCCGTTTTGAAACCACCCGGACGATCATTATCGGCCACTTCCACCCAAAATCGAACCACATCCAACGGGAACAGCCCAAATCCGGACACATCCCAGTCCAGCTGATCCACCGCCGCACGCTCTCCTGGCACAGCCAACCGCACCGCCCCCGACTGCGTCCGGTTAGATCCATAAGACCGCTCAATCTCGTAACGCAACGAAGCCCTAGAGAACCCGAAATCATCGCTCAGCTGATACGTCACCGGAATAACCGACGGCTCCAAAACCGATATGTCACTCGCCGGATCAATCAACGAAGCTATCGGAAACTCATCCACCAACGGCTCGATGGTAAACGCAAACGTGTTCCTGTTCGCCAGCCCGTTCACATCGTTCATTTCAAACCACAGACTGTCCGCCCCAGCCACTTCAATCTCACCCCGAAACTCCACATCTGCCCCCGTACCCAGCTCCACAAACCCCGAATCCCGTGACCATAACCTGACTTGCTCCACCATAGCATTCGTCCGACCCAAAATCATAACTCTGCTACCCGGATATGCCTGTATACGGGTAAATGGGTACCTGATCACTTCACGATCAAGCCGGGCGTGGGGTGGCGGAACCACAGTCAACTCCAGAGAACTGAATCTGGGCAACAACTGCACGTCCAACCGATACACGTCACTTTGATACCCGTCCATGCGGACCTGATAATCAAAGTCGTCGAAAACAAGCGTAACCACCGTACGAAACCCTCCGGCAGGTCCGGCATCCATCCGGACTTCCCGAAACGTGTCTTCTGCATCGGTTTTAAGAGCTAAAACGACTCGCTCAGGCACCTCATCAGAAAACTGTACCGTGATTTCAACATCGGTGCCTTGCTCTATGACTTTATTTCCAGGGGTAACCAAAAACTCAAAGGGATTCGGACGCTCAAATTGTGTTCCCGCCAGAAGTACGCGCGTCACGGTACCTGGCTGAAATGCACTCATCAGCCCGGCAAGTACAACCCCTGCCCCGAACAACACTCCCGCCGCCCGACGTGCCGCGCTGAACGTGTGCTCACGGACAAACTTCTCCAAGTCTGAATCGAGTTTCTCACGCGATATCAGCTCAAGGTTCTGGCGGACAGCTGCTTTGTGGAAATCTGATTGTTCCGTCTCGGGGGTTTCTGTCAAATCAATCAGATATCGTACCGGTGCCTGGTCAAACCGGTCTGTAAACTGCCAAATCGTGTTATTAAGAGAGTCGTGTTTGAGATAGCGCACCAACCAAATTCCGAGACCGATCAGAATAACCGTAAACACACCCCAAATGGATAATTTTGCCGCTGGCGACATCCAAAGCGAATGCTCGAGCAAAGAAAAGAAGAAGAATCCAAGCCCAAAAGTGCCGAAAACGGTAAGTAAAATAGCCCACAACCGCGCCTTACCTAGCCTATTCCAGGCAGACTGAACGAACAATCGTACCAAATCGGGAGAAAATGTGGACTCCGACACCTTCATGCAGGCCTTACAGGCTTTCCAGGGTTAAAAACTCACTGGCCGAATAGTTTTTGCCATCGAATTCCACACGAATCACCTCGTGATGGGCGTCGTGCTCAAGGAAAAAGTTCCAGTTTTCATCGGCCGCTTGACGTAATAAACGCTCGCGTTCTTCCATTGTTGTGACTGGATACATGTCGTAGCCCATGACCCAGGGCACCGGGACGTGAGCATAGGTCGGGAAAAGGTCAGCGGCAAAAACCAGCTTCCGGTCGCCATCTTCGAGCACCGGCAGCTGCTGTCCCAGTGAGTGTCCATTTACGATCATGGTATAAAAACCTTCCTCTAAAACATGACTTCCATTGATCAAAATGAGACGATGGTGTCGCGCAATGGGTTCGATATTTTCACGCAAAAACGAAGCTTTTTCACGTTGATTCGGTTTAGTGGCGGTGTCCCACTGCGACTTGGTCACCCAAAGATTGGCATTTGGAAACAGCAGTTCAGATTCACCAGTTGAGTTGTAAGCCGACGTCCCTCCGCAATGATCAAAATGTAGATGTGTGAATACAATATCGGTTACATCACCACGATCCAGACCAAGTTTGTTCAGGCCGCTTTCCAGGGTTCCCTGAGAAAAATCTACACCATAAATCCTGTTCATCTTCTCATCAAATTTGGTCCCGATCCCAGTGTCAATGAGATACACACGGTCAGTTGCTTTGGACTGGATCACCAACGACCGCATCCCCATCGGAATCCGGTTCATGTCGTCAGATTCAATCTTTTTTGACCAAAGCGTTTTCGGTACAACGCCGAACATCGCTCCACCATCGAGCCTGAATAGTCCGGTCTGAATCGAGTTTATGGTGTATCCACCAAAAGAAATACCTTTCATGGAGACTAAAATCAGAGTTTATCGAGGATGGATTGTAAAAAGAAGCGGATCTCCTTGAGTTCCCGTTGCACGTGAAGGGGTATGGGTTCGCTGGCGTATTCAGCAATACCCTTAATTTCTTTTCGTGCACCTGCAGTACTGAATTTTTTATCACGGATCAATTCTTTCAATCGGAGTACCACTTCCAGGTCTTTTTCGGAGTATAGTCTTTTACCTGCCTTATTTTTCAATGGATTCAGGTCAGGAAACTGGGTTTCCCAATAGCGTAACACATGCGTTTTAACCCCTGCCAGGGAGCTGACTTCTCCGATTGAGTAAAACAGTTTTTTCATGACGTCCTTTAGCCCGCGATTTTGTAAATTAACGCATTGAAAATCAATATTAACCGCCTTGAACCAACAACCGTTGTCCGACAGTTCACCCGAATATAACAAATCCTCTTCAGACAAATCGCCTGAAGTTAGCATTGTGGTTCCCTTGCTCAATGAAGAAGAATCGTTGCGGGAACTCGCCCATCAGATTCGCGCTGCCGTGGAACCCCGTTTCAGCTACGAAGTCATCTTTGTGGACGATGGTTCCAGCGACAAATCCTG
The DNA here is from genome assembly GCA_964473555.1 of uncultured Chitinophagales bacterium. Lineage (GTDB taxonomy): Bacteria > Bacteroidota > Rhodothermia > Balneolales > HLUCCA01 > UBA11400. The sequence goes on from CAYYPL010000002.1 coordinate 37,928, forward strand.
GCTCGTGATCGCTGAATTGGCTTCACAGGATTCCCGCATTTGCGGGATTCGTTTCAGACGCAATTACGGCAAAAGTTCGGCACTACAAAAAGGATTCGAACGCGCTCGTGGTCAGTACATTGCGACAATGGACGCTGATTTACAGGATGACCCTAAAGAAGTACCATTGATGATTGATCAGCTAAATCAGCAAGGACTCGATTTAGTGAGTGGTTGGAAAAAAGTGAGACATGATCCAATCAGCAAAACTATCCCTTCACGCTTTTTCAATAAAGTAACCTCAATGATTTCTGGAATTGATATCCACGATTTCAACTGCGGACTCAAAGTATATCGGCGCGAAGTGATCGATTCATTGATTATTTACGGTGAAATGCACCGATATATTCCCGTATTGGCCAAATGGGAAGGTTTTTCACGAGTAGGAGAGAAGGTGGTGCAACATCACGCCCGAAAGTATGGAAAGACTAAATTCGGACTCTCACGTTTTTTGAACGGGTTTCTTGACTTAATCACCTTGCTATTTATACATGTCTATTTTCAGCGTCCGATGCACTTTTTTGGTTCCGTAGGAGTTGGCTTTCTGGCAGCTGGTACTGTCATTACCGGGTATTTGGTGGTGATGCGCATCTTTTTTGAGCAGTATTTGTCGAATCGGCCTCTGTTACTGTTCGGCATATTGTTATTGGTATTGGGACTCCAATTCTTCTCGGTTGGATTCCTGGGTGAAATGATGAACAAAGCCCGTGCCAAAGAACGAAACGTAAACATCCGGGAGATGATATAAACCATGAGTCAGATCGCTTACGATCCTGTAAAGGACTCCTTTGCTGCATTTATCCGAAAAAATCGACCATTACGGAGTCTTTTTTATGCGCTGCTTGACTTGTTTTTTCTGAGAAGCTGGTTTGTCAGGAGGGCTTTGCGAAATTGGTACTCAGATCATTATGGAGATGCCATGATTGCACTCAAAGGGCTACGCATACTGGATGCAGGTTGTGGATTCGGTCAGTATGATCAATTCATGCTCAGAACGTTCAGTAAAATTCGAATCGATGCCATTGATGTGAAGCAAGACTATCTGGATGACTGCAGGCATTACTTCAAAAAAGAAATAAAACGAGACCGAATCGATTTTGAACAAATGGATCTGTTGGAGCCTGATTTCCGGAAAAACTATGATCTGGTCTTGTGTGTGGACGTCATGGAACATATCCACGAGGATATCAAAGTGCTTAAGAACCTGGCAGCTGCTATGAAACCGGAGTCCACGTTCATCATGCATTCACCCTCCCACTATGCCGAAGACGATGCTGGCGGAGACGACAGTTTTGTCGGTGAGCATGCGCGTCCGGGATACAGCAAAGATGAGATAGCGGCTAAGCTACGAGAAGCTGGCATGGAACCCGTTGAACTGAAATATACCTATGGTTGGGCTGGACACACAGCCTGGGTCATTTTGATCAAATGGCCTATGCTTTGGATCAACAAAATTGGAAAAACCGCACTTTTATTGATGCTTCCGTGGTATGTGCTCACACTGATTCCTGGCTTACTCCTGATGAGTCTGGACATGATCGGTGATCATAAAAAAGGTACTGGGATTTTAGTAGTAGCGCGCAAGCAGAACTAGCTGCTGGACAGCTAGTTCTGCTTGTCGAAAACGGTAAAGTGGATAGTGAAAAAAGATAAGTGATAATCGATAAGAGATGGACGTCTCATTTTTTCTCAAGGTGAACTATCAATCCGAAGATCATTCTTCGGATTTTTGTAGTGCTCTCTAGCATACGGTTCACATCAATCGAAATCTCACCAACTTTGTTTGCAAAATAAGTTGTGATTGCGCTTCGTAGAGCGAGCCTACTGCAATTCTCAGAAATCTTATGAACTCCTTATTATAAGTTCTTCCGAATCCTTCTGCAATGTTTGACGAGATCGAAAGTGTTGATCTGAGAAGTTGATTCTTTAGGCCAAAATCATTAATTGATTTTATTGTTGGATAGTATTCCGCTGCAAAATCCATCGATTCAGTCCAAACAGAAAGTCTATCTAATGGGTTTGTTTCTTTGTTTTCCATATCTACAAGTGTCAAAAAACTCGTAATCCTTACAATAAACGAACAAATTCCACATAAAAATTCTAAACTCTCGAACTCTTCTCTCTTCTCTCTTCTCTTTTATCCCTTATCTACAACTAAAAAAGCCCAATAAGCTATGCTTATCGGGCTTTTTTAGTTGTACCGCGTACGGGATTCGAACCCGTGCTAACGCCGTGAAAGGGCGCCGTCCTAGGCCTCTAGACGAACGCGGCATGAATGATGATGCAAAATGGGGAGCCTGATGGGGCTTGAACCCACGACCTCCAGGGCCACAACCTGGCACTCTAACCAACTGAGCTACAGGCTCCGTCAAACAAAAAAAATCGAGTACCGCGTACGGGATTCGAACCCGTGCTAACGCCGTGAAAGGGCGCCGTCCTAGGCCTCTAGACGAACGCGGCATTAGGTTTTAACTCTTATTTAGACCTATTTGGAGGCGACAGGCGGGTTCGAACCGCCGTACGAGGTTTTGCAGACCTCTGCCTAACCACTCGGCCATGTCGCCATGCGATGTACGCCCGACAGGAATCGAACCTGTAACCTACTGCTTAGAAGGCAGTTGCTCTATCCGATTGAGCTACGGGCGCTCAAACGTGTTGAAATGTGGTCGGGGCGACAGGATTTGAACCTGCGACCCTCTGCTCCCAAAGCAGATGCGCTACCGGGCTGCGCTACGCCCCGATTTTTAAAAAAAACAATTCCAACCAACATGTTTCAGCGTACTTACTGCCTTCCAAAACCATTGAGTGTGAACCCAACTTGAATCGGCTTTCAATGTTGACCATTGCATATTCATTCTGTCAAAGAACGACACAAAATTGTGGTTAAATTTTGTGTGTCAAGAAAGGCTAAAATACGGAGAGTTCTACTTGAAGTCAATAAAAAGTGTTTGTTCTAACGATAAAAACACCTTTGCTTAGGCCTTACCAACACGTGTTCTAAAAGAATAACGAATACAGTTATCCAATATGTACAATCTCAGAGAAAGCATTCACGAATCGTGACCAGGATAGCTCTTTTCGGTAAGCCTCAACATGACGTCTCATAATTCCAAGATCCGCTTCCGTTGACATATAGACCAATTCCCGAGCTAATGATACCGCATTGCCCGGTTCAGCAATGCGTCCGGTTTCGTCTTGTCGAACTAACTCAGTTAGTCCAGGTAAATCGGTGACCAATGCCGGCAAGTTGAAGTTCAATGCATTTGACAGAACTCCACTTTGGCTGGCTGAACGATATGGAAGAACCATAATGTCACTGGCGGCCAGATAATTCGCAGCATCCTGGTCAGAAACATACCGATTCACAATTTCATAGTAAGGCAAATGCTCATCTTTAATTTTGCTCAATAGCTGCTGTGAATCGATATAAAACTCACCTACGATGAAGGGTCTGATGCGTGTTTTCTCAAGATGAATCAAATTCAACGCATCTATGAGCACGTCAAGTCCCTTATAAGAACGTACCAGTCCAAAGAATAAAACCGCAACTTCACCAGGTTGTATTCCCAGACGTTTTCTAATTGATCCACGGTCTTCGGTTGGCCAGGACTGTTCATACACAGGATGAAACAATCGGTGTGGGCGCTCTCCCGACATCAGTCCAACATATTCCTGATGCGTTTGTTCTGAAAGAACAATCGGAGTATCTGTCAATGTTAACAGACGGCGTGTAAGTACTTGCTGCATCGGGAAATGCTCATGGGGAAGCACGTTGTGAAGGATACCAGCCGTGTAAACCTGTGGATTTCGTGTTTTGATCTCCTTGAGGATACTAATTTGAGAAGCCGTGAAAAAAGGATGCCAATGCGAATACAGATAGACCTGGGTTTCGGCATGGATCATTCGCCGGTAAGCAGACTTCCAATTGAACGGATTGTACGCGTGTAGCGTGGGATGCGCATAAGGTTCGTCACTTTCCTCCAGGAACTGAGATGTTCCCGGAAAAAGTAACGGTGGGTACAATTTCTTGTAGTTGAATGCTCTGACGGGATAACGCTCAGATAGCGCTTGGTAAAGATGGTCGCTAAACTTGGATATCCCGCCGCGGTACGACGGAAACACACTTTGAAACGCTATCACGGTATACTTCCGTTAGCTTTTGGCTTCTTCAGACTTTTTGCTTGAATCCGATTTTCCGGTTGACTCAGGACTTTTCCACTCGAATGCGAGTCCGTCACGGGCACCGTTCATTTTGACTTTGATGGTTGAGTTTTCAACCCGTTCGTTACCCAGTAGCTCCTCGGCAAGCGGATCTTCCACATATTTTTGTATTGCTCGACGCAACGGTCGAGCTCCATACTTCTGGTCAAATCCTTTTTCAGCCAAAAACTCTTTAGCACCTTTGGTCATATCAATATCGTACCCAAGATCTTTGATCCGCTTGAACAGTTCATCGGCCATGTTATCGATGATCTTGAATATGTCGTCTTTCTCCAGAGGCTTGAACACGATCACATCATCTACACGGTTCAGGAATTCCGGGTTGAATACACGTCGAAGCGCATCCTGAATCACTGATTTCATCTTGGCGTAATCAAATGTAGAGTCGGATGGAGCAAATCCAATGCCCTGACCCATATTTTTGATATCCCGTGCCCCAATATTGGATGTCATAATGATAATGGTGTTGCGGAAGTCAACTTTGCGTCCAAGACTATCGGTTAAAACTCCATCATCGAGTACCTGAAGTAACAGGTTGAACACATCCGGGTGTGCCTTTTCGATTTCATCCAATAAGACCACACTGTAGGGTTTACGACGTACTTTCTCGGTCAGTATTCCGCCTTCCTCATATCCGACGTATCCCGGAGGAGCTCCTACAAGTCGTGAAACGGAGAATTTCTCCATATACTCACTCATGTCAATGCGGATTAATGCATCATCTACATCAAACAAATATTTGGCCATAACTTTGGCCAGCTCGGTTTTACCCACACCGGTCGGACCAAGGAAAATGAAGGACCCGATTGGACGTTGCGGGTCTTTGAGTCCGGCGCGTGTGCGCTGAATGGCCTTTGAAAGTTTGATGATGGCTTCTTCCTGCCCAATAACCTTTCCAGAAAGTTCCTGGGTCATCTTGAGTAGCTTTTTGCCCTCATTCTGAGCGATTTTGTTTACCGGAATGCCGGTCATCATGGCAACAACGCGTGCCACATCATCTTCAGTTACATCAAATACAATCTCTTCGCTTTCTTTTTCCCATTCACGCTGAGCCAGTTCCAGCTCATCGATGAGGCGTTTTTCGCGGTCACGTAACCGTGCAGCGTCCTCGAAACGTTGTTTCTTGACCATTGCGTTTTTCTCAGCGCTGGTGGTCTCAATTTCTTCTTCGAGCTTGATAATATGCGGCGGTACAGTGATGTTCGATAAGTGCACCCGGGCACCGGACTCATCCAAGGCATCAATGGCTTTGTCGGGCAGAAATCTGTCGGTGATATAACGATCTGTAAGCTTTACACAACCCAAAATTGCTTCATCAGAGTAGCGCACACTGTGATGTTTCTCGTACTTGGATTTGATTCGGTTCAGGATCTCGATCGTTTCCTCGGGAGTTGTTGGATCGATCATGATTTTCTGGAAACGTCGTTCCAGAGCGCCGTCTTTTTCGATAAACTGGCGGTATTCATTCAGCGTTGTTGCTCCAATTGCCTGCACCTCTCCACGGGCAAGGGCTGGTTTGAGCATGTTCGAAGCATCCAGGGATCCGCTGGCACCACCTGCACCGACTATGGTATGAAGCTCATCGATAAACAGAATCACGTTTGGAGTTTTCTCCAACTCGTTCATAACCGCTTTCATGCGTTCTTCAAATTGTCCACGATATTTGGTTCCAGCAACGAGTGCGGCCAGATCCAGGGCAATGACACGCTTGTCGTACAGCACGCGGGAGACTTTTCGTTTGATAATCCGTAAGGCAAGTCCTTCGGCAATCGCCGTTTTTCCGACACCAGGTTCTCCGATTAGCACCGGATTATTCTTTTTACGTCGACTCAGAATCTGAGCAACACGTTCAATTTCTTTTTCACGGCCTACGATTGGATCCAGTTTACCCTCTTCGGCAAGTTTGGTCAGATCCCGGCCAAAATTATCTAATACCGGAGTTTTAGTTTTTTCCATTTTCTTCTCCCTCGGACTTGATGTCGATGCTTTGATTCCCGTTGCACTGGTTTCGATCTCTTCGGTGTCGACTACCGGTTCTTCCTGCGATGGTTTACCCGATATGATCATATCGAGTTCCTCCCGTACGCTGTCGTAACTTACATTGAACTGTTGTAAGATCTGTGCAGCGATATTCTCATCATCTCTGAGCAACGATAACAACAGATGTTCGGTCCCAATGGTGTCGCTTTTGTACAGTTTTGCCTCCAGATAGGTAATCCGAAGTACCTTTTCGGCTTGCTTGGTCAACGGAATGTTTCCCACCGTAACCGCACCTCCGGTACCACGAACCGTATCTTCGATGTTCTTTTTGAGCTTTTGGAGATCACAATTGAGGTTTTTTAGGATTCGAATTGCGATTCCATCTCCCAGGCGAATGATGCCCAAAATCAGATGCTCGGTGCCAATATAATCGTGTCCCAACCGAAGTGCTTCCTCACGGCTGAATTGGATGACATCACGCACACGATTTGAAAAATTTCCGTCCATGAGTTCCTGTTGGTTTTAACCTATTTAATTGGTTAAAACGATTGAAATGATGCATTAGTTCACGTATGACCCAAAGTATAACGGGAATCGTGAAAAAACAATTATAATTTCAGGTAGCATGCGCAAACGCTAGCCACCTGAAATTATAATTGTGTAAACTGAAAACGGTTAACAGTAAACGGCCCATCCAATTTTGCACAATTAGCAGAAGGCTCTGCTAACAAGTAGATTATCAAATGGAAAATGTGTTGTGAGTTGGGATTCGAAGGGCGGTTTACCGTTTTCTGTTTACTGTTTTGAATCGCTCCGCGATTCAAAACAACGCTTTGCCCGTCATTTCGGGTGGCTGGGCGATACCCATAATTTTTAGAAGGGTGGGAGCGACATCAGCAAGAATGCCGTGGTCGGGAGTTGGATTGCCAGGGTGTCCGGCAATTACCAGTGGCACTTTAGCCAGAGTGTGTGCCGTGTGAGGAGATCCATCCGGCTGCACCATCATATCTGCGTTGCCGTGATCCGCAATAACAACTACGGTGTACCCATTATTGATAGCGGTAGTCACGGTCTTTTCCATACACGTATCGATGGCTTCGATGGCAGCCACAGCAGCCGACATTATTCCACTGTGCCCAACCATATCCGGATTAGCATAATTCAACACTACCAGATCATACTCTTGGGTACTTAAAGCCACACATAGCTTATCGGTCACTTCGAAGGCGCTCATCTCTGGCTGAAGATCGTAGGTCGCCACTTTGGGTGAAGCTACCAACATGCGTTCTTCGCCAGCGTTCGGAGTTTCTATGCCACCGTTGAAAAAGTAAGTAACATGTGGATACTTCTCGGTTTCGGCAATACGAAGCTGCTTTTTACCTGCCTGACTCACAACTTCTCCAAGTGTGTTCGTCATTGGAACCGGTTTGAAAACGATTTCTACGTGATTGAATGTGGCATCATACTGCGTGAAGCAGTAGTAATGAAGATGTAGCAGTTCACGATTGAAGGAGTCAAAATCGGGTTCTGTCAATGCGCGTGTTATTTCGCGGGCACGGTCGCCACGGAAATTAAAAAATAGCACTGTATCGTCTTTACCGATACGAGTAGACTTAAAATCAGATCCAACTACGTGTGGCTCTATAAATTCGTCGGTCTTTTGAGCCGAGTAAGACTGCTCAAATACCTCTTTGGCTGATCCAGCCTGTGTTCCGGTACCATCAGTCAAAAGTCGGTATGCTTTTTCGACCCGTTCCCACCGATTGTCGCGATCCATCGCAAAATAACGCCCGACAACAGATACGATTCGCCCCACGCCGATTTCTGTGGCTTTTTGTTCGAATTCCGACAGATAACGGATTCCTGAATCTGGATTCGTGTCGCGTCCATCTGTAAAAGCATGGATATAAACTTCTGTAAGACCTTGCTGCTTGCAAAGTTCCAACAGTGCATACAGATGATTTACGTGTGAATGAACCCCACCATCGGAAAAAAGTCCCATCAAGTGGATGCGTCCAGACTTCTTGGCGTTCTGGATCGCATCGAGAAGGGTAGCATCCCGGAAAAACTCTTGATCCCTAATGGATTTGTCAATACGCGAGAGTTCCTGCCAAACGATACGTCCGGCTCCAATATTCAGGTGTCCCACCTCAGAATTACCGAACTGGCCGTCGGGCAAGCCTACAAACTCGCCGTCGGCTCTGAGCCAGGACTTGGGGTTAGAAGAGAAAAGCTGGTCGAGAAACGGTTTTTTGGCTTGGTCTATGGCGCTGACGGAAGGATCTTCACTAATCCCGTAACCGTCGAGAATAACCAACAGAGCTTTGCTCATAACCGAGGTGTTACTGCAGACCGTTTACGTATCGAACCAGAGTAGACTTTTTGTTGGCAGCGTTGTTTTTGTGAACAATTCCTTTGACAGCCATACGATCCAGGTAGGAGACCGCACTTTTGAGGTTGGTTTCGGCCGTGGTTTTGTCGGTGCTTTTGAGAACGTTCTTGACCAATGTTCTCATCTTAGAACGCAATGCACGGTTGTGAATACGTCTTTTGGCGTCTTGCCGAACTCGTTTTACTGATGATTTATGCTGTGGCATATAGATGTAGAATACAAAATGGGTGCTTAAAAATTTCGTAGACCACAAAATTAAGACATACTTGTTTCAGAAACAAGAAAATATTTGATAATTAATCCCAAAGTCTATAATATGTGGGACTTTGACACAAAATATTCATTGGCATGATTGTGGTGATAGACGGTCCGGCTGGATCCGGTAAAAGTTCAACGGCTAAAGCGGTAGCTCAACGCTGCGGACTCCATTACCTCGACTCCGGTGCCTTTTACCGTGCGGTTACCTTGGTCTACCTGAATAACCAGTGTCAGCGTGAAGCGTTCTTTGATGCTCTTGAACAAGTTGATATGCGTGTTTCGTATCATGATGGACATTTCTCGGTGTCGTTGAATGGCACTGATGTAACCCGGAACATCCGTGAACAGTTTGTTTCCGAAAAGGTGAGTGAAGTGGCAGCAATGCCCAAGGCTCGTGAATTCGTAAACAAATTACTACGCGATTTCGTGAAATCGGGCAACTTCATAGCCGATGGCAGAGATCTTGGTACGGTAGTCTTTCCCGATGCCGACCATAAATTCTACTTAACGGCCGATATCCAAAAACGTGCAACGCGTAGGCTGCTGGAAATGCAGCAACATGGTATGGATGCCGACATTGATGAAATCGTCAGCAATCTGCAATCGCGAGATCATCTGGATTCGACCCGCGAGGTCGCTCCACTTCGAAAAGCAGATAACGCTATTGAAATCGACACCAGTTCGGTAAGCTTTGATGAACAAGTCCAACAGATTGTGGATCGGATCAGTCACTGAATCACAGTAACTGATCGGGTTCATACCCGAAAGACAACCAATAACCCTAATCCCACGTGCAGTTTTTACGCCGTGCGTGTGGCTAACAAAAACAGGTACTATTAATGACTGACGAGTTAAATAAAGAAACTCTACTAAACGAAGACGATACCCATGTTGAACAACCTGTAGCTGAATCTACAGTGGAAACAACGGATGCAGCACCAGCTGCTGAAACAACTACTCTTGATGCGCCTGCCGAAGCTGTAACCGAAGAAGTTACAACTGTTGAAGAAACCGAATCGACACCTGTTGCCGAGGAAAAAGTGGCGGCAAAAGAAGACAGTGCTTACACTCCTAAATCATACAATGGTGAAATCAGTGAGCGCGTCTACACGCTTGCAGAGCTCCAGGAAGCATCCGAAGATTATACGAATGCCGAGTACAATGATCTTGTTAAAATGTACGAAGGCACCTTGAGCACCCTCAAGGAAAAAGACATTGTTAAAGGACGAATCGTCTCCAAAGACGACAAATATGTTATCGTTGACATCGGGTTCAAATCCGAAGGTATTGTACCGGTAAACGAATTCCGTAATGCAGATACGGTGGTTGCCGGTGACGAAGTTGAAGTATTTCTGGATCGAGTCGAAGATCGCGATGGACAATTGGTATTGTCCCGCAAAAAAGCCGACACCCTACGTGTATGGCAAAAAATCGACGAAGCTCACAACAACCAAACTGTTATCGAAGGACTCATCAAGCGCCGTATCAAAGGTGGAATGGTGGTCGACATCTTCGGTATCGATGCCTTCTTGCCAGGCTCACAAATCGATGTTCGCCCAGTACGTGACTTCGATGCCTACGTGGGTAAAACGATGGAATTCATGGTTGTGAAACTGAATACTACCAGCGAAAATGTTGTTGTTTCTCACCGTGCACTGGTTGAAACCGACCTCGAAGAGCAACGCGAAGAAATCCTGGCTACTATGGAATCCGGTCAGATTCTCGAAGGTACGGTCAAAAACATCACCGACTTCGGTGTGTTTATTGATCTTGGTGGCGTTGACGGACTTCTGCACATCACAGACCTTTCATGGGGACGTGTCGAGCACCCATCCGAAATCGTTAAACTGGATCAACGTCTGAATGTGGTCGTTCTTGAGTTCGATAAAGATCGTAAACGTATCTCTCTCGGCTTGAAACAACTTCAACCACATCCGTGGGATAATATCGACGCCAAGTATCCCGAAGGAGCTAAAGTTCAAGGTAAAGTGGTCTCTATCGCAGATTACGGTGCCTTTATCGAGCTCGAAAAAGGCGTTGAAGGTCTTATCCACATTTCTGAAATGTCATGGACTCAGCACATCAAGCATCCATCACAACTTGTTGAGAAGAATCAGGTTATCGAGTGTATCGTACTGAACATCAACAAAACAGAGAAGAAAGTTTCTCTGGGTGTGAAGCAGCTAGAGAACGATCCATGGAAAGAACTCGAAATGAAGTATCCATCCGGATCACGTCACAAGGGTATCGTTCGCAACCTGACTAATTTTGGCGTCTTCATTGAACTTGAGCCAGGAATCGATGGTCTGGTGCACGTATCTGACCTGAGTTGGACCGACAAAGTTACCCACCCAAGCGAAGTTGTCAGCAAAGGCGACGAACTCGAAGTAGTAATTTTGTCTATCGATTTCGACAATCGTCGTATTTCACTGGGACACAAGCAAATTGCTACTAATCCTTGGGAAGAATACGCGCGCAACTACTACTCAGGAGCTAAAGTCGAAGGTGCTAAAGTGACCAAAATCACGGAAAAAGGTATCTTCCTCACACTTCCGCTGGGAGTTGAAGCGTTCATGCCGGCCCGTGAAGCAAAAATTGAAACCATCACTGAAAGCTACAAAGTCGACGAAGAACTGAATGTAGCCGTGACAGAATTCGACGAAGCTTCCCGTAATATTGTGGTCAGTGAGAAAGGTTTTGACGCTGAGTCCACTGTTAAAAAAGGCAAAGGTGGAAAAGGTAAAAAAGATGAAGCCGTAACCGGTGCTACCACTCTTGGTGAAATGTCAGGACTTGAAGCGCTACGCGACAAGTTCAAACAGCAAGAGGCATCAGCCGAAGATAAACCAAAAGCCAAGGCTAAGAAAAAAGCTGACGAAGAGTCCGCTGAATAATCTTAACCACGTATTGGTTTGAAAATCTCAAAGGAGGAATGAACGTTTTTCATTCCTCCTTTTTTTATATTTGTACTATGAAACCTATTGAATATCCAACAACGGTCGCTGGCATGTTCGCCATGCTCAACGTAAAGCTCGGACGCATGGTGCCCGAAGCGGAATTACTGGTTAAAGCTGAATTGGCCGTTGAAATCAACGAGCTGAAGAAGAAAAAAAACGCCGTGATTCTGGGTCATAACTACATGGAACCGGCTCTTTTTGCCAGTATTCCGGATTATGTGGGTGACTCTCTGCAACTGAGTCGAATCGCGGCCAACACCACTGCCGATCGTGTGGTGTTCTGCGGAGTGAGATTTATGGCCGAGACCGCCAAGATTCTGAATCCACAGCGGATGGTGTTGCTTCCAGCAAAAATCGCCGGATGCTCGTTGGCATCATCCATAACGGCTCAGGATGTCAGAAATCTAAAAGCGAAATATCCGGGTGTACCTGTGGTCACGTACATCAACACCTACGCGGATGTGAAGGCCGAAACGGATGTGTGCTGTACGTCTAGTAATGCTGTTGATATTGTCCGTAAACTGGAGTCAGATACCGTGATCTGCATTCCGGATGAGTACCTGGCCAAAAATGTAGCCAAAGAGACCGGAAAACGAGTCATCTCTGCTTCTGAGGCGATTACAGACGATTTTCGAAATCTGATGGTCGTGTGGGACGGTCGTTGTGAAGTTCATGAACAGTTTACGGTAAGTGATATCCGCATGGCACGGGCTCAGTTCCCTGAAACGGTAGTGGTGGCTCATCCCGAGTGTTCGCCTGAAGTTGTGGCCGAGTCTGATTTCAGTGGGTCCACCACTGCCATTGTGGATTATGTCAGGAACTCGAAGGCAAAGAAATTTTTGATTCTGACCGAATGTAGTATGGCTGATAACATTTCGGCCGAGAATCCGGAGAAAGAGATGCTCGGACTGTGCAGTGTTCGTTGTCCACACATGAACGAGATCACGCTCGAAGACACGCTGTTGTGTTTACAGAATGATCAATTTCAAATTGAGTTGGAAGAAGAATTACGCATCCGCGCCAAACGTTCACTTGACCGCATGCTGGAGATGTCGTAGGACAACGATCTTCGATTTACCTTAAACAGTATCACCCAAAAAGCTGGCTTGCCGGCTTCTTGGGTGTCTTAAATCGGAGCTGGTGAGCGGGGAGACCGCGCAGAGGTTGGGTTAGGGGACTGGAACGGTGTTCAGGATGCGTTCGACCAGGTTTTCGGCGGTGATGTCCTCTGCTTCGGCCTCGTATGTGGGGATTACGCGGTGGCGCAGGACATCCATGGCGATTTCGCGAACGTCTTCCGGCGTTACATAGGCGCGCTGTTGCAGAAAAGCATGAGCGCGGGCAGCGAGGTTGAGGTTGATCGAGGCACGTGGTGAAGCACCGTAGTTGATGAGCGAGGTCATGTCACTGAGCCCATACCTGGCTGGATTTCGTGTCGCGAAAATCAGATCAATGATGTAACGCTCTACTTTTTCGTCCATGTAAATGTCATTGACCACCGCTCGGGCGTTCATGATCTCTTTTGGAGTCACGACTGGCTTAAGAGTCACTTTGTCGCCGGTACGGGCATTCATCCGCATGATTTTCAGTTCCTCGGCTTCGGTTGGATATCCAATTTTGATTTTGAGCATGAACCGGTCCACCTGAGCTTCGGGTAGCGGATATGTTCCTTCCTGTTCAACAGGATTCTGTGTCGCCAGTACCAGAAATGGGTCATCAAGCTTGAAGGTTTCTTCACCAATGGTAACCTGATGTTCTTGCATACATTCAAGTAGCGCACTCTGAACTTTGGCTGGTGAACGGTTAATTTCGTCTGCCAGGATAATATTGGCGAAAATAGGTCCTTTTTTTATCGTAAATTCACCGTCTCGTTGATTGTAGATCAACGTTCCAACCAAATCGGCAGGTAAAAGGTCCGGTGTAAATTGGATTCGTTGGAATTTGGTTGAGATGACCTTTGCCAACGACGCAACAGTCAGTGTTTTTGCTAACCCCGGAACACCTTCGAGCAGAACGTGTCCATCGGAGAGTAAACCGATGAGCAGCCTGTCGATCATGTACCGTTGTCCGACAATGACTTTGTCGAGTTCTTTATGGATTTTTGGCACGAACTCACTGGTGGAGTCGATGTTAGCTTGAAGTGCTTCGATGTCTATACTGTACGTATGCATTTACAAGGTTAATTTCGATACGGGTTGAGAAAATTTTATTTCATAACGCAATTATCACGCATAATCGTGCAAAATAGGTAAAAATTTATGGAATTGTTAGAAGCATTATTGCTTGGAATCTTGCAGGGGGTCACCGAATTTCTTCCGGTTAGTAGTTCGGGTCATCTGGTCCTGGCCCAGGAATTATTGGGAACCAACCTAGATCGTGGGATAACTTTTGAAATCGTAGTCCATTTCGGCTCCTTTTTCAGTATCGTTCTTTTCTTTCACAAAAGGCTGGGTGAATTGCTTTCTAATCTTTTTCGCTTTTTGGCGTCACCCTCGACAATGAAAGTGAACTGGGATTCAAATCGGGACGCACGATGGGCAGTTTATATTTTAATAAGTATGGTGCCAGCTGGAATTATTGGGGTTACCATGAAGGATTTCTTTGAGGAGATATTTTCCTCACCCGCCTTGGTTTCGGTAATGCTATTGATAACTGGACTGATTTTGTATTCAAACAAGGATCGTCCTGCCGGTGATAAAGAAGTGAGCCCTACCAAGGCATTCATCATCGGATTAGGTCAGGCATTTGCCATGTTACCTGGAATAAGCAGATCGGGCACCACCATCACCATCGGAAATATCCTGGGCGTACGAAAAGATCAAATTGCAGAGTTCTCATTTTTAATGCTGTTACCTGTAATCGCCGGAGCCACATTGCTAGAGTTATTGAAATTATCACAATCCGGGGATGACGGGAATACACTGGTCTATTTATCGACTGCATTTTTGGCATCTTTGGTATCCGGATACTTTTCACTCAAGTATCTCATTCGGGTATTTAAATCTAAAGGTTTGCATTATTTTGCCTACTACTGTTGGATTGTTGGGCTGCTTGGTATAATCTATTTCGGTTTTAAATAAGGTTAACATCATCAATTAAGTATTGATGGCCGATGGTTTTTTCGGTACCTTTGGTCACAATTTTTGTCTACTTACAAACAATATGGTTACTTACATATTTATACTACTGGCAACAATGGCCATTGCCTCGGCCTTAGGCACAATCCTGAGTAAAAGTACTGTTACCAGTGCCTTATTCCTGATACTGAATATGGTTTCATTGGCTGGAGTTTATCTGTTGTTGAAGGCACAGTTTCTGGCCGTGATACAGATACTGGTTTATGCCGGAGCCATTATGGTATTATTTCTGTTCGTGATTATGCTCCTGAACGTTGAAGACGAAAAATCATTACTTAAGCGAATAAATTTCAAATATATACTTGGATTTTTCCTGGGTGTGGTCGTACTTGCACAGTTACTTTATGCAATAGCTGGGGCAACAGGAATGTTGCCACCAATCACAGATGAAATCACTGCAATTGGAACGGTTGAAAACATTGGGGATGTGATGTTTACCGAGTACCTGTTTCCATTTGAGGTTACAGCCATTCTGTTGACAGCTGCGGTCGTTGGGGCGCTGCTCATTGCGCAACTGAAATCCAAATCATCGAATTAAATGTTGTCACTAAACTGGTTCCTGGCTTTAAGTGCCATCCTATTTACAATTGGTACCATCGGGGTACTCACCCGACGCAACGCGATTGTCATTTTCATGTGTGTTGAGCTGATGCTCAATGCGGTGAACTTGTCCCTAATCGGTTTTAGCGCTCACATGGGCGATATCCACGGACAAATACTGGTGTTTTTCACACTGTGTGTTGCTGCTGCCGAAGCAGCCGTGGGACTCGCGATCATTATCGCCATCTTCAGAAACAACCTCACGGTCGACATCACCAAAATCAATCTGTTGCGCTGGTAATCCGCAAACAACCTGTTTGATCACAGAAAATCAATTAACCAATGAATCCATATATTGATTTAGTACCTTTCATGGTCGGACTTCCGTTACTCGGATTTCTGGTCAACGGTCTGCTTGGCCTGAGTTTTCCCGGCTACAGAGAACAGAAAACCCTGATCGGTTATTTGGGAACGCTGTTCGTATTCATCCCTTTCATTATTGCTGTTCTGTTATTTACAGGGATGTCTGCTGATTCTCCTGCATCCGTATACAGACTATTTACTTGGATTGAGGCTGGATCGTTCACATCAGATATTGCCTGGAGAGTTGACCAGTTATCTATCATCATGGCCTTGTTTGTTTCTGGAATCGGGACCTTGATCCATCTGTATTCCATGGGCTACATGAAAGATGACGAGGGATACTGGAAGTTTTTTGCCTATCTGAACCTGTTCATCTTTGCCATGATGAATCTGCTTCTGGGTAACAACCTTCTGTTATTGTTTCTTGGCTGGGAAGGTGTTGGAGTGTGTTCTTATTTACTCATAGGGTTTTGGTACGGCGATATGGCCAAATCATCAGCTGCCAAAAAAGCCTTTGTTTACAACCGAATCGGGGATTTCGCTTTCCTAATTGGAATGTTTCTTGTGTTCAGATATGTCGGAAGCATAGAATTCGATACTATTTTTGCCAACATTGACATGATTCCAACCGATATGGCTTTTTGGATTGGTCTGTTGATGTTTATCGGAGCAACCGGTAAATCTGCTCAGATCCCACTTTTTGTCTGGTTACCCGACGCTATGGCCGGACCTACACCTGTTTCCGCGCTCATCCACGCTGCCACCATGGTAACCTCAGGAATCTACCTGATTTCAAGAATGTCTGCCCTGTATGTGATGTCTCCTGAAGTAATGGTTATCGTTGCCTCTATCGGTGCTCTAACTGCGATCGTTGCCGCTACTATCGCGATCACACAATACGATATCAAACGAGTGCTAGCTTATTCAACCGTTTCACAACTTGGATTCATGTTTCTGGCACTAGGTAGCGGTGGATTTATTGCTGCGATGTTCCATGTTGTAACGCATGCTTTTTTTAAGGCTTGCTTATTCTTGGGATCAGGATCAGTCATTCATGCGATGCACCACGTAGAGCATGAAATCGATCACCATGGCAAACATGTTCACTTCGATCCACAGGATATGCGTTACATGGGTGGACTCCGAGAGTACCTGCCAAGCACGTACAAGACATTCCTAATTGCAACAATAGCTATCGCCGGAATCCCTCCACTGGCAGGGTTCTTCTCTAAAGATGAAATTATGGCTATGGTGATGAATGCCGGATTTGCTACGTATCAGCCCATCTATTTCGTCCTGTGGGGAGTGGCTTTATTGACGGCATTCATGACGGCATTCTACATGTTCCGACTGACATTCGCGACCTTCCACGGTACATTCAAACTTCCAAAGAAATTTGCTGAAGCTGCCGGATCTGAGAAGTATCTACACGAGAGTCCATGGAACATGACCTTGCCACTTTGGATTCTTGCGATTCTTTCATTAGTCGGTGGATTTATGGGTTTTCCGGATTTCATTATCGAAACCTTTACCGGTGCTGATGCACATGTTAACTGGTTACATGGGTTTCTACTTGGAAATGTTGCAGAAGCTGAGCTTATACTAGAAAAAGGCATCAAATGGAGTGTGTTGATCGTTTCTACTTTAGTTGCTGCCCTAGGGGTTTATCTTGCCTACACCATGTATACCGATGATAAAGCTGAGGCTTCCGATGCTGTTCTGGTCTCCCGATTTGGTGGTTTTTATCAGCTTTGGAGCAAGAAATACAACTTTGACGAAATGTACGAAGGCTACATCTCAAACCCGATCGTTCGCATCTCAGACAAAGTACTTGCTGTTTTTGATATGAAAGTGGTTGATGGCATCGTCAATGCCATTGGTGGTCTCACTAAGTTTTTCGGAAGCCTTTTCAGATATGTTCAGTCAGGAGTTACTCAGACCTATGCGTTCGCATTTGTACTTGGAGTGATACTTGTTGTTGGAATGTTGGTGTTTGGATAATCAAAACTTCGCATGGAAAATCTATTAAATCTTACCATCTACTTACCGGTCATTGGATTACTCGGTATACTCGCCGTTCGTAATGACCATTTGGTTCGCTGGGTCGCTTTAGTGGTCACACTTGCAACCTTTGCGTTATCTGTGCCACTCATGCTTAATTTTGATGCAACGACTTCTGCATCGGCCCAATTTTTGACCGAAGGCGGACAATTCATTGAAGGTATTGATGTAAAATACATTGTGGGCCTGGATGGATTAAGCTTACTACTTTTTATGCTTACCACATTCATGGGACCCATTGTTGTATTGTCTGCCTGGGACTCCATTTACAAGCATGTAAAAGGTTTTTATGCCATGCTTTTGATTCTACAGACTGGTTCTTTGGGCGTATTCGCATCACTTGATTTGGTGCTATTCTACGTTTTTTTCGAACTGACGCTCATTCCAATGTACTTCCTGATCGGCATTTGGGGTGGTGAAGGCCGAATCCAGGCAACCCTTAAATTCTTTATTTACACGCTGGTTGGATCGTTGATCATGCTTGTTGGATTGTTGTATCTCGGATTCCATGCCGGAAATGCCATAAACGCGGGCGTATTTACAACCGACTGGCGATTATTAGCCAGTCCTGAATACACAATTGGTTTGGTAGATCAGACCTATCTTTTCCTGGCTTTCTCACTGGCGTTCTGTATTAAAGTCCCGTTGTTCCCTTTCCATACCTGGCTTCCTTATGCACACACGGAAGCACCCACTGCCGGTTCTGTTGTACTTGCGGCCATTATGCTTAAAATGGGTACGTATGGATTGATACGATTTTGTATCCCATTGTTTCCAAACGCAACCATGGAATTCGCGCCATACCTAGCTGCTCTTGCTGTAGTGGGGATTATCTATGGCGCTTTGGTTGCGATGGTTCAGAAGGATGTGAAGAAGTTGGTTGCGTACTCATCTGTCAGTCACCTGGGGTTCGTAGTCCTTGGAATTTTTGCTTTCAACACAACTGCTGTTCAAGGTGCAATCATACAGAACATCAATCATGGTCTTTCAACAGGCGCGTTGTTCCTCATCGTAGGAATGATTTACGACCGACGCCACACCCGGATGATATCGGATTTCGGAGGATTATCCTCTGTTATGCCGGTTTTTGCCGTAATGTTTATGATCGCGACGTTATCGTCTATCGGGTTACCCGGATTGAATGGTTTCGTTGGAGAATTTATGATACTCATCGGTGCTTTTAATTCTGAACTGCTCAACAACAATTGGTTTGGGATTTTGGCGACTTCAGGAGTAATTCTGGCTGCTGTTTACATGCTTTGGATGTTTCAGCGTGTCATGTTCGGACCTGTAACGCATGATGAGAACAAAAATCTGGAAGACCTCAATGCACGAGAGATTGGACTTTTGATTCCGGTAATGGTCTTCATTATTTGGATTGGGATATACCCGAGCTACTTTACCGGATTCTCTGAAGTACAGGTCGAGACATTACTGGATCAAGCCACTCAGAAAGCGCAGACAATACTCTCTGATGCTGCTACCGAGGAACTGCCAAAATGGGCCTCCTCTTTTTACGATGTGTCCAGTGATTTGGCTGGAAATTTGGATTAAGTCATAATTGAACTCAATGGAACTCTTAAACGATATCAATTTGTACTTGCCCGGGGTGATCATCGCCGTAGCCGGTCTGGTCACAATGATGCTTTCTGCATTCAATACCGCAAAGCAGACCATATACTGGACTTCTGTCCTATTTGTAGCTGCTGCTGCTGCACTTTCCTTTCCAGATGTATTCGAAGCCCCAAGGTATCTTTTTTCGGGAATGATTCAAGTCGGGGGATTTGCCTCAGCGGGTATACTTGTGGTGCTTCTCGGAACTCTATTTACGCTGCTTTTGGCTCATGATCATTTCACTTCAGTTGGTGAGTATCACAGTGAACTCTATCCAATGGTCTTGTTCGCATCAACCGGGATGATCGTGTTAGCTTCGGCAGTAGATTTGGTCACGTTATTTATTGGACTTGAAACCATGTCTGTGTGTTTGTATGTACTTGCAGGTATGGTAAAATCCAGTAAACGTAGTATTGAAGCTGCTTTAAAATATTTCCTGTTGGGTGCTTTTAGTACCGGATTCCTTCTGTACGGAATTGCACTTTTGTATGGTGCAAGCGGTTCAACCTCATTGGAAGCTATTGGTGGTGTGACAGAGAAAGGATTGCTCTACTGGGCGGGTGTTGCCTTGCTTCTGGTCGGATTCTTCTTTAAAGTCTCTATTGTTCCTTTTCATATGTGGACCCCTGACGTGTACACTGGTGCGCCGACTCCAGTTACTGGATACATGGCAACAGCGGCTAAATCGGCCGCATTTGTGTCATTTATTCTGGTATTGTCCAAAGCTATTCCCTCTAGTGTTGAACAATGGAGAGAAGTATTACAGGTGCTGGCTGTTCTGACCATGGTTTTTGGAAACCTGATCGCTTTAGTACAATCCAATGTGAAACGAATGCTTGCTTACTCCAGTATTGCCCATGCTGGTTATGCCTTGGTGGGATTGTCAGCTGGAACAGTAGCGGGATACGAAGCCGTGATGTTTTATTTGTTTGCCTACACCATCATGAACATAGGTGCTTTTGGAGTTGTTGCTTATTATGAACGCTATAAAGACATGGATTTGACCCTGATCGATAACTACGCTGGAATTGGATTCACAAAACCTGTAATGGGAGTGATGTTCTCTGTGTTTCTTTTCTCACTAGTTGGTATTCCACCTATGGTTGGATTTGCGGGGAAATATCTGGTTTTCGCCGCTGCGGTCGATGCTGGACTTGTAACCCTGGCAATTATTGGAATGTTGGCAAGTGCTGCGGGAGCCTATTACTATCTGCGTGTAATGGTTTATATGTATATGAAACCAAGTGAACAGACGTATTCGCTTTCAACGCCCGGAATCGCATACACTGTTACCTTGTTGATCCTAGCTGGATTGACACTTGGTCTGGGACTTGTTCCCGGATCACTATCGTCGCTGATCAATGCGTTTTAGCAGGTTGTAACAACGATAAAACCAAGCCTTTGTAAACACTAGTTTGTAAAAGCTTTTTTTATTCGTATCTTTCGCGACCCTGTTGCCGGAACCCCCGGCGACTGTTATCCATAACATCCATAGGTAATTATGAGAAAAAACTACTATGAGTTAACGTACATCGTTAACCCGGTTCTGGACGAAGACCAGATCAAAGCAACGGTGACCAAATTCACCGAGATTATGACCAGTAATGGTGCAGAAATAGATGAGATCAACGAGTGGGGCCTACAAAGCCTAGCCTACGAGATTGACCGCAAAAAAACCGGATACTATGTGAACGGCTATTTCACAGCTCCTGGTGACTTAATCGTTAAACTCGAGCGTCAGTTACAGATCGATGATAACATCATGCGTTATCTGACCCTGAAATACGATAACAAAATGCTGGCTTACCGCGAACTCCAAAAGTCAGGTACAGTACCACAACTGCGTGAGCGTGCTTCAGACGAAGAAAAAAACTGATTAACCACTAAGATCTCAAAAGTATTATCACATGTTAAAGAATCCACAACATCCTAAGAAAACCAACTATCGTAGCAAAGAGTGTTTGTTCACGAAGTCTGGTTTTATCTACATCGATTACAAGAATATTGATGTACTTAAGAAATTCACCAACGATCAGGGCAAAATACTGCCACGTCGTGTAACCGGTACCAGCGCAAGATATCAGCGCCAACTGACTCTCGCTGTTAAGCGTGCCCGTCATTTGGGACTGTTGCCGTTTGTAGCCGCAAACTTCAGATAAGAGGAGAAACATCATGAAATTAGTACTCATTGACGAAGTTGAAAACCTGGGATCAGCAGGGGACGTGGTTACCGTAAAAGATGGTTTCGGACGAAACTACCTCATCCCACAGGGAAAAGCCATTGTAGCCACCAAAGGTGCGGTGAAGTCAGTCGAAGAGAACAACAAACAAGCGTTCAAAAAACGTGAAGCCCTGTTGAAACAAGCTAAAAGTACGGCCGATAAGCTAGCTGCAACTTCTGTCACAATTAGTGTCAACGCTGGCGAAGATGGAAAACTCTTTGGTACTGTAACCAATGTTCAGGTTGCCGATGCGTTAAATGAAAAAGGATTTGAAGTTGACCGTCGTAGAGTAACCATCGAAGATGTTAAACATTTGGGTGAATATGTTGCGACGGTACAGGTTCAAGGCGACATCAAGGCCGATGTTAAAGTATGGGTTGTTAAATCAGAGAAATAATCTCCCTGCTTTTATTTACTTTCAAAGGAGATCGGATATTTATCCGGTCTCCTTTTTTTTTGCCCATATCCGTCAAATCCCACTGAAATGACCCTGGCCGTTCGCCGTTTACTCATTGTGGCTGCAGTCTTGATGCTGTGCGTTGGAAACGCGTATGCTCAATTTTTTAATGCAGAAAAAAAGGTTGTAGTGCGTCCAGATTCGAACTCGGTATTTCTGAACTTTTTCACAATCCCGGCATCTATTTCTGTGTTTCACGCAGACTCGGTTATTTCTGTTTCACAATACAGTTTCAACACGGCATCTGGTGTGCTTACGTTTCACTGGCCGATCAACTGGACCTCTTTACCGGTCGAACTTAGAATCAACTGGCAGTATCGTCCACTTTTACTTCCACCTCCGGTCTCTTCACCCTACGGCATCTACTACACCGAAGATGATACGTTGATCCATAGGGAGCCGACCAACAACCAGCGATTTCCCTCCCGGATAAGCGTTGATTCTGAACTAGTCTCCACAGGAAGCATTACCCGTGGTATAGTCGTTGGGAATTCCAGGGATCCAGGTCTTGAAAGTGGCTTAAACTTCAATCTGCAGGGACAATTAACCCAATCGGTTCTGTTATCTGCTTCACTCACAGATCAAAATGCCATTATACAGCCAGAGGGCACCACTCAAAATCTAAGAGAGTTCGACCAGGTGTTCATCAGGGTTCAGGCACCCAATGAACACGTTCAAATGGGAGATGTGGATGCCATCTTTAATCAAAGTTCTATTGCACGTCTTCAGCGTAGAATACAGGGTGCACTACTTTCCAGTGAACGTGATGCCACCGGATCTAATCAGGCGGTCTTATCGGTGCAGCGTGGAACTTTTCGTGTTATGGAATTTAGGGGCAGGGAAGGGACACAAGGCCCCTACAGGCTCACTGGAGAACAGGGTGAATCGTTTATCATTGTAGTCGCAGGGACCGAGAGAGTGTACCTGGATGGTCGGTTACTGGATAGGGGAGAGGATCAGGATTATTTGATTGATTATTCAATTGGGGAGATCGTATTTACGGGGGTGCATCTGATCCGATCCTCACATCGAATTCGGGTCGAATTTCAATACCTGAGCAGTACATACAACCGAACGCTGTTTGGTGTGGAATCGGAACACGCCATCGGCCACAAGGATAGATTTAGCTTTGGAGCAACGTTTATCCGGGAATCGGATGCCATAAATTTTCCTGAAACGTCGATGTTGAATGAAAGGGATCTTGATGTGATCAGAAGAGCCGGATCAGATGAGTCCATAATGCGTGTGACGGGTGTCGATAGTGTTGGTTATCGTCCTGATGCGATGTACACGCTCTATGCGGCCCGTGATACGCTTGTAATGGGGAATTTGATCAGATACTATGAATTTCGTCCTGGCGACCCTCAGTCCGTATTTCGAGTAACCTTCACCCGGGTGGGCCAAGGTAATGGTTCTTATCGAAGAACGGGAGGAGGCATTAATGGTATCACATACGAGTGGGTTGGTCCAGGGAAAGGAGATTATGAGCCCTTCCGACAACTAACGGGTCCCAAACAAACGCAGCTTATAGCGGTACGCGCACAAGCCCGGATTGCAGACGGATTCGAAACCAGCGGCGAGTGGGCTGGAAGTAGTTTTAATCCTAATCGGTTGTCTCCATTGGTAGATGGTGTGCAAGATCAGATGGTAAGCGGTCAAATCGGGCTTAAAGATCGGGATATCGGTCTTGGAAAATTATCCATTGGATCCTCAATAGAATACAGAGGACAGAATTTTCGATTTTTTGATCGGGTTAGGGATGCTGAGTTTGATCGGTTATGGGGACTAATCGGCTCTTCGATATCCGATGAAACGCGTTATGAAGGGAATGTTCAATGGAACCTGGGTATCACATCTCAGTTTCGTTACGAGTTACAAAAATTACTGCGAAGCGATAAAAATGGGGTTCGTCACAATTTGGAAATTTCCAGTGAAGAAGATCAACTTCCTTTTTTGAAAGCGCGGTTAGGTGTGTTGCATGCTGAATCCTTAATACAAAAACAACTCACAACAAAGGTACAAGACCTTGAACTCAGAACAGGATATGCAATCGCGTTCATGCCGCTGATTTTAACACCTGAAATTTCTTTCGTTCGTGACCAGGAGTTGTATCAGCAGACCGTAAACAGTTTTCAATTCGGGCATCATCACCAATCCATACAACCAGCATTTTCTATCACATCAATTAAAGGAAATAGAATTACTGCCAGCTATTCAATCCGTGAAGAACAGGAAGTTGTGGCTGGTACACTCATCGATTCCAGAACCATTAAAACACCAGAGATCAGCTTTGCATTTGGGTCTGGGATCAGATTTAATACGGATACCCGAATTGGATATCAACACGCTACGGTCACTGAAGAATTCACACAGGCAACGGGAGCTGGTACTTCAAAAGGGATTTCTGCTCGCACTGCAACAGCATTTTCACTGGCCGATGGCGGAATACAAAGCGATATTTTGTATGATTTAAACACGGAGAGCAGATCTCTGTATCAGGAAACATACCTCGAAGTTGGTTCCGAGTTTGGGCAGTATGTGTGGATTGATGTTAATAAGGATCAGATTCAGCAGCTGGATGAGTTCTTTCCTGAGCAGAATCCAAGCGAGGGAACATATATCCTACAACTTCTCCCGACAGATGATTTGCGTCCGGTTGCATCACTTAGAACCAGCTGGAATCTGCGTGTTGACCCTATACGATGGATCTCGAACTGGAAAGATCGTGGATATCTCCTGAGATTTATTTCAAACACAGTGTATACGAGTCGAATAGACTTTAGGGAACAAAGCGAAACCAATGAATTGGGGAAATTTGCTCTAATGACTCCAAACAATACTTTTCGGGAGTCAACGACACTTCAGGGCAATTTAAACTGGCGCCAAGAAGTGCAGCTATTTCGAAGGAATCCAGCATTCGATATATCCATAAAACGTGATTTCAAAAGAGGTATGAATCGCCAGATTAGTGGACTTCAATCAAACTCAATGCATACATGGAACGTCTTTTCAACATACAGATTTCCTCAAATCTGGGCATTTGAGGTAGATGTTTCCTCACAAAGCCGCAGATCAGCAAGCGAATCGGTAACAGGACGAAACTATGAGGTATCGGGTTGGGCCATTCAGCCGGCTTTGAGGTACCATTTTACCGGCGGTTCACTGACCAGACTTGGTATTAGATTCGCCTCGAACTCAGAAAGTACAGGGGCTGTTGCAACACTATTTAACATATTACATGATGGAACATGGTATCTGGGTCCCAGGTTTAGACTTCTGGAACGCATTGAATTCAGGTCTTCCAGACTGACCGGAAAGGTGAGCCCACACCTTGAATTTGAGCTTACGGAGACCTCTGGAGTGGGTAATTCTTTATTATGGAACATCGGTATTCAATGGGATAATCATGAAATGGTTCGAACCACGATGAATTATGATGGTCGGACGATACCAGGAAGAGGGGTTATACAGACATTCAGGGTGGCGGTCACTGCATTATTTTAATAAAAATATTAACAATGAAATACAGATTCCCTCTTTGAAAAGGGTTTGATAATTGTTAAAATGCACCCAGTACAACATTTGTATATGCAAAAAACGTTTTAGGTCATTTGGTGCTTTGACATTTAGCTCAAAATCATCTATAATTTTGCATTCATTTCAATCATAGTCAGATAACAAACAAACGATAAACTGGAGTAACTATGTCCTTGTCATTTGGAACCCTACTTATGCAAGCCGGAGTGGACGAAGGTCTGTTCAACGTACTTGTATATTACTTCAACGAAGGTGGCGAATTTATGTGGCCGGTATTGGTCTGTGTGATCATTGGTCTGGCAATCTTCCTGGAGAGGGTCATCACACTTAACCGTGCTGATATCAACACTCGTAAATTCATTCTCGATGTTAAAGATGCCCTGCAAAACGGTGGCATTGAGGCAGCCGAAGAGCTTTGCTCAAAAACCCGTGGCCCTGTGGCTTCTGTATTCCAAGCTGGTCTGCTTCGTGCAGATGAGGGAATTGAAGCAGCAGAAAAAGCGATCACTGCTTACGGTTCTATCGAAATGAGCTTCCTGGAGCGCGGTATTGTATGGATTTCACTGTTCATTGCACTTGCACCTCTGTTCGGATTTACCGGAACGGTAGTGGGTATGATCATTGCCTTCGACGCGATCGAAGCTGCTGGTGACATTTCTCCATCACTGGTTGCTGGTGGTATTAAAGTTGCTCTCCTTACCACTGTAGCGGGTCTGCTGGGTGCTATTGTACTTCAGATTGGTTACAACTATTGTGTATCTAAAATCGACCGTCTTGTGGTAGAAATGGAAGAAAGTTCCATTGTACTTATCGACTCAATTGCACTTCTGGAACGTGGTAAGCCACTGATGTCTTCTGAAGAGCAAGCAGCTAAGTCTAAATAAGAAGGTTCATTTTAACTAAGGATCACAATGGGAATAGTAGAAATTGCATTGACCGGTAGCTTGGTCCTCGTTGGGATCAGTCTGTTGCTTATCGTGATATTCGGTATCAAGAATATCGCGAGCGGTAAGCACGAGTGGTCTAAAATCGCGATTGTCGCCGCACCTTTCATTATTTTTGGTGGAACATACGGCGTAACGGGTGAAATGACTGAGTCTGGACTGATTACCTTTTTGGTATTGATGGCCGTGATGCTTTTGCTGATTCTTTTCGGCGGGCTCAGAAGTTCATTCAAATTTTAATCACTGAAAGCAGGAAACTATGTTCAAAAAGAAAAGAGGACGTGAAGCTGCGGAAATTCCCTCATCTTCACTTGCCGACATAGCCTTTCTGTTGCTGGTATTCTTCCTGGTTGTAACCACGATCGACGTGGACACGGGTATTGGTCTGGTACTGCCTCCTCCTCCGGAGCCAGAGCAGGAACCACCACCAATTCGTGAAAGAAACCTGCTGAAGGTACTTGTTAACTCGCAGGGCTTGATTCTGATCAATGAGCGACCTGCTGCTGTACAGGACGTACGTGAGCGCGTTGCCAATTTTGTTGATAACGCAAACCGTGCCAATGACGAAAACCTCTCGGTTTCACCGCAGGCAGCTATTGTATCGATCAAAACTGACCGTCAGACCCCTTATGAGATCTACATCAAAATGCTTGACGAAGTACGTGGAGCTTACAAAGAGCTTCGCGACGCGGAAAGTATGAAAAGATTTGGTGTAAATTACGATCGCTATCGAACTGCTCTTGCAGACCCATCCGATGACGAAATACGTAAGGTTTATCCGATGAACGTTTCGATCGCAGAACCAGATCCTGGAAGTAACTAAGGTAATATTCTATGTCTAAGTTTAAGAAAAAGAACGCCAAGGCGAAGCAGGAGGTCCCAACGACCGCGATGCCCGACATCGTATTCATGCTCCTGATCTTCTTCATGGTTACTACAGTATTGCGTGAAGTTACTCTCCAAGTTCGAGTAGAACTGACCAGAGCCGAAAATATCGAGAAAATTGAGCAAAAACGATTGGTCAGCTATCTCTACATTGGTCCTGAAGTCGTCGGAAGTAACGTCTATGGCGAAACTAAAGTACAGATCGACGATGCCCTCATCGATGAAATGACTTTTATCCGCCGAATCATGTACGATAAACTCCTTGAGCAACCGAAACTTATCGTTTCATTGAGGGTCGACCGTGAGTCTGAAATGGGGATTGTTACCGATGTTCAGCAAGAGCTGAGACAGGCAGGTACCCTCCAGATTAATTACTCTACAAGAAGACTGCAATAATCAAAGTTTATCCGTAAATTTAGAGGCCTCTTATCTATGGGTAAGAGGCCTTTTTTTATTTCAATGAAACGTTTCGGGGACCATCTACTTCCATGAAATCAAATGCATTCACTCCGGTTAGTGAAACTGGCAGGGATAAACTCATCAGAGATTTGTCAACAAAAATCGGTAGTCCAGCCGATTCAGTGGTCAATCTGGTTAAAAGTATCGGTGACGACTGCGCCGTGGTACGTTCATGCGATGGACGATTTTTACTGTACACTACCGAAACGTACGTAGAGGGTGTTGATTTTGACCTGACATACACTCCTTTACAGCATTTGGGATACAAACTAGTCAGCGCAGCGGTAAGCGATGTATTTGCAATGAACGGATCTCCTGATTCACTGCTCATTTCAATAGCGATTCCAAACAAAATCTCTACTGAAATGATTCATACCCTGTATGAGGGGCTTATTCGTGCCAGTGATGTGTACAAAGCTCCAATTATTGGTGGAGATATTACAGCATCATCCGGATCCCTGGTAATTTCCATTACTGTGAATGGCGCCGTTCAGGAAGAACTCATCACCTATAGATCCGGCGCCCGTGTAGGTGATGCTATTTGTGTTACCGGTGACCTGGGGGCTGCTTATGCAGGACTCAAGATATTACTGCGGGAAAAAGCGGTGTGGGGACAAGAACCGGCGGATTCAGATTTTGCACCGGATTTAAGCGATTATGAATATGTAGTGAAAAGGCAGCTGATCCCTGAATCCCGTAACGATTTGATTGAAGCTCTTGGTGAACGCGGAATCGTGCCAAGTAGCATGATTGATATCAGCAAAAATACGCTTCAGGATTTGATGCAGTTGATGCGAGCTTCCAGAAAGGGAGCCCATATTTATGAAGCAGCCATTCCGATAGCACTTGAAACCCGAGCGGTAGCCAACGAACTCCAGGAGGATGTGGTTCAGTATGCATTGCAAGGCGGAGAAGATTATGAACTTATTTTCACATTATCTGAAGCGGATGTCAACAAACTCGTAAACCATTTTAAGGATTTTGTCGTTATTGGCAGGGTTACTTATCCGAACGACGGATTTAAACTACAGATGTCGACCGGTGAGGAAATGCACTTCGATATGGATAAAATAGCCTAACATATCGTTATA
Organism: uncultured Chitinophagales bacterium; assembly: GCA_964473555.1. Lineage (GTDB taxonomy): Bacteria > Bacteroidota > Rhodothermia > Balneolales > HLUCCA01 > UBA11400. The sequence continues at coordinate 67,085 of CAYYPL010000002.1, forward strand.
TATCAAAATTTAGTACTTATTAAGCATGTCAGCTGAAAATCAAAAGAAAAAAAACGTATTACCTCCATCACCAGGCAGAGGTCCAAAGATATCCATTTGGATCTACCTTGGTATCCTATTGATTTTACTTTCGATACACTCCGTACTATCGATACCTGATGCTTCGCAGCAAATCGAGTACTCCAAGTTCATGGAACAGGTAAGAAACGGATATGTAGAAAAAATTACGGTGATTAATGGTATTAATATTCGAGGAACCTATAAACCAGAAGCCGTGGATGCAGGGCATGTAACGGTCCCGGAACCGGTGGAATCTCCGTGGGCCACACAACCGACCGAACCTGAGTATATTTTTACCACTACCATGTTTGAAGGGGATGATATTCGAACCATCCTGGATGAGTATAGCGTGCAGTATGACGCAAAAATTGAGGAAAACTGGTTCAGTGGTATCTTTACCTGGCTTATCTTTTTGGTCATATTGGTAGCATTCTGGATGTTTGTATTTCGACGTATGAATCCAGGACAACAAGTATTGAATATAGGCAAAAACAGAGCGATGCTTTACGATAAGATGAGCGAGGGTAAAGTCACGTTCAAAGATGTTGCAGGTCTTCAGGAAGCAAAAGAGGAGGTCGAGGAAGTAGTTGAATTTCTTCGAAACCCACAGAAGTTCACTAAACTGGGCGGTAGTATTCCAAAGGGCGTGCTGCTTGTTGGACCACCGGGTACAGGTAAAACTTTGATGGCGAAGGCGACTGCCGGAGAGGCAGATGTTCCATTTTTTTCATTGAGTGGATCAGATTTCGTTGAGATGTTCGTGGGTGTTGGTGCAGCACGGGTTAGGGATCTGTTCAAGCAAGCCAAAGAAAAAGCGCCTTGTATCATCTTTATTGATGAAATCGATGCTATTGGACGTAGTCGTGGTAAAAGCGCTATGGCTAGTTCCAATGATGAACGAGAGAATACCCTGAATCAGCTTCTGGCCGAGATGGATGGATTTAATACCGACAAAGGCGTCATCATAATGGCCGCTACCAACCGTCCTGACATCCTTGATTCTGCGTTACTTCGGCCTGGACGATTCGACAGACAAATCCTGATCGACAAACCGGATCTGAATGGCAGGGTTGAGGTGTTGAATGTGCACTTGAAAAAGATTAAGGTTGCTACAGAGCTTGATGTCAAGCTACTGGCATCACAGACACCCGGATTTGCAGGAGCTGAACTTGCAAACATGTGTAATGAGGCTGCATTGCTTGCTGCCCGCAGAAATAAAGAGCATGTGGAAATGATCGACTTCCAGGATGCCATTGAACGGGTGGTGGCTGGACTAGAGAAGAAGAACAAGATTATTAGTCCACGTGAGCGAGAAATTGTGGCGTATCATGAATCTGGTCATGCGATTGTAGGCTGGTATCTCGAACATACAGATCCGGTCATGAAGGTCAGCATCGTACCACGGGGATTCGCTGCACTGGGTTACACGCTCCAAACTCCACTAGAAGATCGTTTCTTAATGACACGAGAGGAGCTCAGTGACAAAGTGTGCGCGTTGCTTGGCGGACGTGTAGCCGAAGATATCATTTTTGGGAAGGTATCGACAGGTGCGCAAAATGATCTCGAACGCATAACCAATATGACTTTTGCTATGGTGGCGGTCTATGGAATGAGTGATGAATTGGGGAATGTGTCATTCTATGATTCTGGTAATCCGGACGGTAGCTTCGGATTCAATCGAAAGTACTCGGAGGCTACGGCTGAAAAAATAGATCACGCAGTTAATAGATTTATTGAAGAAAGTTACGCCAGAACCAAAGAAATGCTTCTCAAGCACAAAGACAAACTCGAGCATATGGCCAAGACGTTGCTGGAAAAAGAAATTCTCACGGGTGCGGACTTGATTGAACTATTGGGTGAACGTCCACATGGAAATTACCCGATTTCAACCCATGATCTTGCCAAAATCAAGGAAATACAGGCTAACGGTTCAACAGGTACACCTACGAATCAGCTGGTTGAAGATGCAGAGGTTGAGGATACTGAAAAAACTGAAAGTAAAGTTGATGGCAGACCCACACAGGCAAATTCTGATCACGATCAATCCAGGTAGTGTTAAAATTAAAAAAATTGGTTAAACGGTGAATGTTTTTATTGGACTCGTAGTTAATCATAGTTCAATATATACAGAAAGTTTCCATCATGATTTCAACCAATATCAAACGAGTTTATGATCCAACATTTGTGGTTACCCCCGAGTATCGCAAATCGTTACCGGACCTTCAGAATGGTCCTGCCAGCCTGATCGAAGGAGCTAATGTTCCAATCCAGCAGGTTGGGATTTCGGATTTTAAGCTTCCACTTCGTTTCCCAACCAGAGACGGGCGTGAGTTACTGTTAGAGACTTCAGTTGATGGATATGTAGGATTGGATGCCGACAAAAAAGGTATCAATATGAGCCGCTTGATGCGGTCTTTTTATAAGTTCAAAGATGAGTTGTTTCATCAGGATGTTCTCGAATATATACTTAGAATGTATCGTGAAGATCTGAAGGCGCGTAGCGCCTACATCAATTTGAACATCAATTATCCGATGCTCAAGAAAAGCCTTCGCTCGGGACTTGAAGGTTACCAGTACTACAAAGTAACGCATGAAGGTACCATGGATGAAAAAGGCGTCTCGCGTCGTTTCATGCACCTTGAGTTTGTATATAGTTCGGCGTGTCCGTGTTCGTATGAGCTAGCTGAACACGCTCGTGAAACCCGTGAAGTCGCTGCTATCCCACACAGTCAGCGAAGTGTTGCATACATTACAGTAGAGCTTAAAGAGGCGATGTGGGTTGAAGATATGGTTGAATTGTGCCGTGAAGCACTCCAGACAGAAACTCAGGTTCTTGTGAAACGGGAAGATGAGCAGGCGTTCGCTGAGCTAAACGGAGCGTTCCAAAAATTTGTAGAAGATGCAGCACGATTGTTATATCAGCATCTAAATGCAAATTCAATGGTTAAAGACTTTGTTGTTCGATGTGTACATATGGAGAGTCTTCACAGTCATGATGCGGTATCCAGAATTTGTAAAGGAGTACCGGGCGGACTTCGATAAGGGGATTTCAGTGCTGTTGACTGAATCAGATGTTCCCATTTTGGATAGATTGCTCCACATACTCGAAGCTTAAAAAAAGGGGTTGAAACTTGAGTTTCAACCCCTTTTACGTTTAAACAAATGAGACCAGGTGTCGGTTTATCGACGCATCGCTCTTTCGGTCAGCCTGTCCTGCTCGGCTGCGTGTAACTTAGCTGATCCGGTAGCAGGAGCGGCCGCAGCAACTCGTCCAATGTAACTTACCTGTTGATTGTCGAGTTTATCGGCAAGCAAGCGTGGCCAGACAAATGTCCATCCACCCATATTACGAGGCTCTTCCTGGCACCAGACAATATCATCAACATGACTATAGTCTTCGAATAATTGTTTGATATCTCTGTCCGGGAATGGATAGAACTGTTCTAATCGAACAAGTGCTACATCATTGATTTCATTATCCTGTTGGAACTTGAGTAAGTCATAGTAAACCTTCCCGGAGCACAGTACGATACGTTTGATGGTTTTCTTGTTTTCGTCGGCCTGATGATCACGGATAATCAGCTGAAATGATCCGTTTGCCAGTTCCTCGGTCCTGGACTGGGCCATCGGATGTCGTAGCAGGCTCTTGGGAGACATTACGATCAGCGGACGTTTTACTTCTTGTAATGCCTGTCGGCGTAGTAAATGGAAATATTGTGCTGGAGTCGTACAGTTTACAACCTGCATGTTGTCTTCAGCACAGAGTTGCAGGTAACGTTCCAGACGGGCTGAAGAATGTTCAGGACCTTGTCCTTCGAAACCGTGTGGAAGAAGCATCACCACTGATGATGTCTGTCCCCATTTGGCTTCGGATGATGAGACATACTGATCGATAATGATTTGAGCGCCATTACTAAAATCGCCAAATTGCGCTTCCCAGATCACTAGTGATTTTGGGTTCATGCTGCTGTAACCAAATTCAAAACCGAGTACGGCAAACTCACTCAATAGAGAATTATAGACCATGTATCGCCCTTGATTCTCCTTAAGATTGTTCAGTGGGATAAATCGTTCCAAGGATTCGGTACCGTGGAGTACGGAGTGACGATGTGAGAAAGTACCTCGTTCTACATCTTGACCGGATAACCGCACATCGATGTTCTCGGTGAGTAAGGAGCCGAAAGCCAATGCTTCGGCGAATCCCCATTCGATTTTGGGTTCGTTGTTAGCGACGATTTCGGCGCGCTTGGCTAATATGCGAAGTAACTTGGGGTTTGCATCGAATCCTTGAGGCACCGTATTCAATCGAGTAGCCAAATCGACCAGTTTTTCGGTGTGTACACCAGTTTGAACGGGGAGATGTCTATGTTCCTGAGCGGTATCTCTTCGCTCAATATGTTCTTCCTTGACCTCAAATATGGGAACATTTTTAGCTTCATCGAAGGCTTCTTCCAGAATAGCATCAAACTCCTGGAAAATGCTGTCCGCTTCGTTCTCGGTGAGCTCACCTTTTCGGATGAGTTCCGTGCGGTAATATTCGCGTACAGTGCTGTGATTATTGATTTCTTTGTACAGGCCCGGTTGCGTAAATGCGGGTTCATCACCTTCGTTATGACCGTGTTTACGGTAACAGATCAGGTCGATGACCACATCTTTGCCAAATTTCTGTCGATATTCCAAAGCAAGGCGAATAGCATGGGCAGCCGCTTCAGGGTCATCACCGTTTATGTGCAGAATAGGAGCCAGAATGGTCTTGGCCAGATCTGAAGCATAGTCGGTTGAGCGTCCATCGCTTGGTAGCGTGGTGAATCCGATTTGGTTATTGATGATAATGTGAACGGTTCCACCGGTCTTGTAGCCTCTTAACTGCGACATGTTCAAGGTTTCGGCAACTACGCCTTGTCCGGCGAATGCGGCATCGCCATGAATGAGTAATGGCATAATGGACTTGATGTCCTTACCATCTTTCAACTGATCCTGAAGCGCGCGTGCTGCGCCCTCCACAACCGGGTTTACCGATTCCAGATGACTTGGATTCGGAAGTAACTGAAGAGCGACTTCTTTTCCTGAGGGTGTACTATGCTTGCCGCTGGTGCCCAGGTGGTATTTCACATCACCGGACCCATGGAAGGTCGATATGTCTATATTTCCCTCAAATTCGGCGAAAATCTTGTGATAAGACTTACCTAACGTATTAACAAGTACGTTCAGACGTCCGCGGTGAGCCATACCGAAGAATACTTTTTCTACACCGAGTTCACCACAGCGATTCAGCATCACATCCAGCATTGGAATCAGAGTGTCTGCACCTTCCAAAGAGAATCGTTTGTGACCGATATACTTTTTGTGTAAAAACTCCTCGAAGGCTGAAGCATGGTTTAATTTACGAAGGAGAGAAATCTTGTCTTCTTTGGTGAGATTGGGATTATTCGTGGTCGATTCCATAGACTCACGCAACCATTCACGTTCTTCTGTGTTCTGAATGTAGAGGTACTCAACGCCGATTTTTCTGCAATAGGTGTCTCGAAGTAATCGGATAATTTCACTGAGAGGGGCTTTTTCACGTCCTCCGAGTCCACCGCAATAAAATTCACGGTCGAGATCCCACATACTCAATCCAAAGGTACTGAGTTCCAGATCTTCGTTACGCTTGGGACCTTCATGAAGTGGATTAAGATCTGCCAGTGTATGTCCGCGGGAACGATATGCCTGAATCAGCTGCATCACAGCGATGGCTTTTTTGTTAGCCTCCAGACTGCTTTGTCCACCGTTCAGGAATCCGGCGTAGTTGTCCGTACCGTATGGAATCGGCTTGTAGGGGATATCCAGGTCTTCGAAGATCTCATCGTAGAAGTCCTCGTTCCCACTTAACAGATTGTGCACTTTGGCCAGAAATTCTCCGGACTCTGCACCCTGAATGATTCGGTGGTCGTAGGTACAGGTTACGGTCATGACCTTGCTGATACCCAGGTGGTTGAGTACTTCCTGCGACATAGCCTGAAATTCGGCCGGGTAGTTCATGGCTCCGGTAGCAATGATCGCTCCCTGTCCCTTCATGAGTCGTGGCATCGACGATACGGTACCAATCATTCCCGGATTGGTGATACTGATCGTGGTTTTTTCGAAATCAGAAACCTCAATTTTCCCCTTTCTCACCCGATTGATCAACTCGTCGAAGGCATCCAGGAACTCGGAGAAGTTCATGGAGTTGGCACCTTTGATATTTGGCACCATTAATGTTCTGGATCCATCTTTACCTGGAACGTCGACAGCTACTCCAAAATTGATTGTGCCTGGGTTCACTTTGAACGATTTTCCATCCTCTTGCTCAAAATAGCAGTTCAAAGAAGGGTATTTACCCAATGCCTTGATGATTGCCCATGAAATGAGGTGAGTAAAAGTGACTTTACGCCCCGACTTCTGTTCCAAATACCGATTGATTAACGTCCGATCTTCCCAAAGCATCTTAACCGGGATCACGCGTAAAGAGGTTGCTGTTGGAATCTCCAGTGAGATCTCCATGTTCTCGGCAATCTTGTTGGAGATGCCTTTAAGCATCGTTTTCTCGTAGTTGGAAGGAATCTCCGCTTTGGGTTCTGTTTTTTTTAGGGCTGGTGTTGGTTCAGCTGGTTTTGAAGGGGTTTCAGGCTTTTTGGGCTGAGCCGCTGATTCAACAGGTGTTTCAGTTGGTTCGGCCGGAGCAGAAGGAGATTTTCCCTCCATTTCATCAAAGTACTGACGCCAGTGGTTTGGCACAGAGTCTGGCTTTGACTGATACTGACTGTAAAGCTCTTCGACAAGGGCGGTATTCGGACCAAAGATCTCTTCTAGGTTCTTCAAGTTGGGGAAGGATTTAGGGTTAATACTAATTTCTGTTTTGGTTGGTTATGTTGCAGGAAGTCAACGGACTCGGATGTCAAATAATTTCATGGGTTGCAGTGAAAATACAACCGCTAAAGATAGCTAAATCACATTAAAAAGTCGATGATTTGTAATTGTTTTGAAGAACTAAACCCAACTGCCAACGGGTCTTTTGTCGGGTATTTTTTGACAGTTCCATACGCGCTTATTTGGTATATTTCGCATATTGAAACTATGGGTCATTTTTGGGCCCGAAACCCTAGTAATTAAGTGTGAATATGCAGGTTGAAGAACAGAAAAAACCGCGGAGTGGTGCTGAGACGGTGTACTGGGATTTATCGGATTTATATCAGGGTGTTGAAGACCCGAAAATTGCCTCCGACATGAGCTATCTTGAGACAATAATAGATCACTTTGCCAGTGAATACACCGGAAAGGTATCCGAACTGTCTGCCATAGAATTTGTGGGTTTATTGGAAAAGTATGAGCTTATCCACGATGGGATCGGAAAACTTGGCAGCTTTGCGTACTTGCAGTGGTCTACGAATACCGCTGATACGACCTATGGTAAACTCCTCCAGAGTGTGACCGAATATTCTTCAAGGGTATCTCAAAAATTGATTTTCTTTGATGTTGAGTGGCTTGCAATGGAGGAATCTCATGCACAACGTATCATAAATCATGATCTATTGTCCCCCTGGAGGCATTATCTTGAGGCTTCTCGTCGATACAAAAAGCATGTGTTGAGCGAAAAAGAAGAGAAGATTCTTACTGCAAAATCGGTAACCGGCTCTCAGTCGTGGGTGCGTTATTTTGACGAGACTCTCGGTGCTGCCATGTTCGAACTGGATGGTGAACCACTCACTGAACAGGAAGTCCTGAGCAAGATGCACGATACGGACCGTGAGCTTCGGATTCGTGCAGCAGCAAGCCTGACCAAAGGATTTCAGGGGTTGAAACGTAGTCTGACATTTGTGTTCAATACGCTTTTGGCAGATAAACATACCAACGATACTCTACGTGGGTATCCAAAATGGATTTCATCGCGCAACTTGTCCAATCAAATTTCTGATGAGACGGTGGATACGCTGGTAGAGTCGGTCAAGTCATATTATCCGGTGGTGCAGCGCTATTACGGACTCAAAAAGCGACTATTGGGGCTCCATACGATGTACGAATACGACCGATATGCTCCGATCATCAAAAATGAAGCTCGTGTGTCATGGCATGAAGCCCGTGAAATGGTCCTTGAATCATTCGGCAATTTCAACGAGGATATGGCCGGAATCGCAAAACGATTCTTCGATGAAAACTGGATCGATGCTGCCATACGTCCGGGTAAACGTGGTGGAGCCTATTCTGCCAGTACCGTACCTTCGGTTCACCCCTATGTGTTTATGAATTACGATGGAAAACTTCGTGATGTGCAGACACTGGCGCATGAACTCGGACACGGAGTACATCAGTATCTGTCGCGTGAACAGGGTGTTTTGCAATCCGATACTCCATTAACAACGGCCGAAACGGCTTCTGTTTTCGCTGAGATGCTTGTTTTCAAGAAAATACTGAGTCAACTCGATGATCCCCGTGAGCGTCTGGCGTTGCTGATGGGCAAAATTGACGACACCATAGCCACCGTATTTCGACAGGTATCCATGAACCGATTTGAAGAGGCTATCCACTCGGCTCGTCGGGAAGAGGGTGAGCTTTCGGCTGATGATTTTAGTCGGATGTGGCGACAGACACAGAGTGAGCTTTATGGCGAATCAGTCACCTTGACCTCCGATTATGACATCTGGTGGTGCTACATACCGCACTTCTTGCATACACCAGGTTATGTGTATGCCTATGCATTCGGTGAGTTGTTAGTTCTGGCGCTATATGACCGCTACGAGAAAGGACAAGCCGGATTCGTCGATGCCTACATGGAACTCTTGCGTGCGGGTGGATCCGACTGGCCGGAAAAACTGATCAGTAAACTCGGAGTTGATATCAATGATCCACAATTCTGGAAAAACGGATTGTCAATTGTTGAAGATCTTGTCAATGAAGCCGAGAAACTGGCTGCTGATCTCGGAGTTGATTCATGATAGAACCCCGCAAATATCATGTCGAAAACGATCCGTTTGCGGATAAGCGTGAAGAAAAAGCATTGCGTAATTTCAAGAAGGTACTTCGTGAAATGCTTAGAATGTTGATGCGTTCTACGAACAGCCTTACGGTTTCCTTGCATTGGGTCAATCTGCAAAGGCAGCAATTCGTGCTTGAAAGTTATCAGACCACGTTGAGCAATACGACGTTCCAGGATCGTGTGGATTTCGCAGACAGCTATTTGAATGCGTTTAAAGAAACAAAAGAACCCCAAAAGTTGATTGTCGGGAAAGATGTGGCCACGGAGGCGTTATCGCATTATTACAAAGAAGTTCCCATCACATTTGTATATGTATTGCCATTTATCAACAACAAAGAGACCGTTGGGCTTACGGTACTTGAGTCGAATCAGGCTGATCTGAGCGTTGAGGAATCGGATGCCATTGAGGCCTATCAGCATGCACTCGGACACCTGCTGTACACATTCATTGAGTTGAGTGATCTGGCCAAAGACGAAGCACAGTGGTATCGTTACGAGGAAGTTCTGGAGTCGATCGGGTCACGTGAGGATCCAGCCATGTTGATGGACCATATTCTCGTTCAGCTTCAAAGTTTCTTGTCGAAGGGCAGTGTTTCGCTGGTTTGCCGCACAGCCGGCGAATGGAAGGTGGTTTTGAACTCGGTATACAGTTTGAATCCACCACGCATCGGGACCATCGTTCATGAACAATCATTAACTCATGCTGCACTTCGTACCGGGACTCCACAATTTGCGATTCACTTCAATCACACTCCGCGCAGGGTTTCACAATCTGAGCCACCGGCTAATGGTGCCACCATAGTGATTCCGTTGCTCATGAGTGACCGAAGACAGGCTGTTTTTGTAATCAACGATGAGAATCCGCTGGTGTTCAAGGAGTCGGTCAAACACAAAATGACGAATATGGTCAGGGTCCTTGGGCTGAAAATGACAGTGGGTCATCCGATTCAACGCCTTGATCAGGATTTATTTAGCAATGAACTGGGCGTGCTCCAATCGAACATGCTGGAACGAATGGTTCACCGCCAGATTCAGCGCAGTGCACTATTCCCGGAAATGTATACCTGGGTCTGTATGTTTACCTTTGATGAAGTCAATAGTATTCGTACCCGACACGGTCTGGATATACTCAAGCACCTGCAACGACAGATCGTAAAGCGTGTTTCTGAAGAACGTGGACAGATCAGTTCGGTTGTTACCTTCCATGCCGATTATATCTATGTTGCTGTGATACAATCTGACCATGATAACGGTCTTGAAATGTGGAAAAGGCACCTGAATGCGGAACATCCGTACGCTTGCGCAGACGAGTATATTAAATTGAATTTCAGAACGGCCGAAGTGAGTGTAGATCGATCGTACCCGGATGCAAATGAATTACTTCAACGAGTGAAACGAGCCTTCTCTGAGGAAACGCGTAGGGCGCAGATGCGGGAGGTGTAGGGATGGAGCGTGGTACGGGTACGTTTTATGTGATCGTGGTGGATGGGCTCGGGGTTGGTGCTCAGGAGGATTCTCATCTGTATGGGGATGTGGGCACGAACACGCTGGGACATGTGAGCACGGTTTCGAGGTGTGAGTTGCCGAATCTGGGTCGGTTGGGACTCGGGAATATCATTCCCGTGGACACGGTTCCGCCGGTGGCGGAACCGTCGGCGAGCTGGGGGAAGATGAGGGAGGTGTCGGCCGGGAAGGACAGTACCACGGGGCATTGGGAGCTGGCGGGCGTGTCGCTGGACAAGCCGTTTCCGACCTATGAGCGAGGATTTCCCGAGGATGTGATTCGGGCTTTTTGTGACGTCGCTGGGGTGGAAGGCGTGTTGGGGAACGGAGCGTTTTCTGGTACGGAGGTCATTCGCCTGTACGGAGATGAGCATATCCGCACCGGAAAACCCATCGTGTATACTTCTGCCGATAGTGTGTTTCAGATTGCGTGTCACGAGTCTGTGACCGACATTCAAACCTTGTATCGTTGGTGTGAACTTGTGCGTGAAAAAGTGATGGTGGGTGACCACGCCGTTGGGCGAGTCATTGCGCGTCCGTTTACCGGTAGATCAGGAAAATTTACGCGTTTGTCAGACCAGCGACATGATTTTTCACTGGCAACTCCGTATCCCAATTTGCCCGAATTCCTCCAGAAGAACGATATAAAGACCTATTCGATTGGAAAAATCATCGATTTGTTTGCTGAACGTGGCTTCAATCATTTTCGGCGGACCAAAAACAATGCAGAGGGCATTGCACAGTTGCTGAGTTTGATGAAAGCGGTGGAATCCGGATTTGTGTTCGTGAATCTGATCGATACGGACCAGCTTTTCGGCCACCGAAATGATCCGCAAGGCTATGGGCGGAGTTTGGAGGAGGTTGACAGGGCGATTCCGGCCATCGTAAAGAACCTTAGGGAAGGTGATGTACTGGTGATAACTGGGGATCACGGGAATGATCCAACGACTCCCGGAACCGATCATTCCCGTGAATTTGTGCCACTTTTAGCATACGAATCCGGTAAATCGGGTCGTTATTTAGGGACAAGGGAATCTTTCAGGGATGTTGCGGCCAGCGTTGCAACCTATTTCGGGTTAAAGCATCCATTCAAGGGGAAAGATTTTTTGAATTAAAATTCTATACGCTGAAGACTATCGACAATATGCTTGTTTCCCATTCGTTAGTGGCGTCCCGACCGTATCTGCTCGGGTTACACCGGAAAACATTGAGCAAACCCACCTCTATATTTACGTGGAATTTTGCCTTTTTTTCCGTATTTTCGGCACCGAACGTTCGTGCTATCCCAATAGATTATCCAATTCGTTAAATCTACTGCGGGCATTCCCGGACGCTTAAAACAGAACAGAAAATAGCGACATACAAGTGGCAAAAAAGAAAAAAGAAGCGAAAACGCAAACCCCAACGGGAATTTCCACCAGAGAATCTCAATCACTGGACCGTTACCTACAAGAAATTGGCAAGGTAAGTCTGATTACACCTGATGAAGAGGTCCATCTGGCGCGTGAAATCCAGGCGGGGAATCAAGAGGCCCTTGAAAAACTGACCAAAGCCAACCTCCGATTTGTTGTATCGGTTGCCAAGCAATATCAGAATCAGGGACTGTCACTTGGTGACTTGATCAATGAAGGAAACCTCGGTCTGATCAAAGCAGCCAAGCGTTTTGATGAAACCCGTGGATTCAAGTTCATTTCCTATGCGGTATGGTGGATTCGTCAGTCTATTCTCCAGGCCTTGGCCGAGCAAAGCCGTATTGTGCGTTTGCCGTTGAACCGTGTAGGGGCGCTCAACAAAATTGGCAAAGAACTTTCCAAGCTGGAGCAGGAATACGAACGTATCCCGTCGGCTGCCGAATTGGCCGAAAGCCTTGAAATGTCGATTACTGAGGTGGCAGATACCCTTCGCATTTCGGGACGACATTTATCTGTAGATGCGCCTTTTGCACAAGGTGAAGACAACCGCCTCCTCGACGTCCTTGAAAACGAAGAGACTCCGAATCCAGACAATGAGCTGATGGGAGAGTCATTGAAGGTCGAAATCGAGCGAGCCTTGTCGAAGCTTACCAAACGCGAAGCAGAAGTGATCAGGCTGTATTTTGGTATCGGACGTGAACACTCCCTGACTCTTGAAGAGATTGGTGAGCGTTTCGACCTCACACGCGAGCGTGTGCGTCAGATCAAGGAAAAAGCGTTGCGCAAGCTTCGCCACCATAACCGAAGCATGGCTCTTCGGGCATATTTAGGATGATTTCAAACTCCGCCCCACCGTAATCCGGTGGGGCTTTTTTATTTGAGGGGGCTGTGAGTATCTTAGTCGGATGATGAAATTGTTCAATAACCCTGTTAATACGTTGATTTTGATTATCCTGCTTTTCCTGCCTGTCAGGTTGAGCGCACAGGGAATGCCATTTCAAAACTATTCCATCCAAAGCGGACTTTCTCAATCCGTTGTTACCTCCTTACTTCAGGATAGTGGTGGTTATGTATGGATCGGCACCGAATTTGGCCTGAATCGCTTCAACCGATATGAATTTGAACAGTTTTTTGAGGAAGACGGACTTTCTCACAACGGGATTGTGACGCTCCACGAGGATCGGGATGGTCGTTTGCTCGTAGGTACCCAGGCAGGCCTGGTGCAGTTCGAGGATGGTCGGTTTGTTACATTACCCGGAACTGAATTACTGGAATTTATCCAGGTAAACGCCATCTTCATGGATGATCAGGGTGCATTATGGGTTGGAACGGAAACAGCCGGTCTGTATGTGTTTTTCCAGGACAGTTTTGTCACGATGACCGAATCTACCGGACTATCCAGTAATGAAATTCGTGCAATTAATCAGATGCCCGATGGACAGATTCTGGTGGCAACCCGGGATGGGGTATCACTGATTTATGGAGGTATTATTCGCAAAACCTGGAACAAGGATAACGGCTTAAGTGAAAACCGCTCACGAGATATCCTGGTCTTTAGCGATAACACCTTCTGGGTAGCTACCCGAGATGGGATATCCATTTTCGCAAACGGGCAATTCAGGTATTTGTCCACCTCAGATGGACTTATCGATCCACGTGTAACGGCTCTAGAACATGATGGTTTTGGTGGGGTATGGATATCGACTGAAGGCGGGGTGAGTCATTACCGAAATGGAGTTTTTCGAAACTATACAGACTCAAATGGGCTATCTAACAACATCGTGAATGGGTTGATGGTCGATACTGAGGGGAATCAGTGGTTTGGGACCTATGGTGGTGGAGTGGACATGCTTCCGGGAGAGAAATTTACCCATTACCGTGTCAACGAGGGGCTGCTTAGCAATATGATTACCTCTTTTGAGCAAGATGATCAGGGCAATATCTGGATCGGGACCTTCGGTGGCGGTATTTCGGTAATTCGAGATCAGGAGGTCATCAATTACACAATCTCTGATGGCTTGAACGACAATAGAGTCTATACATTGCACAAGACTTCTGATGGAACCCTGTATGCAGGCACTCAAAACGGGATTTCACGTTTTGAAAACGGTGGTTTTGTTGATGACAGGATGTCCGATCAACTCCCGGAAGGGAGGGTTCGTACAATTCTGGAGGTTCCAAACGGGGATATTTATGTGGGAACCTATGGTGGAGGAATCATTCAGTTCAGAAACGGACGGCGCATAAGAATCTGGGATACTGCATCAGGACTGACCGACAACATCATTATGAAAATCATTCGCAGGGATGATGGGTCGATCTGGGCTGCTACGTATGGTGGAGTCAACATCATCGAACCGGATGGGAGTACACGATCGATCACGGTTGAACAGGGTATCCTTCAAAACAGTATTCTGTCCATCATGGAAGATCAGGATGATTGTATCTGGATCGGATCATTTGCCGGGCTTACAAAAATTGACGGGAATACCATCAGAAACTACTCAACGGCTCAGGGTCTTCAAAACAGGGTGGTCTATTTTATTGGACAGGATGAGTCTGGAATGATGTGGCTTGGTACGGTAGACGGATTAATTCGCTTTGATCGCAGGATTGATTTAGACCGTGCCGATCCCAATCGTGTGCGTGATACCATCAAGTTCAAGCGATACACGATTGAGTCTGGACTCACTTCCAATGAAATGAACTCAAATGCAGTGTTTACCGACTCGGATGGAAACCTGTGGATGGGCTCTGTGGCCGGGGTCACACAGTTTCGCTGGCGACTGGATCGCGTGGTGGATCAGGGTCCAAAGGTACATATCGAACGAATCCGCTTGTTCGACGGATACGTGGATGTAAACCGGAACAACACCTTCCGCCATGACCAAAACTTCCTGGGATTTGAGTTTATCGGGTTATCGTATTCAAATCCAACAGAGGTTTTATATGAATACAGACTTAATGGAATTGATGCCGATTGGCGCAAAACCACGGAAAGGGTCGTTCGGTACACCACTTTACCAGATGGCGAATTCAGATTTCAGGTCAGGGCCCGAAATGCAGATGGGTACTGGAGTCCGGAAATCGCGTCGATTACCATTACCATTGCACCGCCATTTTGGAAAAGCTGGTGGTTTATTCTGATTATGGTCGTTGGTGTTTTTTTAACAGCAGGATTTTTGTACAACTATTACAGGATCTCCAGGCTTGTGGATCTTGAACGGATCAGAATCCGTATTGCCAGTGACCTTCACGATGATGTGGGGGCGTCATTAACCGAAATTGCGCTCAACGCTGACTTCCTGCAGGCGACCCAAAAAGACAGTAAGGTAGGAGAATCGTTAAAGCAGATCGGAGACATGAGTCGGCGCATTGTGACCACCATGGACGACATTGTTTGGTCGATCGATGCCCGGAATGACACCTTTGGAGACTTGCTAGACCGTATGCAGGACTATGCCACCAACGTTTTGGCTCCAACTGGAATCGAACCGATATTTCATTTCGGTGGATTTGATTCTACAAAAATCATACCGCTGGAAATCAGACAAAATGTATATCTGATCTTTAAAGAAGCTGTAAACAACGCAGCGAAACATGCAAAGGCTACCCGAATTGAAATCACGTTCAATCGCACTGAACACAACTTTGAACTCGTTATAGCTGATAACGGGGTTGGAATGCCGGAACACGTTCGAGTGGGTGGACATGGCCTAAAAAACATGAAATTACGAGCGGCACGTATCCACGCACACCTGGAATTTGAGCAGCACGACGGATTGACGATACGATTAACAGGGAAAGGGATATAACATGGAGAAAAAGCTACATCATATTGCTATCGTTGAGGATAACGTAAAAATTCGGGATTTGATCCAGAAATTCCTTCAGATGCAGGATGACATCAGGTGTGACCAAGCCTACGGTTCTGTTGAACAGCTCCTTCAGGTAATGCGAGAAGGGGATGTGCCTCATATCATACTTATGGATATTGACTTAGAAGGTATGTCGGGAATCGATGGGATGAAGCTGATCAAATCGAAGTTTCCCGACATCGAAATCATTATGCTGACTGTGTACCACGACTCCCACAAGATCTTTAATTCACTTCGAGCAGGGGCATCAGGTTATTTGCTTAAGCATACCTCTCTACCTGAAATTAAAGAAGCCATAGATGTGGTGCTTAACGGTGGCTCGCCGATGTCGCCACAGATCGCGCGCAAAGTGATCACGCATTTTAACTCTCCGGAGCAACCAACCGATGAGAAATCCGATTCCGGACTGACCATGCGTGAACGTGAGATCGTGGTGGGATTAGTGGATGGATTGTCATATAAAATGATTGCCGATCGCATGGATATCTCCATCGATACGGTCCGTGCTCACATTCGAAATATGTACAAAAAACTTCACGTGAACTCAAAAGCCGAAGTCATTGCCAAATCGTTACGTGGAGAGATCTGAGTTAAGTTCGCTGGTATACCATTCTGATACCAGCATCGTTACTTAAAAAACGAGTAAATCTGGCTATTACTGGAATGAAGGGCATTTTTGTGGCGTTCTTGAATGTAGGTGACTATCACATCAATATGGTATTTAACTAATGATACAGAGTTCGTAGTATACGCTTGCAACATCGGAATAAACACACTGGAGGAACATCATGAAAAACTACTTAAGCAGGACATTTGGACTAAGCACACTGGCATTGTTGCTTAGTGGATGTTACACTCAGTTAGCAGTGGTTGAACGTCCGGTTTACACTGCCAGTGAAGAGCGTATTGCCGAGCGGTCCGATGACGATGAGTACTTCGATGAAGATTCGTATCGTGAAGGATACGACGATGCAGTTTCTGAACTCCGTTTTCGTGATTACTCACGAAGTTCGTTTTTTGACACCCGCGAATACGAGTTAGGGTATCGCGATGGATATGCTGATGCGGCCTGGGATTACAGATATTACCGAGCCCGATATAGTCCTTCGTTTTCTTACTGGATGTTTGATCCGTTTTATTTCAATAACAGTTGGGCATTTGGGTTCCACTGGAACTGGTACACACACAATCATTGGTACACGTTTTATGGTTACGGTCCTTATTCCTATTATGCGTATCCGCCCTACGGATACGGTGCCTGGGGATACGGATACTGGGGTTCCTATCCACGTACTGGCTGGATTGTATACTACGATCATAGAAATCCAGACCGAGATGCGCATTACGGACGGCGAGCAAGTGGTGTAAGCCGAGATCGCAGTCTGGCCGAGCCAAGAGCAAGGGGTGTGCAACGGGAAACGGAGCGCACGCATAGCCAAACTGGACGTTCAAGTGGTGTTACACGTGGAACTACAGGTACCCGTGAAAGGGGAACGGTTACCAATACAGATAGAACTACGAACCGTGGAACAACTGTCAGAACCCCATCATCTACTGGATCCCGTGGAACCGTCAGAACCCCATCATCTACTGGATCCCGTGGAACCGTCAGAACCACACCCAAATCGACAAATACGGGAAGTTCGGGCACAGTACGATCTGGAAATCGTCCGTCGAGTTCGGGCGCAGTACGAAGTGGAAGTCGTCCGTCGAGTTCGGGAGGATCCAGTTCGGGCGACAAGCCGCGTTCCAATTCTCGACCGAACGATCGACCGAACAACGATGATCCCCTATCATCCAGATCCACGGTAGTGCCTCGCTATGCAACACCACAACCCGCCCGTAACACGCCTGAGACGAGAGTGCGTCAGGTCAATCGTGAAGGTACGCGCTCAGACGTTTCAACGGGTACGACATTTAATCGTCCTTATGAAACAAGCCGACCATCCGTTGGCTCTACATTCCCGGAGATTTCAACTCAGGGAATCAGATCTGAACGAGGAACGAGCACCAGAACAGGGACATTTAGCAGCGTACCTGTTCCTCAGCATCGTTCAGCCAACTCAAACGCATCCAGAGTGTTAACTACCATAGATGAGATCGGTCGTGCAGTGCTTTCCGTTGAAAATGCGACCCGTTCTGTTCAACCATCATCTCAAAGAACCGTTCAAAACTCACAACCATCGAGATCCACTTCGGGTTCAGGCAGAACCACCCGACGTCCATCCAACGATTAATACCTGTTACCCACCTGTTTTTTTAACCGGAAACTCAGTTTCAGGGGTGGACTACGTAAAAATACCTCCATAACTTTATTCCAATACATTATGAAAATGAACCTGATACGTATATTTCTGATAGCTTCTGTATGTAGTGTTTCGATTTCCGCAACTGCGCAAAATCGATTTGATGCGCTTCGATACAGCCAGTCACAGGCAGGATTTGATGCAAATTCACTGGCATTGTCTGGGGCAACACTAACCAGCTACAGCGGATTTGGGTCTATTTATCAGAATCCGGCACTGGCTGCCAAAGCCAGACAAAGTGCTTTTTCGCTGGGTCTGAATTTCCGTGATGTGGTAGAGGAGTCGAGCTATCGCAATACCATCACTACCTTTGATGACCAACAGGGAGGCATCTCTGATTTTGGTTATTTGTACAGTTTTCCGACACAGCGAGGTAGTCTTTCCATTGGTGGGGGCTATAATCAAATCGCTAATTTCAATAGTGCGAGTTCTTTGAATGCATTCAACGGGAGTCACTCGATCGTAGATTATTTCGTGATTTCACCTGGAGATCAATACTTCGATCCTGCTTTCAACACCTATGCGGTCGATTACGACGAAGCTTTTGATGAGTACTACAACGTACTGCGAGCGGACTTCAACTACCGTGGAATGAATCAGTATATGGAACTCAAGGAACGTGGCTCAATCGGCGAATTTAATGTGTTTCTGGCAACTGAATTCCAGGAAAACATATTTATCGGGGGTTCAATTGGTCTCGTCACCGGATCTTATGGTTATGAGCGGATTTTTATCGAAGAAGACCTCGACGGGAATTATATCGATGCCATTTACGATGTAAATACGATTTTGAATGAAGATCGTATCGATGCCAGTATTCGTGGGGTGAATGCTAAAATTGGATTTTTGGCAGAACCCATATCTGGAATTCGATTTGGATTGAACTACACCACCAAAACCAGGCTTGAGATTGACGAAACATACAGCACGTTGATCAAAACAGAGTTCTACACTCAGGATGCTGATGGATTCAATTCGTATGAGGATGTGTATGAAGGCGATATTTCTTACACAGTGACTAAACCATCTGTAATATCGGCAGGGGTTGGAATGGGAGTGCTTTCCATACTCGATATTGACCTGACTATGGAACGTATGAACTACAGTTCTATCGAAATGGGCGGATTGGGAACCATCAACAATCGCGATGAAAATGGGGCCATTCGAAATGATTTTCAAGATGTAACCAATTTCAGAGCTGGTTTCACGATTAACCTGTTCGACACTTTCAAACCACGTCTTGGTTACTCTGTAAATCCAAGTCCAAGACGTTCGTTTGATGCAGAGATCAGATATCTCAGTGCCGGCGCTTCGTTCGATGTATCAGATAACATAACCCTTGATGTGGGTGTTCAAGTAGCCCGATTCGACGATAATCTGGATGTGTATGATTACGGAACGGGTATGGCTAGTGTAGGACAGAAGGTGGAAAAAGTGCAGGGTATGATCGGATTATCTTTCAGATTCTAGGTTTTCTTTGAAACCTAAACAAAAATAACAAAAAGCCCGGAAACTCCGGGCTTTTTGTTTCAACGAAGTGAAGGCAGGATCTGGAGTTGTACTCAATTAACGCATCAGATGTTTGGGATTTACGCTTAGGACCGGTGCCGAAACATGGCGTACTACACTGGCTGCAGTACTTCCAAGCATCAGATAATCCAGTCCTGTACGACCAATAGTGGCAATAACCACCAGATCGTGTTTGTTATCCTCAGATTCATGAGCAATTGCTTCATGAACTGATTTGAACGTGACAATTGTTCTGGTTTTAACATGGTCTTTTATATCCCCAAAATAGGTGTTTTTGAGGTTCTCAAGCTCTTTATCACGCAATTTGACATCAGCGTCGATCACGGCGTCTGTATCAAATCCTTCACGCATCAGAATATTGACCAGATCAATCCTGGCGTTTGTAGCCTTGGCAATATCTGCAGCATGGCCGAATGCCTTGAATGAGTTTTCAGAAAAATCTGTGGTTACCAGTATGCGTTCTACTTTTTTGATTACCGATTTTTCTTCGACCACCAAAACGGGTTTGTGGGTCAGTCGAAGTGCTTTTTCGGCCACAGAACCCATCAGAAATCGTGAAAATCCGGTCCGGCCGTGAGTGGTTATGATTACCAGGTCGAAATTTTTAGCGGCTTCGGCAATGGCATGAGCCGGATTTCCAACTCCCAGCAGAGGCGCTGAGAGACGTTTCATATTCACATGGGCTCGAGAAACCTCGGTCAGTCTGTCTGACACCGTCTTCTCGATTTGATCATAGTCCACGTGTCCGCTCAAACCTACTCCAGTGTAATAGAAACTGTCCATCTCAGATAATGGGATGTAGGCGTGAAATGGGGTGATTGTACCATCGAAGAGCTTGGCGTAGTAATCGGCGGCTTCAAATGCTTTGAAACTGAGTTCTGAGAAGTCAGTTGGGACCAGGATTCTTAGATTTTTCATATTTCCTCCAGGAGTTGGTTAACGGCAGCTTATGTCAAAAGTAATCTATCGATTTTAATTCAATAGATTTTGCGAAACGCATTACAAAAGTTGTTCTGTGATTAAAATCTTCCTTTGCTTGGGAAGCCAGCTTCAGCGGACGATAGTGTTTCTATAACGAGAGAACTATTCCTTCTATTATTTCATAGTTTTGGAGTGGGAGTAGGGAGTGGGGAGTGGGGAGTGGGGAGTAGGGAGTGGGTGGAAATTGGAGGCCCACTCCCCACTTCCTACTCCCCACTCCCCACAACCTCTAAATTATAGGAAATCACCCGGCTTGAGAATGTGTACCTTAGTCTCCGAAGCGGACTCTGTTTCGGCTTTGAAGACTTCCGGGTCGCCAGTCAGGATCGGGAACGTGCCGTAGTGGATCGGGATGGCAATGTCGGCGTCGATCAGGGTACAGCACATGGCCGCTTCGTACGGACCCATGGTGTAATGGTCGCCGATGGGCACTGCAATCACGTCGGGAGCGTACATTTCGCCATAAAATTCGAGGTCGGCGAAGATATTGGTGTCGCCCAGGTGATAGAACACCATGTCGTCAGGGAATCGGACAACCACGCCTCCCGCTTCTCCGGCATGTTCGCCTTTGAACGAGGAAGAATGATTAGCAGAGACCAGCGTCACGCTGAAATCATCAAACTTCACGGTTCCCCCTTTGTTGTACTCGACCGCCTGATCCGGATTGAGTCCGTGTTTTTTGAGCAGGTGAATGAGCTCCACTTGTCCCACAACTTTTGCTCCGGTGTCCGCTGCGATCTCGAGCGTGTCGCCCACGTGATCTTCGTGTCCGTGCGTGAGCAGGATGAAATCGGCCTTCGACAAAGACTTCAGATTGGCAGGCGTAGAAGGATTGTGTTTCAGAAAGGGATCCACGTAAATAATGGTACCTTTTGGAGATTCCAGGCGAAAAGCGGAATGCCCCAGAAATTGGATTTTGGTTTTGAATTTGAACATCATTCGAGTGTCGTTTGGGTTAAAAATTCATAAGTTCATATCACTTAAACATACTGATATGGATAGTCATTCCAAAAAAGATCCCGAACTACGGCTCGAGGTTTCCCGTGATGGTTCGCACACGGTGTTTTCTGAGCAGTTTGGACAATTTTATCATAATCCGAATGGGGCTGTGGCCGAAAGCTGGCATATTTTCTTTGATCAGTCGGATCTACGTGAGCGCCTTGCGGCGCACGAGCCGGTTCGAATCCTGGAAGTCGGCTTTGGCACGGGACTGAACCTGTTGCTACTGTGCGAGCTCATGGCACGGATTGGGAGTCGGTCGAAGGTGGTGTTTCAGAGCGTAGAAGCCTGGCCGGTTCCTGTCGAGATCGCGGCACAGTTCAACTACGGTGTTTTTTTGCAGGCTTTCGGGGGAGCGTCCCGATTGGTTGGGATTTTTGAGCAGCTCGGGAGCGGGTCGGTGGATACGGAGTTCACGGAGCAGGTGCGAGTCCGGGTGCATCGTGGACTCTTTGAGAGTATGGATCCGGTCGAGACTGGGTTTCAGTATGTGTTCCATGATGCGTTTTCGCCCGGAGTGAATCCGGACCTGTGGACCGCTGAGGTCTTTGAGCGCATCTATCAGTGGTGCGAAGATGGAGCCTGGCTCACCACCTACTGCGCGGCCACCCGTGCCCGAAACGCCATGCGCGAGGCTGGCTGGGAAGTCAGTAAGGCGCCCGGAGCGTTGGGCAAGAGAGAGATGAGCGTTGCGCGGAAACGGGGTTAGAGTACCTGGCGATGGGTGCCGTTGAAGATTTCGATGACTTCGGATACGCCAATGCCTCCGGCAGCTGGGATCTGTCCGTTTTTGCCATAAACAGATACCGCGTATTCTGCAATTTGCTCATAAGCTGATTCCGGTATTCCAAGAGATGGGATCGACTGATATAATCCTGTCTTGCGTAACCAGTCTTCAAATCGGGTGATGAATCCGAATCCACATTCTGAATCAGTGCCTGAGAGTCCGAATACATTGCGTCCAAGTCGGGCAAACCGCTCATGGTGCAGGTTTCTGTCCCACAACCATCGGAAGTAAGCGGGATACAGAACAGCAAGTCCGCGTCCGTGTGCCAGATCGGAGTTGTATCCGCTCAACGCATGTTCCAGGGCGTGCAGGACGAACGGCGCGGGTTGGCGTCCGGCGCTTTGATAGCCGTTAAGCGCCAGATTCGATGCCCACAGGAGGTCTGCTCGTAGGGACTTGTTTCGCAGATCTTCGAGCAGTTTTGGGAGGGTGTCAATAACGGTTCGGATGACACCTTCGCAGTAATAGTCGGTCATGGTCGAGCTGTTGCCACCCAGGACATAATTCTCGATTACATGGCTGAAAATGTCCGAAGCGCCGTCGGCAGTTGTCGTGGCCGGGACATCCAATGTGAAATCCGGATTCAGCCACGAAATCACTGGCCGCAAAAATGGGTAGCCGATGACAGACTTACCATTCGTTTCCGCATTTGAAATAACAGATCCCATTGTTACTTCGGAGGCGGTCGCTGCCGTAGTGGGGACGCAAATAATAGGAAGTGCGCCTTTGAGTTGTCCACGTCGGGGTTCGCCCAGCACAAACGGCCAGATATGGGGTTCGTTGTCGTGAGCCAGGGCCGCGATCGCTTTTGTGGCGTCCATTACGGATCCGCCGCCAAGCGCGAGCACACAATCCGCGCCGGACTTATGCACCAAAGCCGTGGCTTTGTCGATCGTTTTGGCCTGCGGATTCGGTTCGATTCCGGAAAAATGGTGCACGGTGACTCCACGGGCCTCGAGAAGTGATTTCACAAGGTCGAAGTAACCCAATCGCACAACAGATCCACCTCCTGTGATGATGAAAACTGATTTTCCGACATGAGCTACTGCATTGGCAAAATCATCGGCTTTTGAGTCGCCAAACAGGAATCGGGTATGGATGTGGAGGTCGAAGGATTGCATATTGGGTATTAAAAGGTAAACAGTAAACGGAAAACGGAAAACAGAAGGATGTTGGTTTCTTGATTTAAGATCAATGCGCTCTTATCTGAAAACTCTAGCAAGAAGGTAAAAATTCCATGACACAATTATTCCGGGAAAAGCATGGAATTGGTTACATTTAAGCAAAATTAACACAAATAAGATATTCCAACATTCAATGAGTACAGTTGACACACTGATCAAAGAAGTTTATCCGTGGGCACGGGAAATTCGCAGGGATTTGCACCGTAATCCGGAGGTGAGCTACAAGGAGTTTCGGACCACAGAGTTGATTGTGCGGGAGTTGGAGTTGATGGGATATGAGGTGTCGCGTCCACTGGAAGCGGGATGCGTTGCGGTGCTTCGGGGTGGGGTAGAGTCCGGGAGGGTTGTCGCCCTTCGGGCGGACATCGACGCGCTGCCGATGCAGGAGATTCCGGGCAGTTTCATGTACCTGGGAAGCGGGAGTCCGGATTCAGGTTCCAATGTTTACAACTGGCACCATCCGCTCTACAACGCCGACGAGCGTAGCATCGAAACCGGCATGAACGTGTTTGTTGGATTGGTAATGGGGAGATTTAGCCCAATCGATTCTCTAAATCCTCTAATTTCGCCCGTAATCGGATCACTTCACGGCTCAGGTAGTGGATCGGGGGGATAGTTATGAAGCAAAGTGGGATCCACATACTCCAAATACTGTCACCTCCCAAAAATATTACAAATAAAGCTCCAGCAATAGCAATGAATGATGTCCATGCCAGTACGGATTTATCTGATCGTTTCGCAAATATAGAAATTGTTTTTTCCTCTGTGTTAATCATACTGACTCTTTAATTTTCAAATAGATTAGTCTAAATCTTTACATCTTGCATTAACTTTTCATGGATACGAAATTAATCGATAAATTTGACACATGGAAACACAAGACATCAGATGGCAACAGCGATTTCAAAACTACTTGAAAGCGTATAGTCTACTTGAAGAAGCCGTTCAGAAACACCAGTCTGAAGGTCTCACAGAGCTTGAGCAGCAGGGACTCATCCAGCGGTTCGAGTTTACCCACGAATTGGCGTGGAATGTGTTGAAAGACTATTTCTATTATCAGGGAACTACAAGCATAAATGGATCACGCGATGCCACACGTGAAGCTTTTCAAAACGGTCTCATTCAGGATGGAGATCAGTGGATGTCCATGATTATTAGCCGAAATCAATCCACACACACGTATAATCCGGAAACCGCTCAAGAGCTCGTTGAAAAAATTACGCAAGTGTATATCCATTTATTCTCTGATTTAAAAGTTACGTTGGCTGCGCTAATAGACAATTAACCTGAATGTTTGGACTAAAAGAACATCATATTGAAGCCCTTAATTCGTGTTTTGTGAAGTATCCACGGATTGAGAAGGTTTTGATTTATGGATCCAGAGCGATAGGGACATACAAAAACGGGTCTGACATCGACCTCACGATCGTTGGAGATTTTCAGTACGATGATTTACTCAGTTTGGAAGTTCAGCTTGACGACCTGCTGTTGCCCTACAAAATCGACCTATCGGTACTGTCCCAAATCAGCAACAAAGACTTGATCGACCACATCCATCGACAGGGTAAGGTGTTATACCAGAAAGAGGAAGTGTTAACATTTCGAGAACCGAACGATTTAGAAAATAAAAGCTAAAAATTCATTCATTATTTTTAGAAATTCGTTCCGAGAAAAGCTACACAAGTTTCGGAACGATAGTTCTTGAGTTTGCATCAGAATTTCTGTTCATTTACTAGGTATCAATACTTTCCAGATTCTGATACTTAGATTATTACCATTTTGTAAGTACATTATGAGCAGTTCTATAATTGAAGAAAAACTTAGAAAACTACCACCTGAAGCACAGGAGCAGGTGAAAGATTATACTGAGTTCATCAGTTTGAAGCACTCAAAGAAAACTCCTGATAAATCTTTTGCAAACAAACTAAGCTCGAGTACCTTTTTTGGAATTTGGAAAAATCGTTCTGATATGAATGATAGTACTGATTGGGTCAAGAATCTAAGAAAAACTCAATGGTCTGAGTAATTATAAGACATGGACTTTGTACTTATTGATACAGATGTTCTAATCGATTACAGTCATGGATTACAAAGAGCTAAGGATGCTTTAATTAAATTGAAACGCACGCATCGACTTGAAATTAGTGTAATTACACAATTAGAACTTATGATGGGTTGTCAAAACAGACGGGAATTTTCTCAGCTTCAAGAGTTTATCAAACTATTTCATGTTATTAAACTAAATGAGCTCCAATCTTTAGAGGTTGTATATCTATTTGAATCTTATTGGCTAAGTCATGGAGTCTCGATTCCCGATATGCTAATTGCTGCAACAGCAAAGACAATGAAAGTGCCACTGTACTCTAAGAATTCGAAGGATTTTCTTTTTATTGGTGGGCTAAAATTTTTACCATATCATTGAGCTGCCTTATCAGTTAATTGAATTTTATCTGTTCAAACCGATTTTAGTCAACTATTCAGTACCTCGTTACGTACCGGAACGCGATGCCGAGATGCTGAATGATGTCGCTGGCGATGAGGGATTCGCGGGAACCGGATTGGAGGGCTAGGTCGCCGGCGTGGCCGTGTAGATAGACTCCGAGTCGGGCAGCATCCACAGGTGGATACCCCTGGGCGAGGAGTCCGGTGATGATGCCAGTCAATACGTCGCCACTACCGGCTGTGGCCATGCCGGAATTCCCGCTCAGATTATAGTATTGGTTCCCGTCCGGACAAGATATGGTGGTGTATCGTCCTTTGAGTACTATAATTAATTGATGGCGAACCGCAAGCTCGAGGGACTTATCGGCAGTCTTCATTGAGTCGGACTGGTCTCCGAAAAGTCGTCTGAATTCCCCTGGATGCGGAGTCAAAATGCTGTTTTTAGGTAGTTTTGGCAACAAATCGGGACGATTGGCCAAAATATTGAGCGCATCGGCATCCAATACCAATGGACAATTCACTTTGCTTAGAACGTGTTCAAACCAGGATATTGTCTCGGGATGAGTCCCGATTCCCGGTCCGATTCCGATCGCCTGAAAACCACTAAAGTCGGGCTGTTCAGATGTGCCATTGAAATGAGATTGAGCGTTGTCGGTAACAACCAATGCCTCGGGGATGGATTGATGTAAGAGTTGGCTTCCTGAGGGTATCCAAACGGACACCTTGCCTGCACCGGAACGTAACGCAGCTTTGCCGGACAAAATCGCGGCACCCATCATGTTTCGGGATCCAGCAGCCAAAAGTGCGTGTCCGCAACTGCCTTTGTGCGCAAAATCGGAGCGAAATCGGTGCAAAGGCATAATTTCGGGTCTGGACTGCGTGTGAAATGGGGTTTTAACCTGCTCAAATGCCGTTTTTGACAGCCCGATGTCGATCAGATGCACTTCTCCGGTGATTGAGCTCGCCTCCGGATGCAAGAAACTGCGTTTATATTGCTGGAAACAAAGTGTATGATCGGCACGAAGTACGGTATCGGACGAGGTTGGTAGGTCATCGCAGGAGAGTCCACTGGGGACGTCGATTGCGATTCGCTGAACTGGAAGCTCATTAAGCGCTAAAATCAGTTTGGCGAAGTCACCCGCCAATGGACGTGAGAGTCCGGATCCGAATACCGCATCGACCAAAAACGTATTTTGGGGAACTTCAGGTAACTTGTTCGGATCATCAATTTCAGTAATCAGTTCAGGAGCCATTTCTCGGAATCTGGACAGATTCGACGCATGATCGTCACTACGGGATGATGTGAAATTCACTAACCAGACTCGGACCGAGTATCCGTTCTCGTGCAGCATCCGAGCCATTGCCAGGCCGTCGCCGCCATTGTTCCCTGTCCGACACACGAATACGAACGAATACGACCGATTCAACCGTTTCATAACCCACTCTGCGCATCCGTACGCTGCCCGCTCCATTAGTTCCAGCGAGGTGAGTCCCTGATCCTGGAGCGTCAGTTCATCGGCCGATCGGATTTGTGAGGCGGAAAGGAGTTTCATTGGTTGGGAAGTGGGAAGTAGGTAGTGGGAAATGGGTTGTCCTCAATTTAACAAACTTCGAACATATCTACGAATTCTACTGTCTTGACCTGCTCACCTGCTCATCTGCTCATCTGCTCATCTGCTCATCTGCTCACCTGCTCACCTGCTCACCTGCTCATCTGCTCATCTGCTCATCTGCTCATCTGCTCATCTAATGTTGCGGGATGTGATAGTCTCCGCTGAGTTTTTTCTTCGAAAAAATAGGTGTCCCCCATTCACTTTCCTCCACGCTGTTCTGTGAATTCCGACAAGTAGTGTCGCTAAAAGATCACTTGCACAGTTAAAATTTTTGGACGATGCCCTGTATTGGATTAATTTAATCAGATATGTTCATTCCCTACTTCGATGGCTAATCGTGTTCATTCATCAGGCGGACTGATCTCGAAAACTAACTAACGTTGTGTGTACGCTCATGTGGGACAATTTGATACTCATCTTATCGATGTTTATGGCTTTTCCTGTTCAGGTGATACATGGGATTACGCATATGCTTGAAATAAGCATCTGGGCAGAGGATTCCCTAGTTCTGACCCGGCAAGGTTCACCGGGAATGGTAAGCTCAATGATGATATCTGAATTGGGAATCGTATGTTTTAACACAGAATGTTGGGTTCAAATACGAAAGGATTGACTGTGAAATACCGGATTTGTGCCTTTTTGACACTGCTGTTAATCGTATTCTCTCAATCAGGATCGACCCAGGATAACCCGTATGGGATTCACATTGAAGCATTGATATTTAATAGGATCCCGAGTGATGGACAACTAGATAATCCTTCGTATCCGAAAGACACGAAAGAATTTGCATTTACTTACAGTCCAGAGTTGAATCGTGGATTTATTTTCTATGACCAGACCCTTCTGGAACTGGATTTTACTGCCAGGGCATGGATTTCAACTCAATTTGACTCCCTTCCAGTACAGGCTTTACGCGTTGGATATTCTTCATTTCACAACGGTCTGTTGATCTGGGATTCCGGGGTCGGGCGGGTATTTCAACTGGACTCTACCTACACCTTTACACGAATCGATAATACATTCAATCAGCGCGCTCAGCACAGCCACCTTCAATGGATCGATCAAGAAACTGGGTCTGTGTATGCATTTGGTGGTTATGGACTCTTTGAAAACAAAAACCACCTTCTACGCTTCAATCTCGAATCTGGAATCTGGAATTTGGTAGAGCTGGCCGACTGGCTGGATGGCCCTTTGTATGTGATTATGGGAACGGCTGTATATGATGAAGTCAATCAGCTGATTTATCTGATAACCAATCCAAATTCAGTAGCAGAATGGATCTCAGGTGTAAAACCAAAGACAGATGCGGCGTTATGGAGATTTTCCATACGGACTAAATCCTGGGATAAACTACTTCATCTTGAGAGTCCACCAACGTATTGGGTGGATAATTCTGACTTACTCAAATCCACGCATCCACGTCTTCCGGTTATGATGCTTCCAAATACGCACGGTGATTATGTGGCATCGCCGGCCTGTTTTTTTCATACGGTAAAGAACTTCATTAAATGTTTGGATTCAACACAAAGTGAATTGTTCTATAATTTTGGGCTTATACACATGTTCTGGTCTGAGCGTAATCAGGCTTTCTATCTCATCGGACTTCAAACACAAATCGCGACTAAACGATATGTGGTTAAGATTATCAAAATGACGATTTCCGATGAAAGTGCATTTATGCAATGGTTAGAAAAAGACGAAAAACCGTGGTACAACGGAACTGTATTTTGGGTTATGCTTGGCGTTTTATCCATTGGATTACTGCTAATCGGCCTGTTTTACCGTAGAAAAATAAAAAGTGTCATTAATTCAACCATTGCTTCAGAGCATGACAGCATCATTATTGTCAAATCGGAACAGGGAGAGTACTCGCTAGAGGGACCGACCAGGACCATCGATAGTATTCTGGAAACGGAGCAAAAGCTCTTGAGTATGCTCGTCGATGCATATCAGGTTCCGGATGTGTATGTGAAGTCGGATGACATTGACCTGGTACTGTTACCTGATCATCCCAGCCAGGATTACATCCGCAGACTACGAAACCTGACTCTGGAGCGCCTTGAGGGGCTGTTTAAATCCGCAGGGAATGAATCTTCAACTTATATACTTCGTCGTTCAACACATTCCGACAAGCGCAAAAATGAGTACCGGTTGAATGAGAGGTTTGTCAAGATAGGGAGTAGGGAGTAGGGAGTAGGGAGTAGGGAGT
>CAYYPL010000002.1:97080-513596 GCA_964473555.1 uncultured Chitinophagales bacterium
TAGGGAGTAGGGAGTAGGGAGTAGGGAGTAGGGAGTGGGTAATTGCAGAATAAATACTTGTACTTCAGGGTGAAGGATTAGCTCGAAGATGGTCGACGAAGCGAGCGAAATAGGATGAGTCATATCACTAGCGTTCTTTGCTTAAATTTTGACATTTAGTGACGCAAAATTATCACGGAACCAATTAACAATATTGACCTGTACCTTGATTTGGATTAACTTCGAACGTTATTTTACTCTCCACCTTGTATTTGCTTATCAAAGGTAAATCCTGGTGGCCGGTTGTCTCTGTAAAATCCTACTAAAGGTTGTGTGTAACTCAATGTCTGTCAAATTGATACTAAGTTTATTGGTGTTGATAACGCTGTCCGTCAAGGTAATGGCTGAGGAACAGGTTTTTGTTCAACAGCGTATTCCTGTGAATGAGCCTCTGGTACTTTATGGTGACGTTTCGCTCAAATTAAGTGGTTTTAAGACTACGTTTGATGCTCAAAATGGCCGTTTTTATCTACTGGATTCCCTCAGAATTTATTCGTTCGATATAAAATCGGGTAGTTGGGATCTTCACCACGTTTTGGATCCATCATTCCGACAACTAAAAATGGAGTACTCGCCTTTTCATCAAGGACTTTTATTTTGGGATAATGGAGTAGGCAGGGTATTTTTACTTGATTCTACCAAAACGGTTACACGGTTGGATAAATCATTCAATCACAGTAATCAACACGGTCACGCTGGCTGGGTCGATCCCGCTGCCGGGGATATTTCTGCGTTCGGGGGGTATGGTTTATACACCACGAAATCACTGTTGACTCGATTCGATCCACTTAAACAGGAGTGGAATGAAACGCTGCGGTCAGATTTCACTAAGTGGCCAAGCCCCCAGATTTCAGCATTTGCTTTTCCTGATTTTGAAAATGATGTCGTGTATATCCTGGGGCTCAAAATGACCCATGCCGATTATTTTACACGTAGTTTCCCTGATACTGAAAAAACAAAGAAAGCGTTCTGGGCGTATCAGTTATCGAGTAATAGATGGACACGTTTGAGTGATTTTCCAGATGAATTAAATGTCAGAAATCCTCTCTATAAAGATTTAAATCTGACCAATTATAGTGTTCATCCTGACCTTTCCTTTTTGTTGTTTTCTGTTGATAGCAGTTTACCTGCACCAAACAATAGGGGTTTATACCTTTTCGACATTGCAGGAAATAGGATCAAAAGAATCACCACCATCGAACCTGAATTCGATGATTCTGCTTTGTATATGCGCATCAACTGGTCGGCTAAAGATCAGGTTTTTTATGCGTTGACATTTGAGTATAATTATGATTTAAGAAGGGTAATTTTCCATCCAGTTATGTTGAAAATTACCGACGAAGAGGTCTTTTTGGAGCGGTTAAGAGCAAACGAAGAAGAGCCCTATCCAGTTCTAGCGATTATTTTGGCAATGTTATTGGTGTCTGTGCCAGTGGGAGGGTGGCTGCTTCATAAATATCGCACTTCAATCAAAACACAGAAGCTGCTAAATCCAAGTTTAGATAACATAATTTCGATCGAACTCAATGCTGAGTCAGGGATTACGGTCTCATTAAACGGTACGGTGATTGAGGGTCCTGGACAGGCGGAGTGGAATCTCCTTGAACTGCTGGCAAGAAATAGTGCGGTTCCGAATGCATACACGATCTCTGATGAAATTGAGAACGTGATCTTGCCCTCGCACCCAAGTCAGGATTACGCACGAAGATTCCGGAATCTGACTATGGATCGTTTAGCAAGTTATTTGGTTAATGTTACGAATGATCCCCAAAGAGAATTCATACTCAAGCGGCCCACATTATTGGACAAACGAAAATTTGAGTATCGGCTCAACGAAATCTATTTCAGTGTAGAATCGAGAGGTGATAGTACCATTTAAGGATACATATCCGGACGGGAACTTGATTTGGGAGAGCAAGTTACTTGTTCAAGCGCAGATTCAATTGCAGGAAATTAGTACGGACCGTTCCATCAATCAAGGAATCAAGGTGAACAATCGGTTATTAATCAACTTTATGATACTAATCCTGGCCGCCCAGTACAAGGTATCGGCACAGGATAGATATTCTTTTTTGTCATTTGAGGAGATAAGTTTAACCACTATGCAGGTAGACAAAATACCCTCGTTGGGACGTGTAGATCATTTTTATTATCCCGAAAGTGCCTATAATCCCGAATCGAATATGATTTATATACTCGATGAAGAGACATTCTTTGAGATAGACCTGAACTCACGGCAGTGGTTCCAAACTGAAAAGGGATTTATTACAGCTAAATACTCAAAGATTGGATACTCGGCATATCAAGATAAGTTACTGGTCTGGGATCCCGGGGTTGGGAGGGTTTTTCAGTTAGATTCCACTTACACATTTACTCGATTGGATAATTCCATCAATCACCGTTCTCAATTTGAACATCTTGGTTGGATAGATCCTGAAACAGGATCTATCTATGCTTTAGGTGGATATGGGCTTTTTGAGCATAAATCCCACCTGCTTCGTTATGATCATTCATCAGGTATCTGGGAGCTGGTAGAATACATGGATCCTTTACAGGGGCCATCACTCAACTATTTGAATACAGGCGTTTACGATTATGTAAATCAGAATATTTTTGTGATTACAAGTGTCTTAACCGTGGAACAACGTAACACGATGAGTCATCGTTCTGATATCAATGCAATCTGGATGTATTCGATACCCTCTCGTACCTGGGAAAAAATATTCGAATTTGAGGGTTGGCACAATTTTGTGCTCAAGAATAAGATTTCGCTGATGCTCCAATCAAAACACGGACGTTTACCTGTATTTATCTTTCCCTCAAATCATGAAGATCTTAGCATGGAACCTTTATGTTTTTTTCACACTGATCACCATAATTTGCGTTGTTTAGAATCGTCACATTCAAATGTGCTAAAAAATCTGAAAATGTTTAGTCTGGTTTGGTCTGAACGTGATCAAGCCTACTATTTCCTTGGAGTGCAATCGCAAACCGCATCACAGCGAAATTTGATCCGAGTCGTCAAAATGACCATTACCGATGAACAGGCATTTATGCAATGGATTGAAGAGGAAACTCAACCATGGTATCAGTCAACCGCATGGTGGATGACGTTTGGATTAGTGTCTCTGGGACTGGTCGTGTTCGGAGTGTACTTTGGCCGCAGGAATAAGGGGCTTTCAGACCCGGCAATCCGCTCAGGGGAGTATGTGATATCTATCGTGCAGACGGATTCGGGTGAATATGCACTCGTGGGGTCCAGAAGAACGATTCAGGGTCTGCCTGACGCCGAACATAAACTGTTGTCGATGCTGGTTGACTCATTTACCACACCTGATCTTTTTCTGAAATCGGACGACATCGACGGGTCGTTGTCACCCACCCATCCCAATCAGGACTACATCCGCAGACTACGTAATGTAACGCTGGAGCGACTTGAAGCATTGTTCGAATCTGCTGGTGGAAAACAAGCGAACTTTATCCTTCGACGGTCTACCCTTGCCGATAAGCGCAAAAACGAGTATCGGTTAAATGAGATGTATGTTAAGATTGGGGAGTAGGGAGTAGGGAGTGGGGAGTGGGGGGGTGTAGAGCAAACGGATGTGTTACGACTCGCAGTATTTGCTCCATGATGTGCAAACTCGTAGAGATGTGAGGAAAAGCAGCGAGCAACGAGCACGAGTAGGAATCACCCATATCGTAACGAATTTCACACCAAGCTGTTAGTCTTGACCGGAGCTGCTGAACCCGCCCACTGATCGACCACTCATTGCTATAAAAACTACATCTTGTTCGGTTCTTGTTCGATGTTGTTCGATGTTTTTACACAATTTTTCTATAGTCCGGTTGTATACTTTACCCGTGGCAAAAATTGACACACTACAGAAGCCACCTCAAGTGAAATTGAGTATAACAGCAGACAACCAGGGATGTTGGGTCTTTTTTAAAACAAGAGAGCAGCGGCTCGGATGCGGGAACTGTCCGAGTCGTTGTTTTTTTAAATCCAGATGGTCATGGGAACATCCTGAAACTCAGGTAAACATGAGTTTCAGGCATTGTGGCGTGTAGTTGTGAAAACCTTTATTTTGATTGTTAAGCTGATACCACGTTATTATTTTTCTTTAGCCATCCCTCCCCCTCTCATCCCTCATCTCTCATCCCTATACTAACATGTCAAACTCCCGATTAGCTTTTCCTCATGTGCAGGGTCCTTGGTATGGACTTTCAGAAGTGGACATTCAACGCGGGATTGATGCTTCAACAGTTTCGCCCAGAAAGCGTTTTATCCTTCCAATACATAGGACACAGGATGCACCCGTGCAGCGCATGATGAATTTCCTCCAACCAGGGACATACATCCGTCCGCATTGTCATCCGTGTCCCGGAGCCATAGAAACAATTGTGGTTCTGTCCGGTCACATCCGATTCTTTATCTATTCCGATAAGGGCGATATCATGTACGAATGCGAGTTGAATTCGGGTACGCCGAATTGCCTGATTGATATTGAGGAAAATGTCTGGCACAGTTTTGACGTGCTTTCACCTGACACCATGATTTTTGAGTGCAAAATGGGTCCATACGATTCCGATTTAGACAAAATTTTCGCCCCGTGGTCAGCTCCGGAATCCATTTGAATCCGCACTGAATACTGTGTTTAGTGGCATAAATATGGTATTTTCCCCGAATGTATCCGTATCGAACGGATTGAACAGAGTATCAGCTATTTGGAGGTTGTTATGAGATTATTTGTGTTCTGGATGATGTTTATTAGCCCGATAGGATTGTCGGCACAGCAGTTTTCGGTGGTTTCACCTTCCAACGTGAATGAAATTACGTTCGAATTACGTGAAGGAGTGCCCTATTATTCAGTGAATCGTCTTGGTCGAGAGGTGATTACCGACTCCAGACTCGGATTCGTCATTCAAGATGGTGGCAACCTGTTAGATGGATTTTCGGTCGCAAGCGTAGATTCATCCACTTTTGATGAGACCTGGACTCAAATCTGGGGAGAAAAGTCTGTAATTCGCAACAATTATCGCGAGTTGAGGGTCAATCTGACCCAAAATCTGGTTAGTGGACGACAAATGACACTGGTTTTCCGTGCTTTCGACGATGGCATCGGATTTAGGTACGAGTTTCCAGATCAACCGAACCTTCAAGCGTTCAACATCACGGATGAAGTCACGGAGTTTTCGCTCACGGGTGACCATGAAGCCTGGTGGATCGGGGCGTATCAATGGAACCGGTTCGAGTATCTGACGGAACATACCCTGGTTTCGGCTATCGATACGGTGCATACTCCGTTGACCATGCGCTCAGCTGACGGACTGCATATGGCAATCCACGAAGCGGCATTGGTTCGCTATTCAACCATGACCCTCGAGCGAACCGAAGGGACCAAACTCAAAGCGAATCTCATGCCCTGGGCGGATGGGGTATTAGTTAAAACATCCACCCCTTCAGTAACTCCTTGGCGAACTATCACTCTAGCTGATGACGCTGCCGGACTGATTGAATCCTACTTGGTTTTAAACCTGAATGAACCCAATAAAATTGAAGATACTTCGTGGATAGTGCCATCGAAGTATGTTGGAATCTGGTGGGAGATGCACCTGGACAAAGCGACTTGGGGAACAGGTGATCGCCATGGCGCTACCAATGAAAACGCCCGAAAATACATCGATTTTGCCGCAAAATATGGGTTTCCGCACGTTCTAATTGAGGGCTGGAACACGGGCTGGGACGGAAATTGGTACGAAGAAGGCGTCGTTTTTGACTTTCTGAAGTCGGCCCCTGGTTTTGATTTGCACGAAATAGCTGCCTATGCCCGGGATAAAGGGGTAAAAGTGATGGGTCACCACGAGAATTCAGCCAGTGTGCTGCATTACGAGAGTCAGATGGAGGCCAGTTTTGCGCAGTATCAGTCCCTGGGCACAACGGCTGTCAAAACCGGGTATGTCGGACACGGGCGAGAGATTATCTGGTATGACGACAACGGTAATGAAATGCGTGAGTGGCATCACGGTCAGTTCATGGTCGAGCACCATCAAAAAGTGGTAGAACTGGCAGCAAAGTATGGAATATCATTGAATGTCCATGAAGGACTTAAAGACACCGGATTGCGTAGAACCTGGCCAAATCTGATGACTCGAGAAGTTGCTCGGGGACAGGAATACAACGCCTGGGGAGCTGAGGGTGGTAATCCACCAGACCACGTGGTACTCGTTCCGTTCACCCGTGGACTCGCTGGTCCATTTGACTATACACCAGGTGTTTTGGATCTATTGTTTGAAGACTATCGCCCCGATAACCGGATCAATCATACTACTGCCAAGGAGCTCGCGTTGTACATCGTGATATACAGTCCGCTGCAGATGGCTGCAGATCTACCTGAAAACTATGAAACACATCGCGAAGCGTTTCAGTTTATTCTGGATGTACCAACTGATTGGAAAGATACTCGCGTCCTAAACGCTGATATAGGCAACTATCTGACCATTGCACGTAAGGATAAAAACTCTGACGATTGGTATCTGGGAAGTATCTCTGACGAAAACGGTCGTGTACTGACCATATCACTTGATTTTCTTGATGCCGGAAAACGCTATGAGGCTCAGATTTATCGGGATGCATCAGAAACCGACTGGGAAACGAATCCTTATCCTTTTGTCTATGAGACCCATACTGTCACAGCGGGTGATCGAATGACGCTGATACTGGCAGCTGGCGGTGGAAAAGCTATCCGATTCAAAGCCTTGGATTAAGATTCAATTACATTTGGTTAAGCGAATATGATTACGACCAGGCTTAGAGTCATGGAAATTGAAATCTTGTACCAAGAAAAGAAGTCATAGTATGCACACAAGTTATTGGGAACAGGAAGTATTTCATAAACCGTATGATGTAATCATCGTGGGTGCAGGCATTACTGGAAGTAGTACAGCATTGGAACTGCGCAAAATGCACCCAAATTTGTCCATTTTGATGTTGGAAAGGCATTTTTATCCTACGGGAGCAAGTACTCGTAACGCTGGATTTGCCTGTTTCGGGTCAGTGAGTGAACTTTTGGATGATCTAGAGCATGCCGAAGAAGACACGGTTAAGGCGTTGGTTCAAAAACGGTTCGAAGGTCTGAAAGTACTCAGAGACACCGTCCCTGCCGAAGTTATGGATTTCTCGATGTGCGGGGGACACGAATTGTTTACTGACTCAAAGCAGTATGATTCATGTGCACAAGCTGTAGCACGGTTTAACTCCTGGATGGAAGAAATTGCCGGCGAAAAAGAGGTGTACAAAACCGACACGGTGAATGGGTATCCAGTGATATTTAATAAACTCGAGGGGTATTTGCACTCAGGGAAGCTCATGAAATGGCTCCATACTCAGATTCATGAAGCTGGAATCGAAATTCGATGGGGATCCCGTGTCAAGTCGGTGCGTTCGGGTGTTGTCGGGCTCGAAAACGACATTCAGCTCCACGCCAAAACCATTATCCTGGCAACAAATGGGTTTTCCAAAGAAATCGAACATCATGCTCCGATTACCCCCGCTCGGGGATACATTCTGCTTACCAACGAGCTCAGTGATATGCCGTGGAAAGGCACCTGGCATTATGATAAAGGCTTTGTGTACTTCCGGAATATTGGGAACAGGTTGTTGTTGGGAGGTGCCAGAAATGTGGATGTTACAACCGAAGAGACCACTGATGATAGCGTGAATCCGTTGATAAAGGCTCACCTGATCCAGTTTTTGATGGAAACGCTCAAGCTCAAAGGATGGGCCGTAGAGCAGGAATGGACCGGAATCATGGGGTTTGGTCCAAACAAAACTCCAACCTGCCTCGAGATTAAACCAGGTGTATGGCTGGCTGGTGGACTCAGTGGCATGGGCGTGGCTCTGGGAATGCAGTTTGGCAAAGATGTCGCTCATACTATTGATATATGAATATTCGAATAAACAAATATATTGCTGAATCCGGTACGGCATCACGTCGTGAGGCTGACAGGTTAATTGAAGCTGGTAAAGTGCGGGTGAACGGACGTGTAGCTTCGCTTGGAGACGTGGTTGGTCCGGGTGACAAGGTACTGGTGAATGGGAATCCTGTTAATTATGGGCTTCAGCGTGTGTATCTGGCCTACAATAAACCGATTGGAGTGACCTCCACTACTGATAAAGAAGATCCGGACAATATCATCAAAGCGGTAGCTTATCATGGAGGGCGTATTTTTCCGATAGGTCGCCTTGATAAAGACTCAGAAGGACTCATTTTGCTCACTAACGACGGAGATATTGTTAATAAAATCCTTCGGGTGAGTAATAAACACGACAAAGAGTATATTGTTCGGGTTGATCAGCCGATTACAACCGAATTTGTGGACAAAATGTCCAAAGGGGTGTCGATTCTCGGAGTTGTTACCCGTAAATGTACGGTAGAAAAGATCAATACCAACACCTTCAGGATTATACTTAATCAGGGTCTGAACCGTCAAATTCGCCGCATGTGTAAGGTGCTTGGATATAAAGTGACCAAACTGGAACGTGTGCGCATTATGAATGTCCATCTTCAGGGCATCGCTTCCGGGTCCTGGCGATTTCTGACGGATGCCGAAATCGATGGCATTATGTCTGAAATTCAGGGATCAAAGAGTGAGGGAAGTTCGCGATCAGCGAAATCATTTTCGAAGTCTAGATCGAAGAAGCCCGGGATGTTTACTAAAGAATCAGGAAGCGGGGAGCGGGGATCGGGGAGCGGTGGAAAGAAAGGTCAGAGGGTGCAGAAAGGCCAGAGAGGGCAGATAGACCAGAAAGGTCAGGATTCAGGGGGCAGAGGTCAAGGACTGAAGGAAGGGCAGAGAGGGCAGAAGGATAAGAAAGAAACAGGGAGCAGAGGGAAGAGTACAGGTGGGAGGAAATCGGGTACGGGTACGCGTAGTGGGGCAAAAAAATCCGGAGGAAGTCGCTAAGCGACGCTTAAGATAGATTTATTTGTAATAAGGGCGCACCAATTCCACGAATTCACTTAGGATCATGGCTGTAGCTCCCCAAAGTGGCGTAGCGTGTACTCTCCAAAAAGGGACATTCATGGTCATGCCTCGAAGTGTCCAGGTTTCATTGATGAGCTTATCGGGATCAAGCAATTCTGCGACAGACACATAAAACGCTTCATCCACTTCACTTGGTTGCATGAAAAATGGCATGGCTTCGGGCTTCCACGCAACCACGGTATATATGAAATTGTTCGAGTGGGGGACAAAAATCGGGGTAAGCGTTCCCAAAATGTGATGTGGGGTCAGGGTTACACCCACTTCTTCGTGCATTTCGCGTAGAGCAGCCTGTTCGGGAGTTTCTTCAGCCTCGATTCCACCTCCAGGTAGACTAAGTTGTCCGGCGTGATTCGGGAGATGTGAACTGCGTTGTGTCAGAATGAATCGAAGCTCCTCAAATGTATCACCGGTCAGACACAAAATCACTGCATTTCGACGAGCTGAGTCCGGTATTTCAGGTAAAATTACAGATCCTACACCAGGTGTCAGCGGAACAGGAGCCATTACTCGTTGCGCATCGGTTCCGGGCAGATTCTCTTGGATCAGTTTTTTGAGTGAATGAATCGTATCGGGAAATAGCAGACTCATGCCGTAGTTTTAGTCGGGGCGGTCCATTCACCGGACTCGATTTCGGAGGTGTCGATAAGCCACTGTTCTACGGGTTGTCCACCAATCAAATGCTGCTGAATGATTTGCTCGAGTACTTCAGGCGTACAGGAATGATACCAGACTCCATCGGGATACACCACCGCCACCGGACCTCGCATACACACACGCAGGCAGTTGGCACGTGTCCTGAATACACCCTTGTGTCCGTTGAGACCCAGTTCTTCGAGGCGATCTTTCAGATACACCCAAGCTTCGTTACTGACCTCGGCTTTGCAGCACTTGGGTACTGTGGCATCGGCACACAAAAAGATGTGGCGTTCTACGTTTGGGATTCCGAGTGTTACTACCTTTTTACGTAAACGAGTGTCTTCTTCGAGTTGAGTGTTTTCCATGAATGGGATAATGTCTGTAAATGTAATTTTCGGGCGTAAAATAAAAATGTCCGGCCTCAATACCGAGGCCGGACATCAAAAATGCAGGAAAATCGCGAGATTAATTAGATCCAGCGGTCAGAATTTCGTTTACCAGGCGATCTGCGCGATAGACATGACGCAGAGCTTCGATCATGCCACGGGCATCGACGTTGACCGAACGGGCCTGATCCGAGTCCAAAATGAACTCAGAGGATCCCATTCCCTGAACGTTACTGTCGAACGCGAGTCCGACGACCTCGAGGTTGCGATTCACCAGCGGAGAACCCGAGTTACCACCGATGATGTCGTTGGTTGATACGAAGTTCAACGGGGTGGACAGATCCATTGTAATGGATGGTTTTTCCCATCGTGCTGGAAGATCCCACTGTGCATCCTCGTGTGAAAAAGCCCTGTCATACATTCCATAAAATGTGGTGAAATATGGAGCGACAGTTCCGTTGTATCGGTAGCTTTTCACAACTCCATCAGAAATTCTCAGCGAGAAGGTAGCATCGGGTGGAAGATCAGTTCCGTAAACCGCGAACCAGGCACGTCCCAGCTGACTGGACAGCTCGCTTTCGGCTTCGCTAAGCTCTGAATAAGCTTGTTGAGCCTCAAAAACACGATCAGCAAATGCTGCAACCAGTTTGAGGGCTGGATCCTCAGAGTTCAGAATGTCTCCATCCATGACGGTTGGCATGTTTGCAGAAGTAGCCAAGGCTGACTCACGCACTATGCGTTGAGCAAGAGCTTCCGGAGTTGATCCACCTAGCATCGCCTGAACGATTTCATGATCAGGGCCCAGTATGTCCGCAAATAGGTTCAGTCGTGTAGTCAACAGGGCAACATCCCACGATGCCGGACGATCCTGAATTGAAATCACTTGATTTTTCAGTGGAGCCAGGTCTTCGGCACTCACTCCTTGTGCAAGATAGGTCGCGTAGAGATTGGCATACAGTGCTCGCTGCATTACAGCTGATGAAAGTCGCGATCCAGGCGAAATCGCCAAAGTGGCATAGTAGTATGGCGAGTAATCGATTTTTTGAACCTGAATGGACTCTATTTCATCGAAAATCGGCAAATAAGTGGCTGAAAGATCGGACTCCTCGGCTAATTGGGCTCTGAAACGGCTTTCGTTGTCCACACGGCGTCCCAATAACGCAGGATCACGAAGCGCCTGAACTTGTCCGCCGTAGAATTTCTCCGCGTTTTTAAGTCCGAAAATGTAATTGCGAATATCCATGGCATCGCCACCGGCAGGATCCTGCTCGTAGTAGGCTTCCAAGCCTTTGATGCCACGTGATAATACCTTGTGATAATAATGGTCTCCGAATTGTCCGCGGTAGGTCAGCTGTGCAACGGTATTCTGACGGGTTGTGCTACCCGGATTCCCGATCATGAAAACCGCATCTCCTTCAGATACACCTGTGCGGGTGAATGGGAAGAACTGTTCTGGTGCCAGTGGCTGATCGTTTTCATACACGCGATAGAAAGTCATATCCAGATTGTAACGTGGATACGTGAAGTTGTCGTCGTCACCGCCGTAATATCCGATCTGAAGCTCGGGAGCCATGACCAGGCGTACGTCGGAGTAACGTTTGAAGAAATATGCAGAGTATCGTCCGCCGTTGTACAGCGAAACCACCTGAACTACGTGCCCATCTTCGACTTTAGACTGTAACTCAGCCTGAAGATCGGCAATGGCCTGCTGACGAACTTCAGAGCGTTGCTCCATTGGAGCGGCATCCACTAAAGCAAGAATCTGATCGGTCACGTCACGAATGTCGATCATCTGATCTACGTAGTAATTTTCGATTTTGCGCTCATCAGCCAGTGTTTCGGCATAAAAACCGGTATCAAGAAGTGATTCACCTTCACGACTGACCTGAGTGATCTGCTCACGGGCACAGTGGTGATTGGTCATGACCAGACCTAGCGCTGAGACGAAGGAACCTGAGCAGTTCGGAAGTCGAACCGACGCCATGCGTGCGTGATCAAACCAGCCTTGGTTGGCATCGAAATTGTATTCCTCAGTGAAGTATTCTGACGGAGCATATTCGAAGGTCCACATGCGTCCGTTGTCGAAGCGTCCGGCTGGAACCGGCTCGTAGCTTGGCAATGGACTCGGAGTCTCCATCTGCATTTCGGGAAGTACGATAGGCTCGACTTCCTGTATAATGGGTTGGGTGGTCGAGCAAGCCGATATCAGCACCACCAGTGCGAATGACCAGCTAAAAAGCTTAAATGATGATTTCATATCAAATGGTATTGGGTCTGATACCAAATTCAGTCTAGAACCTGGTATTTAGGTTGTTTCTTAGGTGAAAATAGATATTTTTAGTCGATTTTGAAGCAATATTGGCTTAAATACCAGCAAAATCTTGAATTATGGATTAATCTTTGAGCCATTGATCCAGCCATCCGAAGAACTCCCTATGCCAGAGCAGCGAGTTTTGGGGAGTCAGAATCCAGTGGTTTTCACCCGGGAAGAGCACCATCTTGCTTGGGATTCCCATGCGCTGAGCCGTGGTGAATGCCTGGAAGCTTTGTCCAACAGGAACACGATAATCACGTTCACCGTGGATCATCATAATAGGAGTATCCCAGTTTTGTACAAAAAGGTGTGGCGAATGCAGATCGTAACTGGACGGACGCGGACTGTCGAACCAGGCACCATCCATATCAAAATTGATGAAAAACATCTCTTCCGTCTCGCCATACATGCTCTCAAGGTGGAAGATTCCAGCGTGAGAAATAAACGTTTTGAAACGCTTCTCGTGGTTTCCGGCCAGCCAGAACACGGTGTATCCACCGAAACTTGCTCCAACCGCTCCCATTCGGGATTCATCCGCCCAGGGCTCGGCCGACACATTGTCGATCGCCGCGAGCATGTCCTTCATGGCTTGTCCACCCCAGTCGCCACTGATCTGAAGATTCCATTCCTGTCCGAAGGAGGGGAGTCCGCGACGGTTTGGCGCCACGACGACATATCCTTGTGCG
The DNA here is from genome assembly GCA_964473555.1 of uncultured Chitinophagales bacterium. Lineage (GTDB taxonomy): Bacteria > Bacteroidota > Rhodothermia > Balneolales > HLUCCA01 > UBA11400. The sequence continues at coordinate 110,187 of CAYYPL010000002.1, forward strand.
GCTATAACCTGGAAGTTCCATCTGTAGCTGAAAAATTGAGAGACAGTACCCTGTGGACCGCCTTGTGCGTACAGTAATGTAGGATACTTCTTGTTTGGATCGAAATTCGGAGGCAGAATCACCCACACTTTCATTCGCTTGCCATCGGTGGTTTCGACCCAGCGGGAAGTCACTTCACCAAGGGTCAGCTCAGAGAGGTGTTCTTTGTTGAATTCAGTAAACGCCGAAGCTTCGCCATTGGACACATCCACTTTGAACAGCTCAGAGGGTGCAGACATTGACATCCGCGAAGCGATGATTACGGGTTGTTGAGCTGTTCCGGCAAGTGCGATTCCAGTATAATCGTGAACTCCGGAAGTCAACGCGTAGATATTCGGATCAGCGCGACGAGTACGCGAATCATAGTAATAAATCTGGACGGTTGCCTCTTTTCCGCTTTGGAAATAGATGCGACTTCCATCGGCACTCCACACGTGTCCGTTGACATTCTGATCGAAGCCGGTGCTGAGTTCTCGCACGTTACCAGAAGCCATGTCCATCAGCATCAGACGATAGCGGTCGGCTTCGTATCCAGGAGTCTCCATGCTGAGCCATGCCAGGCGGGATCCATCCGGAGAAAAAGCGGGATAGAAATCATAACCGGGATTCGATTCGGTTAGGTTACGGGTTTCCCCGGTTGCCAGTGTATACTGATACAAATCTGAATTGGTGGAAAATGCAGCTTCCGCGCCGGTCAGTTTTTTGGATGTATAAACTAGTGAGCCAGAGTCTGGACTCCAGGTAATCTGAGCGGCTCCACCGAACGGTTTCAGCGGAGTGTCGTACGGTTCGCCGGCCATTAGGTCAATCGGATCTCCGGTTAAAGCACCATCTGAATAAGGAGCATAAAACAGGTGGCTGTAGGTTCCGTTGTGAAAGGTGTCCCAATGACGATACATGAGTCCATCAATCAATCGGGCATTGGCTTTGTCCAGATCCGGATATTTGTCAGTAGCCAATTCATCGAGTTTTACCGTGCGCGTAAATGCCAGAAATGTCCCATTTGGAGCGTAGCTCACGTTACTGATCGGGAAGTCGAACGAAGTCACCTGAGAAGCGTTTTGTCCGTCTGGATCCATTTCCCAGAGCTGTCCGCCGCGCATGAATCCGATCTTTTTGCCATCCGGACGCCACATTGGGCTGGAACCAGTGCCGAGCGCCACAGGAGTGGTGCTGTTAATGGCTTGAATGTAAATGGTTGTTGTTCCTCCATTTGAAGCGGCATCAATATCGGACACGGTATACACGACGTGTTGTCCGTCGGGAGAGGCAACCGGAGCTCCAACACGCTCGAGTTCGAGCATTTTCTCTGGAGTAAGCACATTTTGAGCCACGATTGGGGCGGAAATCCACACCATAATCAGGCTTAGCATCAACATACGTCTCATAAGTAGTCTGTTTGAGTTGAGGTAAGATGTAAATAACGTAGCAATGTACCGTTTATTAAATCAGACTACAAAAGCTTATTTGTTTGGGGAGTGGGGAGTGGGGAGTGGGTAGTAGGAAGTAGGAAGTAGGAAGTAGGTAGTAGGAAGTGGGCGAGCTGAAGCGAGCGCACGAAGTACAGGAAGGGCAGAAGGTGCAGTTTAAAACTGAAGATGCGGACCAATATAAGGGGGGCAGGCGATATAGTTTAGGTCATAATCCACTTCCTACTACCCACTTCCTACTACCCACTACCCACTACCCACTCCCCACTACCCACTTCCTACTACCCAATTCCTACTACCCAATTAATAATATTTTTCCTTCAACCAGAACGACACCCGAACCAGTAGAATCAGTGCCGGGACTTCGACCAACGGACCCACAACCCCGGCGAAGGCTTGTCCGGAGCTGAGTCCGAAGACGGCAATAGCAACAGCTATGGCCAGTTCGAAGTTGTTACCGGCGGCAGTGAATGAAATCGCGGCGTTTTTGTCGTACTCGGCGCCCATAGCTCGGCTCACGAAGAATCCGATGAGGAACATCAACGCGAAGTAGACCAGTAACGGAATCGCGATGCGAACGACATCCATCGGAATCTGCACAATTAGCTCACCTTTGAGGGAGAACATAACCAAAATGGTGAACAACAGTGCGATCAGGGTTATTGGAGAAATTGCCGGAATGAAGTTGTTTTTGTACCAGTCTTCTCCCTTTGCGCGGACCAGAATCAAGCGGGAAAGGAATCCGGCCAGGAACGGGACCCCCAGATAAATCGCTACACTTTCTGCGATAGTAGCGATGGAAATGTCGACAATGGCACCATCAAATCCGAAGTAGGGTGGCAGCACCGTGATGAATATCCATGCATAAAAGCTGTACGCAAAGACTTGAAATACACTGTTCAGTGCAACTAATCCGGCGCCGTACTCACTGCTTCCTTCTGCAAGGTCATTCCAGACCAGAACCATGGCAATGCACCTAGCGAGACCAATCAAGATGAGTCCGACCATGTACTCGGGATAATCTTGCAGAAAGGTCAGCGCCAGGGCAAACATGAGTACCGGACCAATGATCCAGTTCAAAACCAAGGAAATACTCAGAATCTTCACATTCTGAAAGACCTTGGGAAGCAGGGCATAATTTACCTTCGCCAGCGGTGGATACATCATAAGGATCAGTCCGATGGCAATGGGAATGTTGGTCGTGCCTACATTGAACTGATTGATGATATCGGGAGTGGATGGTAGGAAGTGTCCGATGGCTACTCCGATGATCATCGCCAGGAAGATCCACAAAGTGAGGTATTGGTCGAGAAAGCTGAGTTTTTTCATTGTTGGGTAGTGGTGAGTAGGAAGTGGGAAGTAGAGGCGCCCGGAGGTCAGAAGGTGCAGAGAGTGCAGTGTTGGAAAATCTACTAAACTGCCCTTCCTGACCCTTCTGGACTTTGTGCACTCACGTTTCGTTAGAGTTAGCAACATCCAGATCCGGGTGTGCAGGCATTGCCTGCGCCGACCATCTGAAGTTCGGCCAGTTTGACTTTTTTCTTGGGTTGTGGAACACCACAGTTGTCCTTGGCCAGGCAATCGGTTTGTTTGGTTGTCAGTACAAAATGGCTACCGTTGTACGAAAGACCGAACTTCTCGATGGTTTTTCCTTGATATTCGACTTCGATTTCGAGGTCGCCAATGCCAAGTTTGTTCTGTGAGAGTTCGATGATATTGACCAGTTTTTCCGGGTGGAGGCGATGGTCGTAATCGACCGAGTCCCAAAGTTGGAAGTTCACGACTTCTTCGTGACGGACGGTTCCACCACAATCGATAAAATGCTTGGTCACTTTACCCACTTCGGTCACGTGGAAATGGCTGGGTACAAGCTCACCAGTAGGAAGTTCGAACGCAATCGTACTTGATTGATTCAGGATGGATTTGATTTCGGAGAGTATCATAGTTAGGTAGTGGTTAGTAGGAAGTTGGAAGTAGGTACGCACAGAGGTCATAAGGGGCAGAGAGTGCAGTGTTCAATTGGGATTCCGCAGCTGTACGGTGCACTATCTGAACTTCGTGCGCTTCTGCTGTTAGCGACTGCGTTCCGCAGACGCTAACAGCAGGAAGGTCCACAACATGAGTTTATTTGTTCGAACAGAGCCGTGAAATCGGCATGGATCTGATTCCAGCGCTCCGGATAAATACAGTAGTTGATTCGGGTACCTTCGATCGAACCCTGAATGATTCCGATGTCCTTGAGCTCGCGCAGGTGCTGAGAAATCGTCGCCTGAGCGAGTCCAAGTTCGTTGACCAAGTCACTGTTGATACAGGCGTTGGTCTGGACCAGATATTGCAAAATCGCAACACGCGCGGGATGAGCAAATGCTTTGGCCGCCAACGCGATCGTGTTTTGCTCGTCGGTGAATAAATCGGTTCGTGTAACACCCATTATGGGCCTCTTTTAGTTTAATTCGTTGAATTCTTTCAAATCATTCAGTGCATTTCCGCAACAAACTAACAGGCATTATCGCATCGTATTGCGGTTATACATACTTGAATTATTATAACATCGCAATGTTACGATGAACTACAACTAAATACAATACCTTATTTCAAGTGCCCATTAGATCTAAAGCATCAAGCCAGGTAATTAATTAGGGAGGAGGGAGGAGAGACGAGAGAGGAGAGAGGAGAGAGGAGGGATGAGGAAAAGTAGGTTTCTAACGCACAGAGTGCAGAATGGGAGGAAATACACAAGTACCTTTAGGTTCGCGGTCTACTGACGTACATCATGAGGCGCAGCCGAGTGAAAGTGTAGGAAGTTCAGTAAGTGCAGTTTTTACGTGCACTATCTGCACTTTGGGCGCTTCGTGCGCTACAAACAAAAAGGGACGAGCGAATCTCTCATCACTCGTCCCTCATCTCTAATTTGTGTACTTAAAAACTTAATTCAACTCTTCAAGCGCTTTCAATCTGGCAGCTTCAAATTCATTGCCTGGCGTCCAGCTCATTTTTTCTGGAAGGTTGGCAATGCGATAGGCCACATTGAAATACAGTTTCAGGTCTTCGACGGTGCCGGACAGATCCCAGGTGTCGTCGAAGTTGTCGAGCTGGGTATGGTAACGCTGGCGCAGGTATTCGGCTACCCAGTCGGCGTGTCCCTCAGGCTTGTCGATGTAGGTGGTTCCGGATTTCATGTACAGTGCTGGAACTCCGACTTTTGCGAAGGAGAAGTGGTCGGACCGGTAATAGAATCCTTGATCCGGTTGATTGTCAGGAATTACCTCGCGACCTTGTTTGGCTGCTTCTTCTTCGAGAATCGGATCGATGTTGGTACGTCCGTATCCAATGGATACTACATCTTTGGTGCGTCCAAATACGCTGAGCATGTCGGTATTGATGTTGGCTGACATCGCTCCAGCTGGAACCGGCGGATTCAATGCGAAGTACTTGGATCCAAGCAGACCGGATTCTTCAGCACCTACGGCAACGAACATCAGGCTGCGTTTGACTTCGTCTTTGACCTGCATGAACGCGTTTGCCAGATTGATCATGGCACTGATTCCACTGGCATTGTCCATGGCTCCGTTATAGATGGAGTCACCTTCAAGCGGTGTCGGACTGATTCCCATGTGGTCGTGGTGGGCAGAGAATACAACGTACTCGTCTTTGTAAATCGGATCAGCACCTTCCACGATTCCGACCACGTTTTTGGCTGTGATGGTACGGTATGTTGCACTCAAATCGATATTGGCACGAACGTCACCAAGCGATACAGGCTGAAAATCCGGACTATCGGCTGCAGCCATGAGTTCTTCGAGGTTGAGTCCTGCGGTTTCAAAGAGCTGGACGCTGGCGCGTGATCCCAGCCATCCGGAGATCTGAGTTGGGGCACGATCTTCACCTTCTGGAACCAGGGTGAAACGTTCGCGTCCGAAGCTGTTGGCAACTACTGCCCACGGATATCCAGCAGTTGGTGTGGTATGTATGATCAAAACTCCTGCAGCACCGAGTTCTTGAGCGATTTCGTATTTATAGCTCCAGCGTCCGTAGTAGAGTCTGGAATTTCCACGGAATCCGTTTTCGCCATTGATCGGATTGCTGTTTTTCATGATCAGGATTTTTCCGGCAACATCCAGCCCTTTGTAGTCATCCCAGTTTTCTTCAGGAGCCACGATTCCGTATCCAACGAACACCATTTCAGCGTTTCGGAGGCTGACTGAAGGCTGGTCCTGAGCCGGAGACACAACTAACTCTATGCCATACGGGACATTCATGACCTCGCGTCCGCCTCGGGTAATTCGCAGGGAGGTGTTTCGATCGGTTGTCTGACCCAGAACCGGAACCTCTTGGACCCAACTTCCGTCCGGCATCCCAGGAGTAAGACCGAGCTTTTCAAACTGCCCGATGATGTAGTCGACCGTCATGTCCTCGCCTGGAGTCGCTGGTGCGCGACCCATGAAGCTGTCGTCGGCGATCACACGAACATGCTCGGCAATGGACTCCTCGGTGATGGAGTTCAGCGCCTGATCAACGTTTGATTTTGGAGCACAAGCTACAACGAGTAGCGATGTTGACAGCGTGGCGCTTAAAATGGAGTATTTCATACACATACAAATGATTAAATATGAGTGCCCTTTGAGGCGTGTTATAAAACTTCAGAATACGAAAATCGCCGCTGAAATTAAATAACACAACCAGTGAGCCGGGCTAATTGGACTTCAAAGTTTGTAAAATCAAGGAGTATGCGTTTTGATCCAGAAGGTGAGCTGCTTCCCTGACTCTGTGTTTTCGTCTAGATCCTGCCATTTAAACGTAGCTTTTAATTCCGGATGCTCGATGTAACCACGCTTCCTCCAAAAGGCATGAAGAGGGATGTATCCTGCTGGTTTACGCGGATGATCGGCCGGACGATCCACCGCGCAGAATGTTGTGAGGATAAATCCATGTCTCAACGCATGCGCCTCACGTTCTTCAAAAAACCGCACTCCGATGCCTTGTCCACGGTAGGCCTGTAGCAACACAGATTCTCCGAAATAAAAGTAGTTATTGGTGTCGAGTCCGGCGGACTCAAACGGCCTCCTTACCATTGGATCCTCGTCGGACATCGGCATTCCGGTCGAAGCCCCGACCACCTTGTCACCATCCAATGCCAACACCACTACGGTTTTATCTGAAATCGTATAGCGTTTCAGGTACTTTTGTTCGTAAGCAAACGATCCGTCGTACAGATAGGGAAACTCCCGAAAGACCGTGATTCGAAGCCCGGCCAGCGCGTCGATGTAGGGTAGAATTTCGGATCCGGTGAGGCGAAGCATACGGATGGAACCCATGATTCTGATTTTATTTGAAGATTGATACTTCAGAAGTTCTGTATTTCTGTGTAAATTACGAGTCTGTAACTGAGTTTTTAACACGAAAAATATTCTACAATGGCTATCGAACGTACCCTTGCAATTCTCAAACCTGACTGTGTGCGCAAAAATCTTCAAGGCGCAGTACTCAAGCAAATCCAGGATGCTGGATTCAAAGTTTTGGCGACCAAAATGACCCGTCTGACCATGGACACTGCGGGTGGATTCTACGCCGTTCACCGTGAGCGTCCTTTTTACGGTGAACTTTGCGAGTTCATGAGCTCTGGCGCGTGCATGCCGATCGCGTTGGAAAAAGAAAACGCAGTTGCTGATTTCCGTAAACTCATCGGTGCAACCAATCCAGCTCAGGCTGAAGAAGGCACCGTGCGTCGTTTGTATGCTGACAGCGTAGGTGAGAACATCGTTCATGGATCTGACTCTGTCGAAAACGGCAAAATCGAGATCGCTTACTTCTTCGCCGAGTCTGAAATCATCGCCAACCTGGCCTAAGACTCAATTTTTTTACAGACATTTCTGTGCAAAGGCAGCTGTTTCCCAGCTGCCTTTTTTGTTTTTACAATAAAATTAGCTAATATTAGCTAGTTATAAAATTAAACACATTGAAAAAACTATGAACTCCCAATACGATATAAAATTGGTGAATATGCATGAGGCAAAGTCTCAGTTATCGCGTCTGGTACAGGAAGTATTGGACGGGCACCGAGTCCGATTAGCCCGAAATGGGAAACCTGTGGTTGAGCTCAAAATCATCGATGACGATGTGATTCGTGTTCCCGGTACGATGGCTGGAAAGATTTGGGTTTCTGAGGATTTTGACGATTACACACCTGATATTCAGCAACTATTTGAAGGAAGTGACGAGGATGAATTACCTGATTGATACACATGTCCTGATATGGTGGCTGACAGATGATGCCCGTTTGAGTAAGGAAGTCAGAGATATTTTAACCTACAAGCCTGTTTTCTGTAGCGTTGTATCCCTTTGGGAAGTCATTCTTAAGGCTCAGGCCGGAAAAATAAAAGTTGCTGATTCATTTATTATGGAAGCAAAGGGGCAGGGCTTTGCCTGGTTGGAAATACAAGTGAATCATATTGCCGCATTGAACAAACTGCCACAATTTCATAAAGATCCTTTCGACCGATTATTAATTGCGCAAGCAAAAGCAGAATATCTTACACTAATTACAGCCGAGAAACACATTCAAATGTATAATGTCCCGTTACTCAGGCCATTTTGATTCAAACTGAGATATTCGCTTACCAGTTTTTATTCTGAAAAAATCTTGGCATTTTTGAAGGACATTAAAACACGGACAATGAGTCCGTACGAGTTCAACACCCCAAATCCCCCCAAATATGACTCGAATGGTGTTCGTTTTGGTGATTTCGGTGATAACCTGGTCGTGTACCGACATCGAATTGCCCTCCATTGAACCGGTAGCTGAGGCCACGCAACCAGTGAAAACGGGTGCTGAAGTGCTGCTCGATAGCTTTTTGCCTGAATTGGAGGGTAAATCCGTTGGACTGGTCATGAATCCGACCGCCCGGGTCGGAAATACCCACATGCTCGACACGCTCCTGGCCAGTGGCGTCAACATCTCCGCCTTATTCGCTCCCGAACACGGATTCCGGGGCGACTACGGAGCCGGAGAGAAAATCACGGATGGGGTGGACGAACAAACCGGTCTACCAGTGTTCTCGCTGTACGGACAAACCCGTAAGCCAACTCCGGAAATGCTCGAAGGAATCGATGTGCTGCTGTTCGATATGCAGGACGTCGGAGCCCGGTTCTATACATATATGTCCACGATGGGACTCGTGATGGAGGCGGCGGCTGAACAGGGCGTTGAGCTTTGGATTCTCGACCGGCCGAATCCAGCCGGCGGGGACTACGTGAGTGGCTGGATGCTGGATCCCAAACACACCTCGTTTGTGGGCGCTTACGCGGTGCCAATTGCCCATGGAATGACACTCGGAGAACTGGCCATGATGATCAGTAATGAAGGATGGCTGTACGCAACCGAGCCGTTGAATCTGCGCATCGTGACTATGCAGGGATGGAACCGGTCCATGAAATGGTCCGATACCGGACTCGAATGGGTGCCGCCTTCACCTAATCTTCCCACACCAGAGCATGCTTTTGTGTATCTGGGTACCTGTCTGATCGAAGGCACAAGTATGTCCGAGGGACGCGGAACTACTGATTCATTTTTGTTAGTTGGGGATCCGTTGCTGTCGATTTCAGCACAAACACTCGATTCGCTACGACAGATCCATCCAATTGCTATCACCGACTCAATCTTCACTCCCGTTGACCTCCCCGGACGTGCTATGAATCCGAAGCATGAAGGAGCTCAGGTTCAGGGGATGTACCTACAGCTTACGGAAGATTCCTGGTCGGAGCTGGATCCCGTAGCATTCGGACACGATTTACTGCGTGTCATGATGCAAAATACCGATTCAGTAACCACCAGAGATTTTATCTATTTGTTAACCGGAACCGACCGCATCGATGAGTTTTTATCCAACCCCGAACTCAGCGCCTCCGAAATGTGGGAGGAAGAGGTTGAGGAGTTTATGAGTAGACGTGAGCCGTATTTGCTTTATGAGTAGATCTCAGAAAACGGAAAACTGCAAACAGACTTTAGTGTGCAGTGTGCAGTACACAGTGCAGAGTTCACAGTTTTTAGCGCACAAGGGTCAGATTTTTCGATGAGGGACGAGCGAAGAGGGATGAGAAAATTTCGAAATACAACCCTCTTACATCACATTTCCAAAGCCGGATTACAATCTGAAAAGCCGTAACAAATTTAATTGTGACTAATAGAAGGGCGGTTTACCGTTTTCTGTTTACCGTTATCTGTTATCTGTTACCTGTTATCAGTTTTCGGCAAAAAAGTCGGGCGGTTACGCCTGACTTTTTTGTTTAACTATTTCATAACACACAAGAGCGGCACTGACTGAAGCATTAAGAGATTCCACGTTGTTTTTCATGGGAACGCTCACCGTAAAGTCGCATTGCTTTAGGGTGTGTTGGCGGATTCCCTTGCCTTCACTTCCAACAATCACCACCAACGGCATATTGAAATCTTGTTTCCAAAGTGTGGTTTTGGCATTCTGATCAAGTCCAACGACCCAGAATCCGGCGTCTTTGAGCAATCCGATGGACTGATTGATGTTCACGACCCGAATAATCGGCACCATTCCTGCGGTTCCGGCTGACGTCTTGAACACGGTTGCGTTCACTGGCGCCTGTCGGTGCTTGGGAACCACCACGGCGTCCATTCCCGAGGCCGCGGCCGTGCGAAGTATGGCTCCGAAATTGGCCACGTCTTCGATTTCGTCCATGATCAGCACGACCGGATTCGTCTTTATATCGATCGTTTCCAGCCAGTCATCCAATTCCAGGTATTCGACAGCACTGAGTTGAGCCACCACTCCCTGGTCGTTCACCGGACCTACAAGTTCATTAAGTTTTTTACCGGGGACTCGTTGCACCGGAATCCGGTTGCCCGATGCTAAATCCAGAATCAGTTTGAATCCACCTCCGGCAGTATCACGAATATAGATTTTCTCAACCTTCTCGGGATTCTGTTTCAGGGCTTCTTCGACCGGATGACGGCCGTAGATGAGTGATTCACTCATGGGTGCTCCCTTAGATACGTAATGGTCTGCATCACCTGTTTTCGCTGATAAAAAATCAGAGCCATATTCAGCACGAAGACTACACCTAGTCCGTAATAGACCAGGTTGCTGATCTGAGTGATGCCGGATATAAACGAATAACTGAAGAAAAGCAGCGCGAAAAGATTCACCAGAATCATGATTCTATAGCGTTTGACCCGCTTTTCGAGGAGTTCAAGTTTGATGGAGTTCGGAACTTCGGGGTGGTTTTTACCCACGTGGAGCTCCAGTACGGCACGAATTGCCGCAGGGATGGTTGAAAAATTGTTTTTATCTGTCATGGAACAAAATTACGAATTTTTCAGAACGAATTAGGGATATGACTGCAATTCGGTTTGATAAGCGTTTAGATTCCTGCTATTTTAGACATCCATCCACCCAAACCAAACTTGATGTCTACCAAGTATATCTTTGTAACCGGAGGGGTTACATCATCCCTTGGCAAGGGAATCATTTGTGCTTCGCTGGGACGACTACTCACCGCCCGCGGACTCCGCGTCACCATCCAGAAACTCGATCCGTACATTAACGTGGATCCCGGCACTATGAATCCCTATGAACACGGGGAAGTCTATGTTACCGACGATGGCGCCGAGACCGACCTCGATCTTGGTCACTACGAACGATTCCTGGACCTGCCCACCTCACAGCAAAATAACGTGACTACCGGACGCATCTATTATGATGTGATCATGAAAGAGCGTCAGGGGGCGTATCTGGGTAAGACGATCCAGGTTGTTCCGCATATCACCGACGAGATCAAGTCCCGCGTTCGTGCATTGGGCGATTCAGGTAAGTATGATGTGGTTATTGTAGAAATCGGCGGAACCGTCGGTGACATTGAGGGACTTCCTTACCTGGAAGCCATGCGTCAGATGCGCTACGATGTGGGACGTAAAAATACACTTTCTATTCATCTCACCCTGGTTCCGTATCTCAAAGCCGCAGGTGAAGTGAAGACCAAACCAACCCAGCACTCCGTAAAAACCCTGCTTGAAATCGGTTTGCAACCAGATATCCTGGTTTGTCGTGCTGAAGTGCCGCTGGAGCGATCCATTCGCAGTAAAATCGCACAGTTTTGTAATGTTGAGCTTGAAGACGTGATTGCTTCGATCGATGCTCCGACGATCTATCAGGTGCCACTCATGATGCTGGATGAAGGTCTGGATACCCGCGTAATCGAAAAACTGGAGCTAACGGCAAACGATATCGATCTGACTAACTGGAGGGTTTTTGTGGATCGTGTGTTAAATCCGCCGAGTACCGTGGAAGTTGCCCTGGTAGGAAAGTATGTGGAACATCACGATGCATATATGTCGATCGTGGAGGCGTTTATCCACGCCGGTGCGGTTAACAACTGCAAAGTGAAGATCCGTTGGGTGCAGTCAGAGAATCTGACACCCGAAAATGCGTCATCCACACTCGAAGGTGTTCACGGAGTACTCGTGGCTCCTGGATTTGGCGGACGTGGCATTGAAGGTAAACTTGGTGCCGTACGTTGGGCACGTGAGAACGGCATCCCGTTTTTTGGAATCTGTCTGGGAATGCAATGCTCTGTCATCGAATTTGCCCGCAACGTATGTAGTATGAATGGGGCCAATTCAACTGAGTTTGACCAGGATTCGCCGTTCCCTGTCATTGATATCATGCCCGAACAGAAGCAGATCAAGAATATGGGCGGGACGATGCGACTGGGTAAATACGAGTGTAAACTTACCCCGGGATCCAAGGCTCATGCCGCGTACGGACAAGATGTAATTTCAGAGCGTCACCGTCATCGTTATGAAATGAACAACGATTTGTTGCCGCAGCTTCAGGCCAAGGGCATGGTTGTGAGTGGAACGAATCCGGATCGTGGACTCGTCGAAATCGTTGAACTTCCTGACCATCCTTGGTTTGTCGGTGTACAGTTTCATCCGGAACTGAAGAGTACGGTTACGCGTCCGCATCCGTTGTTTGTAGGATTCATCGGTGCTGCGGTCAAACACGCCGAAAAAACGTAATTATGAGCCTGGATCTCACCCGAATGCTTGGACATAAGGTTCGGGTGAGAGCCTGTGGACTCGTGGTACACGAAGAATCGCTGTTGTTGGTGCATTTGAAGGCTCCGACACGTCAAGATCCGTTTTGGTCTGTCCCCGGAGGTGGCGTGCAACATGGTGAGTCGCTCGAAACAGCCGTAATTCGTGAACTCCACGAAGAAACCGGGCTTGAAGTCGGCATTGAGAGTCTATTTTACGTCTCCGAGTTTATTCAGCACCCGTTTCATGCCGTCGAATTCTATTTTTTGTGCCACAAAACAGGCGGGACACTGTCCAAAGGTCATGATCCGGAGTATGAGGCAGGTAGTCAGATGATTCTGGATGTGGCTTTTACTCCTTTGCATGAGTTACAAACGGCCGAACTATTCCCTGAATTCATCCGTCATCAGTTCCACGCAGATTGGCAACGCGGGACAGATACTCCGATATGGATACGCTCAGGTGGATCCTGAAGTCGTTGTGCGTGTTGTTCCATCCCGCATCGGTCACTTTGAATCCATCCGACAGGCCCATCATCAGCATTTCGGGCGCCTGATTCGGAAACGTATCGAACTCGAACGTTTTGTAGCCACGTTTTAATGCAAGCCTCATCATTTCGATGGTCATGAGTCGGGCGTATCCCTGACGACGGAATGCGGGCATGACTCCACCTTTTGCCGAGTAGAATACCCCATCAGTCAGACCATATCCCACTTTGAACCCCGAACGGATACCGTCAACTTCAAGCAGCAGAATCACTAAATCATTGCGGTCGTATGAGTTGATTACCCGATCTTCGGCGAACAGAATTTTGTTCATGGATAGAATCCGATCGATTTGTGGTAACGGTAGGCGGAACAGTTTCACCGACTTATCCGAAAACAGCAACTCCTGGGCATCAAATAACGACATAATGCGGAAAAATGATTAATTTCGTGCTTTGTGTCTGTGTTTAATCACTTTTGTTCACTCAGCACCAACCAAAATACTGCAGCATTGGCTAACCTGAAAATCAGAATTAAACAGATCAACACGATTGTGGGTGATCTTCACGGAAATACACAAATGGTATTGAATGCGTTGGCTACTGCCAGCGATGACCAAGTAGATCTACTTGTTTTACAGGAACTGGTGACTTGTGGGTATCCGCCCGCTGATTTGCTCGAGCGTGAGTCTTTTCGTGAGCGTATCTATGCGTGCAACGATCAGATCGTAGAGGCGACCCGAAATATGGATACTGCGATTTTGTTTGGCACGGTAACAGCCAACGAAGGGTACGGGCGACGTATGTTTAATGCTGCGATCCTGGCTGCAAAGGGTGAAATCATTAGTACAACGTACAAAACGCTCCTGCCGACCTATGATATTTTCGATGAGCTGCGGTATTTCGAACCGAACAACGCTGGATTTGAGGTGGTGACGTTCCGCGGATTGAAATTGGGTATCACGATCTGCGAAGATATCTGGAACGTGGACAACGAAATCGTGTACCACAATTATGACAAGGATCCGGCAGCTGAGCTCAAGGCTCTGGGTGCTGAAGTGCTTGTAAATGTGTCGGCCTCGCCCTACACGAAGCGTAAGGCAGATGTCCGTTTGCGGATGCTCAGGAACCACGCTTTGGAGAATGATATTCCAATCGTATACGTGAATCAGGTGGGGGCAAACACAGAAGTGATTTTTGACGGAGATTCGATGGTGATGAACCGGGACGGGGTGGTTGTCACCGATACGGAGATGTTTGAAGATTCCCAGGCGGATGTGATCTGGGATAACTCCATGCGAACTTTTGTCTCACTTCAACCCAATGTTGGAAGAGAGTCGTCAGTTCAAGCACGCCAGTTCAAGGCGCTGAAGATGGGCATTCAGGATTACTTCCGTAAATCCGGACTCGCAGGCAAGGTGGTATTGGGACTCAGTGGTGGGATTGATTCCGCGCTGGTCGCAGTGTTGGCCAAAGAGGCGCTTGGACCACAAAACGTGACAGCATTCACACTTCCATCCATGTTTTCCTCCGAAGGAAGTATTGCGGATTCCAACTTACTGGCACAAAATCTTGGAATCACACTCCATCAGTTATCCGTAACTCCGGCTTACGAAACTTTGGTACAGACACTGGAACCAGTCTTTATGGGAACTGAATTTGGTTTAGCCGAAGAAAATCTGCAAAGCCGGATTCGAGGGACCTTGCTGATGTCGATTTCGAATAAGTTTGGATCCATTTTACTGAACACCGGAAACAAATCGGAGCTTGCTGTAGGATATTGTACGTTGTATGGCGACATGAACGGCGGACTTTCGGTGATTTCGGATCTATACAAAACTGAAGTCTATGCATTATGTGAATGGCTGAACGAAGTGTACTATGGCCGGGAGGTTATTCCAAATACGATTCTTGCCAAAGAGCCAAGTGCCGAATTGCGTCCGGACCAGAAAGACAGCGACTCATTGCCTGAGTATCCTGTTCTCGATGAGATACTCAAACTGTATGTCGAAGAGCAATTATCTACTGAGGGAATTATTGAGCGAGGTTTTGATGCCGATATGGTAAAGAAGGTCGTCCGACTCACGGATGGAGCTGAATTCAAGCGACGTCAGAGTCCGCCTGGGCTTCGATTGAGTGCAAAAGCGTTCGGTATAGGGCGACGGTTACCGATTGTGCAGCGCTGGACTCAGCAGTAAGATTCCAGTCATTTCAAAAAATTGTGAAAAGTATCAATCCGGACAAATTTCCGGGTCATAATGCTTATATTCTTAACCATTGTATACTAATTTGAACATCAGCGCGTAATGCCTGAAACCCAAACCGATTAACGCTCTTTTCTATGTATAAACAACTGACCCTGATGCTCCTGGCGGGAGTAGTCGGAACTTCCGTTGCTCAGGCCCAGCAAAATGGCTATAACTCAACATCAGATCAGCGTCTGGAATACATCGAACCTGTACAGTTGAAACAGGACCCATCTATTCCAAGATCCCAACCTGTAGGTATTGATGAGCTAGAGCGGGACCTGATGGTGAGACTTGCCGACATCTACCGCCAACATGTATTGGCTATCGACTCTCAAGTGAATGGAGATTTGGTGAGTGCCGAAAAGTACATCATCGACGGATTGACTGCATTTCAAAACATCATTGAAGAGTATCCTGAGGTTCAGTCAAATCGAAGGGTTGCTGAGCTGTATCGCACGCTTATCGCTGAATATCAGGCTTTCTATGGGATTACAGATCCCATTGGTGAGCCGGTGGGTGATGTTTTTGCAGCTCTGAATGAAATGTTTAATCTGTCTGATGACTTTCTGGATGCAGAGCATTTTGTGCTTCCTGAGGATATAGGCTTGGTGAAGACAGAAGTGCCATTGATTTTGAATCGACAGGTACAAAATCAGATTGCCTACCTGGCATATCGTCGTCCGGAGATTATGGCAAGATGGCTGGAGCGATCTGCTGTGTATTTTCCTATGATGCGGGAGATTTTCACACAGGAAGGTGTTCCGCTCGAGTTGATCCACTTATCGATGGTTGAAAGTGGACTTGTACCCGTTGCTGCCAGCCGGGCACGGGCTGTAGGTCTCTGGCAGTTTATTCAGTCTACCGGAGCTATGTATGGTCTTGAAGTCAATTGGTGGATCGATGAGCGTCGAGATCCGGTCAAAGCTACCCGCGCTGCTGCCCGACATTTGAAAGATCTGTACGAATACTGGAACGACTGGCATCTGGCCCTGGCCAATTACAATGTAAGTACACGGCGAATGCGTCAATCTATTCAACTTGCCGGTGGGCAACGTGATTATTGGGCTATTTTTCCCTATTTGCCCCGAGAGACCCGGGGATATGTACCGATTTATATCGCGGCAACTCTTATTGCATCAAATCCGCAGGATTTCGGGTTTGAACCACGCTATGATGCCGAACCGTACTCCTTTGATGTGGTCGATATTGAAGGGTCCGTTGATTTGAACCTGTTGGCTGAAGCAGCTGGAATTACGACCCAAGAACTTCGAAATTTGAATCCAGAGTTACTTCGTTGGGCAACTCCGCCGGGCAAATCAGCATATCCACTCAAAATTCCGGTTGGAGCAAAAGAGTCTTTTCTTGAGAACTACAAGAACATTCCTGAGACGGCACGCAAGGAGTTACTCGTCCATACTGTTTCACGCGGCGAATCACTAGGCATAATTGCAAACAGATATTCTGTTACTGTCCGCGACATCTTCGCTGCCAATGAGCGATTGAATACCACCATTTTTCCGGGTCAGGAGATCATAATTCCAGTACCCCAGGGTAGCAATGTCGCTATTTCTGCACATATGCCATCACGTGCAAGAACGGCCTCTAGCGGAGGATCTACCTCTAGTGTATCACCCAGTAACTCGAATGTGGTTGCACCTCCTAATACTGCCCGGGTTACCTATACGGTCAAGTCGGGTGATACGATCGGACATATTGCGGAGTGGTTCGATACCGACGCATTCCGTGTTCGTGGATGGAACAACATTTCAAACAGCATCAGAGTCGGTCAACGTCTGGCTTTGTTTGTACAAGCATCGCGGTTGAGTGAATTTGAGCAAATCAATGCTCTGACCTTTAATGAAAAACAGGCATTGGTTCGTAATCGACGTAATGGAGGTGGAACCGCTATAGTAGCTTCAACCACTACATCAGCAGCCGAAACATACACGGTTCGTAGAAACGATACCTTGTCCAGTATTGCCAGAGTGCACGGAACTACCATTCAGCGACTCAGACAATTGAATAACCTTCGTAATGATCGCATCAACGTAGGCCAGGTTCTAAGATTACGCTAATATGTACCAAAGAAGTCCATCGTTTTATCTATTCGCAATGATCCTGATGATTGGATCCACCGGAATTATGGGTGCAGCCTATCAGTCTGACACGTTTTTTCTGATCAAAAAGAACTTCACGTTGTTTAGCGAAGTTGTTCAGGAGGTGAACTCCCGATACGTAGATGAGACCGATCCAGAGAAGCTAATTCGTCACTCTATCGTTTCTATGTTAGAACTTCTTGATCCGTACACGGTTCTCATTGACGAGTCGGACAATCAGACCATGGAAATTCTGACAACGGGGCGTTATGCAGGGGTGGGTATCGAGGTTGGTGCTCGTGGTGGAAGATTGGTTATCATAGCTCCTATCGAAGGATATTCTGCATTTCAGAAGGGAGTCCGTGCCGGAGATACGATTCTTAGTGTGGATGGGATTTCAGTTGCAGGTATGTCTCTGGAAGATCTCGACAGTCTGATCCGAGGCGAGCCGGGAACGTTGCTCATATTGACTGTTGAACGAGCCGGATTCGATCAGCCTATTGAGTTCGAACTGATTCGTGAGAATGTTGAGGTCAAGAATATCACCTATTTTGGCTTTGCTGATGCGGATTCATCGATTGGAATCGTAACGTTGTCTCGCTTTGGCCAGGGTGCGGCTCTGGAGGTGCGTGAAGCGTTGGTACGGCTTCAACACAACGGAAAACTAAAAGGATTCATACTTGATTTGAGAAACAACCCGGGCGGTTTACTCGATGAAGCGGTGAACGTGGTAGACAAGTTCGTAGAACCTGGAATACAGGTCGTTCAAACGCAAGGCAGGAGCTTTGATGCATCCTTCAGTTCAAAGACAGATGAACCTGTTCTTTTTGATGGTCCGGTGGTAATTTTACAAAATAATGGAAGTGCCAGTGCCTCCGAAATCGTGGCTGGTGCCCTGCAGGATCTCGACAGAGCGGTAGTAGTTGGGACTCGTAGTTTTGGAAAAGGGCTGGTACAGATAGTCAGACCTTTGTCATACAATACATCACTTAAAATCACCACATCCAGGTACTACATTCCCAGTGGCCGATCCATACAATCGGCCATATACAGTCATTTAGATGCCGGACATACCCTTCAGGTGCCCGACTCATTGAGAAAAGAATTTAAAACCAAAAATGGGCGAAGTGTTTTTGATGGAATCGGTATTGACCCGGATATTTTGATTGCCGAATCGGCTCAGAAATTGGTCGAGATCGCCTTGTTGCAAAATTCAGCATATTTTTTTTACGCCAACGAATATCAGTCAAAGCATCGTGTGTTCACAGCCGATTCGGTGGATCAATCAATTATAGATGACTTTTATGCCTATTTAGACCGAACAGGTTTCGATTTCACTACCCGGTCTGAGAGATATCTGGCATCCTTGGAGACACAGTTGATAGAGGATGGGCTGCAGGAGGCATTACTGAACTTGAACGATCTACGGGAAGTAGTCCGTGAACACAAATTCAAAGATCTTAAATCAATTGAGCCAACAATAAAGGCTGAGCTCTACCAGGAATTGATGTCACGTTATCAAGGTGAGTCGGGTAGATTTGAGGCTGCGTTGAGGTATGACCCGGCTGTTTCCAAAGCACTGGAAATCATACACAACGAAAAGACTCGCAAGCTGATACTTGGAGAATAATTATTTTGAAGGCTGATCTGCATGTTCATACAACAGCCTCAGATGGAAGACTGCATCCCACGGAGATGGTATTACTTGCCGCTCAACGAGGGATCACCGCGTTGGCTATCACAGATCATGATACCATGGATGGGTATGTGTTGGCCAGGCCAGAGGCTGAAAAAATTGGAATGATGCTTATTCCAGCGGTTGAAATCACCACTGATTTTAGAGGTCGGGAATGTCATCTTTTGGCCTACGATGTGGATGCAGCTGATACAGAATTTCAGGCGTTTCTGGCCAATCAGCGTACCATACGAAAATCAAGGGCCACTGCTATGGTGGCAAAACTGAATCAAATGGGATTCGACCTGGAGATGGATGAAGTAAGAGCTGAGTCTGGCAGAGCCACCATCAGCCGAAATCACATTGCAGCAGCCATGCAACGCAAAAATATCGTAGCAACTAAGCGTGAAGCGTTCGACCGGTACCTGCATTCCAAAGGACCAGCCTACGTTCAAAATGAGTATCCCTGCGTTCTTGATGT
Source organism: uncultured Chitinophagales bacterium (assembly GCA_964473555.1). GTDB lineage: Bacteria > Bacteroidota > Rhodothermia > Balneolales > HLUCCA01 > UBA11400. The sequence continues at coordinate 129,703 of CAYYPL010000002.1, forward strand.
GATCTCAATGGTCAAAGAGCTCGGTGGTGTTAGTGTTCTGGCACATCCCGGAAAATCGTACATTTACGAAGAGCTCAAGGTATTGAAAGATCATGGACTTGACGGACTGGAATACATACATCCGAGCCATACCTGGGTATTGCAGAAGAAATTCAAGGATTATGCCGTAAATTATAGTATGTTGTTGACCGGAGGAAGTGATTTCCACGGTAGCAGGCCACATGAGGTCGATTATTTAGGTACGGTTTGTGTGGATTATCATCGGGTTGAATCTATTCTGGAACGAGCTTCCGGGCGAAAAAAACTTATTGTTTAAATCTAATTTTATGTCAAATCAACGTATTGAAGGCGGATTTTCCCCCAAACATGATCGTATAGCTGTTGTTGTATCGCGGTGGAACGGTTTTATCACAGAATCATTGCGTGAAGGCGCTGTGACCATGCTCCGACGCCAGGGGATACCCGAATCCTCGATCACCGTAATTTACTGCCCGGGATCGTTCGAATTACCACTCATTGCGAAGAAGGCACTTGAAACGGGTAAATATGACGGGGTGATCTGCCTTGGAGCGGTAATCCGAGGGGCAACATCTCACTACGATCACGTATGCAATGCGGTAACCAGTGGTATCGCGCGTTTAAATCTTGACACGGGTAAACCGGTAGTTTTTGGGGTGGTAACCACGGAAACCATTGAACAAGCCATTGAAAGAGCCGGAACCAAGGCAGGAAACAAAGGCGAAGAGGCTGCAAACACCCTTTTGGAAATGCTTTCTGTAATTGAAAGAATAAACGAGTGATTTAGTTTTATTTGGACTCAGAAATTGATAATTTGTCGGGCTTGAAACGATGGTTAACTAAATATTTTGGACACGGTCTCACTTACTAATATTGCTCAAACTACCGAAGACTATGAGCTGCAGCAGCAGTTGATAGCAAACAGTCACGTTCCCGAGCATATTGCAATTATCATGGATGGGAATGGTCGTTGGGCCAAGACCCGGGGTAGTATGCGTCTGTTTGGTCACAAGGCTGGTGTAGATTCGGTCAGAGATATTACCGAAGCGTGTGCCCAGCTTGGGGTGAAATATCTGACCCTGTATGCATTCTCCACTGAAAATTGGGGTCGACCTTCGGATGAAGTGATGGGTCTGATGCAGATTTTGGTACAAAGTATCCGTAACGAGACCAAAAAGCTCAACAAAAACAACATCCGACTCCTTACAATAGGACAGATAGAGCGATTTCCGGATTCCTGTCAGCGAGAGCTTAAAGAGGCAATCGACATCACCAAAGATAATTCCAGATTAAATCTATGTTTAGCCTTAAGTTATTCCGGAAGATGGGATATCACACAGGCCGTAAAGAAATTGGCCAGACAGGTTCAGTCTGGTGTGCTTAATCCTGAAGATATCAACGACGACCTGATCAGTGCCGAACTTGAAACAGCACATATTCCCGATCCGGATCTCATCATAAGGACCAGTGGAGAGTTCAGGATCAGCAATTTTCTACTCTGGCAGTTAGCCTATTCAGAGTTGTACATCACACATACCTTTTGGCCTGATTTTAGGCGCAAAGAGCTCTATGAAGCCATTCAATCTTACCAACAACGAGAACGTAGATTTGGGAAAATCTCCGAGCAAGTTTCTGGTTAGTACGATGTTGTGTCAATGAGTCACAATTTCAATGGTTTCCATCCGTTTAATGACAATCACAAGAACACAAGTAATACGTCTCACGTGAATTTTAGAATGAATTGTACTCGCTTGCTACTGATGCTGCTCACTGTTGCAGCCATCTCAGTGTTTCCCGCAAACACACAGGCGCAGGATGCCGGTCAACCTCGACTGCAAATATCGGATCCAACCCAGAATCCACCAAGATCCTTGAGAATCGGAAGTTTAAACGTGACGGGTGCCGAGAACCATAACCTCAGCTTCATCATGTCGACTGCCAACCTGACCATCGGCGAATCGGTGACCGTTCCAGGTGAAGAACTTTCCAATGCCATCAAACGATTATACCGTACCGGACTCTTTTCTGACGTGCAGATTCTGGAAGTATCCAGATCCAGTACGGATATTAACCTCGAGATTCGTGTCGTCGAGCAGCCCAGACTCCAGGAATACATCCTGACCGGAGTCAAGAGAAGCCAGCGCCGAGACCTGCGTGAGCTTATCAACCTGATTCCCGGATTCGCAGTTACCGAGTCATCAAAAGCTCAGGCCATCAAAACGATACAACGATTCTACACAGAAAAAGGATATAGAAATACGAACGTCGATGCGAGCATCTCCAGGACGGATTCAGTCCGAAATAGAGTAACCCTAACCTTCGATATCGATGCTGGAGAACGGATCCAGGTACGTAGAATTGCATTTGAAGGCAATGATTCATTTTCTGACCGAAAACTTAGAAAATCGATGAAAGAGCTTAAGCAAAATACCTGGTGGAGATTAGGTCGTCAGTTGTACAAACAGGAAGATTATGACACATCTAAAGAAAATCTGGCCAATTTCTACCGTAAAAACGGATTCCGCGACTTCCGAATTCTCAGTGATACCGTCTATGTGTATGAGCATAACCGGCGCCGGGATGGAATTGCGGTTGAATTAACCCTCGAAGAGGGACCACAATATATTGTCAGAAACATAGAGTGGGAAGGGAATACCCTGTATACCGATGAACAGCTCACCACTTCACTTGGATTTCAAAAAGGTGAAGTGTTCAACGAAGAAAAATTTGAGTCGAACCTAAGAGGAAATCGCCAGAACTCGGATGTAACTACGGCCTATCACGACGCCGGATACTTGTTCGTGAACATTGAACCAACTATTGAAGAAGTAAAAGGGGACTCGCTCGATTTTAAATTCTTTATTGCCGAAGATGAAATTGCCAAAGTAAGACGGGTATATTTCACCGGAAATACGAAAACCCACGATGATGTAGTGAGACGTAACTTGCGTAATATTCCCGGGTCCAACTACTCCCGATCCGAAATCATGCGATCTATCCGTGAACTTTCTACCCTGGGGTACTTCGTTCCAGAAAATATCAAACCAGACCTTGATGCCAATTTTGAGAGTAAAATGGTGGACATCGTCTATTCTCTGGATGAATCCGCAAGTACCGATAACTTCGAATTCTCAGGGGGATTTGGTGGAAGACAATTCGGTGTAATCCTCTCGGCCAGGGTAAATTTCAATAACTTCTCGGCACAGAACATGTTCCGAAAAGAATCCTGGGATCCATTACCAGGTGGCGATGGCCAAAAATTATCACTTGGAATTCAGGTTACCGGAAGGGGATACCGAAACTATTCCTTCTCATTTACGGAACCCTGGTTTAGAGGTCGTCCTCATTCTGTGGGTATAGGAATGTCTTATAGTTTGTATAAATTTAATGTAAACAGTCAGTTCGAACAGTTTTTGACAAGCGTTTCATACGGCAGAAGACTCAGTTGGCCGGATGACTTCTTTCAGCAGTCCACCATTTTGCAGTTCCAGACCTTTGATGTGTTGAATCCTGAAGGGTTCATTCAACGAGGAAGAGCGTCTTCATTATCGGTTAGGCAGGTGATTGAACGTAACTCTATATTTAATCCAATTTCACCCGAATATGGATCGAAGTTGATGCTTTCCGCTGAATTTGCCCCACAAATTGGTCAACTTCAACAATTTTATAAAATCCTCACTGCGTATCAGCTTCACATACCTATCGTAGCAAAACTCGTGTTCACAAACGGGATTGAAGGCGGTTATATCGGTTGGTTTTCTTCTGAAAAAAGAAATCAGTTCAATCGATTTTATCTTGGTGGTACTCCATTACAACAACAGCAGACATTCTATCGTGAGAATATCGACCTGAAAGGTTTTCCGGGTGGATTCGGTGGATCGATCTCTCCATTGGTCGATGGAGAAGCTGTAGGGGGAACCCTATACAATAAATACTTCACGGAGATGCGTTATCCGGTTGTAGCTAACGAGCAGATTCAGTTGATTCCCTATGTTTTTGCTGAGGCCGGAAATGCTTACCTCGACTTCTCTACGTACGATCCGTTTAATGTCAAACGTTCAGCTGGATTTGGTTTGAGAGTGTTCCTGCCAATTCTTGGACTTGTTGACCTGAGTTATGGCAGAAGGTTCGATGGGATTCCTGGTACAAGTGTGGAGGCGGGTAAATGGGAATTCCTGTTTAACATTGGTGCACCATTTTAATTTCTATGAAACGGATTGTACATCTACTCCTGTTTTTTTTAGTTCTTGATGTGACACAAAGTATCGCTCAAGACCAGAAAATCGGATTCATTGATTCGGATTACATTTTGTCCAGAATGCCTGAATACTCGGGTCTTGAGCAGAGATTACGAGCGATCAATGAAGAGTGGAGGAAGGAAATCGAAGAGATGGATATTCAACTACAGCGACTTGAACGCGAGTTCGTTGCCCGAGAAATTCTATACACGGACGAAGTTCGTACCCAGAAGCTAAACGAAATCGAAACGCTCAAACGACAGCGCGAGCAATACATTAACTCCCGTTATGGACCAGAGGGCGAGTATTTCAAGCAGCAGCAACTAATTTTAGAGCCATTGCAAAGAAGAATCATGGAGGCTGTTGAGACTGTTTCAGCCAGAGATAATTACGATTTTGTTTTTGATCGGTCCGGAGACTTTTTGTTTCTGTTTGCCAGATCACAATGGAATCTCTCCAATGACGTACTTTTGGAGCTTGGTGTTCAGATAAATCCATGAGAAATTGACCCGAAACTTTAATATCTTCAGCGCGATCCACAACAAACCTAACCTATGAAGAAGTATATACTACTAATACTGGCATTGGTCTTTACCTTTACAGGTACTCAACTCAATGCTCAATCTCACAAAATCGGGTATATAAACCCGCAACGCGTTCTTCAGACGCTTCCTGAAACCCAGGCAATTGAGAAAAAACTCCAAGACTTTGTTGCACTTAAACAGACTGAGTTTTCTACCAAAGAAGAAGCTTTTCTGGCAAAAGTTCGACAGCTTCAGGAGCAGGTTCAAGCACAACTCATCAGTGAACAGCAAGTTGCCACCCGACGTGCTGCCCTTGAACAAGAGCAAGAAGAACTGTATACATTGTTAGATTCCCATCAGCTTGAGCTTAGAAATCGTCAACAGGAACTGCTACAACCGGTTTTACAGTCGATCGATGCCGCTATTGCTGAAATCGCCGTCGAATTAGGATTAGACTACATTCTAAATGAATCAACCAATCAAGGTGAGTCGATTCTGCTCTTTGTCTCATCAAATGGCCAAAAATCACTTAATATCACAGACCGTGTGATCCAGAAACTTCAATAAATCGAAATGAATACACTCATGAAAAAAGTTATACTATTATCGGTGTTTGCTCTTTGCACTGCTTTGGGAGTCTCTACACCACACACAGCAACTGCACAAACTCAGGAACTTAAAATTGGTTATGTAGATCCCAATGCTATTTTAGCCAGAATGCCCGAAATGGCTGCCATAGAGCGTAGACTCCAAAATTTCGCCGAGCGCAAGCGTCGTGAATTTGCTGAAAAACAGGAAACACTGCAGCGTGACTCTGAAAATCTGGAGCAACGTCGCGCGGTGATATCAGCAGATGCCGTAGCTCGTGAAGAGCAACGCCTTACTCAGCTGTATACCGAGCTTCAGCAATTCGAGCAAACCTATGCTCAGGAACTTCAGCAACAACAGGCCGAGCAAATGGGTCCACTACTCGAACGTGTGCAGAATGCGATCAATCAGGTAGCTAACGAAATGGGACTTACCTACGTATTAAATACCATGACCAATAGCGGCGATTTTATCATTCTCTACGCTTCCGAGCGTATGCAACGTGAAAATAATATCACCGAACGAGTTGCCCAGAAACTCGAATTGTAATTCTGCTACACACTAGTTTTACTGAATCTTTGAAGCCGGTTTCATATTTTGGAGCCGGCTTTTTTTTTACTCGACTACGACGTGTGAAAGCTGTAAACAGAAAACGGAAAACGAATGATAAATGGTGATTGGATGTATTTCATTTCCTTCATCGCTCAACCCTCATCCCTCAACAGATACACATGTTCGAGCTAGAGCGCAGATTACTTGCTGAAGGATATTCCCGCATTATGGGCCTCGATGAAGTAGGTCGTGGTTGTCTGGCTGGACCTGTAGTTGCTGCTGGAGTGATCCTGGATCCAAACAACCTTCCACAGGGAATCAACGACAGCAAACTGCTATCAGTCTCTGAGCGTCAGCGTCTGAGCACAGAAATCAAAGACTCAGCGATGTTTTGGACGATCCAAGCATGTTCTATTGAAGAAATCGATACGCTGAATATCCTTTGGGCCTCGATCAGAGCCATGCAAAAATGTGAAATAGCTGCAGAACCTGAACCCGATTATCTGCTTATCGATGGAAATCGTTACACTTCATCGCTGATTCCACACAAGACAGTGGTAAAGGGAGACTCTAAATCGGCAAGCATTGCTGCTGCCTCTATACTTGCCAAAGTGTATCGGGATGAGTTGATGTATAGGCTACATCAGAAGTATCCTGAATTCAGTTGGAACACCAATGTTGGTTATCCCACGCAAGAACACTACAACGCATTAGCACAGTTCGGCCTTACAAAACATCACAGAAGAAGTTTTAATCTACGAACCCTGTTGGTTTATCAGGAAAAATGACTCATGTCTTTCTGCCTGAGAAACAGATTCAGACAGATGGCTAGCATGATGGAATTGATCAAAAATGAACTTCCACCATAACTCAAGAAGGGTAGTGGGATCCCGATTACGGGGATCAATCCCATTGAGCTTCCTAAATTGATCAAAGTGTGGGCAAAGAGTATCGTAACAACTCCAACTATGATCAACTGAGAGAAGGTATCTTTGAGTGCAATGGCAAGATTGAGGAGTCGAAGAAATAAAATCATCAACACAATGAGTACCGCTCCTGCGCCAAGTAGTCCGAACTCTTCTGCAATCACACAAAAAATGAAGTCGGTCCATTGTTCAGGTAAAAATCGCAACTGTGTCTGAGTCCCCTCCATAAAACCCTTCCCAAAAACACCGCCAGAACTGATTGCAGTCTGAGCCTGGATGACATTCCAACCTGCACCCTGTGGATCCAGGAAAGGGTTGATAAAGGCTTGAATACGTAGCAATTGATGGGGTTGTAATACTTGATATAAAGCGATGTCAATAACCAGGATCAAAAGTGATCCAAGCACGATGGAATTTACACTTAGCCAAATTTTTTTCTCAAGTACGTAGATGATAAATGCTAACACGACGACTGAAACGATACTAAGTCGCCAATCAATGATGGCTGTATACCCAACAATTGCCGGTGAAATCATGAGTAGGGAGATTCCGTAGGGCAAACCCGATAAAAATAACATAACTGGAATCAGAGGTAGAAATACCAAAGCCGATCCGGTATCATTTTGTAAAACGATAATGGCTACAGGAAGTAGAATAATACCCGTTGCGATCAAAGCAGATTTGAGTTTAACAGCTGAAATATCTCTTCGGGAGGTTAAATAGGCTGCAACTGCCATTATGGTGGCAATTTTCATGGGCTCACCGGATTGAAACCGAATAAATCCCAGGTCAATCCAGCTTTTCGCCCCATTGACTTCTTCTCCGACGAAAATGGTCAGGGTAACCAGAACTAGTCCCAAAAAATAAGCAACATATGCCAGTTGTTGAAAAGCTCTGGGTGATATAAACTGTATAAATATGACAGCTACTACCGAAAGTCCAACAAAAACCAATTGCCTGGAAAAGTTTTGCTGTATGTGTGCGGGCAAAAATTCGGCAACCGGTCCAAGTGTGGCTGAGTAGATTGCTGTGAGTCCAACTACAGACAAGAACACCCAACACAGTACGCTCACCCAGTCGAAACGTCTAATCCAGCTGCTATGATGTTCCTGGTTTTTCATTAACGAACTACATCACTACTTCTTGGTACAAAATTGAGCATCAGATCAATCACCCGTTTTCTGTTGGGGGCAATATCTCCCGTCAAGTACTTCTCTATGATCAGAGACGCTATAGGGGCTGCTGATACCGATCCGAATCCCCCATTTTCAATAATAACTGCAACAACGATCTGCGGATCGTCATGCGGTGCATACCCAACGTACCATCCGTGGTCTCGTCCACGGGGATTTTGAGCGGTACCCGTTTTTCCTGCAACGGTAACATGAGGCATATTCACGTAAAATTGACCAGACCCTTCAAGCACAGCTCTCCTCATGCCTTTTCGGATGGGTTCCAGATCCTGATCCCGGATCCATTCAATTCTGGTTTTAGCAAATTGCATCTGATCAACGGTTCCATCTTCGTGTTCAATCGTTCTGACCAGATGTGGTTGTACCCAATATCCACCATTTGCAATGTGAGCGGTTGATACAGCAACCTGAAGTGGTGATGCACTTACCAGACCTTGACCTACTCCCAGATTGATCTGATCACCAAGTCCCCATCTGCCTCTTCCCAGAAGTCTGTCCATACCGGTACTATCCGGGAGAATGCCCGTTCCTTCTGAGGGAAGATCTACATTGTTTGCTCTTCCATAACCAAGTCTCTGTACCATGGCGTGCCAGTCGTTTAAACCAACTGTCTGAACGATTCGGTTCATCAGACTGAAAAAATAGGTATTGCACGAGTTCATGACGGCTTCTTCGAGATTTTGATTTCCATGCCGTTTTGTACATCGGTACAATCGCCCTTGAAAGTACCCTCCATTGCAGTACACCGTTGTTTGGGGTGTAATCAGACCCAGACGCAGTCCTACCAACCCCATAATGGGTTTAAATGTAGAACCTGGAGGCTCCCGAGAACTAATTGCACGATTGAACAGGGGCCGAAGCGTATCCTGATTAATTTGAGCCCAGTATTGACTATCTAATCTACCCGATAGTCGGCTGATGTCATAATCCGGTGCACTGACCATGGCCAGAATTTCGCCGGTATTCGGATCCATTGCGACTAATCCACCCGCTTTTTTCACCATCAGGCTTTCAGCGAAAATCTGTAGGTCGAGGTCAAGTGTGGTATGAATATTGTCACCCTTATTTGGGATCACATCCATGGTACCATCATTAAAAGCCCCAATACTTTGACCATACGCATTGACCCGCCGGAACTCGATTCCAGCTTTTCCCCTAAGAGCTTGTTCATAGATAAGTTCTAAACCTGATCTACCGGCTTTGTCGCCTAATCGATACACATCAGAGCGTTGGAACTCTTCCTGGGTTATCTCCCGAAGATACCCTAGAGTATGCGATGCATTGACTCCGGATGGATATACCCGTTTACTTTCGATTTGATGTGTGACCCCGGGTAAACGCCATATGTTCTCTTCTATTCGGGTAAATGAATCAAATTCGACATCAGAGAAGAGTCTTGAAGATCTGTGAAGTGAATATTTTCGTGCCTGATTTAGCCTTGTCTGGACAACTGAATCTGGCATCTGCATTAACTCAGCTAATAATGAGATTTTTGTGGTGTCGAACAAAGAAGGCGTGACATATACACTATATACAGGGGCATTTTCAACCATGATTTTCCCATGTCGGTCAAAAATGAGACCTCTTGACGGTTTTACGACCTCCTGTCTGACAGAATTTCTCTGACTGATGGGATTATAGGTATCGTATTCAAGAACCTGGAGCTGGAAGAGTCTTCCCAGATAAATAAAAAGTATGAATCCGACAATTACCTGTAAGATCCGGAGTGAACCTTTGAGTTTTCTGTTGTCTTTGTCAATGCTTAACATCGATTATTTATCCTCTTTGGTAATGTGAATAAATGATCCGATCAAGGTTGTTAAAAACGTGTTACCAATCAAAACTCTTCCAACAACGGCTGATGCTGACAAGCTTTGGATAAATGATGCCAATATTACCAATACCCCATTATGAAAAAACGTCAGACCTGCAAAAATGACGAAAAATCTTGCAAAGGGCTGTTTAGGATCAGTGGTTTTGGGTACAAAATTGTAGAAAACCATGACCATTACGACCTTTGAAAACATGTTTAAACCCCACAGGTCCAATAAAGCATCCTGGAATAGTCCCAAAACGGCCGCAAAAATCAAAACGGTCGTTCTGGAGTGTGCCGACATTAACCAAATGATGAAAATCAGGATTGCATCGGCTTCAGAACCAAAGATTCTGAGGTGCCGGAAGAGCATAATCTGAGAAGCGAATACCAGAATAGCGAGGAAAATATGTCTTATGATAGGTGAATTCACTAGTACATGGCCTCGAAATCAATTCTTAAACTGTCAACTTGAGTAGTAGGGTAATACTTGATTACAAATGCCTCAGCGATCCGGTTTAAATCAGTGAAAGGGTCTACATAAATGAGCTGGGTGTCCAGACCAGGTTCAGGTTCGGTATGAGTCACAATTCCAATGGGAATATGAGGCGGAAACTGATTGCTGAAGCTGCTTGTCTCAACGATTGATCCTATTGGAACTTCAATTGTTTTTGGGACGTAATTTAAAATAAGATCGTCACCACCACCAGCCCAGGATAGAATCCCATAGGCGCGAAGACCTTGAATACTGGCACTGGTTCTGAACAGGGAATTTTGCATGGGCATAATTTGTGCATATCTGTTCGCCACCATCACGACCCTTCCAACCAGCCCGTTTGAAGTGACCAAAGGCATTCCGATATCAACCCCATCATCACTTCCTGCATTAACGGTAATCGTATTTCGGTAACCGGTTATGTTTTTCCCAACTACTGACACTGGAATGAGTTCTCCGGGTCCTGTATAGGTGACTTTAAGTTCAAGTAGGGATTTCAAAGCGTTTATCTCTTCGGCAGCCGACCTAAGACGGCTGAGTTCATCGAGTAACAGGATGTTTTCGCGCTGAAGTTGTTCGTTGGTATGGAGTGCTTTTCTGTACACCCGAACTACGGAAAGTGGCTGTTCAAGGTAACTCATAGCAGTTATTGCCATAACCCTGGTATTCTGAAGACCACCTTCATGCCTTGTGATTAGTAGAAACGTAGCAATGACCAGTAAGAACCCGGTGAGAATATGATCTTTGGCACCCTCGATTTTACTGAAAAGTATGGGCATGTATAGATTGCTGTTTAACTAATCACAGATCTGTAGTAGTGTAGGTTTTCCAATATTTCACCAGTACCTCTGACCACGGCTGTCAATGGGTCTTCGGCTATATGTACCGGGAGGTCGGTGGTATCCATGATGAGTCTGTCAAGATTTTTGAGCAGTGCTCCACCTCCAGTCAGCATAATACCCCGATCCAGAATGTCAGCAGATAGCTCTGGTGGAGTTTGTTCCAGAGACTTCGTGATTGACTCGATAATGGTATTCACCGATTCAGAAATAGCTTCACGAACCTCGACGGACGAAACGGTACGGATTCTTGGTACTCCATTAACCAGATCTCGTCCTTTTGTCTGAATTTCAATTTCTTCATCCAAAGGTGCAGCCGACCCAATCATACACTTCACTTGTTCCGCTGTTCTTTCTCCGATTAACAAGTTGTGATTACGGCGGAAGTAGTTAATGATATCCTCATTGAGTTCGTCGCCACCCAGACGGACAGATTGTGAATATACAATACCCGATAAGGCGATTACAGCGATTTCGGTTGTACCTCCACCAATATCAACGATCATGTTTCCAACTGGTTCATGCACATTTAAACCGATACCGATTGCCGCCGCCATGGGTTCGTCCACCAGGTATACATCCTTAGCTCCGGCACGTTCCGCACTATCTCTTACGGCGCGTTTTTCTACCTCTGTGATCCCACTTGGCACACAAACCACCATTTTCCGGGTCGATGAGAACCATTTGAGCTTGACCTTTTTGATCATACCTCGGATCATCATTTCGGCTACTTCAAAATCAGCTATGACCCCATCTCGAAGTGGACGCACAGTTCGGATGCTTTTGTGCGTTTTTTCATGCATCAATCGGGCTTCGTGTCCCACCGCAACAGGCTGATCTTGTGAATTGATCGCAACTATGGAAGGTTCGTTGAGAACAATACCTTGTCCTTTGGCGTAAATCAAGGTGTTTGCAGTACCTAAATCAATTGCTATGTCCGTGTATAACCAATCCATAAAGCCGTTCTGTGAATTTTTTTTCTTTGAAAAACCGTCGTATGCCTGTGTCATTAGGGTGAGTTGTCGCAGCTGAATATTTTAATTCCGAATTTTGGAAGGAAGTTACTTTATTTTAATTCTAGTTGCGAATACTTTTGTCTGTTTTTGTGCAATATATCAATGTCTGAAGTGTCTGTTACCAGTAAACACCATGGTAAGTCCTAATTCGTCTGCACAGTCGATCACTTCCTGATCCCGAATACTGCCACCGGGCTGTATGATTGCTTGGGCACCCGCTTCCGCTGCGGCTTCAACTCCATCCTTGAACGGAAAAAACGCATCCGATGCCAAAGCAGATCCAATCAGACTTAATCCTGCCTTGTTTGCCTTTCTCACAGCAAGTTCCGAGGAATCAACGCGGCTGGTTTGACCGTTTCCAATGCCCAATGTTTGCCCGTCTCTAACGAATACAATGGCATTAGATTTCACGTGTTTTACGATATTCCAGGCAAATTTGAGATCAATAAGTTCTGTTTGGGAAGGTTTTCGTTTGGTCACTACTTTTAACTCGTTCTCAGATATAGATAATCGATCTGACTGCTGGACCAACACGCCTCCAAAGATCGATCTGAGTACAGGATTCGAAACCGAAGCAGCTGATTTATTCAGTCTGATAAGGCGTCGGTTCGCTTTTTTGGTAAGAAGTTGAATGGCTTCCTCACTGAAATCAGGTGCAATAATGATTTCAGAGAAAATCGCATCCATAGCACGGGCTGCTGCAAGATCCAGGATCCGATTTACGGCGATGATTCCACCAAAAGGAGATACCTTATCGGTTTCAAAAGCTCTTTCCCATGCCTGGACAAGCGTTTCGCCAGTAGCGACTCCACACGGATTGGTATGTTTCACGATTACGCAAGCCGGTGTATCCCTATCCAGATCCCCCAACAGTTCAATGGCCGCGTCGGTGTCGAGAAAGTTGTTATAACTCAGTTCTTTACCATGAAAACACTCTATATAGGAATGCTGATCTCCATAAACGGAAGCCATCTGGTGCGGATTCTCACCGTATCGAAGGGGCTGCGATAGGGGTAGGGATAGATTGATCTGCGCCGGGGGCGATTGATGAGTCTGATGAACCAGATAGGTTGCAATGGTAGCATCATAAGCAGCTGTGTGCTGAAACGCATCTCGTGACAGATTCAGCCGTGTTTTAAAGGAGATTCCGTCCTGGTGACGTAGTTCCGTGAGGAAATCGGTGTACTGCGATGGGGATGTTAGTATACACACATGAGGAAAGTTTTTCGCAGCTGCCCGAACCATGGTAGGGCCTCCAATGTCGATGAACTCAGCTGCTTTTGCAAGGTCTGTATCCGGTTTTGCAACCGTTTGTGCAAAGGGATACAGATTTACGACTACCAGTTCAAATGCTTCAATCCCTAAATGTTCCAGAGTTTGAACGTCTTGGGAATAACTGGTTCGGGCTAAAATCCCCGCATGTATGGATGGATGAAGCGTTTTAACACGACCGTCCAGGCATTCGGGAAATCCCGTGATTTCAGAAACTTCCTTGACCGGTATACCCGCTGATTGGATGGTCTTGTAGGTACCACCGGTCGATAGGATCTCAATGTTCGCAGCGTGTAACGCTTGTGCCAGCGCTTCCACCCCGGTTTTATCCGATACCGATATCAGAGCCCTTCGCAGTTTTAGGTTGTCTGTATTCAGTGGGACAATATGATCTGTGCTCATGAGTGTCTGTTTTTCAATATCATTTGAATGGTTTTTGGATAGAGCTTATGCTCTTCTGCTAATACTCGCGATGCAAGCGATTGTACCGTATCGTTTGGAAAGACCTGAACCCTTGACTGTGCCAGAATCGGACCCTCATCATAGTTTTCGGTGACCTGATGTACCGTACAACCAGACTCTGATTTACCAGCTTTAATCACTGCTTCATGTACCTTTTGGCCATAAAACCCTTTCCCACCAAAGTCGGGAAGCAGCGATGGATGTATATTCACAATCTTATTTTCGAAGGCGCGAATCACTGAAACCGGAATTTGTACCAGGTACCCAGCCAGGACGATGAGATCTGGTTGAGAAGAGGATATCTCGAGCAGAAGTGTATGTTCAAAATCGGATAGCTGCTCAAATTGAGTCCGCTGTACAACACGATAGGGGATTCCTGCCGCTGAGGCTTTGTCAATGGCACCAATTGAAGGACGACTGGCAATCAGCCGCACCACTTCAGCGTCGACCTCGCCGCGGTCGATTGCATTCAATATTGCCTGGAAATTACTGCCTGATCCCGAGGCCAGGACTACAATTCGTGATTTCAAAAGGAGTACAGGGAGCCAGTTGAGCGTAGGTTAGATACTGGACCCAAAGATACGGAGATTGGACATCCTACCGGTAATGAAATTTTATTTTTGATATGACCGTATGTAAGCCCTGTGGCAAAGGGAACCCCATGTTCAGTTAAAACCCGTTTAGCAATCTCTTCCAAGGACGGCACATCGTCGTAGGATTCTTGTTTTGGGGGGCTAAATTCACCTAAAATTACACAGGCCGTGTTCCGGAAGTGTCCTGATAACAGAAATTGGCGCAAATATCCCTCAATTTTATGCATCGGCTCATCTACGTCCTCCAAAACGACAATATGATTTTCAAGTACAGGGAAATAAGGGGATCCGATCTGTTTAGCCGCAACAGCCAGTGTTCCAGCTATCATTTTCCCTTCAAAAACGTGTTCCGTTTGAGAGGAGTAGTTGAACGTGATCTCAGTGTAGCCGGTATCGATAAGCTCCCAAAACTGAGTTTCCATTTGGTCGTCTACAGGTAGATCTCCAAAGTCGGTTGCCACCATGGCACCGGAAACGCTAGGCATTTCAGTTTTGGAGTAAATTGCCCATTGTAGCGCCGTGATGTCAGAGAATCCACAAAAAAGTTTAGGACTAGACCTGATGGTTGAGTAATCAAGTTTGTCGAGTAAATGCATGCCTCCGTATCCGCCTCGTGAGCAAAAAATGGCGTCTATCGTGTGATCAGCAAAAAAAGTATTTAACTCATGAGCTCTAAGGGCATCAGACCCGGCAAGATAGTGTTCCTTTTGGGTACAGGTTTTTCCAACTTCAACTCTGTAACCCAATGATTCCAGGTAATTGACCCCAGCTTCAAGTTTTATGGGATCCGGAGTCGTGGCCGGCGAGGTTAGTGCAATAACCCCTTTTTTTGGCAGTCGACGCAGGTATGGCATGTGTCAGCGATCAAGTTTGAAGATCTGATAATGATTCAGGCTCCAGTTAATTTCAGTGATGATTATCCGAACAATTGTAGCAATAGGAATGGCTAGCAACATTCCCAGAAAACCGGCCAATTCAGCTCCAATCAGGATAATGAAAAGTATATACAGAGGGTGGATATCCGCAGAACGTGAGAATATCAAGGGTTGAAGTATCAGGTTGTCGACTAACTGTGGTATTAATATCGCACCGATACAATACGGAACTATTGCAAAATCTCCCGTCTCGAAAACACCAACAATAATGGATAAAAAATACCCTAAGATGGGTCCAAAATAAGGTATGGTATTGGCCAGGCCAACAGCAGTAGCTACAGACAGCGCATTATCCAATCCGATTGCAGACAAAGTTAGCCAGGAAATTACTCCAACAATCATGCTTTGTAACAATACGCCCCGAAAATACATAATTAATCGGGTTTCAATTTTGTTCAGAATCGTAAGCGTCGTTTCGAAATATTTGTTCGGTACGACCTGAAGAAGTTGTCGGCGGAGCTTGAATCCATCTTTTAAAAAGAAAAATGTAGCAAATGGGATGATCAGTGCAGCCGTAAACAGATTAGCAAAGATGCCGACCAAACTGGAAATTGTACCCTGGATACCACCCAGATCAAAAACTCGATAGATGAACTCCGTTAAAAGCTGCCGAATTTGCCCCTGTCCAACAAATGGAAAATAAAATTGAATACTATCCTCGATTTGTGTGGCTATGCTGGTTGCTGATTCCAGATTTATCTGAGAAGTCAAATTCACAATCTGGCTCCCAATGGTTGGACCAATGGTTGTAGATATCCAGACCAGCAAAAGTATAAATGAAATGACCACCGAAGTTACCGATAGGGTTCGGTTAATTCCAGCGACCTGCATTCTGTTGACCAATGGCCCGAATAAGTAGGAAAAGATCAGTGCGATTACAACATAACCAACCAACGTAGCAAACCTGTAGACCAGCAGTAATGCGATCATCAACAACAGTATAGCCATAAGGCTACGGAGTACTTTCTCAACAGTTAGTTTTCTCAATGTTCCAGATTCTGTAGTAGGGTATCGATGTGTGTAAAAACCTCGTTAGGATTAAATCCCTTTCTTAACAGATAATCAACGATTTTTTTCTTTCTTTTGAAAGTATCATTTTCACGTAAAAAATGAAGTTTACGCTTATTCACCAGTTTTTCTAAAGTTTTGGAAACACATGCTGCCGGTTCCAGAGATGTTAATGCAAGTTGAATTACTTCTTCAGCTACTCCATCGCGCTTCAGAAACAACTCAATTTTCTTCGGACCCCAACCTGCGATGTTATATTTGTCCTGAACAAATCCTCTTGCATAGGACTCATCGTTAATCCACCCTTTTTCCTCAAAATCTGACAACACAGATTCCGCACTATGTTTGGTATATCCCCTGGATAACAGCTTTTTGAGTAGCACGTTACGCGGATAAGGTCTTTTGGCCAGAAGTATGAGTATGTAATTCTTGATTTGATCCGAATCAATGGCCAGGCATATAGGTTTGACCTGTGACCCCTCGACATTTATGCCTTTTCGTAGACCAAGGTCATACGCATCCATTGCAGAAATACCAAACAGGAACTCACCCTCTGAAAATACAGATACCCTACTCGAATCCGATTTTTGAACCGTCACCTCTGAAATCTTGAATGGGGCTTTGTCCATCAAGACATCGAACAGCGACGGTCCCGAATCCTTTTTAGTCCTCTGCATCTACCGAATCTGTAGATTTGGATTTTTTTGCTGGTATTCTGGGTTGGGAATCGTCCTCGGGGAACAGTTTGGCCCGGATCGTAGCTTCAATCTTGGCGCACAATTCAGAATCTTCCTCCAGGAACTGCATCGCTGCATCGGCACCCTGCCCTATAGGCTCTCCATCATATCGGAACCAACTTCCTCGTTTTTCGATAATATCGTGTTCAACAGCCATATCCAGGATCTCGGCAATCCTTGAGATTCCTTTGCCATACATGATATTAAACTCAACTTCCTGAAACGGTGGAGCTACTTTGTTCTTGACCACCTTAATCTTGGTTCGGTTACCAATAACCTCATCACCCTTCTTTATGGCACCAATGCGCCGAATATCCAGCCGTACAGACGAATAAAACTTGAGCGCCCGACCCCCGGTCGTCGTTTCAGGATTACCGAACATGACACCGATTTTTTCCCGTACCTGATTGATAAATATGACCGAAGTTCTGGTCTTATTTACAACCCCGGTTAATTTCCTTAATGCCTGAGACATCAAACGCGCTTGAAGTCCCATGTGGGAGTCGCCCATGTCACCCTCCAGTTCGGCTCTGGGTACCAGGGCTGCAACCGAGTCGATCACCACCACGTCCAATGCTCCAGACCGAATCAACGTTTCCGCAATCTCCAGCGCCTGTTCTCCGCTGTCTGGTTGAGAAATCAGCATCTCTTCGGTATTAATTCCCAGATTTCGGGCATATTTCGCATCAAATGCATGCTCGGCATCCACAAATGCCGCATATCCTCCGTTTCTTTGGGCCTGTGCAATCACATGCAAAGCCAGTGTAGTTTTACCACTCGATTCAGGTCCGTAAATTTCCGTTATCCGTCCACGTGGAATACCACCTACACCAAGACAGTGATCAATCGCCATTGATCCGGTTGAAATTACATCGATTTGTTGCACTGGATTATCGCCAAGACGCATAATAGAGCCTTTGCCATGTGCTTTTTCTATTTGACCGACCGCCAGATCTAAAGCTTTCAGCCGATCAGGATTTCCATTGTTAGTTGACATACATGTTTGGGATCTTAGGGTGTTTGATTATATGTGTAAAATATGTAATTATTTCTACATGTCAATGATTAATTACCGAATTGACAGTAAATGTCTGAACAAATTATCCAGACAAACATCCAACTGACGTTGATACTTCGTTATCTCAACCATCTGGTTCACTTTGTGCAGGTAAACTACCATAGCTACAAGTATGTGTATGGATTCTCAACTTCCTTACATGATTTGTTCTTTTTTCACAATCATTGCCAATAGGTCAAACGCCTGATCAATCTGCCTGCTGGTCATGTAAGGTGCCGATCCAAATCGCAGAATATCTCCCCTGCAATCGGTCAAAACATGCTCGGATTTCAGCTTTTCAAACAACTCTATGGCCACTGGACTACGTAATGCCAGGAATCCAGCATTTTGGCGAAGGTCATAATCGTGGCCTAATCGAATTATTTTTGGATCCAGATCCAAGCTTAAGAACTTGTATTTCATATAGGCCACGTGTTCCGAATACAGCTTTTGTAGTACCCCAGGAGTGAGCCCTTCCCGTTCGAAAAAACGGGTAACTGCTGCTCCCCGAAATGCGGAAGTACCATCAAATGTGGCTCCATAAAACCTCCAGGGACCTGAATCATACCGGACCTGACTGGATCGGGGTTGTTTAAGAGATGAGAATGCAGAGAACCATCCGGTAACTACGGGACGCATATTACAGCCGTCCGGAGTCCTTAAAAAACAGTTTCCTTCACCCCATTGCATATATTTATATCCTCCAATTAACATAAACGCATCTTCCAATCCAGCTCCTCGCAGCGAAATAGGGACCACATTCGTGCCGTGATAATCATCGATCATCAGTGGAATTCCATGTTCTTTACAGAGTTTAGCCACTTCAGTCAGCTCGATATTGATCAGACTATGTTCAAAATAGACTCTCGAAAGCATCACAGCAGCTGTTTTTCCATTCAATTCGGAAGCCAGCCTTGTTGCAAAACCGTGTAAAGGTAAGGCCGGAACGTAAACGACCTCGATACCTTCTTCTGCCAGCCGGGTCAATTGACGATACAAGCTGTAAAACTCGGTATCGGTAGTCACGATTCTGGGTTTCGATCGCAAATCCAGCGCAGACAACCATCGTACAATGAGATGATGGGTATTTTCACTGTGGGTGTAGTGTCCATCCGGATCGTCATAGTACCGCTTCAGATAGTCGGCCATCACTTGAATTTTTTCGAACACGATTTCCCATTTGGTGTCAACTCGCGTTGCAGCACAATCAAACGCCTCAATCATACCATCAAGGGCAACATCTGGCCAAGCCTGATGCGAATGTCCGGTAAACAGGAGCCGGTTTGCTACATCGAATCGGGAATAGTGTCTGGCTAGTCTGTCGCTAAAAAGATCCGATACTAAAGACATACGATCGTACTAATGATTAAAATTTATTATTTGCGGGAATTTGTTGTTTCAAAGCCATCATTCCACTGAATGGTGACTTCGGTATCGGGCATGAACGATGTCCGGGATCGAATCCATTCATCATTTTGCAAGATGCGGGTGAATCCACGTTGTAGCGGTTCAGTCGGATCGACGCTCCGCAACCTGAAATCAAGCTCCTTCCATCTATCCCTGACATTCACCATAACTCCGCCCATTCGCATCTCCCGAAAACGATCCAACTGTTCGATACGCTTGCGCTCGCGTAAGACTCTAAGCTGTAAATTTGGAAAGGTACTCTTTCCAACCGCTCCGGCTACCTGACGATATTGAATCATGCGGTGAACCAAAATCTGGTCAATATGTTGTTGATATCGTCGCAACGTTTCCCGGTGATATCCCAGCCGATCCCGAACCGCCAGCAATGCATGGGTCTTGAGCATCTTATTCACCCTTTCCCGACTCCGATCCAGCCCACCACGAACCACCGTTTCCACACGACGCGCATACTCGGCAACACCCATCCTCAGGTCACGCACATCAGGAGTGGCCAAAACCGCAGCCTGCGTTGGAGTAGCTGCCCTAACATCTGCCACAAAATCAGATATGCTGAAATCGGTCTCATGCCCAACCGCACTGATTACCGGAACCACACACTCAGCTATCGCCCTGGCAACAATTTCCTCATTGAACGGCCAAAGATCCTCCAGCGACCCACCTCCACGACCAACTATCAACACATCCACCTGCCCCGTATCACTGAACCATCTGATTCCTCGTGCAATTTCACCGGCCGCACCCACACCCTGAACTGCAGCATGGAAAAGCTTCACCTTGGTCAGGGGATATCTTCTCTCAAGTGTTGACCGGATGTCCTGAAATGCGGCTCCGGTCTCGGAGGTCACCACACCAATCGTTCCCGGAAACGCCGGCAGCGATCTTTTTCTGGTGGCATCAAACAGCCCCTCCGACTCGAGTTTCTTTTTTAACTTCTCAAAGGCCAGTTGAAGTGCTCCCTCTCCCGCCAGGTCGACACTTTTTACCACAATCTGATACCTGCCCGATGGAGGATACACTTGTACATCACCAGTTACATGGACATGCTCTCCGTGTACCGGAATACCTTTGAATCGTTGTACAGTGGACCTCCAGGCCACACACGCAATCGAAGCTCCGTCGTCCTTTAAGGTGAAATACAGGTGCCCGTTGGCACTGGTTGTAGGCTGACTAACCTCCCCGGATACCGTTATTCCGGTAAATTCACCCTCAAGAAGATCTTTGATTCGCCAGGTCATCTCCGTAACCGTAGGCACCGAATTGCGTGATTTTGTCATTGTGAATGAAGTTCAGCGATCATTTTTTCCTTAAATATACATCTTCGCGACTGCCAAAGTACCAAAAAATCCATGACTAACGTGACTTTATCCTTATCAGATAGAAGGCTATATTTGAACGATCGATATCGGGTTACTTTACCTAAATCCTAACCAGACTGTCTCACACCTTTTTAACGCAGTATCATGAGCTCAACACCAAATTGCCTGATAAAAAACGTCATTCCGGTACAATATGAATCGGTTTCTTCCGAGGCGGTGGATATTCGAATCGCCAACGGAGTGATCACCGAGATCGGGTCCGGACTGACCAAAAAATCCGATGAAATGGTACACGACTTCAATGGGGCCTATGTTTCTGGGGGATGGATGGATATGCATGTTCACCTACGTGAGCCTGGTTTTGAACACAAGGAAACCATTACAACCGGATGTAGGGCCGCTGCTTTTGGTGGATTCACCGCCGTTGCGTGCATGCCTAATACAAACCCACCCATTCATACCCGTGATGTGGTAGAATACATCATTAAAAAAGCTGCATCACTGCCTGTTGATGTCTATCCAATAGCCTGCGTTTCCAAAGATCGCAAAGGGCATTCCATCACCGAGATGGCCGACCTCAAAGAGGGCGGAGCGGTCGCATTCAGCGATGACGGAGATCCAGTTTTCGACAGTAAGCTCATGAGAATTGCCCTGGATTATGCTTCCATGCTAGACATGCCTATCATCAATCACGAAGAAGATCTGGCATTGTCTCGCCCCGGTCATATGCACGAAGGTCGGATTTCAACCAAACTTGGGTTAGCCGGAACGCCCTCCATTGCTGAAGAAGTGATGATAGCAAGGGACATTTTACTCGCTGAACTCACAGGTGGACACGTACACGTAGCTCACATCAGTACAAGAAATGCTGTAGATCTGGTTCGCCAGGCCAAGAGAAAAGGCATTCATGTCACCACCGAAGTATGTCCACATCATTTTGATCTGACCGACGAAGAAATCGAAAAGCGTCCATTCGATACCAACTGTAAAATGCACCCACCTCTGCGTTCGTCCGACGATGTTCAGGCGATGCTTGAGGGACTCAAAGACGGGACCATTGATGCAATATGTACCGACCATGCACCTCATTCCATCGAAGAAAAAGAAGTGGAGTTTATTTATGCTCCAAACGGAATTATTGGGTTGGAAACAGCCTGGGGTGTGTCCGTTCGTTGCCTTCTGGATGCAAAAGTGCTTGATTTAGCCACTTTGGTGAGCAAATTGGTCGTGAGTCCGCGTGAAATTCTTCGCTTGGAAGTGCCGAAAATAGAGGTAGGAGCCAAAGCGAATCTCACCTTTTTCAATACGCACGAGTCCTGGACTTTCGAACGAAAGCATGTCAAATCGAAATCTGCAAACTCCCCCTACATCGGTTCTACCATGAGGGGTAGGGCACTTGGTATTTATAACAAAAGCGAGTTCATACTGAATTAGTTTACTTTACTAACGAATCGCAAAGTTTGCCTCATCTCTCATCTCATCTCATCTCATCTCTGACAATAAAAAAACCCCGGAGCATATTTCATCCCCGGGGTTATTCTGGTAAAGCACGTGATGTAGAGCAAGCGGTTATCATGTACCGCTCAACCGCTGCACCGCTCTACCGCTGTACAGCATGCGATGTAATGGTAGCTTTTCCTGCCGGACTTCCATTCACCGATGACTCTGCCGTGTAAGCCATATTCACGCCATCAACCTGGGTCCAGTCAGCATAGATGGTAACGCTTTCAACTTCTCCACCAGCCATTGGATTAAACTCTTTGACCGTGAGCTTTACCGGTAGACCTGTCTGTGTGTCGATGTAGAATGTCATGTTCTGATCCGGAAAGTACAATTTGGCCAGACCATTCTCATCCATGCCCGTGAACTCTACAGCAACCGTTTCTGCTACCAATGCTACCGACAAATAGTGCCTGTCCAACTCTTTTTTCAACGCTTCAACTTGCATTGCAGGTAAAGGTTGTGAATTTGGACCCATACTCATGGTTCCCCCTCCATTTGTATATTCAACTACAATAACTCCCTGTGGTGCATTGAGTTCTTGCTTGAGTCCGTCAGGGAAGGTCATGGTGATTTTTGAATCCAGGTTCATTCCCTGTATAGCGATGCCTCCTTCGTAAACAACGCTGGCTATCGCTCCATCAGGAAGTACAGCCGATGCCATTTGAGCAAGATACGAGCGACCCGCCTCCGTATCTCCGGTAGATGCCGCGGCTCTTGGTGCAACTTCGGGACGAGGAATGGTGATATCAATACGATTTACATTACCCAGTGATGCCAATTGATCGCCAATCTCGTTTTCGTTTCCTACGATCAGTACATGCATCTCATCAGGGCGCAAATACTCACGAGCAACGCGGTTTACATCCTCAACACTTACTCCACGAACCTGTTCGATATACTGATTGAAGATATCTGCTGGTAATCCATTGTATTCATTTGAAATACGTTCATTGAGTACCGATGCCCGACTGGTATACTGGAATGCAAGACTGTTGAAGATGCGGTCTTTGGCATCGTCGAGTTCCTTTTGGGTAACCCCAGACTGTTGCATCTTGCGGATTTCATTGATGGTCGCCTCTACTGCCTGTGCGGTGTTTTCACTGGCTGTACCTAGTGTTGCAAAGAATCGGCCATCGTACAATGGTAGACTTTGGTACGCCCCTCCCACACCGTATGCAAGTCCCAGATTCGTGCGGATTTCCATCATGAATCGACCTGAAAATCCATTGCTTAGGACATTATTCATCAGCTGCAGAGCGGCATAATCCGGATTCATTCTGCGTCCACCAATGTGTCCCACATAAATAGTACTTTGATTCACATCGTTTTTGGCCACAAAGTTGACGGAGGATCCGAACTCATAATTTACCTGAGGCAAGTCCAGTTGGTTAGCGGTTCCCGCAGGAATTACCGCAAGGGCTCTTTCCAGTTTTCTGCGCATGTCTCGGGCATTGAAATCGCCGATTACAGCCACATACATGTTTCTGCCAACAAACACCTGCTTGTGGTAATTGCGCATATCTTCGGACGTGATCGCATCAACATGAGCCAATTCCATGCTCCGGGCATACACGGAATTCGGACCATAAATAAGCTTATTAAATTCCCGACTTGCTATCCCTGATGGGTCATCATTACGACGCAGAATCGAAGAACGCATCTGCGTCTTCACCGTTTCGATACGGTCTTCAGGAAAAGCCGGGTTTTGAATCAGATCCACAAACAAAGGAAGTATCTGGTCAAAGTCTTCCTTCAAAATATTCATCGACGCACTGCCACTGGTTAATCCAAATCCGGTTTCCATGCTTGCAGCTTTTGCTTCAAGAAGTTCATTCAACTCGTTGTAGGAAGTTGACTTAGAACCTCCTCCCCGAATCAGCTGACCCGTCATACTTGCGAGCCCGACTTTATCGGATGGATCCATATAAGAACCCGCTCTGACCAACATGGTCAGAGAAATCAACGGTAGTTCCTTGTTTTCAACCAGATACACTTTGATGCCATTTCGTAACTCAAACGTGGTTACATCTGGCATGTTAAAGGTATTTATGGGTGGAAATTCCAGTTGGTCATGTGTTTTTTGTGCAATGACTGAGGTGCTGGCTATCACCATCAGTGTAAACAAAGATAAAAGTACTTTTTTCATGTTTTTGTCATGTTGATGGTGTTATTTGGATGCCGTTTCGGTGAGGTTTTCAATGCGTCCAACAGTGCGTTGGTCTTTCACCAGGTATTGAGTTGCCACACGCTGGATGTCTGCCGGAGTGACACGCTCGAGAGCTTCAACATCATTGAACAGTGCTCTCCAATCACCACGAATTCCTTGTGAAAAGGCGATTAACTGGCCGATTCCGTCATTGTTGCCTAACTGACGTATCAGACTTGCCCTACGGATAGTCTTGACTCGCTCGAGTTCCTCTGCGCTGACACCTTGACGCTTTACTTTTTCGATCTCTGCATATATCGCAGTTTCCAGCGAATCAAGACTGATTCCCTGGTTCGGAACCGCGTAAATAGCCATTAGATTCGTGTACTTTTCACCCGGGAACCCGTTTAGTCCCTGAAGGCCCAACGCCAGTTTTTGCTCATCAACCAGTGATTTATTCATTCTGGATGAACGCCCCTCGAACAAGACTCCGTTCAAAAGATCCAAAGCAACTGCATCAGGATGATTTACGCTGACACTTTTATATCCGATCAGCATTTGTGGTTGGTTGCGTTCTTCAATCACAAATCGTCGCTCTCCACGCTGTGGCGGTTCTTCTACATACAATGGGGGAGCGAGTTCACCTCGAGGAATATCTCCCAGGTATAGTTCGGCATATTCGATCATTTGGGCTGGATCCACATCACCCACAATCACAACATGCATATTGGTCGGGACATAATATTTTTCGTAAAACTCCCTGGCGTCAGCCATGGTTGTTGCTTCGATATCGGATGGCCATCCAACCGTGTTATCGCGATACGGATGAGCCGTAAAGGCAACGGCCAGCATTTCCTCGATCATTCGGCCAATTGGATTAGAGTCGGTACGCATTCTGCGTTCTTCAAAAACGACATCTTTTTCCACATAAAATTCACGCAGTACCGGATCTTTGAAACGCTCGGCCTCCAGAGAGAACCACAATTCTGCTTTGTTCTGAGGGAGTGCATAGTAGTAGATTGTAAAATCAGCACCCGTTCCCGCGTTCAATCCCACACCGCCCTGAAGGTCAATAATTTGCGAAAACTCGTTGTTCACTACAAACTGCTTGGCTTGTTCTTCAAGCTCTTTGAATCGGGTAAGCAAGGAATCGGCACGTGCCTGATCCGCTCGTGGACTACGCACTTCTCTGAGCCATTTTGAGTAGGTAGCATCAATTTCATCAAGAAGAGGTTTCTCCGCTTCCCAGTTGTTGGTTCCGATTCGGGATGAACCTTTGAATGCCATGTGCTCAAATATGTGAGCGATTCCGGTATTTCCAACCGGTTCATCCACGGCGCCTACATTTACGTAAGTCATAAATGTTGCCACGGGAGCGACATCCCGTTTTACGATAATGATACGAAGTCCGTTATCCAGTACATGTTCGGTTACGTTTTTTTCAAACGCTTCCAAACTTTGTGCCTGCAACGGTGAGATGCCTGAAATCAGACCTATCGTGACCAGCAATAAAGCTATTTTTTTCATAGTTGAATGAGTGATTTGTTCGGGTTTGTGCAAACGAGTAAGACAAACCTGTGATACGTTTCGAATGTGTAAACTACACAATATTTGCACTAACAATCAGCATCATGAATTAATTTTAATGATGCATGCTTTGATTTAGTCTCGTTATGACGTAAAAACACTATCTTTGTTGCATGGCAGTCTTAAAAAGGTATCGGCATATTCTCGCAATTGATGGATCAACTCCGGTCTGTTCTGTGGTCTTAAAAATCGGTGATACGATCTTTGATCGAAGAGAAATTGGTATGGGGATACACTCAACCGCCATTTTTTCGCAGATTACCGATTTATTGTCTGAAGCCGGAATCGGTTTTAGCGATATTGAAGCGATAGTAATCGGAATCGGTCCTGGATCTTATACCGGATTACGTGTGGTTGCAAGTAGCATCAAAGGGCTTCTGTTCGATCACACCATACCACTGTTCGGCGTCAATTCCTTGGCTGGATTCGCTGCCAGCCGGCTGGGAACCACAATCGGAACCGTACACACCATCATCGATGCAAGAAGGAATCATTTATATCACCAAAGCTTTATCCTTGCTGAAAACTTCATTTCAGATGGCGATACATCACCTGAACTCCTTGAAATCCAGGATCTATACCATAAACTTGAACCCGGGGATGTACTCATAGGCACCGGTATCGAGCGCCTTGACATGGTTCAGCTTCAGCGCATGGAAGTCATTTCACCAGATTTAATTAGTGCAATTGGACTGATACACCTTTATCTCCAAGAGGCACCATCACGATTAGAATATGTAGAACAATTGGATGTATCTAGTTTTGAACCTAAATATGCGGTTGAAGACTTTTTGAAAAATCCTACAAAGCAGTAGTATTTCACATTTAATTATACTTCGAACCTCACTTTTCTTATTTTTGTGAGATAATCAATAACCAAGACTGAGCTTATGAGTTGGTTCAAACGTCAGGAATCGAACATCAATACCGAGAAACCCAAAGAAATGCCTGAAGGCTTGTGGGTCAAAGTTCCAACTACCGGTGAGACCGTGCATCGAAGGGAGTTAATCGAGAACTGCTGGGTCGATCCTGTCAGTGGATATCATTTTAGTATCGGTAGTGCTGAATATTTTGAGATTATCTTCGACGACAATACATTCGAAGAACTCGGACAACACATTCAGCCGACAGACCCGCTGAATTTTGTAGATCGAAAAAAATATGCCGAACGCCTCGTAGAAACGCAAAAAAAAACAAAAATGAGCGATGCAGCACGGGTCGCTGTAGGTAAAATCAATGGAATTGATCTTGTTGTGGCCTGTATGGACTTCCGCTTCATCGGTGGATCGATGGGTTCTGTAGTTGGAGAGAGGCTGGCCATTTCCATCGATTATGCGCTCGAAAAGAAAATCCCTTTGATGATCATTTCTCAGTCCGGTGGTGCCCGAATGATGGAAAGTGTGCTTAGTTTGATGCAAATGGCCAAAACATCAGCAAAACTGGCACTATTGGATAAAGCTGGAATTCCTTACGTATCGCTGATGACCGACCCAACTACGGGCGGGGTTACCGCAAGTTATGCCATGCTCGGTGATTTTAACATAGCCGAACCTGGAGCATTGATCGGATTTGCAGGACCTCGTGTCATTCGACAAACTATTGGCCGAGATCTACCGGCTGGATTTCAAACGGCTGAATATCTGCTCGAGCACGGATTCCTCGATTTTATCATTCCCAGAACCAAACTGAAGAGACGTCTCACGCGCTTGCTGAAGTTGCTTCAGCAAAAATACGCCACCTGATTTGTGCAATGAACAGGTAGTCTCTTATTGGGCTACTAGTTGGCACAAAACCGTGTAAATTCACCATTTGGGCCTATAATCACATCAGTTCCTACGTTCTGGATAGTTAGTTCACCGTGCTTCAGTACAACCCTGGAACCCAAAATTGGCTCCTGTTTTGTGTTTCAGGATGACGCATCCGTAAGACAAACAGTGGCCATCTGAGAGAGTTCCAGTTTTTGAAATCCTACGGATTCATTTTTGAAACCATTTCCATTTTACCGGACACATTGAACTGTACAACAAGGTGTCGGTCGGTGTAATTAATTCTTGTTTTTATCTTACTAAAGGGAAAAGCAGATCAATGAAAAGCAATATATGCCGAGAATTTTAGCAGTGATTTGTTGACGCCGGCAGTTAACAACTATTCTATCGACCTATTTGTGTGATTTTGTATGCAGACCTGGACTTCCATTTGACTAAACTAATCTGCAGGCAACCCATACGAGATTCTAATGTGAAATAAATCAAATTCGTGTAAGTTTCGGCCATTTTTTGACTCTATATTTAAAAGAAACGATATCATTGAGTGAATAACATCATTCAGAACAGATTTATACTATGAGATTTGCAGATTATGCCAAGATGTACCTAACTGCCGGAAATGGTGGGGCCGGAGCTGTTTCCTTTCGTCGCGAAAAATACGTACCACGTGGTGGGCCAGATGGTGGAGATGGGGGTCGTGGAGCACATATCGTACTTCGGGGGAATTCAAATATGAACACGTTACTCGATTTGCGTTACAAAAAATATGTCAAAGCTCCACATGGTGTTAACGGATCGGGGTCTAACAAATCAGGCAAGGATGGAGATCCTGTAGTATTTGATGTGCCTTTGGGTACAGTAGCCTATGAGTTTGAATCGCGTCGGCGTTTGGGTGAAATCATGGAAGAGGGGCAGGAGGTTATTGTGGCACACGGTGGTAAAGGTGGGCACGGGAACGCCTATTTCAAAACAGATGTCAATCAGACCCCCCGCTATGCTCAGCCTGGTGAACCTGGTGAGGAAATCGTCGTTGAAATAGAGCTTAAACTGATAGCAGATGTTGGATTGGTTGGTTATCCTAATGCTGGTAAAAGTACGTTACTAGCTGCAATGTCAAATGCACGCCCCAAAATAGCCGATTATCCATTTACAACCATGGAGCCCAATCTGGGTGTAATCTCATTCCCGGATTATCGAAGTTTTGTAATGGCCGATATTCCGGGAATCATTGAAGATGCACACAAAGGCAAGGGACTGGGAATACAGTTTCTTCGTCACATCGAACGCAACAAAGTGCTTATGTTCGTCATCAGTTCAACCACAGGTATTGAATACGAATACGAGGTACTGATTAACGAGTTAAGGGAGTATCGGGCAGACCTTCTGGAAAAACCACGAATCGTTGTCATATCCCAAATGGATCTGGTGGAAGGATTCCGTCTGGTTGATGAACCCCACATCCCCGATGACGTGATCTACGTTTCAGCCGCTACCGGATATCAACTCAATGAACTAAAGGAGCGCCTCTGGAAAAAAATCCAGGAGTCCAATGAACGATGATATACGTGCACGTTTGGCACTTTCGATGGTAGATGGAGTTGGTGCCAGGAGAGCCAGAATGTTAATGGAAATGGTTGAGCATCCCAAAGATGTGTTCGGATTGTCGTTGGATGAGTTGCTTCAAGTCGATGGTATCGGTGAGACAACAGCCAAGTCGCTGATGAATTTCAAAGACTGGGATAGGGTAGATGACGTGATCGACTATTCTGCTAAAAAGGGATATTCGTTCGTAACACCTGATCAGACAGATTTCTCTGAACGACTACGAAACACAGACTACCCACCTATTTTGTTGTGGTACAAGGGAGACGTGAGCTTGCTAAACAGTGCCGGTATTGCCGTTGTAGGCACACGCGCTCCCTCTTTATACGGAAAAACGATGACCAAAGAATTTACGCTAAAATTGGTCGAACAGGGTTTGGTAATCGTTTCAGGCCTGGCACGTGGGATCGATACGGTAGCACATCGATCCGCGTTGGCGAATACAGGAAAAACGATAGCGGTTCTAGGTTCTGGTCTGGATCGGATTTATCCGTCTGAAAATAGCTTTTTGGTCGACGAAATCATCGATAAACAGGGTTTGGTCATCAGTGAGTATCCCCCTGGAACCAAGCCCGATTACCAAAATTTCCCCACCCGAAATCGTATCGTAAGTGGACTCTCACTGGGTGTTTTAGTCGTTGAAACTGATATGGAAGGTGGGAGTATGATCACCGCAGAGTTGGCTTTTCACCAGCATCGAGAAGTATTTGCGATCCCTCATTCCCTGGATAACCCAAAAGGTCGAGGGTGTAATTATATGATACGTAACAACACTGCAAAAATGGTGGAGAACGTGGAAGATATCATCAGCGAATTCGAATGGTTGAGGTCATCCAGGTCAGATCAGGATCCTAAAAAAGTGGACCTAAACTCTATACTTTCAGAACTTTCAACGGTCGCCGGAGAAGTTTTCCAATTGATTTTGAAGAACGATGAAATGCACGTCGACCGGCTTCTGGCTGATTCCGGATTGAAGCACGGAGCATTGAATACGGCCTTACTGGAACTCGAAATCGGTCAGTTTGTTAAACCTCAACCAGGCAAAATCTTTTCAATCCCAAACAGATTGAGATAGGATCTGTAAATAAACTTTAATATTAGTGTTTAGGGTTGAAACTAACTTCAAAATTTGACCGTTATCCCATATATTGGACTCAAGCTGGATATCTCAGCATTCAGCTTTAAAAGTTCCCTGGTACCAACGAACTAGAATACGCTCCAACTCACTATGACAAACAAAACCATCGATAATCTGAGTAAAAAAATTTACGAAATCGGGGAGTCCGGAAAATCCATTATTTCTGATCCGGAGCTTCAAGAGAAAATCAATAAAGTCAGGTCAGACACCGAACGAGTAATTCGTAAACACCCCCTGGCTAGCATTGCTGTTGGATTAGCTGTAGGCTACTTGATCGGGAAACTTTTCAGAAGGGATTGACTCTCGCCTAAACTACTATGAAATGAGTTCACCCAATGACCATTTACTCGATAGACTCAAAAAGCTTCCTGTTGAAGTCAGGTTGCTGCTGGAAAAACGGATCGAATTGTACGTAATCGAATTTGGGGAAAATGTTTCCAAAAACGCATCTAAAATCATATCAGGTCTTGTTTCGGGACTCGTATTCGTACTTGCGTTGGTTTTCGGGTTATTTGCGTTAGCTTTTTTTGTAGGTCACGTCCTCAATAGCACTGCCGCTGGATTTGCGGTAGTATCAGCCTTGCTTTTGGTCTTCGGATTGGTGGTTTATTTGTTGAGTCCTGAACTTATAGAATCCAGGCTACGTGATAAAATTGCCTCAGCTTTCTTAAGTCCTGACGATTTTAAAGAATCAGTTAAGTACATAACTGATCAAAACGAGGGTAAAAACGATTCCCAAACCACTTCTGAAATCTCTTCAGAAAACTCCATGATTACTACCAAACCCAATTAACGGCTTCCTGTTATGAACGAACAATCCCACCGCAACACCTCTGTAGAGTTGGAATCAAGAAGGAAAGAACTCGAACGGGAATTACAATCGCTTGAGAAATCCCTTGAAGACAATTTCGATTCGTTTCAGCAGGATGTGAACGAACGTCTAACTCCGACTTATTGGGTCCGAAAGCATCCACTTAAAACAGTTGGGCTTGCTGTTTTGGTTGGATTCATGGCGAGTAGTAAAAAAAACACTCAAGCCGCGGCCGGAACCACAATGACTACTGCTGTTATTGCAGCACTTAAGGCGGTCGCTGCACGAAAAATCGTAGATCATGTCGTAAAATTGGTGGAAGAAGAGTCCTCTAAATAGACGCTTAACTAATTCTGCTGCAACCATTATCGCCCTGTATCGTTAAAGTTTCCAATTCTAACCAGTACCAGAACTGAATCAACATGTCTATTTCCAGATTACCCCTCTTGCTATTGTTTATTTTGTGTGCCGTCTTGTCGGCGATTGCACAATCCCCGCAGCGAATCACTCTTGAACAGGCTATTGATATTGCCCTTCAAAACAACATTACGCTTCGACAGGCCGAAAACAGCCTGGTCTTACAGCGTGCAAATGTAACCAGTGCTCAAATGGACTTTCTCCCCAATTTGAATTTTGGGATCAACGGAAATCGTAACACGGGTCGTCAGTTTGTTCAGGAGACGCTATCTTACGACGATTTAACCACGTTGTCTTCCGGAGCTTCCTTTAATTCAGGAGTTACCTTATTTGATGGTCTTCGTAATATCAATAACCTTCGAGCTGCTCAAACCTCCAAATTGTCGGCCGAAGAGAACTTACAACGAGCCAAAGAAAATGTGATTTTCAACACGGCTTCGTCCTATTTGAGTGTGCTACTGAATCAGGAACTGCTAAAGATATCCCAGCAAAATCTCGATGCATCTCGCAAACAACTTGAGCAGGTCAAAGCTCAGGTGGAAGTGGGTATGCGACCAATGGTCGATCTGTATAATCAGGAAGCAGTGGTTGCAAACAATGAATTTCAGATTGTTGAGCGTGAAAATGCGTTGAATATGTCGATGGTTCAGGTGCTCCGCATTCTGGCACTTGATCCTATCCAGGATTATGAGTTTGTAACTCCGGGAATCGATGAAGACAATCTGAAGGTGAATACCTACTCATTACCTCAATTGATCGAGCGTGCAATGATGAACCGAAGCGACCTTCGAGGGACCGAAGCTCAGATTAAACTCAGTGAGTACAACCTGAGGATTGCGCGCGGAGCATTTTTACCCACAGTATCTTTATCGGGTAGTTTGTCGGGTGGATATTCGGACCAGTTTCGTGAACGAACAGCTGCCGGACAGTTTGTCGACGTGGGATACTGGGAACAAATTACAGACCGTAACCGTCGTTACAGCTTCGGGTTTAACGTGCAGGTTCCGATTTTTAACCGATATAATACCCGTTTAAATGTCCAGCGAAGTCAGGTTGACTACAAGAATGCGATGTTAGAGCTGGAATCAAAAAAACTTGAGATCAATCAGGAAGTACGTCAGGCATACAATGACTATCTGTCGGCAACCAAACAGCTGGATACCACGGAGCGTGCGCTTCTGGCTGCATCCAAAGCCTATGAAACCGAACAGGAACGCTATCGGGTTGGTGCCAGTACATTAATTGAGCTTACCCGTTCAAATGCAGAGTTTGTCAGTGCATCTTCAAATCGAGTTCAGGCGATATACCGATTTGTATTCCAGGAGCAATTGCTCAATTATTACCTCGGTCAGGTTCAACTATAAGGAGTCAAGCGATGAATGCATCTACCATTATCGAAGCCAGAGACATCCAAAAAGAGTATCGCATGGGCACCCAAACCGTGCACGCACTACGTGGTGTTTCCTTTGAGATCAAAAAAAATGAATATGTTGCGATTATGGGACCATCCGGCTCCGGAAAGTCGACCATGATGAACGTAATTGGATGTTTGGATACACCAAGTAAGGGCGATTACATCCTGAATGGTCACGACGTAAAAAAACTGACTGATAATCAACTGGCTGAGGTCAGAAATCGTGAAATTGGATTCGTGTTTCAGACCTTTAACCTGCTACCCCGATCCAGTGCATTGGCGAATGTTGAGCTTCCGTTGATCTATGCTGGAATGAGTTCCCGCGAGCGTCGTAAACGTGCGGTTGAAGTGCTCGAAAAAGTGGGATTAGCTGATCGAATGGACCATAAACCCAATGAACTCTCTGGTGGACAAAGACAACGTGTTGCAATTGCACGGGCGTTGGTTAACCATCCATCCATTTTACTGGCCGATGAGCCAACCGGTAACCTGGATAGTAAAACGGGTAACGAAATCATGGAATTATTTGATGAACTGCATCAAGCCGGGAACACCATTATACTTGTAACCCATGAAGAGGATATTGCCGGGCATGCTCGTAGGGTAATACGCTTGCGTGATGGACTATTGGAAAGCGATGTCAGATCCGAAGAACCTGCGCAAGTTGAGTCATTTGCCTGAATGTGGATACGTGTGAAAGCGTATGTGAACCGAGGCGTTACCTGTGTGGGTAACGCCTTTTTTATTGTTTCGGGCGCAGTTATCTTATCTGTATGACCAATGAAAACGTTTTACTGATCTCCGAATTTGACCGCTACGTTGAGTTTCGGATGAATCGTGCAGATAAACGAAATGCATTAAATGCTGAACTGGTGACTGCACTGACTCAGGCACTGCACCAGTATCAGCACGAATCCTGGGTTCGATTAGTGGTACTAGCCGGTGAGGGCGATGCGTTTTCGGCAGGCGCCGATTTGGATGGGTTAAAGACCCTTCAGCATGCTACACAAGAAGAGAATCTTAGAGATTCTGCCCAGCTCGCCTCCTTATTCAGGCTATTGTACGACTATCCGGTACCTATTTTGGGTGTCATCAATGGTCACGCATTAGCCGGTGGGTGTGGCCTTGTATCGATGTGCGATATATCGCTGGCGGTTCCTTATGCAAAGTTTGGCTACACTGAAACGCGGATCGGATTTGTGCCGGCGATTGTCTCGAAGTTTTTGATCTCAAAGGTAGGGATGACTCAGGCGCAGAGGTTGTTGCTGTCTGGGGAGATCATATCGGCGGAGGAGGCCTCACGAATCGGACTGATAACGGAGGTTGCCGATCAATTCGAAGACAGAGTATCGTATTGGATAGATGTGTTTACCCATAAAGTCAGTCCAAAAGCGATCAGGACAACCCTGAAACTCATCCGCAATGTGGCAGAAAAAACAGTTTCCCAGAGTTTAGATGATGCGATTCGGCTGAATGCCGAAGCCAGAATGACAGATGATTGCAAACGTGGCATCGAAGCTTACCTGAAAAAAGAAAAAATCGTCTGGTAGTCGGTTGGGCAGGAACAAATACGGTGCATCATCTGTTTGATTGAACATGATTAAAGAACAGATGATTGAATGTGATTCTATTGTGATAGGATCGGGTATGGGTGGTTTAACTACGGCCGCGCTTCTGGCCAAAGATGGGGATCATCCTGTAGTCCTGGAAGCTGCCCATGTGCCTGGTGGCTGCAGCTCGTCTTTTACCAGAAAGGGATATACATTTGAGTCAGGAGCTACAACATTAATTGGATTCGATGCCCATCAACCGCTTGCAAGACTGGAATCGTTGACCGGAATTCAAATTCCCAGAATCAGACTGAATCCAAGTATGACGGTGTATCAGGCCAAGGGACAAATCATTCGGTATCAGGACCGGGAACAATGGATTCAGGAAGCCGGAAGAGTTTTTGGTAATCTGTCGGGACATCGAAAATTCTGGGAACTGGCATATAGGGTGTCTGATTTTGTGTGGAAAGCGTCTGCGCGCAATACCCATTTTCCTCCAAAGACACCAGCTGACTGGATCGCACTTGGATTAAAAAATAATCCCCTGGATGTTCCCATGCTTCGTTTTGCTTTTTTAAGTGTGCGTGATGTGATGGTTTCGTGTGGACTGGAAACGCCCGATTTCGAGCAATTTGTAGATGAACAGCTCATGATCACTGCACAATCAACATCAGCTGAGGTCCCGTTTTTATTTGGTGCAGCCGGATTGACATACACTAACTATAGTAACTTCTACGTCGAAGGAGGCCTCCTCGAAATGGTTCGGGAGGTGCAAAACTACATTGAATCCAACGGTGGGAAGGTATTGGTCAGACATAAAGTGGTATCGATTCAACGGGACGGGGAACATTATCTGGTCAAAACCGAGCGCAAAGGCACTTTCAGAAGTAAACTGGTCGTATCGAATCTACCAGTCTGGAACCTGGCTTCGTTATGTCAGGGAGAATGGAATTCATGGTTCACGCAACAATCCGAACGATACCATAAAGCCTGGGGTGCATTCACGATGGGCATTGTGACCAAAGATAACTATATGCCCGAAATGACCTTACACCACCAGATTCATTTGGATGGTCCGATGACGGTCACGGGTGCTCAATCGGTATTTGTATCGATGTCTGCCAGAGGTGATCTTAAGAGAGCTCCAGCGGGATACAGAACCTTGAACATCAGCTGCCATACGGTTACAGATCCCTGGTTTCAAATGGGCGAGGAACGCTATGATGAGATCAAAGAGGCTTTAGAGCAGGAAATTTTGCACCTGTTGCGAAACAAACTGCCAGGTTTCGAGGAAAGTGGGGTAGTGGAACGATTTGGTGCCACCCCGATCACCTGGGAGAACTGGGTGTACAGATATCAGGGCCGGGTGGGAGGGATTCCTCAATCCATGTCGAGATCTTTGTTAGACTGGGCACCGACCCAGACACCGTTTCCAGGTCTTTATCTTTGTGGTGATACGGTTTATCCCGGCCAGGGAATTCCAGGCGTAACATTAGGTGGAATCAACGTATATTATCGCTCTGCCGATTATCGAAATGTATTAAGAATTAAACGCTAATTATTTTGTCAGATTACAACTACAACAGCTACGGAGCCAGTTATTTTCCGCAGGGAGTAAAGCATCTGCTCATCATCAATATTCTGTTTTTTATTGGTCAGAATACACCTTTGGTAGGGAATTTACTGGATGCATTTTTTGTGTTGATACCTCCACAGTTTGGTATTGGTGGGCTTCCACTCGAACCGTATCATTTTTATCCATGGCAGTTGGTTTCATACATGTTCCTGCATGGTAATTTCAGTCACATTCTGTTCAATTTATTCGCATTGTGGATGTTCGGACAACAGATTGAATCCGAGTGGGGGACAAAGCGTTTTGTTACCTATTATTTTCTTACCGGAATCGGAGCCGCGATACTGCATATGTTTGTAGCACCGAGTCCTGTAATTGGAGCCTCGGGTGGTGTTTTTGGGATACTTCTTGCTTATGGCATGCTGTTTCCAAACCGCGAGATTATGCTGCTGATACCACCGATTCCACTCAAGGCCAAGTACCTGGTAATTGGATACGGTGCTTTTGAACTTTTGAATGGGGTAACCTCCCTGAGTACCGGAGTAGCCCACTTCGCTCACCTGGGTGGAATGGTTGCTGGATTTATCCTCATCAAGTATTGGAAAATGCCTACTAAACTCTACTAGATCATGTACCAGGAGTCTTTTTCTCAGTCATTTCGCAGAAGCTTCGCGATGTTGCCTGGCGCGTTGAGATGGATACTGGCCCTGAATGTGGTTGTATTTGTGATCCAGGCATTTCTTGATCTTTTTGGCCTTAGTGTAGTAAACCGATTTATCATTGAGTGGTTTGCACTGTCGTCTTCTGGCGTTGAGATGTTGACACAACCCTGGCGATTCGTGACATATATGTTCCTGCACGGAAGCGGGTTTCATATTTTGTTCAATATGTTGTGGCTATGGTGGATGGGACGTCCGGTTGAAGATACGCTCGGTACCCGAAATTTCGCTGTTTTCTACTTGGGATCGGGAATCGGAGGTGCTCTGGTGCAATTGTTGTTGAGCGGCATCATACCTACAGGTCCAACAATCGGAGCATCAGGTGCAGTATTTGGGATTATGGTCTGCTTTGCCGTTTTATATCCACGTCAGCCTATTATGATGTTGCTTTTACCGCCCATAGAGGCAAGATATATGGTTGCAGGATTGATTTTCCTGGATGTGTTGTTTCTGAATTCAGGAGACAATGTTGCCAGACTGGTTCACCTTGGTGGTGCACTCTGGGGGTGGTTGCTAATTCGCGCCTACTATCGTGGCTACAATTATGACGCCTGGATTGGGGCCATATCCGATTGGTTCAGACGGTTGTTCAGCAGAAGTTCGGGCAGATTCAAGCAAAAAAACAGAGCCATGCATGCCGTATCAGATGCCGACATTATAGAGGAATTCGATCAGAATGAAATGGATAAGATTTTAGATAAAATTGCCAAAGACGGGTACAGCAGTTTGACTGCAGAGGAAAAACGTATTCTTTTTGAACTTAGTAACAAGAAAAATTAAACACGGGTAGCACTCGATATGATTCAAACCAGAAGAGAATCGGTAAAAGTACATGTAGGAAACGTTGCCGTTGGAGGTGGTGCTCCGGTTGTGGTTCAGTCTATGACCAACACCGACACGGCCGACATCGAGGATACAGCAAAACAGATTATTCAGCTGCATGATGCTGGATCTGAGCTGGTTCGAATTACGGTGAACAATAAGGAAGCCGCCCAGGCTGTACCTTATATCATGGACTATCTTGACAAAAAGAATGTTGAAGTCCCAGTAATTGGTGATTTTCATTATAACGGACATGTTCTTTTAACGCAGTATCCGGAGTGTGCCAAAGCATTATCCAAGTATCGAATCAATCCCGGTAATACCGGCACCAAAGGACGAGACAAGAATTTTTGCACCATTGTTGAGCAAGCTGTGAAGTGGGAGAAACCGGTTCGTATCGGGGTGAACTGGGGGTCATTGGATCAGCAGCTTCTGGCCGAGAAAATGGATGAGAACAACGCATTAGCTGAACCCAATTCCAGTAAAGAAGTCATGATCAGTACGATGCTCGAGAGTGCCGTCCGATCGACCCGACTGGCAGAGGAAGTGGGTCAGCCCAAAGAGAAGATCATTGTGAGTTGCAAGATTTCTGGTGTTCAGGACTTGATCACGGTATACCGGAGAATGGCAGCCCTGATCGATTATCCACTTCACCTGGGTCTGACCGAAGCTGGAATGGGAATGAAAGGCATAGTAGCCAGTTCCGCAGCTCTTGGTGTGTTGTTGCAGGAAGGTATAGGGGATACCATTCGTGTGTCATTGACACCGATGCCAGGCGGTGACCGAGCGGAAGAGGTCAGAGTATCGCAGCAGATCCTTCAGTCATTGGGAATCAGAAGTTTTATCCCACAGGTCACCGCATGCCCGGGATGCGGTCGGACGAAAAGCACCTATTTTCAGGAGCTTGCTGATGAAATACAGACCTACATCAAGGATATGATGCCCATTTGGAGACACGTTTATCCAGGTGTTGAGGATATGCAGGTAGCTGTGATGGGATGCATTGTTAATGGTCCGGGTGAATCGAAACACGCTAATATTGGTATATCGCTCCCGGGAACCTTCGAAGAACCTAAAGCTCCGGTTTATATCGACGGAGAACACCGGCTAACCCTTCAAGGTGATGGAATTGGCAAAGAGTTCAAGCGATTGTTGGATGATTATGTGGTTAAAAACTATAAAATAGGCTAATGGGCTAATGGGCTTTTGAGGGTTGGGTTCTGCCGTCTTTGTAGTTTATTAAAGAAACAATACTTGCGCAGAGTTGCTTTGCCTGTTTAATCACGTCATCAGTATCAATGTTACTACCGAATTCTGTATCTCGAATGATCTCTAATTGCGTGATAAGTTGATAGCAAGATCCCAGTGAGATCTTAAGGCAACGACTAAATTCTTTCTTTGAGTAACTGCCATATCCTTCAGCAATATTTGATGGAATTGAAATCAAACATTCTATCATCTGATTTCTAACTATAAAGTTTTGAATTTCAGAAATAGGTATAAAAATAGATTTACTGAATGCAACTGAATCATTCCATACTCTTAGCGATTCTAAGCCGGTTTTTGAACTCATATAAACTCCTTTTTTAGTGGTGGTTACCTATGTGAGTCACTTTTTTTCGGTTCCTTGCATTATCTGTATTTATTTCATGTCTTTTTTATTCCACTAGCCTATTTGCCTATTTGCCCTACAGCCTAATTCTCTTACAAGGCTAAAAAGTTTTGGAAATGTAAGCGCTTTCATTATATTAGAAGTTAACTTTGCACTTGATGTATGTAAGTCTGGGCTTGACTTGTCTGAATCCGAATAACAATCCATTGCACAACAAGGTGTTAGGACTGGAAGCGGTTCCCTGGTCTTGGTTATTCTTACTCATCTCAATCGCTGTAGATGACCTTAATGACCCGATTAATCTGTAATAATGCGACACACACCATCTTAGTTTTTTTTATGATAGCTGTTGGTGTGTCAGCGTGTTCGGTAAGCGAAACGGATCCCCTAGACGGTATCGTTGCGACAGTTGGGTCTTTTGAGATATCAGATCAGCACTTCGAAAATCATCTCAAACGGTACTATTTACGCACTGGACAGGCGCTTAACCTGAATGAAGAGGTTCGTCTGGCAGTGATTAACTCCCGGATTGAGCGCTATGCCATTGTGGAGCATGCCCGTGAACAGGGTTGGGCATCGGATGCTGCATCCGTGTACAACAAAGCAATGATCGAGCGCAAGGTGTTGATGGAAGAGTATCAGCGCAGGTTTATTCACGATCGAATTCAGTTGTCCGAAAACCAGATTCGTGACGTGTTCCGTCGATCCAATATGTCTGTCAGAGCATCTCATCTCCTGGCTCCAACACGAGATCAGGCCAATGTGTTGTATAACCGACTTCAGACAGGCGAATCTTTTGAAACCCTGGCCAGAGAAGTATTTCAGAGTCCATCACTACGTGAATCTGGCGGTGATTTGGGATACTTCGGAATTGATGAGATGGATCTGGCATTCGAGGATGTTGCGTTTTCCATGCGTCAGGGTGAAGTCTCGCCTCCGGTTAAGACTACAACCGGGTATTCGATCATCAAAGTTACCGATGTGATCGAAGCCCCGATTCTGACCGAAGTTCAATTTGCTCAACAGCGACCCAATATGGAACAGGTCGCTTTGTATCAGGAAAAAGAACGGGCAACCCGTCGCGATCTTGAATCGGTGCTGGCATCCATGAGCTGGAATCAACAAGTAATCGATGAGCTTTGGATTGCAATAGGGTCACAACGGGACCGCTACTTTACCAGCGATGTTTCATTGTCGGAGCTTCCTGTTTCATTGTCGGAGCATCTGCGCAAACAGGTTCTCGCGCAATCAGGTGGATATCGATTTACCGTAGGTGATTTTCTGGTCGAGTCGTATTACACTCCCGCCGACCGTCGTTCTCAGGTTCAGTCGAAAGATGATTTCATCGGGCAACTCGAGGGAATGGCTTATCGGGCATTTGCACTTGGATTGGTGAAAAAACACCCTGGTGTTGATCAGAATTTTATTAAAGAATCGATAGAAGAGACTTTCTATGGATTTCTATTCGAGCGATTTGAGGCCGATCTTGATACTAAAGTCAGAGTCGATGAGCTACAGATGCGTCAGGTGTACAGTCGTGAACCTTCATTATTTGTACAGCCTGTGATGTTGGACATGTCTGAGATTGTTTTGACCAATGCCGATCAGGCTGCTGAAGTTTTTGTACAGCTTCAGCGAGGAGACTCATTTAAGCGCCTTTTAAACGAGTATGGGGCCGAAACTTCAACCAAAAAGTATGGTGGGCACATTGGGAAGTTACCCATCACTGAGTTCGGAACAATGGCCTCGGCTTTGAGAAACATTCAGCCGAATGACTATGCAGGACCATTTCAGGTTGCCACTAACTATTTTATAATCCTTCGATGTAATGAAAGAACAGAATCCCGACAGCTTGGCTACGAAGAAGCCAAAGAGCAAGTCAGGGAATATTTGTTTTCAACCGAACGTCGGCGTGTGCGTGATGCGATCATAGGAGATTTGCGCTCCAGATTCAAAGCCACGGTCGATATGAATCGTCTTAATTCTATATCCATCCAGTTGTAATGATGCTAAAGTTCAAATATTTAATCACCTCACTTATCATGGTAATGGCTGCGGATGTTGCCATAGCCCAGTCTGGACGAATCGTGGGGACCATCTTAGAAGCAGGTACCAACGAGCCTTTGACCGGGGCTACCGTTATCATCCAGGGAACGACGCAAGGAGCTGCGGCTGACATTGATGGAAATTACCGGATTCTGAATGTTCGACCTGGTACCTATACCCTGGAGTTTCGATTTATCGGTTATAGACCATATATTGTTGAGGGCGTTCAGGTTAGAACTGATTTGAATACAGAAGTAAACGCAATGATGACCTCTGAAACTGTAGTCGGTCAGGAAATCATTGTTCAGGCGACCCAGGATGTTGTGATCAAAGATCTGACCAGTTCTGAGGCTCGTGTCAACAGAGATCAGATCGAAAAACTTCCCGTCCAAGAGGTTGGCGATATTATCCAACTTCAAGCAGGTGTCACGGTAGGACCGGGCGGAGCGATTCACATTCGGGGTGGCCGGGCCAGTGAAGTGGCATACATCGTGGATGGGGTACGTGTTACCGACGATTATGACCGTGGATCCGGATTACGCGTTGAAAATCAGTCGATTGAAGAGCTTCAGGTCGTATCCGGGACATTCAATGCAGAATACGGTCAGGCTATGTCGGGGATTGTGAACATCGTAACCCGATCCGGTAACAATAATTTCGATGGTAACATCAATATCTGGGGTGGAGAATATGGAACCGACTACACACAGGTTTTCACGGGCCTACCTAACAGGTTGAGTGATGCAGATCCGATGCGTCAGTACAACATTGAGGGAAGTTTTTCGGGACCTCTGATCAAGGACAAGCTCACATTTTTTATCAGTGCACGTCGATTCAGAAATTCAGGATGGTTGAACGGTTATAACGCATATTCGCCTCTGGGTCCATTGCTATCGACCACCTCTCTGGAAGGACAAACAACGTGGGAAAGAGGCGTTACAGAAATCCCTGCTTCCAATCCTGTGAACAAATTTGGAGAATTTGTGGATGAATCACTCCCCTGGTTTACCATTCGTGAGAGGGTAAATATCAATGGCGTTGAGTACCTCAGATACGAAGATTCCGGAAAGCGTGACAGTTCGATTGTGAACATGAATCCATTTGACACCTACAGTGGTCAGATGAACCTTCAGTACAATCACAGTCGGTTACTTCGGTTTAATCTGATTGGAAATTACGGTAAAGAGTGGGGTAAGGGTTACAGTCATAGTAATAGACTAGTTCCACTTGGGCGTCCGAACTGGGAGCGTAATAATTACTATGCAAACCTGAAAACAACCATTACTCCGTCTAATATCTCGTTTATTACAGCCAACCTTGCGGTAAGATACAATCAGTACAACAGTTCGCTGTACGATACGCCGTATGATCCACGGTATTTCAATTACGATCGTGTGAGTGACTATGTGAACTACACGAATCTTCCATCCGACTTCTACTACAACTCATCGGGTAGATTTCAGCGTTATGGCACAGATAACGGATTTTTCGACCGATCAACAACCAGCTACATTGCCAAAGCCGAATATTCTCGTCAGGTAAACGACCAGCATTTTGTCAAGGCTGGTGTCGAATTCCAGGCTGATGTGATGGAGTATCAGTCATTTGGACTGGCATCACTTGAAGTAGGAGATAACATTCAATTACCTGATGATTTGTCTCAGGATTTACGTGACCGACTTGAAATGGGGGTTCCACTTGAAAATACTCCAGGCCACGAAAAATGGAATAGAAAACCATATTTATTTGCAGCCTACATTCAGGACCGTATCGAATTTGAGAGTCTGACGATCAATGCCGGGGTTCGGTTCGATTACTTCCAGGCAAACGGGCGTGTACCCGGCGATACCCGCGACCCGCAGTTATTTGAGCAGGATGTGAATCGGGCAGACAGCTTCTGGAAGTCCACTTCGGCGAAATATGCGGTTAGTCCGCGCCTGGGGTTGGCCTATCCAATCAGTTCACGAGGGGTAATCCACTTCTCCTACGGATATTTTTTCCAGATTCCGGAATATAACCGACTATTTAACGGCGAGAGGCTGATCTTACAAAGAACATCTGGAATTCAGGGAATCTACGGGAATCCGGATCTAAATCCAGAACGTAGCATCAAGTATGAACTTGGTCTTCAGCAGGAGGTAGTTACCGGATTTGCGGTTGATCTGACAGTTTTCTATGAAGATAAACGTGACTATGTGTCATCTGGGCCACTCAATCTGACTTCAATTCCATCGGTTCGTTACGGCACCTGGGTCAATCGCGACTACGCCAACATCAAAGGGGTAACTGTTGCCTTGAATCAGCGAGTCTCAGGTAATATCTCACTTGGGTTTGATTACACCTACTCTCAGGCAGAAGATTCCAACTCGGATCCTGCGTCCGAATTTTTTGCCGCGTTATCCAGAAGCGACACAACGGGTACAGCACTTGCCAAGTTTCTGACTCCGGCCAACTGGGATAGAACCCACGTATTTAATTCATCCTTGTTCTACTCCGGTAACAACTGGGGATTCAACCTGCTTCAGCGGTTTTCGAGCGGACTCCCATATACTCCAGGTACAGATATCCCCAGAAGAGTGGGGCTTTCTGCCTCAGGAGATGTGTTGACCAACAGTGTGAGAATGCCCTTTGTGTTTACCCTCGATTTAAGTGCTTACAAAACCTTCCGCATTGCAGGAAACGATTTAAGGCTTAACATAAATATTTATAATCTCTTGGATCGTCGAAACGTGAATTTTGTATATAACGATTCAGGTGTGCCTACTGG
The DNA here is from genome assembly GCA_964473555.1 of uncultured Chitinophagales bacterium. GTDB lineage: Bacteria > Bacteroidota > Rhodothermia > Balneolales > HLUCCA01 > UBA11400. Next base: position 174,187 of record CAYYPL010000002.1, read on the forward strand.
TCCATTGCGTCCGCCAACACAATTTGATCCCGGGTTCTTTGAGAATCCGACTGCGTATAGTGAGCCTCGACGCGTGCAGCTTGGTATTCAGTACTCATTTTGAACCCAGAGAAAGATTTCATACTTCACATGACACATAAGTTTATAACATCCTCGCTAGTTATCGCCTTTTTGGCTGCTCCATTGGCTGGATTTGCCCAGAACGGGATATATACACCTAGTGATGAGCGATCGGCATTCGAACAGAGACGAAAGTCAATTCTCGATGCTAACAATATGAGAGCCACCTATCACAACTACGGTTTCGCTGGTCGTGCATCCGGGCAGGACGAGTTGGTCTACGAATATCCAAAGAATACAAATCGCTGGTACATCTACTTCATGTCTATTTTTACCGGATCAGAGGTTAGAAATCAGGGTGGATCTGGGGCTGAAACGTTTCCGGTTGTAGTAGCTCCGGATTACCGAACCAATCCGCAGACAGGAGCGAGCTGGTCGCAAAATCCAATAACCGGTTACTATAACGAAGATTCAGAAGAAGTTGCCAGAAGTGATCGCGGTCCGGGAAGCCCTCTTGGTAATACCTGGCCCGAAACGTGGCCGGATAAACTAGGCGATGAAACTGATCCCGGATGGGCAGGCAAATGGAATGGGTTCTTCGGTAAAGGGATTTTCAATGCTGATCAGGAGTTCTTTTACCGGTCGGGGGATGACCAGTACAAACGTTACATCAATAACTCGAATACCAGATACCAACCCGACCAGACAGACCCAGATCGTGGAGGTTTGGGGCTTATTATGGACACCAGGATCCTTGCGTGGACCCAAAATCTGATTGCCAATGTCCATTTCAATATTTTTGAAATCCGTAATGATGCGTCCTACGACTACGATAAAGTGTCGTTTATGCTATGGACTGCAGACTGGGTTGGTACCCCATCCGACGACCGCCCGTTTTTTGATCAACAGCGCGCCACGGCCTACTTTACAGATACCCGTCCAACGGCTTCACCAGCAGAGTTTGATGGGACAAGCATTGGTGTGGCCGGTATCCGATTCCTTGAGACTCCCGGTAACGCGATAGACGGAATTGACAACGACGGGGACGCAGATAATTACATTACTGGATCAGTCGTATATGACCCCAGAAATCCAGATCTGGTTGATCCTCTACTCGTAACCAATGGTGGATTCTTTACCGACAGGTCCATTGTACTCAATGAAATCATCCCGCTTTTTACGCCAGCATCGTTCACTGAAAGAACTATTCAGCCTAATCAACCAATTGTTCTTATTGATGATAACGGAAATAGAATTCTCACTCGATATCCTGTAAGTGATGTGCCGGTAATCGTCAGATCTCAGGGTCGCGAGCTGATTCTTCCTCCAAATGGACTTGTAGTCAGGGAGGATACGCTTCAGGGACGGCATTTGAACTTATTTGATGATGATTTGGATGGGATCATTGATGAAAATCAGCCAAACCATCTTACGTTGTCCAGATTTCAGGCAAATGGACAGTTAATTACACGTCCGGTCCGACATATTAACTATCTGTATATCGGTTTTTATGATAACATTCCAGCCTATCCAGCCGCCGACACGATTCAGCGAGGTCTGATCGTGCCAAATTCCTGGATCCGTGAACGCATGAATACCAACGCTGCATTCAGAGAAAAAGTAATTTCCTATCAAAATGCGCTTAAAGAGCTCTACAGAAACCGACTTGATACCTCTCAGTTCGATCACTATTTCCAGAATGAGCTCACATCGGCTCCTATGATTGATGAGTCGCGTGAAGATTTCTTTGATAACAATCAGGACTGGCGGGCAGCAGATGATGACGTAGGTATTGACGGAGTTGAGGGAACAGGTGTTCGTGGTGAGGGTGACGGATTCCCAAGCTCGGGAGCATTCACTGCTTTTCCGGGGGAAAGTAATATCGACAAAACAGATGTTCGGGAAACGGATGCCATTGGAATTACCTCTGCGACCTTCCGTCCCGCAGGAGGACTCAACCTTCAAGGTTCTGATGTCGATGTGTGGCAGACTCATATGCTACCGGGTCGGTTTGGAACCGCTCCAGATGCCAGTCAGGATACCGACCAGTTTATTACATCCTCCTTCTTCCCCTTGCAGCGTGGTTCAATTGAGCGATTTGCCGTTGCAGTAACGATTGCACAGGCAAATACCCCAACAAATGCTGCCGACATTGAGCTCGTCCAAAGTCAGTTGAATCAGGCATTCAACGCCTACGATGCGAACTATCAGTTTGCCACAGCACCACCACCACCTATCGTACGTGCTGTTCCATCCAACGGACGTGTGACCCTGTACTGGGACGATGCAGCCGAATTCGTATTCGACAGATATCTGGACCGGATCGGTCAAAATCCGAACAACTTTGAGGGATACAAAATTTATCGTGCTACGGATCCTGCTCTGCTTGATGCAAGAACCATCACAGATGGGCGCGGTAATCTCCAGTTCCTGAAACCCATTGCCCAGTTTGATGCAGTCAATGGAATTCGAGGTAATCATCCTGTTGACATCAATGGCTTAGACTACTACTTGGGTAATGATTCCGGTCTCCAACGATACTATATCGATACGGACGTTATCAATGGGCGACAGTATTACTATGCGATTGTAGCATTCAATAATGGGGCGGCACCTGCTGGAATTGCTCCTTCTGAGTCCCCGATTAACTTAAGTATTAATCCGGATGGGACATTAACTGCCGGTGTTAATGTAGTAAGCATCATTCCTACCGGACAATCAGCCGGGTACGTAGGTCCACAACCTCCTGCAGTTACGAGAACTGCTGGTTCAGCAACCGGGCAAGTACTGGTTGACATCGTTGACCCAAGAATGCTCAAAGAGAATAACACGTACAGAGTAACATTCAGAGATACAACGGTCAATGGTGAGACCTACGGGTATGCATATTCACTGACTAACATCACTACAAATACCGTTTTATTGGCCAATCGTCAGTCACTCGAGGGACAGGATTCGCCTGTAGTCGAGGGATTACGATTAGTGGTCAGAAACTCAGGTTCAGCATCCAAACTCTTTGAACGAGGCTGGAGAACCGAGTCAGGGTTACCAGCAGAGGTAACGGTTGTCTCTGAAACAGTAACTGGCAGCGAGAAGTCGTACATGATTCGATTTGAAGGTCAGGCGGGAGCTTCAAGGTCACAAGAGTTGATGGTATCAGAATCTGGAAATGATGTAAAACTGCCCTCTTTACAGACAAACTTCAGTATTCTTGACGCGGAATCCTTCCGGCCTGTACCATTCGCAATTCGCAAGTCTTTAACCGTGCCAGGTGTTGATGTAGCGTCTGGAGCTCTTACTGCCTATTTCGACTCCAAATCCCAGATCAATAGCAGTGATGAAATCTTAATACTCAATGATCAGGGTAAAATCGCTTACAAACTTACCTTCCACCCACATCAGACAGACAGAGTGTTCAGAGCGATGAATGGGGATCAGGTCGAATTGATTCAATCGGGAAATTTCACTAGTGCTGATGTGTATGAATTCACTATCGGTTCGGCAAATATGGCCAAAGAGGACTTGACCCTGGCTAGCCAAAATCTGCAGAACATTAAGGTTGTTCCAAATCCGTATATCGTGACAAATATCTCAGAACGACGTCCGACGCCAGTTCGACCGCAACAGGAAAGGCAGCTGCATTTCATCAACCTTCCGGCACGATGTACGATTCGTATTTTTAACGTCGCCGGACAATTGGTACAAACATTAAATGTAAACAACTCGATCGACAATGGTCGCTATGTGTGGAATATGCTGACCAAAGACAATCTGGATTTGTCCTACGGCGTGTACATCTATCATGTAGAGGCGCCGGGTGTGGGAGAGACGACGGGTAAATTTGCGGTGATCAAATAAGGAAATGGCGATGAAAAGAACACAACTTATAGTGACGATACTAACGGTTTTAGTACTGATTGGCTCCATTGCACCACAGGTATCGGCTCAGATCATTTCCAAGAAGGGGACGACCTCGGCGAATTTTCTATTGATTCCGGTGGGCACTCGGGCTGCGGCCCTGGGCGGGGCGACCACGGCGACGGTGGACGATGGGACGGCGATGTACTGGAACGTGGGCGCGTTGGCGAAGGTACGCAGCACGGAGCTGTACGTAGAGCACTCGCAATGGATCGCGGATCTGCAGCACACCTATGTGGGATTCGCCCTTCCGGCGGCTGGTGGGACCCTGGGTCTGAGCGTGGTGGCTCTGACGATGGACGACATGGAAGAGACCACCTTTGAACAGCAGGAGGGCACGGGCCGGATGTTCGGTGCTTCCTCGTATGCGGTGGGAGTGAGCTATGCCAGGTTCTTGTTGCCCGACTTTTCGATCGGAGGTACGTTCAAGTACATCACCGAGCGGGTCATGAACACCTCTTCGAGCAGCATTGCACTGGATTTGGGCACGAACTATGTGACTCCGTTTGATGGGATCCGCTTCGGGGTGCGCATTGCCAACTTTGGCAGCAAGATGAACCTGGACGGGGACGATCTGATCACCACGGTGGACATCGATCCGAATTCGGAGGGCAACAACAACCGGATCAACGCGAGACTGGAGACCAAGCAGTATGCCCTGCCGTTGATGTTACAGGTGGGTCTGGCGTGGGACGCGATCGACCGGGAGATGTTCCGGTTCACGGTGATGGCCGATGCGTTGAGTCCGAGCGACAACAACCAGAGCGTGAACGTGGGAGTTGAGGCGAGTTTTTACAAGGATATGATCAGTCTTCAGGCCGGACTGCCGGAGCTGGGGCTGGGCGACGACCGGATGTGGTTGTTCGGGGCGGGTGCGGCGTTGCGCTACAGTCTGAACAGTGGTCAGAGCCTGCAGGTGGGCTATGCGGCCCAGAAACATGAATATTTGGGACTGACTAACCGTCTGTCGCTCAAAGTGAACTTTTAAGCTATGATGAACATGATAAAAATAACTTCATCATATCAATTATCTATGCGTTGCAAAACTTCTATAGTGATGAACAACTTGTTTAAATCCTCTGTATCCGCAGTTTTTGTCGGTATGCTGATGTTCGCGAGTGCTGAAAACGGGATTTCTCAGCAAACCGATTTGGGTTACGACTTCGTGACCCCAACCGATCCATCCATTCCACCGGCTCCGAATCTGTCTGTTGTACCTGGAAATGGACGTGTTACATTGTATTGGGACGATATAGCAGAAAACTTTGTGGATCCAGTATTGACATCCAGAAATATTCCACAAAATCGTAGACGAAATTTTGAAGGATATAAAATATATAAAGCAACGGATCCCCAATTCCGGGATGCATTCGCAGTTACCGACAACCGTGGCAACGTCCAGGGCTATCGACCGATCGCTCAATTTGACCGTGAGAATGGTATTCGTGAATATCACCCTGCTGCTTTAAATGGTATGCGATACTGGCTGGGCACAGACAATGGCATCCAGCGGATATTTGTGGATGAGGACGTGATCAATGGCAAGACTTATTACTATGCTGTAGTCGCATATACGCATGGGGATGCTATTGCTGACTATCCAGTTCCATTTATCAATCCGGTTACAGGTGAGCCCTTTGAGTTTCCACCTGCCACGAACACGATTTATACACACAGTCCCCGGGAATCTATGCTCGACATGACTGCTAATCTCACGACCAATACGTTTCAATTCGGACGGAATGTGGTCAGTGTGATGCCGAATGCAGGAGCTGCCGGATTCATAGAACCTACGGCTCCGGCTGTACAACGTGTATCAGGGTCGGCCGGTGGGACGATTGGTGTAAGTATCGTGGATCCATCAAAGGCAAAGGCTAATACGACGTACTCGATAACGTTTGAGGATACCGTGATAACCGGCAGAACGGCTCTGGATCCCGATCTGGTCGTAACAAAAAGTTTTACTTTGACAAATACGCAAACCGGGGAAAAAGTATTTGACAGGGACGAGCGGTTCAGAAACGAGCAGTTGCTCATCAAAGATGGGCTTTTGGTTGAGATAACCAATGCAGGCGATACCGTGCGCGTCAATAATGAATTATCGAAGTGGAACTCTGCATCAAACAAAACCCTGCATTCATTTCAATTTGGAGTTACTACCCGATATTCAAAATTAGCCGATTATCGGGTTGAATTTTACGATGAACCCGTGAGCCGTTCTGTTGATTACACGCTGCGTGTCGGAGCATTAAACATACGACTTCCTGCTGAGGATGTAAATTTCAAGGTATTTAATACCACAGACGATCGCGAAATTCCATTCGCTTTTTTCGTGAATCCGAACATTCCAAGAGACTTGAAAGATGTGGTATTTTTGACCGAAACCAGGGGAATCACAGCGGGTGGAGCGGGACAGATTCGGGTAACCAGCAATGCAGGTGAAACATGGACTAACGTAAATTCACCAACCACCAAGCGTATCAATTCCCTGTTCTTCATCGATGAATCAACAGGGTGGGCAGTTGGAGAAGATGGATTGATCCTCAAAACTACGGACGCAGGTGAATCGTGGGTAGATCTCGAACTCAATACAGAGCGTGATTTTTACGATGTGTTTTTCCACACTGCAGACACCGGTTTTGCGGTGGGGGATGCAGGATGGATTGTGAGAACCACTGACGGTGGATTCACGTGGACTCCGGTTACATCCAACTCCAACAGAATATTACGAAGTGTTGAATTTACAGATGCCAATACCGGAATTATCGTGGGCAATACCTCTGAAGTTTTACGAACAACTGATGGTGGACTTACCTGGACACGCGATGGGATAACGTTTGAAAATGGAACATCAGCCGACTTGTTCAGAAATCTGACATCTGTACATTTTGTGGACAGCAATACCGGCTGGATGGTTGGTTTCCTCGGAGTAATCTGGAGAACAGACAATGCCGGACTGACCTGGAGACGACAGCGTCCACCTCAGAATGTGCAGTTAACCGATGTTGCTTTCGCAAACACGACAACTGGCTGGGCTGTTGGTGCTAATGGTACCATTTTCTCAACTACAGATGGGGGATCGACCTGGACTTTCCAGTCCAGTGGCACGATCACTCCATTGAACGGAGTATTTGCCACAAATTCTAACACGGTCTATGTTATCGGGGATGGTCCCACCATATTAAATACCTCTAACGCTGGTTTAACTTGGACCAGAATCACCACTGAAAAACGTTTCCGTGCCTTTATCGATTCCAATGCACTACCTCGCTCTGATGAAATTTATTTCATCGAGGATTTTGGTAATGAAACAGATGTGACAACCTGGAAAGTCTCAATGCTTCCCAACACAAGACTGGGAACGTTGGATCCAGGGGAAGGTGACAACCTAGATTTGGTTACCATCAAGCCATTTACACGTGCGGATGAGTACCGATTTACCGTTTCGGATTCCAATTTACCACGTGTTGAGTCCATGATTGATGAATCCGAACTTGCAAAAATCAGAGTAGTGCCTAACCCGTATGTAGTGACTCATATTGGCGAGCCCAATACATTTGGTGCTGCAGGATCCAGGCAACTGCACTTTACGCACTTGCCGGCGCAATGTACCATTCGTATATTCAATGTTTCAGGACAGTTAGTGCAGACGTTAATTGTTAGCAATAATCCCGGAGTTAATCGGTACATTTGGGATATGCGCAACAGCAATGGCCATGAAATCCCCTACGGCGTGTACATCTATCATGTAGAGGCGCCGGGTGTGGGCGAGACGACGGGTAAATTTGCGGTGATCAAATAAGGAAATGGCGATGAAAAGAACACAACTTATAGTGACGATACTAACGGTTTTAGTACTGATTGGCTCCATTGCACCACAGGTATCGGCTCAGATCATTTCCAAGAAGGGGACGACCTCGGCGAATTTTCTATTGATTCCGGTGGGCACTCGGGCTGCGGCCCTGGGCGGGGCGACCACGGCGACGGTGGACGATGGGACGGCGATGTACTGGAACGTGGGCGCGTTGGCGAAGGTACGCAGCACGGAGCTGTACGTAGAGCACTCGCAATGGATCGCGGATCTGCAGCACACCTATGTGGGATTCGCCCTTCCGGCGGCTGGTGGGACCCTGGGTCTGAGCGTGGTGGCTCTGACGATGGACGACATGGAAGAGACCACCTTTGAACAGCAGGAGGGCACGGGCCGGATGTTCGGTGCTTCCTCGTATGCGGTGGGAGTGAGCTATGCCAGGTTCTTGTTGCCCGACTTTTCGATCGGAGGTACGTTCAAGTACATCACCGAGCGGGTCATGAACACCTCTTCGAGCAGCATTGCACTGGATTTGGGCACGAACTATGTGACTCCGTTTGATGGGATCCGCTTCGGGGTGCGCATTGCCAACTTTGGCAGCAAGATGAACCTGGACGGGGACGATCTGATCACCACGGTGGACATCGATCCGAATTCGGAGGGCAACAACAACCGGATCAACGCGAGACTGGAGACCAAGCAGTATGCCCTGCCGTTGATGTTACAGGTGGGTCTGGCGTGGGACGCGATCGACCGGGAGATGTTCCGGTTCACGGTGATGGCCGATGCGTTGAGTCCGAGCGACAACAACCAGAGCGTGAACGTGGGAGTTGAGGCGAGTTTTTACAAGGATATGATCAGTCTTCAGGCCGGACTGCCGGAGCTGGGGCTGGGCGACGACCGGATGTGGTTGTTCGGGGCGGGTGCGGCGTTGCGCTACAGTCTGAACAGTGGTCAGAGCCTGCAGGTGGGCTATGCGGCCCAGAAACATGAATATTTGGGACTGACCAACCGTCTGTCGCTCAAAGTGAACTTTTGAACAAACAAAAGAAACAAAAACAAAGAAAAACGGATGATCCGTTACGCATATCGTCCATCGAAACATCAGTCAATAGATGGTAGATAGACGAAATGTAAAACAAAAAACCAAGGAGAAGATATGAACAAAATGATACGTCTCTTGTTGATGTTACTGGCATTCCCGCTGGTAGCTTCAGCACAGTTTCAGTTCGCGAATGTCTTTCCAGCGGATTCCAGTGCAATTAACTCACATGGTATTGTGGTTGATGGAGATGGAAACGTTTGGAATGCACCGTATTTCAGTGTCCTCATTAATGACGGTGCTGAAAGAATAAATCCCGTTCACATTTACGATGAAAATGGGGTTCAATTAGATTTCTCTCCGTTAATTGGAACTACAACCGGCGATTCTTTACTGCGTTTTGGTCCCATCACAGGAGTAAATAAAGGAACAGATGGTAATATTTATATTGCCAGCCACGGTTTCAGAACAACGGCAGCAGCTGCGGGTTCTGTAGTTGGAGGAGTATGGGTAAGTAATACTTCATTCATCCATGTTATTGACCCTGAAACAGGTGAAGGAATCGAAGTCGTTGAAGTGAAGTACATGCGTACTGAAACTGCAGCTCATGCTCCAAACCGTCCGGCAGTAACTGAAGACGGGTATGTTGCCCTTTCCTTCGTATTTCCTGCATCACCTATTGTGATTCTGGATCCTTCAGACGAATGGAATGTTCTGAATACGATAACCACAGACAAAACTGGATTCTCCAGAACCTTGGAAATATCAGCTGACGGGAGTAAGATTTTTAATCCAAATACTAACGCTTACACTGAAGGTGGAGCTCCAGGACATATTCAGGTGTGGGAAGCCGATGATGTATTCTCTGAATACACCCTTGGGATGCCACTTGCAGTGGGAACGGATCCAGGTTCCATTGCCCGTTATCCAAATTCTGATTTGATTTTCTTCTCAGGAGCAGGATCAGGAAATGCACCATTAGGAGGAACATTGTTCGCACCTAACCGCTACTATGGCGTAAACATCAACAATGGGGCTACCGTCACTACCTTTGATTGGGATTATGCAAACGAAACCGATCCGTATAAGATCCCACGTGGTCTTGCCTTCTCTGATGATGGTCAGACTGCTTATGCCTCTTCATTTACTAATGGAGCTGGTGCCATTCAGAAGTTCTCTCTGGAAGGTGAACTGAATGCGGATGTGGTTTCCGTTCGTTTCATGGTAAACACGGCTACGATTCCTGATACCGTTCGCGCTGGTGACCTGGTTCAGATCCGTGGTGCCGTAAAACCAGCGGGTGCTTCAGATTATGCCGAGCAAAGCAACTACTTCGGACAAACCATCAACTGGGGATCCGGTTCAGCTAAATTGCAAAATGCTGGTGGTGACTACTGGGCTGCTAACTTAACCATGGCTCCTGGTGATACTCTCAAGTACAAAATTTATACCGCCAAAACGGTAGATGGTGAATCCAGAGATCACACTGGTGGTGGTTGGGAAGGTGGATCTGACAAATTCTTCGGTGTTCCAGCAGATGCTCAAGGAACCGTGGACATTCCTGTTATTTTCTTCAACCGTACAGCTCCTTTTGAATCAGTTGAAGACTCTATTGCACTCTTCTTCCGAGTTAACGTAGGTTCACAGGTTGCGACTGGTGCTTTCGATCCAGCGACTGATGTTGTTGGTTTGCGTGGAGACCCGGTATTTGATTGGGGATCTACACGATTGGTTCTGGATGCTGAAGCCACTCCTGAAGGATCACGTAACATCTTCTATTCCGGAGCTATTTATGTAGGTCAGGAAATGGCTGGAACTCCGTTTAAATTCAAGTATGTTTTTGGTAGTGCTGATAACATAAACACAGGAAGCATTACCTGGGACAACGGAAACGATGCGTTCAATCCAGATGGCGACGGTAACAACCAGGCCGTTATTGGGGCTAGTGATACAACCTATGCCTTTAAATTCTTTGAAGGACGTCGTCCACCAACAGCTGATGTGGTAGATGCTTCATTGCAATTTGCTGTAAACGTAGGAGTTCTTGAAGGACTCGGATTTTTCAACCCTGCTATCGATCAGGTGTTTGTTCCTGGTGGATTCAACGGCTGGGATACACAAAACACTCCTTCTATTTTCAGTAGTGCAGTAGGTGCATGGACCTCAGCAGTTCAGATCCGTGAAGAAGTTGGTGCAAACGTGGAGTATAAATACTTCATCCGTTGGGCGGCATCCCGTTTCGAAGAAGGATCTGCGGACTACATTGAAAATCTTGCTCCAGGAAACGGTTGGGAAGAACCAGGTTCAACCGGAGGTGGAAACCGCGTTTACACCTACACCAACGAGTCTGAGCAGGTAGTTGATGACTTTGGAACTGGTGTTGCATACTTCAACAGTATCCCACCACAAGGTATCATCGAGGAAACTGTTGGTGGTGAAACCACTATGCCAGTTACCTTTACTGTTGATATGAGTGCGGCACTGACTCATACTACTCCGTTCAACCCTGCTACTGACAAGGTTTATATCGTGTTTGAAACTCCATTCTTTGGACTCACACAAGGCCTCCCAGTTGGCGACGGAGCTCCGCTCTTCGCTGAGGGTAACGAAGATCAGTTGGCTCGTGTAGAACTCACCCCAGTAGATGGACAACCAAACATGTACTCATTGACCTTCGATGTTGAACTTCCAACCGAAAACCACCTTGGTTTTACTATTTCCTTCGTAAATGCTGAGGGAACTCGCGTTTCAAATGGTGGTGGTTTCAATGCGGGTCGACGTTATTACCGATATGTAGTACCTGTGGATCAAAGTGACAAAGATGCTATTATCTGGCCTGACAGCTATGAAGTTGCACCTATCGTTTGGAAAGCTACGGACCTCGATTTCGAAACTCCTCCAACCTACGGTCTTGGAACGAGCATCGAAGATGGTGGATTCGAGACTCCAACCGATTTCGCTTTGTTCAACAACTATCCGAATCCATTTAACCCTTCAACTAACATTAGCTTCAACCTGCCTAGCAGTGAGTTTGTTGAGTTGAATGTGTATAACGTTCTCGGACAACGTGTTGCAACGATCTTGAATCAGCAGATGACTGCTGGTACGCACACGGTTGCATTCAATGCAAGAAACCTTGCTTCTGGTGTGTATATCTACCAGATCCGTGCAGGTTCTTTTGTACAGAACAAAACCATGATGCTTGTTAAATAATAAGCATCTTTATTTCTCCACTCAGGTGGGCCTAACCGGCCCACCTGAGTGTTTTTTTATTTGCCTCTAATCTTTTTCGCTTCTCTCTTATCCATTCTCTCTTATCCCTTATCTGTAATCTGTAATACGTGTCCTCAACCATATACGATATCGCCCGTGAAGCCAACGTGAGCATCGCTACTGTTTCACGTGTTTTCAACAACGCCAGCAACGTTTCGCAGAAAACACGTGAGAAAGTACTCGAAATAGCTGATCGTTACGGTTATCACCCACTAGCGATGGCCCAAGGTCTGGCACGAAAGAAGTCCCGACTGATTACAGTGATTGTTCCAGTGATTTCGAACAACTTCTTTATGGAGGTCCTGGCCGGAATCCAGGATAGAATTGCCGATTTCGACTACGATCTGAATATGTACAATGTGCGTATCAGCGATGATCTGGACCAACAGGTAGAATATCTGATCAAACGCGGTATGGCCGACGGATACTTGCTGATATCCATCCACCTGAACGAAAAACAGTGGAATGGTATCAAAAAACTCAACAAAACGATCGCTCTGATCGATGAATATCACCCCGAGTTCGATTCGGTGAGTGTCGACAGCGTTGAAGGTGCGTATCAGGGGACCAAGTACCTGATTGAATGCGGATACCAGCGTATTGCCATGATCACAGCACTGATGAATTCCAAACCATCCCAGGATCGTATCCGTGGGTACTCCCGGGCTCTCCAGGATTACGGACGAATTCTTGACCGGTCTCTGATTGTTACCGGAGACTCGGTTAACCGTGATGGATTCACCGAAAAAAATGGCTATGAAGGCATGATCCGTCTCATTGAAATGGATACCATGCCAGATGCCGTTTTCTGTAACTCCGACATCCAGGCTATGGGAGCCCTTAAAGCGATGAATGACCGTGGAATTCATATCCCTATTCTCGGATTCGACGATCTTCGATTTTCTGAATTTCTTGGCCTATCTACGATGCGGCAACCTATGTACGATATGGGTTGGCTCGCTCTCGAAAAACTGGTTAATCGCCTCGAAAATCACTCTTTAGACGTTTCGCATACGGTTTTTTCTCCAGAACTGGTGGTTCGCGGCTCAACGGAACCTACGCACGTCGAAATGGAATTACACTCCCAGGTAGCTCGAAAATACCTGATTTAACGTACTACATCTATGTTACGCCTACGTATCTCTTTTCTGTTTTTGTTTTTACTGACGTCTGGAAGCCTGATTGCCCAGCAAACCGTGGATCTCACATTCCGGTATAGTCCAAACTCAAATGCACTCAGAAGTTTTGTCCCAGGATCGTTCAATAACTGGGGGAATAACAGCTCAGGTCGAATTTCCCCGACCGACGGATCGCTGATGAAACGCGATACGGAGCGCGGTTTCGATTACAAAGTGGTCACTTTAACCGTTGGAGGAGGATCCGAAACGTTCCAGGGAAGACGGGGGTATGCGTATAAATTTCATGAGCACTATAATTCAACCGGGACTCAATGGGCTTGGTTTACTGATCCCTTGAATCCGATTGCTTTTGGCACCAACTCTGATTCTTTCGTTGAAATTACCATTCCAACTATCTTTCAACTGGAGCCCCGTCAAAATGCTGTGGTTCAGGACAGTCCCCCCGCAATCTGGGCATCTGTAGCCTCAACGTCTTCAGATCCGATCGATCCAGCTGCATCTTCAATCACAATCAATGGTACATTCAACGTTTCACTGGACGGTTTTTTCGACGAGGAGCTTCAGTTAGTCTATGTTCCTGCCACAGATGAACTGGGAGCGGCCCTCCAAAGTGGTACCAATGAACTTCTATTAACAGCAGTTACTCAGTCCGGGGTAACTCGTAGTCGTACTTCGATATTTACATACATCGCCGGACCACAAGTCGTGCGACAGACTCGCCCTGCCGGTATGCACGACGGTGTGACCGTAGATGATGCCTCTGGATCAGTAAGCTTCTCACTGTTTGCCCCTGGTAAAGAATTTGTGTATGTAATTGGGGATCACAGCAATTGGGAGGTGCGTGATGAGTTTTTGATGAAACTCGATGAAGCACGTGCAGATAGTGCACATTTTTGGCTGACTATCGATGGACTCGAACATGGAACGTACCGGTTTCAGTACCTCATCGACGCGGAGATTCGCATCGCAGACCTGTTTTCTGAACAGGTACTGGATCCTGATTTCGATCGGTTCATCACGGCGTCCATATATCCCGACATGCCCGAGTATCCGACTGGAAACACCTCTGGTGTAGTTGGAGTCTTCAACATAGGCAAGGATGAGTATGTATGGCAATCGACCAATTATCAGCGCCCGCCGCAACAAGAACTGATCGTGTACGAACTGTTACTGCGAGATTTTCTGACTCACAGCACGTTCTCAACACTAACCGATACGCTGGATTATCTCCACCGACTTGGCGTGAATGCGATTGAACTGATGCCCGTATCGAACTTCGATGGCAATGATAGCTGGGGCTATAATCCGAATTTCCATGGTGCCCTGGACAAATCTTATGGTCCGCCCGAGACGTTTAAACGATTCGTAGATGAAGCCCACTCGCGAGGAATTGCAGTAATACTGGATGTAGTCTATAATCACGCTCAGGATAAATCACCACTGATCCAGTTGTATGGCACCAATCGGACAAACAATCCTTTTCTGGGTCCTGCACATGCCTATAATGTGTTTTTTCACCTGAATCATGACAACACATATATCCGATATTGGGTCGACCGAATGAATCGGTACTGGCTTGAAGAATACAACATTGATGGATTCCGATTTGATCTAACCAAAGGATTTGCACCCAATGTGAACAACCAGAGTCTACTCGATGGATACAATCCTGCAAGGATTCGGAATCTGAAGCGCATGGCCGATAAAATCTGGGAGTTTGACACGAATGCCTATATCATCCTCGAGCACTTTGCTGCCAATACGGAAGAAAAAGAGTTGGCTGAGTATCGTACCAATGAGGATGGGATCAATGGAATGATGCTTTGGGGTAACATGAATCACGTGTACAACGAAGCGACCATGGGCTATTTCAACAATGCGAATTTTAACGGTGGATACTTCCGGGGCCGAGGCTGGAGTGTGCCAAATCTGGTCACGTACATGGAATCGCACGACGAACAATGGCTGATGTACAAAAATCTGCGTTTTGGGGCTTGTTCAGTTGCTCCGAATGGTGGAAACGCCTGTTCTGAGCTTGAAAATGGTTATAACGTCAGAAATGTAGAAACAGCTCTTGACAGGCAAAAACTTGCTGGAGCGTTTTTCTTTACTATACCGGGACCCAAAATGATGTGGCAATTTGGTGAACTGGGATATGGCGGTGGGCCGAAAGAGTGTCTGAAATCCGGATCAGGTGACGGAGATTGTCTGGCTTCGGATCCTGGTCGTAGTGCCCGTAAACCAATCCGTTGGGACTATCGCGATGATCCCAACCGCTATGATCTGTACAATACCTGGTCTGAGTTGATTCGGTTACGCCACGTGAATCCCGTATTCAGTGATCCAGTTACTCAGGTGAATATTCAGTCTGCCGGAGCAGTTAAACACATCCGATTGGAGCATGAATCCAACTCAGTTGTGGTCGTTGGAAACTTCGGTGTGACGACCCAAAACGGATCGGTTACATTTCCGGAAACGGGAACCTGGTATGTTTTTGGAACCGATGATACCATTGAGATCACAACTACCTCTCAAACCTTCAGACTCGATGCTGGCGAGTACCACATTCTATCCAAAAACAAACTCCAGCATCCTGATGAAGAGCCTCCTGCTACCGCTATTCATCGTATAGATGAACTACCAGGGACCTTTGCATTATATCCGAACCATCCAAACCCGTTTAATCCATCAACACAGATACGTTATGAGCTGGCGGGTGACGGGATGGTGGTCCTTCGGGTGTATGATATACTGGGTCGTCAGGTGGCCGAATTGGTCAATCAGGAGCAACAATCAGGGTCCTACACGGTATCGTTCCATGCAAACGAGCTGAGTTCTGGAGCGTATTTGGTACGATTGGAGGCCTCGGGATTTGTTTTTACCCGCAAAATGACTCTCATCAAGTGATGAATTGATCAAGTTCGGAGGGAATGAACTATCCAGGTGCGGTTGGATACGATTCTGCGTAATTTCAGGTCATGAACATTGATCCCAAATACTTCAATCTTTTCGCGGTGATCATGGCTGTATTTGCCATGATGGCTATTACCTATTTCACCATTTCATATGCGGGAAATCAACGAGCTGAATTTGATGCATCGCTTGGTTCAGGCGCAGATCTTTATCATCAATGGTTCGTCAGGATCGACGGGACGGATTCTCTGAGGGCGGTAGACCATCAAGATCGAATTGTGATTATCGATTTCTGGGCAACCTGGTCGCAACCTTCTTTGGAGTCCAGAACAGCTCTGAAAAATGTGCTGAGTGCTTACCCGGACTCCATTCAACCCGTTGTAATCGCAGCTGCTGTACGTGATGCAGACAAAACCATATCAGAATATCTGACCATATCAGATGCTTCGTTCATCCACGTTCGTGGTACCGAGTCCTTTCAGCAGTTGAAAGTTCCCGGAGTTCCAACCCAGGTCATTTTTGCTCCAGGTGGGAAATTGATACAATCGCGCGTTGGATTTAAAGGAGCTGAGGTATATGCTGTGCTCGATTCCTTGTTGAAATCGAATTTAAAACCAGTTTCTCAATGACTGTCGATGCAGGATTAAATAGTAACGCATTGCATCAGGGATGTTTTGAGACTATGTTGGGATTAGGCGGCAAAATCCCATTGCTCCACCATCATTTCAGTCGATTGCAACGTGGATTAGATCTGCTTTCCTGGCACTGCCCCTTGAATTTGAATAGGGAAACAGTCATCAATTGGTTTAAACAAGAAGTTGATGACTCGGACTCGAATCATTGGCGATTGAAACTGAGTGTGCAAAAGACTAATGACGATCTGACCTGGTCGATCACCAAAGAACCAACTTCACATCCTTCGGTACCGTTTACACTGAGATCCGTCCAACTCACACACCAACATAACACGGTTCATGAGCAGTTGTGCAAGCTATCAGACCGGGTCATATACAATAGTGCCCTGAAACTGGCAAAGTCTCAAGGAGCAGATGATGGATTACTGATCAACCCCGAAGGTTTTATATCTGAATCTTGCATCGCCGGGATACTCCTTGTAAAAAATGACCGTTTTTTTACTCCTGATGTGTTATCTGGTGGATTACGGGGGGTTGGACTGGAAGTAGTGAAACCCTTACTCATATCGAACCTGATTCCAATTAAAGAACGTTCTTTAACCCTTGATACACTGCTTGAAGCGGACAGTGCCTGGTTAGTTAATGCACTGCGTGGACCTTTTCCAGTAGCATCTATTGATGGAAATCCAGTTAAATTCAGTGATCAATGGCATCAAGTGATCACAGAGCTCTATTGGGACAGAATCCAGTCATTGATGAAGGAGGAAACCGATTGATTGCATATAAGCGGTTCAGACTCGGTTCCAGAAGTGAATTCCTGGCAAAGGTTAGGGAAATACCACCAGGTGAACTCTGTGTCTGGCTCGATTCACAGCTTTCTGATCATCCTTCGAGTCAAAAATCAATGCTATTTGTTGATTTTCAAGCACAATTGAGCTTTGATAAAGGGGTTGCATTGATGCAGGACAGTTTTGGAAAGACCATTGAACGCATAGAGTCTGCCGATCCATGGCACATCCTGGCCCAGTTCAGAGCCCGATATCCAGGTTATGTGGTTGGTTATTTAGGGTATGACCTGAAAAATTACACCGAAGCACTTGAATCGTGTAATCCAGATCCAGTCAGGTTACCTGAAATGTGGTTTGGTTCACCTGGTATCGTGTATGAAATGGATGTGAATTCCGCCATAGAAATCCACAAGTTGACCTCAAATGAGGGTACATTAAAACCTGATATCCGATTGAAGTCTATGGTTTCGGCTACAGATTACGTGCAAGCGATACATCAGGCTCAGAAAGCGATTTATGAAGGTGATATTTACGAAATCAATTTGTCGCATCAACTAAACGCAGAGTTTTCCGGGAGTCCGCTTGACCTGTTCGAGTTGATGTACAATCGCGGACCGGTTCCCTATGCTGCTTATCTTCAAACCAACGAGCATCAGGTGTGTTGCGCCTCACCGGAGCGTTTTTTGAGGAAGTCCGGCAATACACTTACATCCGATCCTATAAAAGGAACCCGGGCCAGAGGTGAGGATCCCGCTGCAGATGGAAGAGTGATCGATGAACTACGTAGTTCACTCAAAGACAGAGCCGAGAATCTGATGATTGTGGACTTAGTACGACATGACATGAGCCAGATCGCAATACCAGGTACGGTTACGGTTCCTAAACTTTTCGAAATACAAACCTTCGGTACGGTTCATCAGATGGTCTCCCGGGTAGAATCGGTGCTTCGCCCGGAGGTGAGTCCTGAACGGGCACTGGCCGCCTGCTACCCCATGGGATCGATGACTGGAGCCCCCAAAATCCGTGCTATGCAGTACATCGAACAACTTGAGACCTATAAACGAGGCCTGTACTCGGGTGCCATCGGATTTTTTGATCCCAACGGAGATTTCAATTTTAACGTGGTGATACGTTCTGCCATGATTCAAGGGCATGAACTGTGGTATTCGGCTGGCGGTGCTATTACCAGCGATTCTGATCCCCGCCAGGAATGGGAGGAGACGCTGGTCAAGATTCGGGCTCTTGGTCTGGAGTTCACACACTAAGTAGCTGCTTGGATTCCATATCGCTCAAATTACCCACAGTGTTGTCTTGTAAAAGACGGAATATTGGCGTATATTTTGAATCTTGATCAGTAAATACTTAGGCAAATATTATGAAAAAAGGCATACATCCGGATTACAAAGAGCTTACTGTTGAACTCAGCGACGGAACCACGATGGTTACCCGTAGTACCATGAAAGTAAAAGATGGTCTGTACAAAACTGAGGTAGACTCCAAGAATCATCCCTTTTATATTGGAAGTGACCGTATGATCGCTGCAGCCGGACGTGTTGATAAATTCAACAAGAAATACGGCCGTAAGTAATCACGTTATTTCTCATTTTGATGAAGGGATGTCGTTTCACGGCATCCCTTTTTTTGTGTCAACAAAATCAGCACATTGCCCCATGGCCAGTATTCATTCCTTTACAGTGAATCCATTTCAGGAAAACACCTACATACTCATCAATGAGGGTAAAGCGCTACTCATTGATCCTGGTTATTTTGACGCAATGGAGTTTACGGCTTTGACTGATCTTCTAAATCAGGAAAAAGCGGTACCTGAAGCTGTTTTATTGACCCATGCACATCTCGATCACGTGTTCGGAGTAGAGAAGGTCTGTTCTGCATTTAACATCAAGGCCTATCTGCATCCCGACGACACCCCATTCTGGGACAATTTCGATCGGATGGGAGCTAAGTATGGTTTCCAACTTTCTAAACTAGAGTTCAAACCAGAGCCTCTCTTCCCCGGAACCCTCTCCATGGCAGGGTTACACATCCAGGCCTTATTCACTCCCGGTCATGCTCCCGGACATCTGGCATTCTACCTGCCCGACATGGGCACCGTACTGTCAGGCGATGCTCTTTTCCGTGAGTCTGTCGGTCGGACAGATTTACCCATGGGCGATTTCGACACACTAGCTGAATCCATTCGAACGCAATTGTATCCACTTCCTGATGATACTCGAGTTCTGTCGGGACATGGTCCCGAGACTACTATAGGCTATGAGAAACAGCATAATCCTTTTGTTAGCCTGTAGGAAGTGGGAAGTAGGAAGTGGGAAGTAGGAAGTGGGAAGTAGGAAGTGGGAAGTGGGTAAAATAAACTGCATTTCTGCTCTCGTGTACTTTGTGTTTTTGAAAGTACCTCTTCTGCCCCTTCTGACTGTTGTGTACTTTTTGCGCGAAAAGGGCTAGATCAGCTTCTCCAAACGAATAATTTGATCCCTAAACCGATCCGCGTCATGAGGACGATCGACCACGAGTTTTTGATAGACCCGGATGGCTTCGTCGTACTTTTTCTGTTTCTCAAAGATCAGCGCAAGCGTCGGTGTTGCCAATTGCTCGACTTCAGTCGTACTTTCAGCAAATGTAGGTCCTTCAGCTGCGTCACTGATCTTGATTCGCTTCTGATTGGCTCTTGTGAGTCTGGAAATCAGTGTGTCCAGATCCAATGCAATGTCGTAAGTTGAAGTGGAAGGTAGATGAACTCCATTTGAATACCGGAGCGATTCGTTTGGAATCCAGGCATCGAATCCATCCGGATGAGATAAAAAGTAGTTCAGATTTTCCAGAAGGGTGCTTCCCGGAGCTAAGGTGCGTGCCTGGGTGGCTGAGTTTATGGCTTTGATTTTTTCACCAGACATATGATACAGTAAAGACAGTAACATATATCCCGCCGCATCATTTCTCCGCTTAGCCAGATGCTTTTCCAGATTCGAAATACCCTTATCCGGATTATCCTGGTAGGTAACCAGATAACTTTTCAACGATTCGGGCATATCAAACGGAATGGATTTCACGGTATTTGACTAACTAATTGAAACTACTTCGAAAATTGAGGCCAATATAGCCAAATGACAAGCGAATCACCAACGCCCAACCGAGTCATTGAACATATTTTGAGCGATTCGATCCATTGACTCGGATGCAGCGACCGACTCGCCCTCCAGGGGATCCACACCAGGATCATATTCCGATTGTCCGGAAAACTGCCTGGCCCAAAGTGGTTGCTCATCGTTGGTATACAAAAAGGTGGCGCTTACGGATACCTGAACCCGATTTAAGCTTGCTGTCTGATTACCGGATACGCTAAAGGGCTGATTACTGTAGCCGGTGATACTTCCACTTAAAATAATATCAGCCTGATCTTCACTGCTCACCAATCGCAAACGGGTCTGGTTGACAAACCGGTTGATCAAGGCATTGTTCAGTTGTTCACTCAGATCTGCGAGCCCACTTCCCGAATTATCGGGAAAAAAAGGAATATAAATGGTCGAGACATTGTCTGGAATTGATACTCCCGTGAAGCTATACCTTAGACATCCCCAAAGTAGTGGTACAGTAAGCAAAATGATCATCAAACGCTTGCTCATTGTTTCAATCCTCCTCCTTTAGATCATACTGATGGATTTTTCGATATAAGGTTCTTTCACTTACACCGAGGGCTTCAGAGGCTTTTCTTCGGTTGCCGCGATGGATTTTGAGTGCTTTCCTGATCAATGTTTTCTCTGCATCTTCCAAAGAGGGAAGTTCCTGGTCATCAAAATCGAAATGCTCATCCTCTTCAAAGACTGGATCTAGTCCTGTTACAATCGGATTACCATAGGATGAGTTTTTGGAACCTGAATGCCTGAGAACAGGATGTTCTTCGGTTGAACCTCCTGCTTTTGGAGGTAACAGATTGGAATCTAATGGACCAGGTCTAAACTGCGAGTAGAGCAGTCCACCAACCATTTTTTTGATATCTGCCAATTCTGTCCGCATTTCGATAATGGCACGGTATAGCATTTCACGATCTTCATGTCCGCCAGATGGTTGAGCAGATCTCGGGTAGTCGTGTTCCCGAGGATAAATGATGGGTAGATTGTCGGTTGAGCCGTGGTGCTGGCGACCTTTCAGGTATTTTTGAAGGACATCAGGCGTAATAAATTGAGACTTTTCCAGAACTACCAGCTGCTCGGCCACATTCCGTAATTCACGGATATTACCGGGCCAGCGATAGGATACCAAAAGTTGACGTGCTTCGTCGGCGAATCCCTGGAAGATGGAATCATACTGACGAGAGAATTCCATCACGAACTTTTTAAAAATTGGAATGATGTCGTTTGGGCGTTCACGCAGTGGGGGAATTCTGATGGTGACCGTGTTCAAGCGGTAAAACAAATCTTCACGAAACGTACCTTGTTGAACATCACTCCACAGATCACGATTCGTAGCAGTGATGATTCTCGCATCGGTTGTCCTCAATTTAGACGATCCAACCCTAAAATATTCTCCATTTTCAAGGATTCGGAGCAATTTAACCTGTACGTTCTTCGGAGTATCTCCAATTTCATCCAGGAAAATGGTTCCACCATGCGCTTTTTCGAAATAACCCTCGCGTGATTCGTGCGCCCCTGTGAAAGAACCTTTTTCGTGTCCGAACAGCTCACTTTCTATGATTCCTTCTGGAATTGCCCCGCAATTCACAATAACCAGTGACTCGGATTGCCGTTTACTTAGTGAGTGGATTGCCCTTGCCACAACATCTTTTCCAACACCACTTTCTCCCTGTAACAATACCGTGATATCTGTTGGTGCAACCTGAACGATCTTGTCAATCACCGAGAGCATGATTTCGGATTCGGTGGTGAGTCCGAGTTTTTCGACGATAGCTTTACGGTCCATAAAAGTGGATTCCGATGGGTTAAGCGGTCATATATTCGGGTTCGAATTCGAGAATACTTGATTTACGAATCGGTTTTCCAAACAGGGTAGCAGAGGTGGAGTCAGTGATCAGGACTTCCACGTAATCACCCGGATTAAAACTTCCCCGATCAAAAATTACTACTTTATTGGTATCTGTGCGTCCAGATAGTTGTTGATCGGATCGTTTACTCACATTTTCAACCAATACCAGGTGAGTTTTCCCGATTTCGGCCTGATTATTTATGGCTGAATAGGTTCTGTGAGTATCAATGATCTCCTGTAGTCTACGTTTCTTCACCTCTTCGGGAACATCATCTTCATATTTGCGATGTGCAAGGGTTCGTTCACGTTCAGAATAGGCAAACAGATAAGCCAGATCGTACCTGACCTCAGCAATCAGGCTGAGGGTATCCTGGTGTTGTTCTTCGGTCTCGCCGCAGAATCCAGCAATGATATCGGTTGAAAGTCCAACTCCCGGAATGATAGTACGCATGTTCTGGATCAATTCCAGATAGGTTTCACGCGTATAGGTGCGGCGCATTCTCCTGAGCACTTCGTTATTTCCTGACTGCACCGGAATATGTATGTAATTACAGATATTCTTTTGCTCGGCAATCACATGTAGCAATTCGTCCGGAAAGTCTTTTGGGTGTGATGTGGAAAACCGCACACGCATCTCAGGATTGACTTGACTGACCTGGTACATCAATTCGGCAAACCGAACCCCTTGATCGTTGTAGGAATTTACGTTTTGTCCCAGGAGGGCTACTTCTTTGTATCCTTTGTCACTTAGTAATTTGATTTCGTCGAGTACCGAATGGATATCACGACTACGTTCACGTCCGCGGGTAAATGGAACTACACAAAACGAACACATATTGTCGCAGCCTCGCATCACCGAAACAAAAGCCAGTATACCGTTCCCGGTAGTACGTACCGGCGAGATATCGGCGTAGGTTTCCTCCAAAGAAAGGATCACATTTACGGCTTTTCGACCATCCTCTACTTCATCGAGAAGGTTAGGAATGTCGCGGTAGGCATCCGGACCCACAACGATATCGACTAATTTCTCCTTTTCCAGAAACTGTTCACGAACTCGTTCGGCCATACAGCCAAGTACTCCGATGGTAATGTCCTGTTCTTTATTTTTCCGTTTTATAGACCGGAAGTATTTGAGTCTGTTCCAGACTTTTTGTTCCGCATTATCGCGAATCGAACACGTATTGATAAAAATGATATCTGCATCTTCTGGCTTGGCAACAGGCTGGTGACCTTTTTCCATCAGAATCGCATTCACAATTTCGGTGTCAGCAAAATTCATCTGACAGCCGTAGGTTTCGATATGAAAAGTACGGTTGTTCACTTTTATCTCCGGGATAACTTCAGTTCAGGCGTAAATTTATGACATTTTGTCATAAATTGCATCAATGGTCACTGTCGTGGCCAGGTATCAGGGTTGGTTCTCCACTGCGCCAGCAGCTCGAGGTCCGATTCCTTGACGAATCCATTTTTATGGGCTACATCGATGAGTGTCGGGTAATCGAGTAGACTGTAATACGGGACACCTAATTCGCTGAATTTTTTAGCACTTACCTCAAAGTCGTAGGTAAAGATCGTGCAGACTCCCTGAACCTGGGCGCCCACAAACTGGAGTGCGTCGATGACAGAAATAACAGATCCACCGGTCGATATGAGGTCTTCAACTACAACTGTTGGCTGCCCTTTTTTCACACCACCCTCGATCTGATTTCCCATACCATAGGCTTTGGCTTTAGAGCGGACATAAGCCATGGGTAAATTCAGGCGATCGGCAATCCACGCTGCATGGGGGATACCCGCGGTCGCGGTTCCGGTAATCACCTCGGTTTTGGGAAAGGTCTCTTTGATAAATGTGGCAAAAGTTGCTGCCATTTTGTTGCGGATTTCAGGATACAGCAATGTAAGTCGGTTATCACAATAAATAGGAGAATTCCAGCCTGAAGACCATACAAATGGCTCATTTGGGCGCAGAACAACTGCGTTGATGTTTAATAAATGTAGCGCCAGCTCTCTGGCGTATTCAGCGTTGATGATCATGATTCAAATTAGATAAAGGCTAAGCGTAACGCTCTAAATTCCAAAAACTTTATAGAATAGCTAATATAACGAAAAAAAGGGTCAGGAATGTATATAATCCGGCCAATATATCGTCTGCCATCACTCCGAATGCACCTGGAATGGTCTCCAGATGCTTGATTCCGAAGGGTTTCAGGATATCGAAAAAACGGAACACCAGAAATGCGGATGTCAATAAAACGATTGAATCTTGAGGTACTGTATGCTCTGGAAGTAACCAAACCACGTGCAGAGATAGGAATTGACCTGCCCACTCGTCCATAACAAATGAACCTGGGTCGTCGCCGTAGGTCTGAATGTACCAGGGGGCTGACCAGAATCCAGCTACTATCGAGGCGAAAAACAATATGGATATCGCGATTGGACCAACATAGAACCATGAAATTCCACCCAGAAGCATGGCCACCAGGCTTCCTTCGGTTCCCGGAGCTTTTGGCAACAACCTGCCGCCGGTGAATCCGCAGCCAACCAGATATTTAATCCTGGGGTGCATGCTTGCGCCGGAACAAATGAAGGTTAACCACTACGTACTCTATACCCGTGTAAACGGTCACGAGGGCCACCAGGTATAGCGACCAGGTGAACACTCCGGTTTTAAACAGCCATCGCGCCCAATCACCAGGGAATACATCGGCCTGCACGAACAATCCAACCAGCAGCGCAGCATACAGAAAGACCATCTGTGACATGGTCTTCCACTTGGCCGATTTACGTGTCTGCATGGTCTGCTTTTTACGTTCAGCAAAGAGTCGAAGCAGGGTAATGAATGTATCTCTAAAGATGATGAGGACTATTGGCAGCACATGAAAAATGGAGGCAGATACGAAGGGAAGGACGATGAATCCGCAGAACGTCAGTATCTTATCGGCCAGTGGATCCAAAAAATTGCCCAGTCTGGATTTAGCATTGAAATTTCGGGCAATATACCCATCCATATAATCGGTGAAAGCAGCAACAGCGAACACTGCGATGCTCAGTGAACGGTACAGGATTTCGTCTTGAATGTACAGGACCACAAAAACGGGCGCCAGGCAAATTCGTAACGCACTTAGAATGTTTGGTACATTTTTCATCTAGCAAAAGATAGTTATCTTTCCGCATCACACCAATTTTTCGATGAGTTATGAAAGCCAGCATCATATCAATAGGACAAGAATTACTGCTAGGTGATGTCGTTAACACAAACGCAACCTGGCTGGGGGTTTTTCTGGCAGAAAACGCAATTGAATGTCGTAAAGTGGTTACTATTGGTGATGACGCCCAAATGATTACCAGAAACCTGGATCAGTGTCTGAAACGATCGGATTTGGTAATCCTGACTGGAGGACTTGGTCCGACGCACGATGATATTACCAAGTCGTGTCTTTCAGACTACTTTGGTGTGGGATTTGTGCGTCATGAACCAACGTTTAACCACGTCAGAGATATTTTCGAGAAAAGGGGCATGGTGATGTCGGTTTCCAACCATCAACAAGCTGATATTTTGGCAAACTCAGAGGCTTTATTCAATAAAGTCGGGACCGCGCCCGGCATGTGGATAGAGTCTAAAGGTAAAATAATCGTAGTTTTGCCCGGAGTTCCCTACGAAATGAAATATCTGATGACTCACGAGGTGATGCCACGATTGAAAGCCAAAAACGGCACAGAGCTCGGTTATCATGCACATTATTTTCAGCTCACTGGAATTGGTGAGAGTAATTTGAGTGATCTGGTCATAGGAGACACGAGCAGATTTTTGCACGATCGACTTACGATGGCCTACTTGCCCCACAGAAACTCCATCACTATCCGGGTAAGCAGTTATGCTGCCAGCAAAGAAGAAGCAAAAAGACAGGCTGAAGCGTTGAAAGAGCACATTCGTTCAACGGCTGCGGAATATCTGTTTTCTGAGAAACAGGAAGAAACCCTGGAGACTGCTGTTGTTCACCTGCTGAAGTCTCGACGACTAAAAGTCGCATCGGCCGAAAGTTGTAGCGGTGGACAATTGTCACACCTGATTACCAATGTAAGTGGTAGCAGTGATGTGTTTGATGGAGGACTGGTTGTGTATTCCAATGCAATGAAATCCAAGTATCTGGGTGTTCCGGCGGCTATGCTCGAAGCTCACGGTGCGGTCAGTAAACCCGTTGCACTGCACATGGCTAAGTCCGTTGCCGAAGAGTTTGGAACAGATTTTGGCCTGGCAACAACCGGAATAGCAGGACCATCCGGAGGGACTCCGGATAAACCGGTTGGGACGGTGTGGATCGGTTTTTGGTCCCAAGATGCCCATTTTGCCGTGAGAGCCCAACTTTTCAACGATCGCCTCCAGAACAAAGAGAGATCGGCCGTGATTGCTCTCGAATTACTGCGCAGACAAGTACTTGGCATACCAACACTTCCCTACAATCTTAAACCTGAGCCAGGTGCATGAGAATTGCCCTGATCATAGGCTTTGTTTTCTTTTTTGCAGAGGTTGGGATCGGTCAGGACCCAGCGCCCCGGGATACGCTTCAGGTTCGCCCTTCGGAAGTGGCCGGTTCAACGGTTCAGGGTCAACTCACCTCCGATTCGCTTCGATCTGCAACTGGAATAGAACAAAAGCGACCGGTTTTTGCCATTTATCCGGTTGAAATGCCCAAAATCCCAGGTTCCAGAGTAATTTTGACCGACAGCACGGTTCGGTGGATGAAGTGGCTGGAATATCAGGAGTTTCTGGCCGGAGAATCCGGCACCGTTTCATTCAGACTCGGATCAACAGGACGGACCGACCATCTGGTCAAATATGGACTCGCAGGATCACAACTTCAGTTTCGCCTGGAAGGTATGGATTGGCGCAATCCGGTAACCGGGCAGGCGCGTTTCGGTGATGTTCCGCTTGAACGGCTCGGAAGCGTAAGCGAGCGGGAACAGGGTGCTCGTTTGATCCATGAAGCATCGCTGTTCTCGATCTATTCACCGAAACCCATTACTCGTGTAAGCTACAACCAGACGGCTTTTGAGTTACGGAACACCGATGCCCGGTTGTCCAGAATGATTGATCACCGATCCGGATTTGATTTGATCTACCAGGGAAAAAACAATGCTTCTGAATACAGGAGGATGGGAACCGAGAGTAGACAAACCGGAGTCAGATACTTCAGACAGTTGAATGCAGATTGGTTCTCACAGGCTTTGATTTTGTACACCGGATCCGAGCACCAGGAGTCGGATGGCTATCTGCTTCCCAATCTGGCAGAGTTCAATTTCGGGCGTTTTTTCGCTAATCCAGTACGCCAATCGGCGACATCAAGGATTAGAAGTACTCAGGTACTGTTCTCACTCAGCCGGGTTCGTCCGGATCAACAGGCAAAGGTGAATCGGACAAAAACCCGATTTATTACCTATTACGACCGCTTTAAACGTGAATTTTCTGACACCGACATCGACCTTGGGTACGATATCCATCAGATAAACGCGGGTGCGGAACAGATCATGGAATTCGGACTCGTTCAACTTGGAACTTCCGCTAACGTGTATACCACGTTTACTGGTGGTCGATCGGATTTGGCACTGAATAGCTGGTCGGGATACAGAGCCGAGTCCTATGCAACCATGAATCTACTCCCTGGATTTCGGTTTCCAGCCGGGATTCGGCTGGATGGTAGATCGGATGGACATCACACCATGGGATTGGATGCGGGTATCGGATGGGCTCCCATTGAGTCGATATTACTTTCCGTAAACCATGCATTCGGTGCTCAAATGCCGGAAATCGGGGCCAAATATATCACGGATTACATTAACCGAGATGATAAGCTAAAGTCGATCACCTATGAACGATCCAGTATCGGGCTCAAGCTAGGCAAAAATGACCGAGGTTTTATGATACAGGCTGCTGGAAGTCTGACTTCGATGGATAACTTTACCATGCTGGGTTTGGACAGTGATTACCAACAGGTTGATGGCATTACGTTCTTGAATGTTTCTGCCGGGCTGACCTGGAACCATCCAAACTGGGAAGTCTCTTCCTCAGGAATTTTGCTGGATCAAAATGCCTTAGGCGAATCTCAGCCTACTTTGCTCGCTATTTCCACAGTACACTGGAAAGGGTATGTGTTATCGAATGCATCGTACATCCGTGCGGGACTAACAGGAACTACTTCCTTTTTATCCATGAAGACACCATATTATCACGCTGTACTGGACGACTGGAGTTATCTATCACCATACGATCCGATACCAGCTTATTCAAGACTCGACATCGATTTAAGCGCCAGGGTCAGGAGTCTGATACTCTTGTTCAAATACGAAAATGTACTCCAGAACGTTGGTCAGGCAGGTTACTATGAAACAGCCCCATATCCAATGCCTTCCAGACGATTAAGGTTCGGATTACGCGTTGTTTTTATTAACTAGACTTTTCTTTCCCACATCACGAATCCGTAATTTCGACACATGAGTATCTCCTACATTGTCAAAGAAAGCTATTCGGGGTTCAAGCGCACCCCTTTAGCCACCTTTACATCTATTATTGCCCTCACCATATCACTCATCCTGATTGGAATCATCGGAAGATTCTACTATAGTGCATACGAAATTGGTGCGACCATCCGTAACGACATCGACATAGAAGTCTTTATTCAGGATGTTGATTTACAGGGAAGACAGCGAATACGTACTCAGCTTGAGAGGCTGCCTATCGTGGAATCGGTCACGTATATCAGTAAAGATAGTGCCGCAGCTGTGTTCAAAGAGCTCTTTGGTTCTGAAGGCAATGCCCTGGCTGACCTCGACTTTCTACCTGCGTCGTACAGAATCAAACCAGTTAAGGATACCCCTGTTGACACTTTGGCGGTTTATCTGGCTCAGATTGGACAAATCCGTGGTGTGGACGAAGTCAGCTTTAATCTGGAGCTATTGAGAGTTATTGACCAGAGGCTTGAATCTGTTCTGTATGCAGGAGGTGGAATCGGATTATTGATCCTGTTAACGGCCTTGGTTCTTGTATTTAACACAATCCGTCTGACTATTTACGCAAAACAATCCATCATTAGGGCTATGAAGCTGGTGGGTGCTACCAATCGATTCATCAGGAGTCCATTTGTAATGGAAGGAATACTGCAAGGACTTATTTCAGCACTAATAGCTATTGGATTCGTCTGGGTATTTTTTTCCCGGGTACTCACATATTTCATACCTCAGTTCGGAGTTTTGCCCTGGCCTTTTGGGCAGTGGTACTACCTGGTTGGAACGCTGTTTTTGTTAGCTGTTTTCATGGGATTCATTGGGTCGAGGTGGGCCGCAGCCAAATTCATCAGAGATAACCGGATCAACTGACCAGTTCAAATCCGGACGGATAGCAGGAGGCCTTTACTCATCCAAAAGTATACAGGAATTCAACTTTTTTATGTATATTGAGTATAAATTAGCACCTAGATTCTACTCCCATGGCAGCACCAGCACATGAGGATACAATTGCGGAAGTAAAAGAGATTTTCCGTTTGTATCTGAAAGAAAATGGACATCGACAAACTCCCGAGCGCTTTATGGTTCTCGAAGAGATTTATAAAAGTGATGGTCATTTCGATGCCGATGATATGTTTTTTCAGATGAAAGATACCGGATATCGTGTATCCAGAGCTACGGTATACAACACCCTGGATCTGCTAGTAGAATGTGGTCTGGTCCAGCGCCACCAGTTTGGGAAGAATCAATCCCACTATGAACGTGCTTATGCCTATCGACAGCACGATCATATCATCTGCGATTCCTGTGGGGCGGTGATTGAGTTTTGTGATCCGCGTATCCACGAAATCAAAACGCTCATGGAGCGCATCCACGATTTCAAGATTGAAACTCATAACCTGCAATTCAGGGGGTCTTGTCCCGATCCAACAACCTGTACGCGTAAGCCTGATATTGTCAAAAAAGAGTACACCCAAAGCTAAGTACTTGGTGATCATCGGTTTTATAATTTGAAAGCGCTTTTTGTAGGAAATTCGACCTGATTTAGTATATTATTTCTCCGAATGTGTCCAATAAAGGAGTCTAAAAACAATTAAATCCGAGGATCTATGCCATCAGCAGTTCAGTTTGATAACATATCCGAACTTTTTCACCATCTTCATCAGAAGTACACGGCAAAGAATAAAACCGTGTTTGCCTACAAACCGGGGCCTAATGATCCCTACAAGGAGATCAACTGGGACAAGTTCCACACTGACGTGTATCATTTGGCGGCTTATTACATTGAAAAGGGAATCAAACCAGGCGACCGAGCAGCCATTCTGAGTGAAAATCGTTACGAATGGGCTGTTTTTGATATGGCTCTTCAAATTGTAGGCGGGATCAACGTTTCGCTCTATGCTACTTTGCCTTCTAATCAGTGTGCGTACATTCTTAAGGATTCCGGCTCCAAGATCTTCTTCGTTTCGACTTCGATTCAGCTCAAAAAAGCCATCGAAATTTTTGATGAATGCACGGATACCGATATCGTTATTGCTTTTGATACACCTCAGAATAAATCCATGCTCGAATTCGAGTATGTGTATATGTTTGAAAGTGTACTGGCTCAAGGCGCTAAGCTACTCGATAAGCATTTGGTAGAAATCAAGAAACGCTCCAAATCAATTAAACCTGAAGATATTTCAACACTGATTTATACTTCAGGAACGACCGGAGAACCCAAAGGGGTCATGTTATCGCACGATAATATTTCCAGCAACATCAAGGCCGCACATACCATGCTGGATCTGAATGAAACCGACCGTTCATTGTCATTTTTGCCCTTATGCCATTCTTTTGAGCGTACAGGCGGATACTACGCGATGTTAAGTGGTGGAGCAGAAGTGTTTTATGCAGAAAGTATCGATACGGTTTCCAAAAATCTGATTGAGGCTCGTCCAACTGTGGTTATCAGTGTACCCCGATTATTCGAAAAAATATACAACCTGGTACTCAAGAGTGTTGAAGATGCCGGTGGTAGCAAGAAAAAGATATTTAACTGGGCTACTAAAGTTGGAGGCGATTACATCAAAGGGAAACGTGGGTTGACCTCCTTACAGCTAAAAATTGCTGATAAACTGGTCTTTTCTAAACTTAGGGAGCGATTTGGAGGTCGTGTGAAGTTGTTTGTATCTGGCGGAGCAGCACTTCCCGCCGATATTGGCAACTTCTTCGCTGCAGCCGGGATGCGAATCTGTGAAGGTTATGGTCTAACGGAAACTTCTCCGGTCATGACCATTAATCCTCGGGGCAAAGAGCGATATGGTACCGTAGGACATGTGATTCCCGAGGTAACTGTAGGTATCCAGCGTGTTGATGACAATAAGATCATTGCACAGTTATCTGGTAATCAGTATCCAAGTAACTTAACCTCTCAGGAAGGAGAGATTCTGTGTAAGGGTCCGAATGTGATGCAAGGTTACTGGGGTAAAAAGAAGGAGACTGCCGAAGTTATTGATAAAGACGGATGGTTCCACACAGGCGATATCGGTAAGTTCGATCATGGTTATCTTATGATTACCGATCGTCTCAAACATATGATCGTTAACGCCGGTGGTAAGAATATCTATCCGGGTCCAATCGAAGATATGATGAAAAGTTCGGTATGGGTTGACCAGGTGGTCGTGCTTGGTGAAAGACAGAATTACATGGCGGCACTGATCGTACCCGATCTTGATGTGTGTAAATCGTTCTGCAGAACCAATGGAATTACCTATTCAAGCGACGAAGATCTCATTCAGGTGAAGGAAATCCTGGCGGAAA
This sequence comes from uncultured Chitinophagales bacterium, assembly GCA_964473555.1. GTDB lineage: Bacteria > Bacteroidota > Rhodothermia > Balneolales > HLUCCA01 > UBA11400. The sequence continues at coordinate 206,565 of CAYYPL010000002.1, forward strand.
TCGACAAAGAAGTAAAGCAGTTCAACAAAAAACTGGCCTCTCACGAGAAAATCCGCAAATTCAGGCTGATTCACATGCCGTTTACGATCGATTCGGGAGAGCTTACACCTACTCTTAAGGTTAAGCGTCGAGTGATATACGACAAGTACAGTGCATTAATTGAGGATATCTACTCAGACGATATTCCTTGATCAGCCTTAAGGTTTAATTTCTATGGTGTATGAAGTCATGCGAGTGATGAGGTTCGAGTCTGTACTCTGAAATCTCATCACATCGCAAAACTCTACGTAATGGTCCTCACTCATGTACATCACTCCACTGACGCTGGCCTCATCTCCCTGGGTGATTATTGAATGAATCATCACACGCAATGGCTCAGTTGAACCCATTGCGCTCAATGCTTTCGAGTAGGATTCCTTGCCTGTAATCACATCCGATCCGACAATTCTCCACTCGAAGTCTTCGGCCACGTGGTCAAGCATGAACTGTATGTTGTTAGCTGCGAAAGCACGATTCAGCTCTTCGAGAAAGGTTCGGCGATTGGTATGCATCATGATCTTAATTGGTTCGTTTGCCTGGATGATACATCTCTTTTGCTCGGGCCTCAACATCTTCTCGATAGAAGGCTACCTCTTTAAAATTGACATCCGCATAGCGCTGAGCCTGATCGTAGAAGTGTGGTGAAGCAGGATTACTGTTTTGTCCGCCTGCCAGGATGCTCTTGGCTTTAACGCGTTCACCAAATTCAACTGCGGCCACGAAACTGTTTCCAGATGAGCCATAAATTCGCTTGGTATTCGGCCTGGCAGTTGCCCCGAACGAAGCCAGAGCGCCCCATCGTCCGGATGCAAATCCAACAGCGATACTTTCTTTCTCGTCGTCAAATTGCAGATCAATGTCGCCGGAAAGTCGCTGAAATCGGTTTATTTCACCCCATGGAGTGCTCCATGTACCGAAATCTTCGTTCAATGTTGACACTGCATTTTCAAAGGCTGTAAGTAGTCCTAAATCTGTCAATTGAAGCGGACTACGTCCCAAGACTTGCTGATTGAATGGAATCATGCGTTCTGGCTGACCAAATTCGCGTGCAAATTCCATTCCATAGAAGTGGGCCAGGGACATGGCCACAGATTCTTTAGACGTACGAAAGTCCCATGCACGTAGTACTTCGATAGCATCTGAAAGATGTGCATAGGCGGATTTGTTTCGGTCATAAGCCCGCACTAAAGGAGGGACCATCGCTTCGAATCCAGGTAAATAGGAATCATAAGCCAGTTCGATCAACCCATCGAGATCTATAGCAGAGGCATCTTTAAGTACCTTCACGGCGTGTAAAGCACGGAAATTCTCCATATCGGGTGCCATGTAGACTGGATAATCGGCCGGATTGGGACTATACTCCATCGCAGCAGTGAATGGGGTTGAATTTGTGTTTTGTATCCACCCGTTCTCCGGATTCACAAGTACAATGTTTTCATCCACCGTATGTAGCCCTTGCCAGTCGGTTTCAGGGTTACTTCCATCAACAGGACGGGAGAAATCGAATTTGGGATTACGTTTTGGCATGAAATTACCGTGGAAATAGGCAATATTTCCCTCAGAATCGGCAAATACGGTATTATTCGACGAATTTGTGCGGATATTCATCATTTCACGAAATTCTTCATAATTGGCTTTTTTAGTTCGTGTAAAGCTTTGGATCAGGGCGTTGACCGGATCCCAGTTTATTTTGGTCACCACCCATTTGTCGTCGAGTTTGTGGGTCACCGGACCGTGGTGGGTGCGATAAAAATGCATGGTTGTATCACGGACTTCGTCGAAATCGGTTTTATAGGCCAGTTCAACGGTATAGGTCTGAATGTCTCTGAGTTCATTGCCATAACGATAGTGAAGGGTGCTATCTGTTTGGACGATATCCTGCACGAATTCATCGATGAAATCGGCAAAGGTGGATGTATGCATCCAACCGGTTTTTTCGTTAAATCCCTGATAGATGAAGTATTGTCCCCAGGTTACTGCTCCATACGCATTGAGACCCTCTTCGCTCACTACATGGATTTCAGGACGGAAATAGAATGAAGTGTGTGGATTGATCAGCAACAAAGCATTACCGGAAGCACTTCGTTTCGGGGAAATTGCGAAACCATTGGATCCCTTTGGCTCCAGATAGGGATCTGGATGATTCAGACCGTCAACAAAATCGGAATTGCTCATCGACCGGTCATCCTGATAAAACGCTTTGATTCTATTTACCGATACACTTTCTATATCGCCACCGATAGATCCTTCGCTGAAATACATCGGCATCCAGGGTTCGTAACGTGTGATAACCTGAGGCACAACCTCTGGATGGGTATGCAGATAGTAATTCAGTCCATCGGCAAACGCCTGATTGAGTTCTTTGAGCCAGTCCGGGGCGGATTCATAGGCTGCAATCGCCTCATCGTGAGTCATGTACATGTGGGCACGTAAATCGCTGTAGATAGCATCTATGCCCTCTAGTTCGGCCAGACGACCAGTTGCCCAGATGTAGTTGCGTTCAATACGACGGAAATCGTCTTCGGCCTGTGCATACAACATGCCAAATACGGCATCAGCATCGGTTGGAGCATAAATATGCGGTATACCGAAGTCGTCCCGAATAATGGTAATACGCTCGGCGCGTTCCTGCCAGCTACGTACTTCCGGAGAAGTGGTAGAACAGGCGGTTAACACAGAAAAAGCAACAATTACTGCTAAGACATACACATGACGGGACATACGGGTACAAAATTTGGTTAAAGGATGCATCAAAGTACAGATTCTGGATCATAATGTCATCCAGTGACCTCTATTGCGCCCAACGTTTTGAGAAAAAATATGTAACGACATCGTTTCGATTACCTGACTGAAAGGAGATATTACAGCCTGATTTTGTTCCTGGCCGAATTGTTTCCTACCAGTTTGTCGATGATATCGGCTCCGGGAATGACCGGTTTGTCACGATATCGATCAACCACGCACAGAAATCCCAAAGGTTCGCCCTTGTCTGCATGGAACTGATGAACGGTTTCTGGAGCGATGTAGACCACATCGAATGGGTGGATGTCGGTCAGTGAGTCATTCAGAATTACGGAGCCCCTGCCGCGAATGACGACCACACTGTGTGGATGACGGTGGTATTCCAATGAAGAGTAACCTCCGGATTGAATCTCAAAATAGCGGGTCTGCATGTTGAGCTCATGATCGTGCGGACCTTCACCCAACAAACTGTACCGGCTGATGTCCTTAAAGTTGGTTGTGTCGGTTTTGTAATCTTTTTTCTCGACACCTTCCCAATGATAACCGTCTGACTTTATGACTCTTGAATTGGTGTTCATGCGTTGTTTTTTTGCTGGAGTGAGTTGAAAGTTATCACAAAATGGCTGAATTATCCATAAAATGGACAGTGTTGGGCCCTAGATCAGCCTTTTTCCAAGATTTTCCTGATTTCAGAAGCGGCTGTGCGGATTCCATCCGGATGCTTGTACAGGCTTCCGCCAATCAGGAAAACCGTGTCAGGTCCATAGGTCTTTAGCCAGGTTGGAACCGTTTCTCTCTGCATTCCTCCACCTGGAGTAGGGAAGGTGGTTTTGTAAGGAATATGGTCTGTTCTGCAGCCTTCGTTGATATCCAGACAGTCTTGTTGGGTAAATGAAAAACGACCCTGGGCATTCGGATAAATGCTGAAATCTGCCCCCATAGCGCGCCACAGTTTGCCATAAAGGAACTCCAGAGAGAATCCGTGCGTCGGTTCCATGATAAATGATCCAGAGAATGCCGGATGCGCCATAATTGGTAGAGAATGATCTTGTTGGGCGATTTCCGACAGTACTTCCGGGCTGCAGAATTGTGGACAAACCATGACTGCGCCAGCGCCTTCAGACCGAGCGAGTTCGTAGCGTCGCCATAGTTCGTCACCAGGAGCGGAAATATGGGGAATGTACCAGGAATGGCCTCCGCTTTGTGCATTGGCCTTGTTTACGGCCTCCACGCAGTACTTGAGTCGTTCATCGAAGGGGGAGTACCCCTGATTCGCCAGACCGTGATCGTCTTTGATCAGATCGATGCCACCCATTGCAAATTCGAAGGCCAGTCCGGCAAGTTGTTGGGACGAGAAACCGACCGGCTTCAGAGCGGTACAACTGAGTGCTCGTTTGGGGATTCCGAGCTTCGATCGGATTCCTTGAATTCCGTGAGCAGGACCGGGCAGTATTGAGCCGGGAAGGTCATTCCAGCTGACATCCAAAATCCGGACGCCGGGAACCAAAGACACATTACCGAAGAGAACATTCAGAAACTGGGTAATTTCGTTTCCGACGTTTGCTAATGGATACCTGGCGGTAACGCGCCAGACCGATTCAGACTCCCTGGTCACCCCCTCGGGTTTAGCTACGATTTGATCATAAATGTCGTCAGAAATAACACTCCGTGGCAATTCGACGGTTTGTTCCAGACAAATAGCCTCGATTTTGCTGTCTATCGATTCTTTTTCAGCAGTTTGTATGCGATAGGTAATCGTAAATGAAGCAAGATGAGACATTGAAAATCAGAGTCGGATGGTTTCAGATCGATCTGGACCAGTTGAAATCATAGTCATTTTTACGCCAAGATAGTCCTGAACATCGAGTAGGAACGTACGGGCCTCGGTCGGGAAGTCATTAAATGATTGGATTCCGTTCGTGCTTTTATTCCACCCTTTGTACGTTTGGTAGATGGGTTTCACGCGCTCAAGATCCTTCAGGTTAAGCGGCATAAAATCGATCGTTTTGCCATCCAATTCGTAGTGGGTACAAGCTTTGACTTCAGCAAAGGCATCCAGTACGTCTAGTTTGGTGATGGTTAGTTCATTGATACCGTTGATGCGTGCGGCATATTTGAGGGCAACCAGATCGATCCATCCGCATCGGCGCGGACGACCGGTGGTGGCTCCAAATTCACTGCCGATCCTACGGATTGTCTCTCCGGTCTCGTCGTGGAGTTCTGTAGGAAATGGTCCGTTGCCAACCCGTGTGCAATATGCTTTAGTGATGCCCATAACATGAGTGATCGCAGTAGGTGGTAATCCGGTTCCGGTACAGGCTCCTCCCGAGGTTGGCGAAGAGGAGGTTACAAAAGGATAGGTACCGTGATCAACATCCAATAACGCACCCTGAGCCCCTTCCAGCAGGATGTGCTTACCAGCTGCGTGAGCTTCGTGGAGTAAATGGGTTGTATTGCAGATAAAAGGACGTAGTTTGTCGGCGCAATGGGTTATTTCGGGGATAAGTGCTTGAACGGAGAAGGATTTAGCACCGAGGAGTTTAAGCAGTGCATTGGTGTCTTCCAGGGCATATTCCAATTTTTCACGCAACCCTTCGGGATGGAGAATGTCCATCATTCGGATCCCCATTCGGGCTACTTTATGTACATAGGAGGGGCCTATTCCACGGCCGGTGGTGCCGATTTTATGTTCACCACGTGCCGATTCGCGGGCCTGGTCAAGGGCTTTGTGGTACGGAAGGATGACGTGGGCAGATTCGCTGACCAGAAGTCGTCCCTCGGGATTAACTCCCATTTTGCGAACAGCCTCAATTTCATCGAGCAGCTTGACTGGATCGATGACAACCCCATTACCGATCACACAGGTCGTGTTACCGTGGAAAATACCAGATGGAATCAGGTGAAGTACGAATGTTTTACCGTCGAACTTGAGTGTGTGTCCGGCATTGGCACCGCCTTGATAGCGCACCACATATTCGGTTTGATCGCTGAGCAGGTCAACGATTTTTCCTTTACCCTCATCGCCCCATTGGGCTCCAATTACAACTCTAACGGGCATTCTGCCTCTGAAATGGTTTAAGAATTTGAATAATGACAGGTGATAAACGTGTAAAAAGCCCGCAAGTGCGAGCTTTTTACGTGTATAGCAGATCAGGGGAGCTGGAAGCCAGTCCCCTGAGAATCAGGAAGTATGGAGATTAACCTTCGAATGACTTCACAGCCTCGTCGAGCGTACGATAGTGATCGAAAACGGTGATCAACTTGGTGATGATCAACAGACTCTCGATTTTGTCGGTCGCATTGGCGATACGAAGGTCACCACCTGCATTACGCATTGTGGTGAGAGCTCCGATGAGCATACCAAGGCCGGAAGAGTTCATGAACTTTACCTTGCTGAGGTCAACCACAACATGCTTCTTGCCGCCATCAATGAGCTCGTGAAGTTTACTGTTGAGTTCAACGGCTACCGGACCGCCCATGATGTTGCCTTTGAATTCGATAACGACGCAGTTGTACCGCTCATTTACATTAAAACTCATAATTGTACTCCGAAATTGGTTCTTCTTCCTGTTTTATAGCTAAAAATATGGTTTACTTTTTAGCAACGATACCTTTTTTCTTCAGGTCGACCAGAAGGGGTACCGCGATAAAAAGTGTACTGTAAGTTCCCAAAATGATTCCAACGATGAGTGCAAACGAGAATCCTTTCAGTACCTCACCTCCGAAGATAAAGAGCACAACTACAACAAACAAGGTCGTTAATGAAGTTACCACAGTTCGGCTCAAGGTATCATTGATACTCTGGTTCACCATGTCTTCAATACCCATCGTTTTGTGTACCAATGTGTTTTCTCGGATCCGGTCAAACACAACTACGGTGTCGTTCAGAGAGTAACCCACTATGGTCAGGAACGCAGCGATGATCGTTTGATCGATGTCCAGACTGAATGGCAGGATCTCGTTGAAGATGGTGAACAGACCCGTGATGATGATCACATCGTGAATGATGGCTGCAACAGATCCAATTGAGTATCCGAGATTACGGAAACGTACCAGGATGTACAGGAAGATGACCACGAGTGAGAAAATTACTGCATAAAGTGCTCCACGTTTTAGGTCATCGGCAAATCGGGGCCCAACCACGTCAGATTTTATGATTATGGCCGGATTATCTGCAAAATTTTGAGATAATGTGCTCAGAATAGTGCTTTGAAGGGCACTTGTTTCTAATTTTGAGTCGGTTCTGATCAACAAATCCCGGCTGAGTCCGAACTGTTTTACTTCGGGCTGTGATCCCAGAGCTGCTGTAAGTACGCTACGCACGTCGGTGACAGAGGCTTCGCGTTCGAACTCCACGACGATTTCAGTACCGCCGTTGAAGTCAATGCCATACGATAATCCTTTAAAGACGATGGCTCCGATGGAGATCAAAATAAGAACGGACGATATGATATATCCGATCTTTCTGTTTCTCACAAATTCGTAAGAGGGTGTTTCAAATAATCTCATAGTTGTATGTGTTTAAAAATCCTGGTTTCAGTGAATCAACCAAAGCTCACATTGCGAGTCTTGTCGCGTGTGATGAAATCGATGATCACACGGGTTATGACAATTGCTGCAAAGAGTGAAGCGACAATACCGGCCATAAGGGTAACGGCGAATCCTTTGATCGGACCAACCCCGAAGCTGTACAGAATGATCGCAACCAGGAAGGTGGTCACGTTGGCATCGATAATAGCACTCATGGCATTTGCATATCCACTGTCTATGGCGGCCAGTAGGCTTTTACCATGGCGTTGTTCTTCGCGGATACGGTCGAAAATCAGTACGTTGGCGTCCACCGCCATACCTATGGTCAGAACGATACCGGCGATACCTGGGAGTGTGAGCGTAGCATTAAATGCTGCCATGATCCCAAGGATGAAGAACAAACTCGAAACCAGCGCGATGTCGGCAATGGCTCCACCCACGTGATAATAGAACACCATAAAGATAGCAACTACAACCAATCCAAAGATCACTGCATTGAGTCCTGAGCTGATGGATTGCGCTCCGAGTGATGGACCTACTACGCGTTCTTCAACGATATCCAATGGAGCAGGAAGTGCACCTGACATCAGGATGTTCACAAGGTCATCGGCTTCCTGAACCCCTGTGAGTCCGGTGATGGATGAACGTCCATCACTGATTCGGTTGATAACGTTGGGATAGGTGTACACGTAGTTGTCGAGGATAATCGCAACCGGACGACCAATATTTGCACCTGTGATGCGGGCCCATCGTGAAGCGCCATCGCGGTTCATGGTCATGGAAACCTGTGGTTCGTTGGTCACAGGGTCGAAAGTTGGACGAGCTTCAGTAATCACTTCACCTGTCATTTCAACGTTATTACGAACACCGATGAGTGAGAAGAATTCAAGTCCGTTTTCGTTGGTAAATTCGGACCGGGATGTCCACAGCAGTGCAATGTCACGGGGTAGCAAACGCTGAACCTCCGGCGCAGACAACAGAGCAGATACCGCAGCCGTGTCGCGAACGGATGCGGATCCGAACACTACGCTTTGGCCTTGTGGAATAAAGACTTCCAGTAGTGCATTTGACTGAGTAGCTACTGAATCACCTTCAGCGGTCGTTGATACGGTGAAATAGTCGACCACACGCTGCAGAGAACCGGCAAGTTCCTGGGCTTCGGCTGTGAGTCGAAACTCAAGACGTGCCGTGCCTTTGAGAAGATTACGCACACGCTCTTCATCGTCCACACCAGGTAGCTCAACCACAATTCGGTTGGCACCCTGACGCGTAATGGATGGTTCGGTCACCCCAAATCGGTCAACTCGATTACGAACAATCTGAATGGCACGATCTACAGCAGAGTTACGCTGCGTTTTCAGATACTCGACCACCTCGGCATTCGATGATGCCCGGGTGATGGCATCGGCATCGGAGCGGAAATATCTGCTCAACCGTGCACTGGCGTCACGTGTCTGAAATTCAGCGGCAAACTCATCGATGATATCGGTATTATTGGCATCTGCTGAAGCCGCAGCCGCGAGAATGACCTCTTCGAATTCGGCATCGGCATATTCCTTGGCTAACTCTCGCAACAATTGAGGTGTAGCCAGTTCTAGGGTCACGTTCATTCCACCCTGGAGATCAAGTCCGAGAGTTAGGGTTCTTTCACGAAGACTTTGTATAGAAGAGGCATTTTCCTCCACGTAGGTCGCGCGTGTCTGTTCATCCAGCGATTCAATGTGGCGTGATTCCAGCCAATTACGCACGGTGAATGACAGATAATACCCGCAGATGATCACAAAGGCTGCGATAAAGGCGATTTTTGTACTGTTATTGCGTTTCATGTGTTTGGGTTTGTTTGATGTTTGAGTAAATACTGTGTTGAAAAAATGATGAACACCAAAATCTATCGCTTTACGTATGTGACTGATAATCCATGCGATACGGAAGTCGCTAGTTAACCGGTCCCGCCTAGTTCCAAAAAATCAACCGATGTAACGAATAGCGAAGTAGTGTTCCAGGTGTATGGTGCTCGGGAAGGCAGGAGCACCCTATGATTCTATGGAGCGTTGATTGACAATCCGTTAATCAAGGGTTCAAGGACCCATGTTACCAGCGTCTGTGGACCTGAGATGTTGACACTTAAAAATCTGGTAGCCGTGACGTCCAACTGATTGATATAGCTGCCCTGTTGGGTGTGCTGAAATTCAACGGGAGTAGTAGCGGAACGATTTCTGTCAGGTTGTACAGCTTTGGCCATACCACTGGATTGATCGTTGTTATTCCACTGAAAAATGAGAACTTCAAGAACCTCTTGGTCGCTGGATTCTTCGTCTTGTGGCAGAGTGAATAGTTCTGGATTTTCAGCGATTACCCTGGAAGCAACGGTAAGTGTTTGTTCAACATCACCGGATAAACCCGAGAGAGCTGAAGTCAGTTTCTCGCTCGCAAGTGTGGTTTGATCTGCGTCAGCAAAGGTTAAGAGCCAGTTTGTGAGCGCGTCCTGCTGGGTGATCGATGGATTTGCAAAATAATGGGATGTGAGTCCGATTCCGAAAAGGAATCCGATGAGTATCACCATGTTTTTGTATCGCGAGTACAGCATTCTTCGAAGATACAATAAAATTATGGCCAAGGAAAGCGATTTGAATCAGGACACGAGCTCACCGGATCGTTTAAGTTCATCGGCAATGAATCTACCTGTAATGGAATCACGACACATGGCTACGTGCTCGGGAGTACCCTCGGCAATGATGCTTCCGCCGGCAGCTCCACCTTCCGGACCCACATCGATGATCCAGTCGCAGGCTTTGATCAAATCCAGATTATGCTCAATGACCACAACCGTATTGCCTTTGTCAACCAGCTTCTGGATCACTTCGACCAACATGTTTACATCCTGGAAATGCAGGCCGGTAGTGGGTTCGTCCATGATGTACAAGGTGTCTCCTGTACCGATCTTGGAGAGCTCCCGGGCTAATTTAATGCGTTGGGCCTCACCACCCGAAAGCGTAGTGCTGGACTGACCAATTGTAAGGTATCCCAGACCTACGGAACACATGGTTTCCAGGATGCGTCTGATTCTCGGAACGGTATCGAAATAATCAACAGCATCTTTGATAGGCATATCCAGGACTTCAGCGATGTGTTTGTTTTTATAAAAGACTTCCAGAGTCTCGCGGTTGTAACGTTTTCCGTTACAGGTTTCGCAGGTCACATAGACATCCGGCAGGAAGTTCATCTCAATTTTGCGAAGTCCGTCGCCACTGCACGTCTCACAGCGTCCACCCTTGACGTTGAAACTGAATCGTCCCTGGTCGTATCCACGGATTTTAGCCTCGGGCATTTCAGCGAAAAGCGCACGGATCGTGTCGAACACCTTGGTGTAGGTACCCGGATTGGAACGAGGTGTGCGTCCGATCGGGCTCTGGTCAATACTGATTACTTTATCGATGTGTTCAAGACCCTGAACTTCATCATAAGGTAGCGGGACTTCACGGGACTTGTATAAATGAGAGCTGAGTATGGGGGATAAGGTATGATTGATCAGCGAGCTTTTTCCGCTACCACTCACTCCTGTGACACAGATAAATTTCCCAAGTGGCAGATGCAGATCTGTGTTTTTGAGGTTGTGTCCCCTGGCACCGTGTATGGAAAGGTGCTTGCCCGAACCGGGACGTCTTTGAGCCGGCACCGGGATCTTGTCCTTGTATTTCAGGAAACGAGATGTGATCGAGGATGTATCCAGTTCTTCGGGTTTTCCGGCACTTACTATATTTCCACCGTATATTCCTGCGCCTGGACCCATATCGATTACAAAATCGGCAGCTTCTATGGTTTCCCGGTCGTGTTCCACAACAATTACGCTATTTCCGAGATCCCTGAGCGTTCGCAGGGAGTTTATCAGCTTTAAATTGTCGCGTTGATGGAGTCCGATACTGGGTTCATCCAGAATGTATAACACCCCAACAAGCTGGGTCCCGATTTGGGTGGCCAAACGGATTCGCTGCGCCTCGCCACCACTCAATGTTTGAGCTTCTCGATCCAGACTCAGATAATTTAGGCCCACATTTTCCAGGAATTCCAGTCGGTCCCGTATTTCTTTGATCACCTGTTGACCGATGATGCGTTGTCGATCGTTCAACTCCAGGTTGTTGATCGCCTTTTTTAAAGAACCGATATCCATCCGAACCAGATCGGCAATGGTATAAGACCCAACTTTGTATGATAACGCTTCTTTATTCAATCGACCTCCCCCGCAACTAGGGCAATTGGTTTTACCCATGAATGACTTAGCTTTTTCACGTTGTGAGGCCGATTTAGTGTCTTCATACTGAGACCGGATTATGGAAAGAAGACCTTCGAAAGTCTGCTGGTAGGTCACCGTACTGGCTTTGAAATCGTATTTAATATCGAAGTTTTCTTTTCCACTACCGTGAAGAAGGACACGCATCAATTCTGCCGGGAACTCACGGATCGGTGTGTTGAAATCAGCCCCGAACGTGTGCAGTACGGCTTCAATCTGTTTAAAGGCGAATATATTTCGTGGTTTACCCAAAAATCTGATTCCACCGTCATTGACCGATTGTCGATGGTTTGGCATCAGGAGCTCAGGATCCACATCATGAGTGTACCCCAGTCCTCCGCAGGATTTACAGGCACCATATGGAGAATTAAATGAAAACAGATTCGGAGCCGGGTCATCGTAGGCAATACCGGCATCTGCATCGAAAAGTTTTTGGGAGAACAGAATATCACGGCCTTTAGGATGGGAGTCTGTAGCATCGGGGATATGTAAAATTACGGTTCCATCTGCCATTTCAAGGGCTGTGTAGACACTCTGCGAGATTCTGTTTCTGGAGTTTTCGGTGATGACGAATCGGTCGATCACCACTTCTATATCGTGTGTTTTGTAGCGGTCCACCTGCAGACCTTTTTCCAGCTCAATATATTCACCATCAACCCGGACCCGGATAAAACCCTGTTTCAGGGTTTGTTCAAAGAGTTCACGGTAGTGTCCCTTGCGTCCGCGTACAACAGGTGCCAAACAGTACGCCTTGGTACCTTCAGGCAAGCGCATAATCGACTCAATAACCTGCTCGGGAGTCTGTTTCTCCATTTTTTGTCCCGTAGCATATGAGTATGGGACTCCGATACGGGCATACAATAGGCGCAGGAAGTCGTAGATCTCGGTAACTGTTCCTACCGTAGACCTTGGATTGCGATTGGTCGTCTTTTGGTCAATCGATATTACAGGAGACAGGCCATCGATGAAATCGATATCCGGACGTTCCATCATGCCCAGAAATTGCCGGGCATAAGCGCTCAATGATTCCATGAAACGGCGTTGTCCCTCGGCATAGATGGTATCGAACGCAAGAGAAGATTTACCTGAGCCCGACAATCCGGTCACCACGACCAGCTGATCTCGAGGGATGTCGATATCAATATTTTTGAGATTGTGCTCTCGTGCACCACGAATAATAATGGAATCAAACATGCAGTGTAGAACAGTCCTGTTTCGGGTTCGAATTGGCAACGATCAATCTGGTAAGATAGTTCAAATACGGATCATATCGTAGAAAAATCCGATGGTTGCTTCTTCGCCGTAACATTAAAAGTTACACGGGACTATTCACGGTTTTTGTTCCATTCGCGGGCAATCAGGAAGGCCATTTCAAGACCTTGCTCGTAGTTCAGCCGCGGATCGCAGTAGGTTTCATACTTGTGATTCAGACTTTTTTCATTCAGTCCATTTGCTCCGCCTACACATTCGGTGACATTACGTCCGGTAAGTTCGAGATGTACCCCCCCAAGAATGGTGTTTTCGCTTCTGTGAACTGCAAAAGTTTGTCGGATATCGTCCAATATGGCGTTGAAGCTGCGTGTTTTGATGCCATCTTCGGTTGCGAACGTATTTCCGTGCATCGGGTCGCAACTCCAAAGCACGTGGAATCCAGCACGGTTCACTGCTCTGATGAGTTCAGGGAGATGTTTTTCTACGTTGCCCTGACCAAAGCGAGTGATCAGAGTCACTTTTCCGGGTTCTTGACTGGGATTCACATGCTCGATCAGATACAGGATTTCATCGACAGTGTAGGGAGGTCCCACTTTTATGCCAATCGGATTTCTTATACCGCGGACATACTCTATGTGAGCGCCTTCGGGTTGTCGGGTTCTGTTCCCAACCCAGGGCATGTGGGTACTCAGGTTGTAATATCCTGGCTTGTGCGGTACAGTTCGGGTCTGAGCGCTATCGTAATAGAGATTAAGTGCTTCGTGGGAGGTGTAGAAGTCCACATTTTTGAGTGTCTGCACCTTTTGTGGGGAGATCGCTTCCACAAAGTGGATGGCATGGTTGATCGACTCTACCATTTGTTTGTACTCTTTGTAGTACGGATTTCGTTTCATGAAATCCAGTTCCCAGTATTCGGGGTGGTGAAGGTCGGCAAACCCACCGCCATCTGTCAAAGCGCGGACAAAATTTAGCGTCATGGCAGATTTCTGATACGCTTCAACCAGTCGAGTCGGGTCAGATTCCCGGGCCTGCGGGTTTGCATCGAAACTATTGAACAGATCACCACGGTAAGACTTGATGTGTTGTCCATTCACGCTTTCGTAATCACTTGAGCGGGGTTTCGCGTACTGTCCTGCTATGCGGCCGATTCGGGTAACCGGAGTATTCATCTCGTGAATCAGGATGAAACTCATTTGCAACAAGACCTTAAGCAGCTTGACGATTGTATCGGCGTTACATCGGTCAAAAGACTCAGCGCAGTCTCCACCCTGTAAAATGAATCCTTGACCGTTGGAGGCGTCAGCGATTTTGTTTCGTAGTGCTTCGATTTCCCAGGATGTGACCAGCGGAGGATAGCTTTTTAGCTCCTTGAAACGGGTATCCAGTTCGGAAGATGAGGGATATTCGGGAATTTGCCAGACGGGTTTGTCCCTCCAGGAGTCGGGTGTCCAGGTTTTTGGTTTTGAAGGCGTGTCGATCATAGTAAAAGGTGTCCCCTAACAAAGTGAGCTTCAAATAAAACGAAAAAATGGCTCAGAAACAACGTCTAAACGTCTTTCCAAAGCCATTTTTTTCTTACGTATGAAGCAGAATGAATCTAATGCAAGGGATCAGGCTTCAGCGAATTGTTCGAGCTTTTGGTCAATGATGTGCTTGAGCATGGGCATACGAACAACCCCCGCCTGTTGCCATAGTACTTTCCCATTTTTGAAAAGAATCAAATTTGGGATTCCCATTACCTGATAGCGGATAGCAATATCCGGATTACGGTCGGTATCTACTTTTATAATGGTTAGGTTATCTCCAGTTGCTTTCTTCAGTTCCTGTCGAATAGGCGGCATCATACGGCAGGGAGCACACCAGTCGGCATAAAAGTCGATCAAAATGACAGGGACCAGGACAACATGTCGGATATATTTGTATGAAATATGTCGGATTGTACACATCGTTTGCTTATTTCAAATTTGGCACGCCCTTTGCCATAGTCTTAGTGTGACAACAATAAACCAAAACCTACATAGGAGGATCATTATGACACTTGTAAAATATCGACCAAACCGTGAAATGGATCAACTAATACCAAGAACGTTCTCTCAATTTTTGGACAGTGTATTTGATGATATGGTAACCGGTTCACGTCCGGTTGAGGGTAATTTCTTACCAGGCGTTGATGTGCGTGAAACCGACAAAGCGTACGAAATCGAAGTCATGTTACCGGGGATCAAGAAAGAAGACATCAACATAGATCTTGATGATCGGACACTTACAATTCGTGGCGAGCGCAAAACCTCAAAAGAGGAAGACAAAGTGAAGTATCATCTGGTTGAAACCAGTTACGGTACGTTTAGTCGGTCCCTGACCCTGCCTACGAACATCAACCGTGAATCCATCCAGGCAAGCTACACTGATGGAGTATTGCGTGTTACGATCGATAAGATTGAAAACGCTGTAACGAAGCAAATACAAATCAAGTAATGCCAGACGTTACTTTGGTGATTAGGTGAAGCAAAGGCTCGGTCGAATCCGGGCCTTTGTTGTTTACATGGGACAACAGGTGTGTGTATTTTTTACCTGGTTGGAAAGGTACTTGTTACGTCTTCCATGACCCAAAGCATTTCTCTGGCTATTTCTTTAGAGCGATTCAAATAGGTGATACGACGTTTGGGTGTGCCATCCGATTCCTTTGGATCTTTATAGAGAACTGGGATTCGAGCATTTGCACCCGGAACAAACGGACAAGCTTCAGCGGCAGAGTCACAGACCAGTACGGCACAGAAGTTTTTTGTTGGAAGCGATTCGTGTCCAAGTGCTTTTGAAAAGCCGGAAATCACAGGTAGGAGTCCGCCGAGTCTGACCTGGTACAATGGATTGGAAGCAACAGAATCTGGTACATTGATTTCGAATCCACACTCGATGAGTGCCTCAACCGTATGTGGATGCATGGCAGTTGCTTCAGTTCCCGCCGAGAACGTCTCGATTCCCGTTACACCGCAAAACTCAGCAGCTGCTGCAGCCCAGAATTGGGCCATATGACTTCTACGTGAGTTATGTGTGCAGACGAATATCAACTTTCGGTTCGAGTTATCCGCTTTTAACCAATCCGAAATCTTCGATAACATAGCGATTCTCTCCTGGGTAGGTTCCGCGATGGATTCACGGACCTCATGGAGTGTTGCTTCGATTCTTGGGTATAATTTTTTACTCATAGCCCAAAATACTACATCAGCACGTGAGATTCACATAAAAAAACGGTTAAATCACTTACATAAATTGCTGATACATTGAATAGAAGTTCAAATCGTAGAGTTAAACAAGTAAAGGCAGGGAGTAGGTGGCTCTTGATTGTACGATTGCTAACGTATTGGAGTAGACTGATTACCTACTGGCTACTCCCTGCCTTTATGCCTCATTGTCCGAGGGAACAACAATTTTCGATAACGAACTCAACGGTTTCAGCAGGGGCTTCCTTGAGTGCCGCAATGGAATTATCATCGAGCCCTTCCAGAAGCAGTTCGATATCATGAAGCCCTGTTTCTGTTTTCGCGAAGAGGCTTCGGAGAGTAGACACCAAGCCTAGATTATTCTGGATTCGATCCGAAAGCTGGTAGTACATCCAGGTTCCTTTCCGGTCTGCCTGCACAATGTCACGACTTTTAAGATAGCCCAGATGTCTGGAAACCCGGGTCTGTGGCATCTCCAGTACGCGTTGGAAGTCAGCTACACACAGATAAGGACTTGCAATCAGGAGGTTGATTATCCTAAGGCGGTTTTCGTCTGCTAATGACTCGAAAAGTTCTTTTATTTGTGTCATAGAATAATTATCTGTTAATGCGAATAAACAAATATATAGCAAAGTTATGATTTTTCAAAATGGATAATCGTAACTTTGCGAAAACAAAAAACTGCATTGCCATTAAGAGCGAGCAGGCTTCTATATAAACAGTGCGATAAAGGCAAGGATATTTGCAGCGGTCCCGCCGGCCGTTTTACCGTTTTCTGTTTTCTGTCAGTCTGAGCTCTCCCTGCTCGTTGTTTGCTGCTTACCGATCAACACAATAAACTGACACCGAAATAAGTTATCACAGCCGAAAGTGTCTAAACAGAACTATGAATCAATCATACAATCATGACAAAACAAATGACGAAGTTCAGCGCCATAATCCTACTTATCTTTCTTATTTTCGGCCTGAAATATGTTGATACCCCTTTCGATGTATCAGCCGAGCCAGCAGCTTCTACTAATTTCGCATTTCTGGAAGTTCCCACCACGCATACAGATACCAGCAAAGCTGCCGACCGACCTATCCGCAGCATGCGTGATTTCAGTAATGCCATGGTGGATATTGCTGAGGATGCCAATCCCACTGTCGTAACGGTATTCACCGAAAGGACTCTACGGGTTCGTTCTTTTGATCCTTTTGCGGACTTTTTCGGGTTTCGTCAAGGGCAACAGCGGCAACAGGAGTATCGCCAGGCCGGACAGGGTTCTGGTGTGATTGTTTCTGATGACGGCTATATTATCACAAATAATCATGTTATAGCTGAGGCTGATACCGTAAAAATTCGAATGATGAACAATAAGGTGTATCCAGCTAAAGTGGTTGGGGCAGATCCGAATACTGATATAGCCGTTCTAAAAATCGAAGGGTCTGACCTTCCGGCAATTCGCCTGGGTAATTCGGATGATTTGCGTGTGGGTGAGTGGATTCTGGCAATCGGAAGTCCACTGGACGAGAATCTGGCTCATACGGTAACGATGGGTATTGTTAGTGCTAAGGGGCGTTCTGGTGTAGGGCTATTGGACTACGAGGATTTTATCCAGACCGATGCTGCTATTAATCCTGGTAATTCGGGGGGAGCGTTGATCAACCTGGATGGTGAACTTGTTGGAATCAACACCGCTATAGCCTCCCGATCAGGTGGATTCCAGGGGATTGGATTTGCAATTCCTATCAATCTTGCCAGAAATATCATGCGATCGATCATTCAAACCGGAAAAGTTACCCGCAGTTATGTAGGTGTTACCATTCAGAATATCGATGCAAACATTGCTCGTGCATTCGACCTGAAGACTCCGGAAGGTGTGCTGATTTCAAGTGTCACAGAAAACAGTCCTGCTGAAAAGGCCGGATTAAAAGAAGGCGACGTCATCCTGGAAGCTGATGGCCGGAAGATGGTCAATACGGCCCAGTTCAGGGGATATATTGCTTCCAAGGCGCCAGGTGATCAAATCAGACTTGAGATTCTCCGTGAGTCGAAAAACTTGGTTATGAACGTCCGCGTTGAAGAGATGCCAGCTGATGAACTCATCGCTCGGGCTGGCAGTAGAGGATTGTTTGAGCGTACCGGATTTGCTGTAGTGGATCTGAGTGCTGAAAAACTTCAGGAGTTGGGACTCAGAAATGCAATCAGGGGTGTGATCGTAGAAGAAATCAGCGAAGAAAGTACTGCGTTCAGGAACAATCTTCGTAAAGAC
Organism: uncultured Chitinophagales bacterium; assembly: GCA_964473555.1. Lineage (GTDB taxonomy): Bacteria > Bacteroidota > Rhodothermia > Balneolales > HLUCCA01 > UBA11400. Next base: position 224,852 of record CAYYPL010000002.1, read on the forward strand.
GATGTGATTACAGCAGTGAATCGTCGTGCAGTCAGAAATGTTCAGGAGTTCAATCAACTGGTTGGCGCTGTAGAACCGGGTCAAGTGGTACTGCTTCAGGTTGTTCGAGGAAGAACCTCTTCATTTGTAGCTTTTGAAATAAACTAATCGGTTGCTCTTCTATACTCGTCTGAATGAAAGCCGGAGGTACTCGAGTCTCCGGCTTTTTTATTTTAAAACACGTATCTACTAGCTTATCTTTGCGGATATGTCACCTCAAAAATCAGTGTCCGGCTTTAAGGTTCTTTATGAGGACAATCACCTCATCGTGGTTGTCAAACCCAGGCATATCCCTGTTCAGGCAGATGAATCTGGAGATCCCGATCTTCAGCAGGAAATCAAGCAGTACATCGGAGAAAAGTACAACAAGCCAGGTAACGTATTTACGGGTATAGTTCACCGGCTTGATCGACCGGTCGGAGGGGTTATGGTTTTTGCCCGAACATCTAAAGCAGCATCCAGATTATCTGACGAAATTCGACGTAATTCGATGAAAAAAACATATCTGGCCGTGGTTCAGGGTCGAACTCCGGACGCTGGTACATGGACTCACTGGTTATTGAAAGATGAGCGCACAAACATGGTTTCGGCTCACAATAAAGAAGTTCCAGGGTCCAAGAAAGCCATTTTGCATTTCAGAAGAGTCGGTTATAATTCAGGGCTGTCATTGGTTGAAATTGACCTTGAAACCGGGCGACCGCATCAGATCAGAGTGCAGTTTCTGGCATCTGGTCATCCACTTTGGGGTGACCAGCGGTACAATAAACAGGCCGTAGTGGGACAGCACATTGCGCTGTTTGCACATCAACTTTCGTTTACCCATCCTACTACCAAGGTAAACATGAGTTTCTTAGAACTCCCGCCACTTGAGGAACCGTGGATTTTGATTAGTCGGGATTAGGAATCGCAGTGCAGACAAAAGCGCTACACGTGCAGTCATTGTTCTAAAATGGAAACAGAGATGCCACCAGCATACACAGCAGAAGGTGGCTCATCCCTCATCCTATTCCACTTTATCGACTTGTTCCATGAACGCATCGGGATTCAGGAATCCGATGACACGAGCGCTATTCACCTCTCGACCGTCAGAGCCAATAAATACGATAGTCGGAACTCCAATGATGTTGAATTGTTCTCTGAGCGCATTTGATGATTCAGAATCGAAGTTGGTGAGGTCTACCTTGAATCGTACAAACCGAGCTAATCCGTCAATGACACCCGCATCCACAAACGTAACCTGATCAAGTTCCAGGCATGGGATACACCAGTCTGCATAGAAGTCGAGTACCATTGGTTGGCCATCGGCTAGCGCCTGCTCGTATGCTGCCGGGTCGTAAGGAGTCCACTCAACGCTTGGTTTTGTCAGATTATGAACCATCAGGATTCCAAATACAATTCCTATCAAACCGACTGTCCATTTAACGACTCTAAACACTTTTTTGTCAAGTCCAGATCGTTCCAGGAATCCGAGGTATAGTCCGCCCAGGAGTAAGGTTAGTGCCAGCACCCACGGCGTGTACTTTGGGAAGAAAGCAAGTCCCAGGTAAAAAAGTCCCACCCCGACCAGTACGATGCCGAATACTTTTTTGACCCATACCATCCAAACTCCGGATTTTGGAAGTTTCTGTAGTAAACCAGAAAAGGTTCCAAGAATGAGATACGGGAATCCGAGTCCCAGTGACAGGATGAAAAAGGACCAGAATCCAAATACAGGATCACCTTTAGCTCCAACAAATGCCAGCAGCGCAATAATTGGCGGGCCGATGCATGGTGCCGCAAACACTCCCACTACAAGTCCAGACATGTAAACGCCAATAAATCCGGAAGCGGACTGCCCGCCTAGTTTGGATGTGAGCCAGTAGGGCATCTGGATTTCGTATAAACCGAACATGCTTAATGCTAATCTAAGCAATAATAGCCCGATTACGGCCAGAACAACAGGGCTTTGTAAGGCTGATCCAAATAATCCACCACTGAGTGCCGCGATGACTCCCAATACACTGTACATTGTGGCAATACCCAGCACGTATGTAAGTGCCTTAGCGAAAACCCGTCCAACATTGGTGTCGGTCTGGCCACCAAAAATAGAAACCGTTACCGAAATCATCGGATACACGCACGGTGTCAGATTCAACGCCAATCCAATGAAAAATATGGCAACAAACGCCCAAAAGAGTCCGCTTTCGTCTATTAATGCGGCAATCTGATTCTGTTCAACGGCCTGGTCAAAGGTTACAAAATTACTCGATGAGGGATCGAAGGAATCAAAAACAGAGGCATCGACCTGTTCAATAGTGGTTGGGTCATCGGTTACCGTGATGGTGAATGAAACGGGAATATTGGATGGTGCCAGACAGACCATGTCGTCGCAAGCTTGAACCCGAAGTGTGCCTGAAACAGGATAATCACCCGCCGCGACTCCTTCCGCTACATTTACTTTCAGGAAAATGGGAGACTTCCCTTCATAAACGTGAAGAATTTGCCCCTGAGCGAACGAGAATTCATATTCTTTGAAAGGCGGGAAGACTGTTTCTCTGGCAGACAAGCCATCCGGAAACTCCAGATTCAGCGTGGTTCCGATCAACCATTCCAGCGTTGGTCGATTGGAATTGATGTGCCATCCCTGTTCAATATCCATGACCACAACGGTTTGGATCGATGATCCTGAAAGAACGGCAGAGGTTGAAGTCTGAGTGGAAACGGCAACTTTCGAGGCACTTGTTACAGGCTGTGCCTGTACCGGTTGCGGGAGTAGTGCCGATAAACCAAGAAGAACTACTAGGTGTACGATGATGACTCGAATCGAAATGCTATTTAGTGACATTCTGTGGTTCGCTTGTGCGCCGTATAATGACGCGAATGGATTACTGTGCGTTTCTGGATTGGACAAAATCTTCGAAAGAGGTCGATTTGAAAGAGTCGGTACCGACGTAAGAAATAAGTTCCGTGTAGGTATTGGCATCCATGAAACCAGGCTGGTAACCCAGTGGATCTCCATTGGTATCAACAAAAACGGTTGTGGGGAATGAGGAAACGCCAAATGCAGTTGCTAATTCGGCTTCAGTCATAGGTTCTCCGTTAAAGACGACCACTTTTTCTGACTCGGCATTCAGCCGAACCAGATAAAACAGCTCGTTTACGGCATCTTTTACCTTTTGAGTGGGATGAGTTTCGGCTGCCATCTTTCTGCAGAATCCACACCAGACGGCATACACTTCTACCAGAACCTTTTTACCGTTTTCTTTGGCCAAAGCCTGGGCCTCTTCCATACTATAGACCTTCGATCCAGCCCAATTGGGCCAACCCTGCTCCGGATCCCCGGTTTTGAGGTCCAGCCCAAGCAACGAGGCTTCCCGGTCGTTCATTTGTTCTATCGGGCGCGAAGCTATAGCCTGTTCAGATGTTTGTTCGGATTGAGGTGATGAACACGCTGCAAGCAGTATCAGAAGAAAAATGGGCATAAATAAATGTTTCAACATGTGATATACCGTACTGTTAATTTTCCTTAAAATACTAATAATTCAGAAGGGTTGTTGGCATAAATGTTAACCCTCAGACACCGTTCACAACCAAATATTCCTTCCAAAAGTGCCTTTAATCGAAGGAATTAAACAAAAACCCGGGTTTCTTGCTGTCATAATGACAGAATGTTCGTTGTGGCTGGTTAATTTTGTCAGTTATCCTGAAATAATGCCTCTTGAACTGGTTTTGGTACGGATTGTGCGATGGTTTACATAGAAAAACCAAGGATCAACGTATCATTGATCCTACCGAATCATTCAGGCTGGCAAACAACGCATTGTGTTTCATCTGGCCCGAAAAAACCAAGAATACTACATAAAAATGAACTTCAACAAGTTTACAATCAAGGCTCAGGAAGCGATGCAGAACGCGATGGAACTTGCTGCATCCCGCAATCATCAGGCTCTGGAACCGGTGCATATACTCAAAGCACTGCTACAAGACGAGCACGGTGTGTCGATAACCATTTTGAAGAAACTTGAAGCTTCAATTACCAAATTGCAGTCACGTCTCGATGAGATTCTGAAACGACTGCCAGTAGTACAGGGCGCTGCGGTTTCGGGACAGTACCTATCCAATAATTCCAAGGGGGTTATGGATGCGGCCATGAAGACGGCCGAGAAGATGGGCGATGACTACATCAGCTCTGAACACGTATTTCTGGCGATATTGAATCAACCCGGAGATGTCTCTGCACTGTTGAAAGGGGATGGAGTGACGGAGGCAGCGGTGATGGAAGTGCTGAAGTCTGTGCGAGGTACCTCGAAAGTAGATGATCCAAATGCTGAAGGACGTTATCAGTCTTTGAAGAAATATGCCCGTGATCTGAACGAGCTCGCCGAAAAGAACAAACTGGATCCGGTCATTGGTCGCGATCAGGAGATACGTCGTGTGATGCAGATCCTCTCCCGTCGTACCAAGAACAATCCGGTACTGATCGGTGAGCCTGGAGTCGGTAAAACGGCTATAGCTGAAGGACTGGCCCTTCGAATCGTGAAAGGAGACGTACCGGAGGGACTAAAGTCTAAACGGGTCGTTGCTCTTGACATGGGGGCACTGGTAGCTGGTACGAAATTCAGAGGTGAATTCGAGGAGCGTCTGAAAGCCGTGGTCAAAGAGGTGACAGACTCGAATGGAGAGCTCATTTTGTTTATTGATGAGATTCACACGCTGGTTGGCGCCGGTGCCGCTGAAGGGGCTATGGACGCCGCCAATATCCTCAAACCAGCGCTGGCCCGGGGTGAAATGCACGCAATCGGTGCCACAACGCTAGCTGAATACCGTAAGTTCATCGAAAAGGATAAAGCCTTGGAACGTCGTTTGCAGACCGTTCTTGTCGGAGAACCATCGGTCGAAGACACGGTTTCCATACTTCGTGGACTCAAAGAGCGTTACGAGTTGCATCATGGAGTCCGGATCACTGACGAGGCCATTGTGGCGGCGGCGGAGTTGTCTGACCGATACATCAGCGATCGCTTTTTACCGGATAAAGCCATCGATCTCATCGATGAAGCGGCTTCCCGACTTCGCATCCAGATCGACTCGATGCCAGAGGAGCTGGATCAGATCGACCGCCAAATCCGTCAGCTGGAGATCGAGCGAGAAGCGTTGAAACGCGAAAAAGACACCGGTAAAATCGATCATATCAACAAAGAACTCGCCGATCTTCACGAAAAACACAAAGCCCTGGCTACCCGGTGGAACGCCGAGAAAGAGATGATCCAGCATATCCAGGGAATGAAACAGGCTATCGAAACCTCAAGAAATGAGGCCGATAAAGCCGAGCGTAATGGCAACTACGAAAAAGTGGCAGAACTTCGCTACGGCACCATCAACAAACTGGAAAAAGAGCTGGCTGAGGCTCAGCGTAAACTCGCTGACATGCAGGGAGATAAGGCGATGCTCAAGGAGGAGGTATACGCCGAGGAAATCGCAGATATTGTATCGCGTTGGACCGGAATCCCCGTTCGTAAAATGCTTCAGGGTGAGCGTCAGAAGCTTCTTTTGCTCGAAGAGGAGCTACATAAACGAGTTGTAGGACAACACCAGGCCATCGAGGCTGTTGCCAACGCCGTGCGTCGTTCGCGAGCCGGACTTCAGGATGAAGACCGTCCGATAGGATCATTTATTTTCATGGGTTCAACCGGAGTGGGTAAAACGGAATTAGCCCGAACTCTGGCTTCCTTTTTGTTCAATGATGAGAACGCTATGGTCCGCATCGACATGAGCGAGTACATGGAGCGGCACAGCGTGAGTAGACTTGTAGGCGCCCCACCAGGTTATGTGGGATACGATGAAGGAGGTCAATTGACCGAGGCTGTGCGACGACGTCCATATTCGGTCGTTTTGTTGGATGAAATCGAAAAAGCCCATCCGGATGTGTTCAACGTGCTGCTTCAGGTACTTGACGACGGGCGGCTTACAGACAACAAAGGCGTCACCGTGAATTTCAAGAATACGATCATCATTATAACCAGTAATATCGGTTCACAATTGATTCAAAAAAGGATTCAGGATAGTGGCGGATCATTGAGTGATGCTGTATATGACGAACTTCAGAAAACGTTGTACGAGCAGTTGAAACAGACCATTCGTCCGGAGTTTTTGAATCGTATCGATGATGTGATCGTGTTTCATCCCCTGGGCAAGGAACACTTGCGACATATTGTTGATATCCAGCTCAAACGCGTGTTTGAAATGCTTACCAGGCAACATATCAGACTGGTTGTGCCTCAATTGGTCAAAGATTGGCTGGCAGAACGCGGTTTCGACCCCTTGTTTGGTGCTCGTCCGCTGAAACGACTCATCCAGTCGCAGTTGGTTAACAAACTAGCGACGGTGCTATTGTCCAGAGATGGTACAGAGAATCTTGAGTTTGAAGTGGTGATTTCAAAAGGGGGAGAGAGTCTTGACTTCGTTGAAATTTACACGGATGTGTCCAGCTGGGCGGAAAAATAAACAGGTAAATGACGTAAACCATCTAAAAGGACCCTAGGTTGACTAATTGGTTCGCTTTCGGTCCTTTTTTACTATCTGGTTCCTTATTTCACGTAGATTTTTCTGCAATTTTCGAATCTAAACAGTAATTTGCATCGCATTCATCCCTTTGAGGCACGGATTTTCGCCAAAAATGGGGTTTAAGGAAATTCATCCTCAATCAAACAGCTAGAAAAGATTTATGGCAACAAAGAAAGAAAGACATCAGGCCAAGGCTTCCAAAAAAACTGGATTTCCACTCTTTGGAGTGGTTGGATTGGTCGTATTGGCACTCGTTGCAGGTGCCTGGTATTTTGCACGACCAACCGAAGAAGCCACCCCTCCGGTGAGTATGTCTTCTGATGATTCCGTACAGGGTGACTGGGGGTATGGTAATCCTGATGCAGCACTTACCATTATCGAGTACGGGGATTACCAGTGTCCGGCTTGCGGTTACTATCATCCTATTGTCAAAGAGGTTATGGAAGAGTTTAAAGATGACGTGTATTTTGTGTTTCGTCATTTCCCGCTCACCAATGCGCATCAATTTGCGGTGATTGCAGCGAGTGCTGCCGAAGCTGCAGGTCGCCAGGGGAAATACTGGGAAATGCATAATCTGATCATGGAAAACCAGCAAATGTGGTCTCGTGGAATGGCTACGTCCGCATTCCTGGCCTATGCACGTGATCTGGGACTAGATGATGTCCAGTTCAACAAGGATGTCAGGGATGAAGCGATTCTGGCCAAAATTGAGCGTGATTTCCAAAGTGGTGTAAATCTCGGTGTCAATGCAGTTCCCTCGTTTTATTTCAACGGTCAGCCAACTCCTGCACCCAGAACGGTAGAAGGGTTCCGCCAGCTGATCGTGGATCGACTGGCACAGCTTGATCCGCAATAACTTACGATTTTTTCAACGATGAGAACTGGATTTTTGATTACTTATGCAATTCTGATTCTTATCGGAATCACGGACGCGGCGTATTTGTCGGCTCTTCACTACTATCAGGCGGATCCGGGCTGTTCCCTGATTACCGGATGCGATACAGTCTTGTCGAGTGAATACGCCGTTATTTTGGGCATTCCCCTGGCTTATGGTGGTTTTGCCTACTATTTGACCTTACTGCTTGGGGTTATGATCTATTACCAGTATGAAATTAAAAAAGCCCTGCACGTACTTTTTTTGGTGAACGTGCTGGGCTTTTTATTTAGTCTTTGGCTTATTTATGTACAGGCCTTTATGTTGGAAGCCTTTTGCCAGTTTTGCCTCATTTCAGCGCTGACGACCACATGCGCACTACTGACCCTGGTGATCGGCCTTCGAAAGGGTTTGTCAGAGTCCTGAGCAACACCGGATCAGAATCGTAGTGTCAAACCTACGATAAATCGTCCGTTACCCTCATCGATTTGCTTGCGGGCATCTTCAATCGAGCCGTATTCGGAGACGCGATACTCTACATACGGTTCAAGTTTGGGTAATATTGAAAGTGACGCACCGAGGATTCCGTAGTACTGCAGCGCCTGTTTATCGAAGGATTGGTTGTACAACTGGAGTTGAAATTTCCAGTTATCCATGCCTGCGCCGAGTCCGGCATACGGGGTAAAAAATCCGAGGTTCACACCACCTAATAGGGCTGCCCCGAAATCATAATTTTCAATTTTACCCAGTTCCACGGACGGGGATCCATCTATGGGTACCGATAATCGTGCATCCTGATCGAAGTAACTGAAATGTAACCGGGCCTTTAATGTGGCGATTAGGTTCAATGGCAGTAGTTCGGTTTCAAGTTGGACTCCGAATCCCTGGGTAGGGGCATCCGGCCGTTCTTCGTAGGAAATTCCAAGACCAAGTTGTGCCTGTGCTGGTAGATTTATCGCCAGTATAAGCAGACACATAGCGAAAAGTAAATAGGATTTATTCATAACGTAAGGGTTGGTTATGGGTTTACAAATGCGTTAAGACATCGGCCTCATCAAGATAACGATAGTTTTCCGTAATAAATTATCATTGATTTCTGTTGCAATTAGATGGGTTTGATTCTATCTTTGCAGTCTTGTTTTTAAACAGGAAAGTGCCGCCGTGGTGGAATGGTAGACACGTTGGACTTAAAATCCAATGGACCTCAAAAGTCCGTGCCGGTTCGAGTCCGGCCGGCGGTACCAAATAGCCTATCGATGTGTATGTGTACTTCTTGTCGATAGGTTTTTTTTGTTTGTATGATATGCATAAAAAAAGCCCCGGGTGTTGAGTCCGGGGCTTTTTTGTTGTGAATAGTACGGATCACTTGACCAGCATCATCCGTTTGCTGGAGATGAAGGATCCAGCCTGAATCCGATAGATGTATGTGCCTGATCCCAGATCAAGAGCATTGAACTGAACCTGGTGGTCTCCGGCGGAAAGTTGTTGATTGACCAGAGTCGCGATCGGTTGGCCGAGCATGTTGTATACAGTCAGATTCACAAACTCGGATACCGGCAGTTCAAATCGAATACTTGTGGTCGGATTGAATGGATTTGGATAGTTTTGTGCCAGTTCAAAGCTATCGACCCGTTCGTCTGAGTACTCGGTGCTGGTTGATACCCCATAAGCTTTGGTCATATAGAATGTCTTTAAGCACAAACGATTAAATCCGAAAAAACAACCTTTTTATCCATCTAGGCAGGTTATTATAAAATGATGGTGTGGAATCGTTGATTCTTAGTATTTTGCAATTCAAATCAGAGTAATTCGTTAGTTAATCTATGAAACGGCATTTTAGCGCACGCTGGATATTGTTTTTTATGGCTATAGCCGCGGTAGTGGGCATCACGGCCATGAACATTTACTCGTTATATGCACTACACGAGTCTACTGTTAGTGCCTCAATAGATAGTCGTAAGAACCAGCTGGCTGATTTCAGTTACACGGTTCGTAACAGGTTCAGAGCTCCCGTTGAGAGTATCTGGCGTTTAAATATGGAGCAGATCAACGAAGAGATAGACACCCGGCAGCCACTGAGTAAATCGCTGGCGGATGTACTCTACGAAGCATCCCTGGACTCGATATTCAGCGGGATTTATTTCACACTGCCGGGATTTTCGGAGTGTGGAATGCCCGACTCTGAAGTATACTCGTTCCAGCCCACAACAAGGCAATTTGCTCCGATTAAAGAGATCCCGGAGACGGTATGTGATGGATTCGGCCTGACCAGAACGCGTATGAGGGTGTTGTTGAACGATTATCGATGGAACACCAAAGTTGTATTTGATACCCATCGAAGCATGACTGTAGCTCTGATCAACCCACGCGGGCATGAAGTTGTTGCATATCTAAATTTTATGATTGATCAGGACTATCTGGTCAATCACTTTTTTGCCAAAGAGCTCATTCAGACTTTTGGTACCCGTCATGACAGTGGTATGACCATCTGGCTCCACGACTGGCTCAAAAATGAAATTTTAGCCACAACAGACCCGGATATCACGTACGATCGTCGCGTCGTGAGCTACATTCAACGTTTTCCGGATCTCATGGACAACTGGAATCTGAAGGTGTCCTTCGACGAAGGCTCTACGGTGATCGCTTCCAAATCCAATCTGACCCGAAATCTGATCGTTTTGAGTGGAGGCGTACTACTTTTGATCACTTCAGTGGTAATTATATTCAGAATTTCACAGAAGGAAAAGGCTCTTGCCGATCGCCAGTCCGCATTTTTGGCCAATGTAACTCATGAACTCAAAACCCCGCTGGCAGTAATGCAGGCTGCCGGTGAGAATCTGGCAGATGGTCGTGTTCAGGATCCGGTCAGACTTCGATCATATGGTGAGCATATACACACCGAGGCCATGCGATTAAGAAGTATGATTGATAAGCTCCTGGATGCTGCCAAAAATGACGCTGGTGAACTGGTTGTTAAACCAGAACCATTCAGTATTTCACAGCTTATCAAGTCCTATCTCGATGAGAATGAAACAACTATCAGGCAAGCGGGATTTACACCAAAACTGACCATTTCAGACGATGTAGATCACATACTGGTCGATAAAGAGAGCTTCAGGGTAGTTTTGAGTAATCTGGTGGAGAATGCCATGAAGTATAGTCCCGAGGAAAAGTATCTTTCGATCAACGTGTTCCGATCCGGCAAGTTCGTCCAGATGGACGTTGAGGATCGTGGTTTGGGAATTCCATCCAAGGCCCTGAAACATATTTTCGATAAATTTTATCGTGTTGAAGACACACTGACTGCACGCACCAAGGGACACGGGCTAGGGCTCTCCATCGTTAAAGCACTTTGCGAGATGAATGGGGGTCGAATTTTTGTAACTTCAAGCTACAGAGAGGGTTCCATTTTCTCTGTGCAGTTCCCTGTATATGAAACATCAACACATTCAGTTCACCTAACATCAACCACCGAAGCGAAAGTTGAATATGCCGGCTAAGCAAAAGAAAATCATGATCGTTGAAGACGAGCCAAGTCTGGTCTTCACACTTCGGGATACCCTTGAAAATGAAGGCTACGAAGTATTTGTATCTGAAACCGGAACCAATGCTATGGACATGGTTCGATCGGTCAAGCCGGACTTACTGATTCTGGATGTCATGTTACCCGGGGTTAGTGGATTTGAAATCTGTAAGCAGATCAGAGAGGAGAAATTTACCTTTCCTGTGATCATGCTTACGGCCCGCGACCAGGAAATCGATAAAGTAACCGGATTGAACATTGGTGCGGATGATTACATCACCAAGCCCTTTGGTGTAAAAGAGCTTCTTGCCCGCATCCAGGCCCGTTTAAGAAGAGCCAATTCATACTCCAAGACCGGACCTATGGATGTAATTACGCTTGGCCCCGTCAGAATCGAGCTCAATGAGTCTATGGTTGTTCGTCCTGATGGTGAGCAGGAGTTAACGACCCGAGAAGTGGAACTGATCCGTTATCTGGTGATACATGCTAACGATCCAGTCTCCAGAGACGCATTGTTGGAAAATGTGTGGCGTTATGAGTATAGTACGAACACCCGAACGGTTGACGTACACATTTCAAAACTACGAGGTAAAATTGAAATGCACCCTGAAGATCCTCGTTATCTGGTAACCCTTCATGGGGTTGGATACATGCTCAAGCTTCAGTAATTGCGATACGTTAAGTTCCTTTAGCTGTTTGTCAGAGTTTTTTCTTTGCGCTCTGACACGAATGCTGCGAATCCTCTGATCAGGTTTTGCATCAGCTCGTTTTGTAAAGGGACAACAGGCCCGGTCTGGTCATCAAAATTATCCTTTACCCGGCTCATGAACACCCGTTCAGGATACATCAGTGCCATTCTGTAAGCGGCAACCATCTGAAGCTGCTCAACAGCCCGAAGTGCACCGAAGGATCCCGAGGCCTCACCCACAAAAGCGATCGGTACGTCTTTGAAAGCGGATGGAAAAGGCAGGTAATCGATGAACAACTTGAGTATTCCCGGGAAGGAACCGTTATACTCGGGAACCACAAAGAGTAAGCCATCCGACTCCAGTACTTTTTTGTTGAATGCCTCGATACTGGGAATAGATCTGCCGTAGTGTCCGCCTACTACATCTGCAAGTGGGAACTCTTGTAGGTCTACCAGTACAGCATCATTACCGTTTTCAATGAAGCGTTTGTAGATATAGTTGGATACCCGGAGAGAGTATGAGTGGGGTCTGTCGGTACCTGAAATAATGGCTATTCGTGCATTCATGTGTACAAAAATACGGTTTAATGATTTGTCTTGGCAACCTTTTTGATCTTAAGACGATTTTTGTTGTTCAAACAACTATGTAAATCATTTGGTTCCGAGGAGTACAAATAAAAAATAAATATCTAAATAAAAGCGCTTTTTTATCTAAAATAACTAATTCAATTAGGCAAAATGATAAAATATCTTAAAATTCTATTGACTTATTTCTTTTTTAGTTTAAAATTATGTAAACCCTAAATAAATAATGTCAATTATGTTCAAATACTTAAAAACAATATCTATTGCACTGTTGCTTACCCTTGCAGCAGTATATGTTAGTGGAAGTACGGGAAGTGAAGTTCAGGACTCACCAAGTACCGTTGATGCTGTTCAAGCCAGCAAAAGTGATGTCGAGGCTTTAGTCGAAAGTGCCGCTTCGATTCCAACTGCGATTGAATCTGTACCGGTTTCTGAAGAAGTAGAAACGGCAATCATTCCATCAGTGGAAGCATTCAAACAGACTCCTGAGTTTATCAAGTTCATGATCGATAACCTGTGGATTCTGGTTTGTGCAGCAATGGTTTTCATTATGCACCTTGGATTTGCCACCGTAGAAAGTGGATTTACACAGGCCAAGAACTCGGTGAACGTGATTTACAAGAACCTATTTATTCTTGCAGTTGGGATCATAACGTATGCGTTGGTCGGATTTCAGCTGATGTATCCGGGAGATTTCAACGGATTCTTAGGTTTTGGAGGGTTTGGAATCGGGTATGATCCGGCGGATCCAGTTGGAATGCTCACTCCGTCTTATGGCCTCGATATGACAATCTGGACTGACTTCATTTTCCAGGCTATGTTTGCTGCAACTGCCGCAACCATTGTGTCAGGATGTGTGACTGGCCGTGTAAAACTTCCTGCTTTTATGATATTTGGAACCTTACTGGTCGCAGTCAGTTATCCGATAACTGGTTCCTGGTTATGGGGAGGCGGGTGGTTGAGTGAGCTCGGATTTCATGACTTCGCTGGATCTACGTTGGTTCACGCAGTTGGCGGATTTGCCGGGCTTGCCTGTGTACTACTTTTGGGTCCTCGTGCCGGTAAATTCGAAAATGGTAACATCAACACCATTCCAGGGCATAATATTCCACTGGCAACAGTGGGAATCTTCTTATTGTGGTTCGGATGGTTTGGGTTTAACGGGGGTTCTGTATTAAGTGCAGACCCGGCTCAAATTTCATTTGTATTTGTTAACACGGCATTAGCTGCTGCTGCTGGTGCACTGGCATCCATGGCAGCAACGAACTTCTTCATGCATAAACTGGACGCACCTATGGCGTTGAACGGTATTCTGGCCGGACTTGTGGGTATTACGGCCGGTGCAAACGTAGTTTCTCCCAATGCAGCCATTCTTATCGGTGCACTATCTGGGGTGTTGGTAGTTGGTGCTGTTCTGGCTATTGACAAACTCAAAGTTGACGATCCCGTCGGAGCAATCTCAGTGCATGGAGTCTGTGGTGCATTTGGAACCCTTGCGGTCGGAATATTCTCGCCAGTTCATTCATTTGTCACGCAATTGGTTGGAGTCTCGGCAGTCGTCGGATTTACATTGGTATTCTCTTTCCTGGTTTTTGGAGCGATCAAGTATACGATGGGTGTCCGTGTCGATTCTGCTGTTGAACATGGAGGACTAGATCTGGAAGAGCATGGTAATAGTGCCTATCCAAGCTTTGCAGGTGTTGAACTTGTTCCTGAGAGAGTTAAATAAAACAAAGAAAGCCGGCGTGCAGGCCGGCTTCCAAAAGGCTTCTGAATCATCGCTATGAAACGAATTAAACAGTAACCACTACGAATATACAACCATGAAAGTAATACACAAACTACAATTCCTCTTCCTTCTCATTTTTTCTACAACCATAACTCCAATTTATGCCCAAATACATATCGGTGCCGATGTGATGAGCCGTTATGTGTGGAGAGGGACCGATTTTGGAAACTCACCCAGTATACAGCCGTCGCTTTCCTATGCTTTCGGCAACTTGACCATAGGAGGTTGGGCTGCAATGGCAACCAATGGGAATCCAGCTGGTTCAGAAATAGATTTCTATACCAGCTATGCCATGGGAGCATTCTCACTGAACATAACAGATTACACGTTCCCTGAAGCGCCTACTGGTACCTATTTTGATAAAGCATCACATTTCATAGAGCTGGGACTGGCCTATGATGGATCGGGAGTACTGCCGATTTCAATATCGACCGGGATGTTCGTGACCAACGACGACGATTACTCGATGTACACTCAACTCGGATACTCTTTCAGCAATATGGAGATATTCCTGGGATTCACTCCGACTGCATCCGTGCTTTATGGCACTCATAAAGCTGGAATCATTTCAACAGGTTTGAGTTCAACTAAAGAAATTCAGTTCTCCGACACGTTTGGGATCACCTTGAAAGGGTCTGTGATTGCAAATCCCTACTCAAACAACGCTTTTTTACTATTCGGAATCGGATTGTGACCAATAGGATACGTTCTTACAGGTTCAACTCTGGCGAAGATTGAGGCAATGTCGCAAGCCTCACCGGACTCTCCCGTTTGATAGCGTGGGAGTCCTTTTTTTATCGAAATGGTTGATAATCAATCTCTATTCGGGGGTTTTTGGTACCGAAAGTCCGCTATTTATGGCCTGAAGTCGGTCCCAAAGTGACTTCTCGCGACCCTGGCTGCCCGGTCTAAACCAGGACTGCTGTATTGCGCTATCTGGAAGATACTGCTGCTTTACCCAATTCCATGGATAGTTATGAGGATATTTGTAGTCTTTGGACTCATTTTTTCGGCCAGTGTATCGGGTTTCCAGTTTACTGGCAGTTTTGTCGCGCAAATGACCCGGAACCTGTCCAATTCCAGTGCTCTTGATATGATCGATGACCTGAAACACCGCGCCAGTACTGTTGCTCTTAGGTGCCAGTGCCAGATAAATACATGCATGAGCCAGGAAGTAGAGTCCTTCAGGCATACCTGTGCGTTGAAAGGCGTCTTGGCAACTGACCACCTGTGTCAGGGCGAACGAATCTGCCATCCCCACATCTTCGGAAGCAAAAATCAACATCCGGCGGAACAGAAACATGGGATCTTCACCCCCTTCAAGCATAGCGGCCATCCAATATAGACCCGCGTCGACATCCGACCCACGTAACGATTTGATGAATGCTGAAGCATAATGATAGTGCTCATCGCCCGTCCCGTCGTATCGAACAGCTCGTCTCTGGATGGAGTCTTCTGCGATGGACAGATCGATATATCTGGATCCGTCAGGCTTAGGTTCGATTGTTCTGGACGCAATTTCGAGGGCGTTCAAGGCGTTGCGGATGTCACCTCCGGCGAACTCTGCGATATGATGCAGCGCCTCGTCGGTGATGTCAATGTGCAGTGACCCCAGTCCTCGTTGGTGGTCTGAAAGGGTGAAACGCATCATTTTCATGACATCCTCGGTGGTAAAAGGCTTGAGCTCAAAGAGTTGACATCTGGACAAAAGCGGTCCGACCAGAGAGTAATAGGGATTCTCGGTCGTGGCCCCGATGAGCGTCAGCAGTCCGGATTCAAGATGAGGCAGTAATCCGTCCTGCTGGGCCTTGTTCCAGCGATGGATTTCATCCACAAACAGAATAGTGCGTAGGTTATGATCCAGATTACGTTGCGCCTGAGTCACCGCTTCACGTAACTCCTTCACCCCATCCAACACGGCGTTCAACGTGATAAACCGGGCGTCCATTTCGTTGGCGATGACATGAGCCAGTGTGGTTTTGCCGCTGCTTGGGGGACCATAAAAAATCACAGAACCGATCATCCGGCTCTTTACAGCTCGATGAAGCAGCTTTCCCTCACCCAGAATATGTTCTTGGCCCACGTACTCTTCCACATTTCGTGGACGCATTCGGGTTGCAACAGGGACGAAGGGTTCGGCACCGGACATTAGAGTGGCAGGTTATCGTGTTTTTTGCGAGGAGCGGAATCTACTTTGTTCTGGATCACTTCGAACACACGAATGAGTTTTTTACGGGTTTCTTCAGGTAAAATGACCTCGTCGACGTATCCGCGAGCAGCGGCTTTGTATGGATTCGCGAATGCTTTTTCGTAACTGGCCTCAAATTCAGCCTGTTTAGCTGCTGGATCTTCCGCTTTTGCGATTTCCTTGCGAAAAATGATCTCCACAGCACCTTTTGTTCCCATAACTGCGATTTCAGCGCTTGGCCATGCGGCATTGTAATCAGATCGAATGTGCTTGGAGTTCATCACGTCATACGCTCCACCATAGGCTTTTCGTGTAATCACGGTGACTTTTGGCACCGTTGCTTCGCAGAAAGCATACAGCAGTTTAGCTCCGTGCTTGATGATACCCCCCCACTCCTGATCGGTTCCTGGCAGAAATCCGGGTACGTCTTCAAAGACCACAATTGGGATGTTGAACGCATCACAGAAACGCACAAATCGGGCGCCTTTGGTGGAGGCATTGATATCCAGACATCCAGCCAATGATAGCGGTTGGTTGGCAATAATCCCGATTGCACGTCCATCGAGGCGGGCGAATCCGACGACAAGGTTGTCGGCGTAATTTTCATGGACCTCCATGAAACTGTCCTGATCAACGATGCCTCTGATGACGTCTTTGATGTCGTAGGGTTTATAGGGTGAATCGGGGATGATTCCGGCCAATTTTGAAGCAAACTCGGGATCTGCGGGTTTTGAGGGTTGGAGCGGAGTCTTTTCCTCGCAATTTTGTGGGATATATCTGTATAGGTCTCGCAGGCGAAATAAACATTCGGCGTCGTTTGGGGCAGTGAAATGGGCTACGCCCGATTTCGTACTGTGCGCCGACGCACCACCCAGGTCTTCTGAGGTAACCTCCTCGTGTGTGACCGTCTTGACCACGTTTGGACCGGTTACGAACATAAAGCTGGTGTTCTCTACCATGAAGATGAAATCTGTGATGGCGGGTGAATACACGGCTCCACCTGCACACGGACCCATCACTGCGCTCAGCTGTGGTATGACTCCCGAGGCCATTGAATTGCGCCAGAACACCTCGGCATATCCACCCAATGAAACGACCCCTTCCTGAATACGAGCACCACCGGAGTCGTTGAGTCCGATTACAGGAACGCCATTTTTGATGGCCAAATCCATGATCTTACATATTTTCTCTGCATGGGACTCAGACAATGACCCACCAAGTACGGTGAAGTCCTGGCTGAAAACATAGACTGGCCTAGCGTGGATTTTCCCGAAACCGGTCACTACCCCGTCCCCGGGAAACTGCTGTTTATCCAGACCAAACTCGGTGCAACGATGTTCGACCAGAGAGCCGATTTCCTCAAAAGTATCTTTATCGACCAGCAAATTGATTCGTTCCCTGGCTGTCAGTTTACCGGATTCGTGTTGTTTTTTTATCCGGTCTTCACCGCCTCCCAATAGCGATTGAGCCCGTTTTTGCAGGAGTAGTTCTCTTTTTTCGGCAGCCATGAGTAGTACTTTATTTAGGTATTCTGATCGAAAAACTCTTGAACGGCATCCGTGAACATCACGGCGGTTTCGGAGTACAGATCAATGCGGTTTCGGTCAAAAATGTCACGGGTTATATATCGGCCGGCTGATCTCCATTGATCGTAGGCTACAATATTCTCCAGATGTTTGTAGAAATCGAGTTCGTCATTCAGGAAGATATCAACCACATAGCTCTCGAACTGAGGTTCCAGTAAATCGAGCAGTCTTTTTGCCCTGTCAGTGAGGTAAATGATGTGTTCATCCTCCGAGCTGGCGTCAATAATAGGGGGAGTATCTTCGGGTTCATCCATTTCCTCACCTTCCATCCGAGCGAGTGGCTGAACCACTTCAGTTTCCTCAGAAAGCTGGTCGCCCAAAGCCGGTTCATTTGCATCAATACGAAACGCTTCTGCAATGGACCAAACTCCAGGGCTGTCGCCATCTGCCGGTGATTCAGTTGGTTCTGAAACTGATAGTGCTGGTTCCGCGTCAAAATTTGCTATTGGGCTGGTCTTAGATTCGGCAGCCTCCACCACCAATTCCTCCTCAAGGCTCTGGAACCTGGCAAAAAGAGGTTGCACGGCATTTCCTACTTCAGCCAGCACGTCATCAAGCGTTACCACTTCGGCCACGTGGTCTTGGCCAGTATCCGATCCGTCGACTGGAGCTTCATCTGTGTCATCGACCTTAAAAGGAGGTGTTTCGTCTGGGTCGGGACCTTTATCTGCGGATGGTTCATTCAATGACGACACGGTGTCTTCCTCATTGACCGCGTCAATGATGCGGAACGGATCTGAGAAGGAAGATGTGACCGTTTCAGATTTGTGAGCGCTTTCTGCAATAGACTCGTCATCTTCTGTTTCAAGATACGGGAGGGTTCCTACAGTCGAAATACGTTCAATGAATGCGGTTCTGGACAGGAACTCGGGTCCCTGATCAATCCATTTGGCGAAGGCCGTCATTCCGCGGTCTTTAAAAAAACGAACGAATAGAGCCGAAGGAACCTCATGATTGAGCAACACAAAAATCGGATCGAGGTGCTGAGCCCACTTTAATGGTGTGTAATTTTCGGCAAGCTTTTCATCCACATGGGATATGACCTGTAGCGCTTTATCTCGGGTAATATACTCCATTTCTTTGCGCTGCAGGTATCGGATCAGTGCATCAGCCAGGATTGGGTACGCTACAATCCATCTTTTGCGCGACTGTAACTGATCTAGTGTGGCGCCCGACTCGCCGATCATGGTGTCCAGCAGATACCCTCTGGGCTGCGTGAATTGATCGACCACATCCTGGATAGCATTTTCGATGACAGAGAGGGCATAGCTGGCAGGTACCCGGGACTCCGCCTGGATCGCCGACAAAAATCTGTCCCACGCATCCTCAACAGTGTCTGCCCGCATATCTACCCAATCTGTTGCGGGCAAAGAAATGGAATCGGCCAGATTTCTGTCCACTTCCAGAAAAATCCGTTGGATCAGGTAATCTGGAAATTCGGCATTGATGAAATCAGATGGAGTGTAATACACGTGCTCTTTGGGAAGAGACGCGAAAAGTTGAGTGATGGTATTTTTTATAACGTGTTGCATAATATCTACGGAAATATATCGCTGTTAGTCTGTCTAATCAAACGAAAGCTGGTTGTAAAACGTGTGACGTTTTTTTGTTTTCTTTGTCAATGCGTACCTTAGTAGTATGATAAAGCTGGAACTACAATCGCTGGGTAAATATTTCGGTGTCCGCTGGGTGTTCCGGGAGCTGAATTTGCCTCCAACTGGCGGAGTTATTGGTATTTCCGGATCCAATGGATCCGGAAAGTCCACACTATTGCGATGTCTGACGGGGCTGCTGAAACAGGATCGTGGCAAAGTACTCTGGCACGAGGAATCGGTTTCAAGTGAGACGTTTGATGTCCGGAATCAGGGTGGATTCGCAGCTCCTTATATTCAATTGTACAAAGATCTGACCTGCCGCGAGAACCTTGATTTTCTGAAATCACCTTTGGTGAATGCACCTCAAATGGAATTGGAACAGCTGTTTTCGTCACTTGATATCGGTGACAAGTTACATGAACGGTATGGATCCCTATCATCCGGACAGCAACAACGAGTTAAAGTGATTGCAGCGGTTGCCCATCAACCCAAAGTCTTGTTTCTGGATGAACCAGGCACCAACCTGGATGCTCGGGGAAACACATTCATCCGCGAGCAGATTGAAATCCGTCGCAGACACAACCAATTGACTGTTCTTGCCAGTAATCAGACTGATGAGTTAGATTTGTGTGACAATGTGTTATCTGTCGATAGCAGATAAAAGAGAGAAGACAAGTGATAAGCCATGTAGCGCACGAAGTACACAAGGGGCAGCAAGTGCAGTTTTTAAATAACAGAAAACAGAAAACAGAAAACAGAGTAAGTGATGATTAAGCTTCAGGATCAGAAATTTGCAGAGACTATCTTGTCGTACAGTGTTGAACTTCAGCCTGGCGAAAACGTGATGATTCAACTCATCGGACTCAACGGTATTTCACTGCTTCGAGCATTGGTAAAAAGAGCAAGAGAAATGGGTGCGCATCCGTTTGTTAATATTGTTGATGCGGAAACGCAGAGAATGTTACTCGAATCTGGCGATACAGAGTTTTGGAAGCGTCAGGCCGAGGTAGATCAGCTTCCATTGATGAAACAAATGCATGCTTTTGTTGGCATTCGTGCGACTCAGAACATCTACGAGACTTCGCGTGTGTCTAAGGCAGCCAACAAAGCGTACGCTGAACAGTTTTTAGATCCTGTTCATTTCAAACAGCGTGTGAATCACACCAAATGGTGCATCATGAGGTATCCCTCGGAAGCCTTTGCTATGAACGCCAAGATGCCGACTCAGGAATTCGAAGAGTTTTACTATCGGTCGTGTCTGCTGGACTATACTTCTATGGGTGAGGCGATGCGTCCGCTTGAAGATATGCTTCGTGCAACGGATGAAATCCATCTCCTTGGCGTGGGTACCGACATTACCTTCTCTGTAAAAGGCCAAAACTGGGTCCCTTGCACGGGTAAACACAACCTGCCGGATGGAGAACTATTCAGTTCACCAATTCTGGACAGTGTCAACGGTTTCATCACGTATGCTCCTTCGGTGTATCAGGGAAAACCATTTGAGTTTGTGAAACTTGTGGTCAGGGATGGAGTCGTAGTGGATTTTGATTCATCCGACAATTCCGCCCTCGATCAGATACTGCACACCGATGCGGGCGCGCGACGATTTGGAGAATTCAGCTTTGGATTGAATCCAGTGATCGAAAAACCGATGTATGATATTCTATTTGATGAGAAAATCTATGGATCCAACCACCTGACACTAGGAAACGACTACGAAATCGCCCCAAACGGTAACCAAAGCGCCATCCATTGGGATTTAGTCTGCATCGGGGCAGATGTGTATCTGGATGGGAAGTTAATCCGGAAGGGACGATTGTTTACGGATGAAAGGTTAAGGCATTTGAATCCATAGAAATGGCGCACGAAGGTCAGGAGGGCAGAAAGGGCAGGGGGTATTGTTTCTAGAACACTCTCGATGGAAGCTGTACTTTCTGCACTTCGTGAACTTTGTGCTCTTAAGTTTGCACTATCTGCACCCTCTGACCTTTGTGCGCAAAAAAAGCTTGCAAAGCAATCTTTCTGCTCGCCGCTTACCGCTTTACTGTTAAAGTGAAATCACCTACATTACCTAATTCATTATCAGGCACAGACTTGGCAGACAGACGGCAATTCGATGGCTACAACACTGTTAGACGTAGATATTAATGGGTATAAGCTCCTGAAGAAACAACAGGATGAGCTGGATTTGTTATTGAAAAGTTGTCATGAGCACATGGATGTTGTCAATGACGATCTGGTCTCCAGAGCATTTAAACTCACGTATTTGTCGCACGAGGGTGCCACCAGAGCATCTGGCGAGCCCTATTATCAGCACCCGCTGGAAGTGGCACACATTGTGATTCAGGAGATGTCGCTCGATGATGTTTCTGTGGCTGCCGCTTTGCTCCACGACACCGTCGAAGACACCGACATCAGTCTTGATTACATCAAAACCGAGTTTGGTGAGTCCGTAGCCCACCTCATTGACGGGGTTACCAAGATTTCCGGGGTTCTGAAGGGCAAGGAAGCTCAACAGGCCGAGACCTTCATGAAACTGTTGATGTCGATGGCCGACGACCTGCGTGTGGTTCTAATCAAGTTTTCTGACCGTCTGCACAACATGAGGACCCTCAAGCATCTTTCCCGTCCGAAACAGCTGAAAATCGCCAATGAGACCCTGCAATTGTATGCACCACTCGCACATAGATTTGGACTCTTCAACGTAAAAAGTGAGCTCGAAGACCTGTGTTTCAAAACGGTTGATACTCAGGGGTATCGATTTATCACCCGTAAACTTCGCGAGAAAAAAGAAGATCGGGACGGATTCATCGAAGCCTTTATGGAACCAATACGGGATCAGCTATACCGAGCGGGATTTAACTTTGAGATCAAGGGTCGTCCGAAGCACATCTACTCGATCTATCGGAAAATGGTGAGCCAACAAAAGCCCTTTGAGGACATCTACGACCTGTTTGCCATTCGCATCATCCTGGATGAGCCCCACACCAGAGAAGACTGCTGGCGGGTATATTCGTACATCACCGACACCTATACACCCATTCCAGAGCGATTTCGTGACTTTTTGTCCGTACCTAAGGCCAATGGCTATCAATCGTTGCATACTACGGTATTCTCCAAAACGGGTCGCAAAGTCGAGATTCAGATCCGTACCCGACTGATGGATGAAATCGCTGAAAAAGGTCTGGCGGCACATTGGAAGTACAAAGAAGGATCAGGTGGAAGTACCCCACTGGACAAGATTTCCAGCTGGGTACGCGACGCCCTTGAGAATCCACGTCCGGATGCAGCGACCGAATTTGTGCAGGATTTCACGCTGAACCTGTTCACAGACGAGATCTATATTTTTACCCCCAAAGGCAAGTTGATGACCCTTCCGAAGGGATCCACCCCGATAGATTTTGCATTTGAAGTGCACAGTGAGATCGGAGAACGTGCTTTAGCTGCTAAGGTCAATGGTAAGATGGTACCGCTTCGACACAAACTCAACAGTGGAGACCAGGTCGAAATCATCACCGGCAAACAGATCAATCTGAATCCGGACTGGATCAACGACGTCGTGACCCACAAAGCAAAGTCACGCATCCGCCAGTTCATCAATATGAAAGAGCGCAAGGCCGTTGAAGATGGTCGAGAACAATGGCAGAAGCGCATTGTAAAGCATCACTTTGAAATATCGGATCAGGATTTGGTCAAGGTAGCCCTCAAACTGAAGTATCCAAGTCTAAATCGGATGTACCACGACATTGGGGCCGGAGCCTTTGATGTAAACACCCTGGTAAAGGCTGTTAAAGCGTTTTTGGACAAAGGAAGGCTCGAAGAAGAGTCCAAATCCAGGCAAAAGCTTGAGAAATTGTCGGACGAGGAGATCCAGGATCTCTTCCACGACAATGCCAGGGCGGGATCACTGCGTGGGCTTATCATCAATGGTCAGTTGACCGATGTCAGGTACAGCTATTCAAAGTGTTGTAATCCGATTCCAGGCGATGATGTCATTGGATTTTTGAGTAGAAACGGGGATGTGAAAATTCATCGGACCACCTGTTCCAATGTCGGTTATCTCATCAAGAACGACAATGAGCGTGTGGTTGAGGTAGACTGGCCCAAATCCATGACGGCCAATTTCATAGGAGCGGTGCGCATTATAGGGGAAGACCGGGTTGGGTTGGTCAATGACATCACCAATCTGATATCGAACTCGTTGAAGACCAACATGAAAAGCATCAATGTTAACAGTGATGAGGGGATGTTTGAAGGAACGCTGATCGTTTATGTGGAGGATCTGAATCATCTGGACAGGGTGATCAAACGGATCATGAAGATATCTGGTGTGAAGCAAGCGTACAGGTTTGAATAAGCGGGCGATGCCTGCAGGAGAGTGTGTGAAAACACACGGAGAGTATGCACGTTGTGCACGGAGAGTACACTATTGTTTGGAGAGCTTTTTTCCCTGGGCGCAGCCCACAGTCACACTGCCAAGCAGTATTTCTCTGGAGATAGCCACTTTCTCAGTGCGAAGCCCTTTTTTTTAACACATTTTCATTTTGCCATAAGTGAAAGTCTTGTTAACTTTAAGTTTGAAAAAAAACAAGGTATTACTCATACAACAGTGGATTATTGAAAAACCTGTAAGTACAAAATAATATTGAGTATTACGGTACTAATAAGCCATCACAGACGTTAAGCATCTAACTACATAATATTTCTTAAGGAAGGACTTGAAATGACTTATACTAAGCGTGATATCGTGCGTCGTATTTCAGAACAACTGGATGTGCCGATGGTACAAGTAGAACCATGGGTAGATTCTGTAATCGTAGCGCTGCGTGATACCATGATGGAAGCTAATCCAACATGCCGTATCGAAATCCGAGATTTTGGTGTGTTTGAGGTTAAGCAAACCAAAGCTAAGCCAAAAGCACGTAATCCGAAGACCAACGAAGTAATTTATGTGCCTGAGCACCGTAAAACCCACTTCAAGCCTTCGAAACTGCTCAAGGAGTTCTTGAGACAACCTATTCCACAGACTGCAGACCAGGAATAAGATCCATTGATCTATTCGCGTCGAATTATCGGTATCGATGTCGGGATGAAACGGATCGGACTGGCGCAGTCCGATCCAACCCGAACCATTGCTTCTCCAGTTGGTACCTTTTCAGAAATAGAACTATTTACCCGGATTGAGCTGCATCAACATGAAATCGAAATGGCGATTATTGGCTGGCCGTTGTCGTTAAAAGGTAATGAAAATACCTCCACAGAGATGGTGACAGCGTTTGTAACTCGATTTTCTAAGCGGTTTCCAGCTATTCGGGTCGAGCTGATGGATGAGCGATATACCTCGACCATGGCTACAAATACCATCAGGGACTTGGGTTCATCCAAGAAGAAGCGACAGCAAAAAGGTTTGGTTGATACCGTTGCAGCAGCTATTTTACTCCAGAGTTACCTCGATAAAAAATAAAGAATTATGGCAATTCTACCTATCGTTTTGTACAATGATTCGGTGTTACGCGAAAAAGCCACCGCGATCGAATCCGATTCCAAACAACTTCAGCGCCTCATCGACGACATGTTCGAAACGATGTACGAGGCCAGTGGTGTCGGGCTGGCAGCTCCCCAGATCGGAGAATCGATACGGCTTTTTGTAGTTGATGCCGATGTGATGGTTGAGGACTATCCTGAAGCCCCAAAATACGGTCCTATGGTGTTTATTAATCCAGAGATCGTGGAACAGGGCGAAACCAAGGTTGAATTTGAGGAAGGATGTCTGAGTTTGCCGGACCTCAGGGAGAGGGTGTCACGTCCGAATCAGATTACCGTGCGATTTCTGGACCGTTCGTTCGTACCGCAGGAGTTACCACTCAATGGGTGGATGTCGAGGGTGTTTCAGCATGAACTGGACCATCTCGACGGGGTATTGTTCTTCGATCATCTGGGATCCTTCAAGCAACGATTGCTTGCCCGTCGACTGGCAATGATTGATGCCGGGGACGTAGAGGCGGATTACCTGGTAAGAGAACGGAAAACGGAAAACTGAAAAACAGAAATTAGTACATAGTACATAGTACACAGTTCATAGTACACAGTTCACAGTTCACAGTACGCAGTACACAGTACACAGAGAACAGTTCACAGAGAACAGTTCACAGTACACAGTACACAGTTCACAGTACAGAATGGTCAGAAAGATCAGGAAGGACAGTTTTTGAATTGGGACGAGCGATGAGGGATGAGCGATGAGGGACTTTTTTGTAGTATTTCTCTCGTCTCTAATCCCTAGTCTCTTTTCTGATCCCTCGTCTCTTTTCTGAAAAGCTCGCGTAGCGAGCAAAATTAACCGTAACGCAATTTTAAACATGGTTATGAATCCATTTAGGTTAATTTTTATGGGCAACCCTGAATTCGCGGTACCGGCTTTGGAGGCGTTGCACCAGGCTGGGAACGACATTGTGGCGGTTGTGACGGGATCGGACAAGAAGAGGGGAAGGGGCTCGGAGCTGAGTCCTTCACCGGTGAAAGCGAAGGCCTTGGAGTTGGGACTGCCGGTGATTGAAGCGGATTCGATGCGTGATCCCGAGTTGGAGTCGAAGCTCCGGGCATTGGATCCCCATTTGTTCGTTGTTGTAGCATTCAAAGTGCTGCCGGTGTCGCTGTTGAAGGTGCCCAGGAATGGATCCATCAATCTGCACGCATCCTTGTTACCACGGTATCGCGGTGCAGCTCCCATCCACTGGGCTATCAAACGCGGTGAAACGGAAACGGGCCTGACGATCTTCTTCTTGGATGAGCAGGTTGATACCGGTAAGTATTTGTTACAAAAACGTGTCACAATTGGCGCCGATGAGACTACCGGTGATATCTATCAGCGGTTGATGGTACTGGGGGCAGATGCATTGGTCGAAGCGGTGGAGCTGATAAAAACAGGGAACTATACCTTAATCCCACAGGATGAATCACAGGCCACCTCGGCGCCCAAACTGTTCGCTGATGACGCAAAGATTGATTTTGGCCAAAAATCAGTTAGTGTAGTGAATCACGTCAGGGCGATGAATCCGTTTCCGATGGCTTGGACGACACTGGATGGAAGGAAATTGAAGGTATTGACTGCAAAATCTGTCATCGTGGATGAAACGTTGCAACCAGTTGAGGTCAGAATTATGGGCGGGAAATTCATTGTAGGTACCGTAGATGGATGTGTCGAATTGGTTTTGGTACAACTTGAAGGCAAGAACGTGACATCTGGCATGGACTTTGTGCGCGGGTACCAGGGGGAATACCAGTTTGGATAAGTATGGTATCTGTCTACGTTTATTATAGTTACAATCGGTTAATTATGTAAAAAAAACCTTTATTTTCGTAACTGAATACGGTAAAATATTTGATATATTTGGTTCGATTTTTTACCGGGGTAGGAAATCAGGTTCATTTTCGAAAGCCGCGGCAACATCCGGCATTAAAATTCTACTCAAACGCATTTTAATATGGAATTAACTCCTTTTGTACAGGCTGCATCCGATGGGAATCTGGATCAGGTAAAAAAAATGCTCGATTCTGGCACCGATATTAACGAAACGGTTAAAAACGGTTCTACTGCATTGATCAATGCGGCTCAGAATAATCATATCCACGTGGTTAAATTCCTGGTAGAATCTGGAGCTGATGTCAATTTAAAGAACAAAGTTGGTGGGACAGCACTGAATCGTGCGGCAGAGAATATCAACGTAGAGCTCGTTCAATACTTACTTGAGAAAGGGGCTGAGGTTGGTCCATTGGTTCTTTTGATTGCTGCACGTCAGGGTAAACTAGCTGTGGTCAAACTGTTGGTGGAAGCCGGAGCCGACATCAATGCGGCTTCACATTGGGGACACACTCCTCTCATGCTCGCGGCCAAGGAAGGCCATGCCGATATCATCCGGTATTTAATCCACAAAGGTGCAGACGTTAAAGCCAAGGACAGAAACGGAGACAATGCGTTGTCGATGGCCAATGAAAACGATCACCTGGAGGCGTCGATGTTGCTCAAACGTGCCGGAGCGACTGAAGAAAAAGCCAAGAAAAAAGCGTTAGCTGTTGCCCCGGTCGAAGACGAAGAAGATGATGATTCAGAAAGTAATGGGGATGACAGTCCGGTGATCAATCCAGACGACATCGCTGATGAAGAGATCGAGTCCGACGATTAAGGATTCCCAGAAATTATCCTCAAAGTGAACGAAATTCTCTAGACTTATCCAACTTACAAATCAAGATTGATGTAGAGCAATGTTAGCTGGTAACATCGTACTGGCTTTCGTTCTATGTATCAATCTTGAAGGAAAGTTCGGCAACTTAAAGGTAGTATTTCATATCTGGATTGATCCATTAGTTTGATGCTGCTTTTCTTAAAGATGGGCTGATTTTCTAAATAGATTTATGCAACGATAGTTGGTTTCCTCACTAATTTATTGGGGTTCAAACAGTTTCAAGGTGAAAGTCAAGAAAGTTAAATTTTCTTAAAGAACAACACGGAAACCGGGATACATTTCTATATTGCCTGTAAAGTAAATGTATACATGATGTAATGCAGATGTAATAGAATTGTACTAAGGTAAAATCCATTTAGCAATCTTTGAAAATCCTTGGTTAACTGAATGTGGTCCTTCGAAACCCACTGATATATATCGAGCTCAGTTTGTACATTACTCATCGCTCACAGGCATTATAAGCCAGCTACATATTCGGTAGCAAGCACGAACATTTTTCGTGAACTAATTCACGATACGGAACTAGTTTAATACTAGAAATCAGGAATAAACACTATGGGCGCCTGGGTGAAACCAAGCGCCCTTTTTTATCTGGCCTTGCCAGATAAAAAAGGGCAGACCACAAGTGCAGGAGGGGAGGAGTGCACTGGATCAATGCATAAAAAAGGGTTCAGAAATGAAACCCTCTTGAAAGTTTTTGGAATATTATGATTGAAATCAACGCTCCATCTGCTCATGTGCACTCGTGTACTCGTGCGCTAAATCTTGGGTCAATACTCAAGATTTAGTGTACTTAAATTCAGGCAATTGAACACTTCCGTACAACGGACGCTCGGTGATGGATTTAGCCTGCAGAAAGCACAGCAGATAATCGCGTCCACCGGCTTTAGAGTCGGTCCCACTCAGGTTGAATCCGCCAAAAGGCTGGGCTCCAACCAATGCTCCGGTGTTCTTACGGTTGATATACAGGTTACCAACGTGGAATTCACGCATCGCGCGATCCAGATGGGCTTTGTTCTTGGAGAAGAATCCGCCTGTAAGACCAAATTTGGTTCCATTCGCGATTTCAAAGGCATGGTCGAGGTCTCGGGCACGAATGAACGCGGTTACCGGACCAAAGATCTCTTCCTGGGCAATGCGTGCGTTTGGATCGACATCCGCAAAAATGGTCGGTTGGATGTAGAAGCCGGGATTATCGGTTTTGGCAAGCTCACCACCCAATACCAGACGGCCTTCTTTTTTACCGATTTCGATGTAGCTCAGGATCTTGTCAACAGCTTTCTGGTTAACAACCGGACCCGCACTGAAGTTATCTTTAGCATCACCCACCTTCAGCGCCTTGGTTTTTTCAACGGTCATTTCGAGCATTTTGTCGTAGACTTTGTCGCACACAACCACGCGTGACGCCGCGGAGCATTTTTGTCCCTGAAATCCGAATGCTGCCTGAATCACAGCAGTTGATGCTGCATCCAGATCGGCTTCTTCGTCCACAACAATGGCGTTTTTACCACCGAGCTCAGCAAATACGCGTTTCATCCACTTGGTCGTATCGCTTGTTCTTGCCGCAACTTCGTTGATGTGGAGTCCAACACCGAGGGATCCGGTGAAATTGATAAATCGGGTGTCAGGGGAGGTGGTGAGGGTTTCACCGACTTCCAGATTGTCGCCGGTAACCAGGTTGAAAACTCCGTCCGGTAGTCCGGCTTCTTCGAAGATTTCAGCGATGATCCATCCCATCATCGGCGTGTCAGGTGATGGTTTGGCAACAACGGTGTTTCCAGCCACGATCGGCGCCGCGGCCATTCCCAAAGTGATCGCGAACGGGAAGTTCCATGGCGAAATCGACACTCCGGCTCCCAATGGAATGTAGTGTGTGCGATTGGTGTCGCCCCAGGCATCCAGCACGTCCATACCTTTGTCGTAACGCAGAGCTTCGTGTGCATAATAGTCAAGAAAGTCAATCCCTTCGCAGGTGTCCGCATCGGCTTCGAGAAAATTTTTACCCGCCTCAGATATCATCC
Source organism: uncultured Chitinophagales bacterium (assembly GCA_964473555.1). Classification (GTDB taxonomy): domain Bacteria; phylum Bacteroidota; class Rhodothermia; order Balneolales; family HLUCCA01; genus UBA11400. Next base: position 254,523 of record CAYYPL010000002.1, read on the forward strand.
ACGAATTGATCTCAAGTCGGCGTCGACGGCAAATATCGGCAGCTTTGAACAGGATATCCGCACGTTTCGCGGCAGGGACATATCTCCAGGTTTCAAAGGCTTTCCAGGCGGCGTCCAATGCTCCCAATGCCTGCTCTTTGCTGGCCATCTGGAACGTTCCGATCACCTCGTTGGTGTTCGATGGATTAATACTTTCGAAGGTACCATGGTCGCCGTTCACGCGCTGTCCATTGATGTACATCGGATACGTCTTTCCGAACTTGGCACGAACTTCCTTCAGGGAGGTCTTTTGCGCGCTGTCGTGTGTCGGATCTGAAAAATCGAGGTAAGTTTCGTTCTTATATGCTCTCATGGTCTGTAAAATGGATTTAAATTTCAAAAATAATGGCTCTTAATCCCCAAAGGTAGCGCTTCCACGATTTAAAAGCACACCCTAACGGCAAGGTGACATTGAAAAATCTTGAAAATGGTCAATTTAAGAGGTAGTTTAAGTGGCAAAAAAAATCGGGAGTAGCTCCCGTTTTATCAACCTGAAAAGGTTCAACGTAGTTATTCAGAAAGGTAATTATTATGGCTAAAGTTAAAGTAGGTATTAACGGTTTCGGACGCATTGGACGCATGGTGTTTCAGTCGATCTGCGACCAGGGCCTGCTCGGTAAAGAAATTGATGTGGTTGCCGTTGTGGACGTGGCCACTGACGCAGATTATTTCGCCTATCAGATCAAGTACGACTCCGTTCACGGAAAATTCAAGCACACCGTTGAAACCGCCAAAAGTGACCCATCACTCGAAGAAGACGATATTCTGATCGTAAACGGACACAAAATCAAGTGTGTCGGCGCTCAGAAGAACCTGGCGGATCTGCCTTGGGGCGCGATGGGAGTAGACTATGTGATCGAGTGTACCGGACTTTTCACCGACTCTGAAAAAGCCAAAGGACACCTCGAAGCGGGCGCTAAGAAAGTCATCATTTCTGCCCCAGGTAAAGGCGATGTGAAGACCATCGTAATGGGCGTGAATCAGCACGAATACGATGCGGCCAAGCACAACATCGTGTCCAACGCGTCCTGCACCACAAACTGCCTTGCTCCGGTTGTGTACACACTACTCAAAGAAGGCGTGGGGATCGAAACCGGACTCATGACCACCATCCACGCGTACACCGCAACCCAGAAAACCGTTGACGGTCCTTCGAAAAAAGACTGGAGAGGTGGACGTGCAGCAGCGGTGAACATCATTCCATCAAGCACAGGTGCGGCAAAAGCCGTAGGCGAAGTACTTCCCGTGACCAAAGGCAAACTGACAGGAATGTCCTTCCGTGTCCCGACTCCGAACGTATCCGTAGTCGACTTGACCTTCCGTTCCGAGAAAGACACTTCGATCGAAGAAATCGATGCCATGCTCAAGAACGCATCGAAAACCTACCTCAAAGACATCCTCGGATACACTGACGAAGATCTGGTATCGACCGATTTCATCCACGACAGCCGTTCCTCGATCTACGACTCCAAAGCGACCCTCGAAAACAACCTGAAAGGCGAAAAACGCTTCTTCAAAGTCGTTTCCTGGTACGACAACGAGTGGGGATACTCGAACCGCGTTGTAGACCTCGTCAAATTCATGGCTTCCAAATAAGCCGAAACGGACACGCTGATATCAGTAATCAGCACAACTTAAAGAGAACAGATGGAAACGGCCCCTGCCAAACCGTCTGTTCTCTTTTTTTATATATAGCTACCTATCAATCTGATTAATTTGGTGGAAGTTGCCAGGCAAGGATTCTTAGATTATTTATTTCACTAACTCCACCCAGAAAACCTGAGTCGATCTACAACTAACCTTAAAAGTCATTGCCATAAGGAGGTTGCATTGTTGGTTTCATCTCTTCAAGTAGATCATGATTCATACGTATCTACTTACACAGTATCAAACTACTTCAAATACTTGCCCACAATTTGTAGTACATGAATATGCGCTAAACGGAGAGTATAGATCAACCTTTGATTATGGTGCATATTCGACTAATCCAGTAAACAAGGTTAGTATTAATCGAGAAGGTATCATCTATGTTCCAGACGAAACCTCCCCATCTTATGCATACCGAATGATTTCCTGGGAAGGGCAAGAAATCTCCAAGTTTGGGCTTGTACCGGATGGGGCAACTCAACAAATCGATTACACTGAATTACGAAATGCTGTTAAAGATCGTCGCACGCCAAGTTTCTTCCTGGGAAATGCCTTTATAGTACCAGGAGATACAGATGTTAGTGTCGTTTTTAGTGCTATTGGTGAAGTTCATCGTTACCAAGGGGAAAATCTGTCTTGGAAAACTAGCATTATCCCAAGTGCTGTAATTGATTCTGTTGCTGCACCTTACTATGAATTTATGGAGCATATTTTGCAATTTGCGGATGCGCTCCAAGTTTTACGAGTATTAGAACACGGTGTAGCTACAAACGAATTTTTGTTCGTGTCTACAAACACCAGTTTTGGACAAGAAATGAAACTGCTAAGCTTCGATTCCAATGGTAGCTTAAAGAACATTTATGTTTTTGAATCAGAACATGGACTCAATGGCAATTTCGATATTAATGCTAAAAAAGGGATTGTGTATGTCGGGAACGCTAATGCCGAGATTGTAGCATATACTCTAAGCGATGGTTATTTAGGGTATAACAACGCATTTCGCGCGGACGGGTAAGCAATTGTTGCTTATATTCTTAGATGATCGCCCCGCCGCACAAACGCCAAGCCGTTATATCGCATAGTTAATCATACGTTAAATTGATCTAGGCAAGTCATATTGTATCATTATCGAATATTTTCGTATCATATCGTATCAAAAAGCTTGTAGGTATGCATACAACCGTACACTCATTCACACTTTTACTCGATTGGAAACTAATTGGGCTGATCAGTCAAATTGATCGGTTTGACGCATGCTGGTCAACGATAGAAAAACGTGAAGGACAAAGTCTTAAACAACTTAAATCTATTGCCACTGTCCGCAGTGTCGGCGCCTCTACACGTATTGAAGGCTCACAGCTTAGTGATGAACAGGTTGAGCGGATACTTAAAAGTATCGATATAACAAAACTTCAGGATCGTGATACACAAGAAGTGGTTGGTTATTTCAACGTGCTCGATTTCATATCCGAGAACGCATCTGAAATTGATATCACGCAGAATAATTTGAAGCAACTCCATCAAATGTTACTTCAACACAGTAGCAAAGACGAATGGCACCGTGGCGATTATAAGCAACAGAGTAACGCTGTGGAAGCGCGATTGCCCGATGGCAGTCGACAGGTCATATTTCAGACGACCGATCCAGGTTTGGCAACCCGTGATGCAATGCAGAACCTGATTGATTGGTATAATCAAGAAGACCAGATTCATCCGCTGGTAAAATGTGCGTTGTTCTGCTATGAGTTTGTCTCAATTCATCCTTTTCAGGATGGTAATGGCAGGTTGAGCAGGCTTTTAGCGACGCTTTTATTACTTAAGAATGGGTATAGATGGATTGAGTATGTGAGTTTTGAGCATGAAATTGAAAGTAGAAAATCAGAGTATTATCGGGTGTTGAGAAGTGCTCAGGCGAGTCGACCGGGCGAAGATGTAACAGATTGGGTCGCTTTCTTTTTCGATGCAATGGGAAATATCCAGCGGCAACTTATGGATAAACTTGAAGCACAGGGGGTAGAGGCTTCGCTTTCGCCCAGAGATAAAGCGATTATCACATATGTCTCGAATAATCCGGGGTGCAAGTCAGGTCAAATTAGTATTGAACTTGGCTACCCTGCACCGACCGTTAAACGAGCTTTGGCTGACCTGGTCAATAAAAATATACTGATAAAACATGGAGTTGGACCGGGGACAAACTACACTACAGTTTAGAACCATATCTGTACGTCAGCAAAGCATTTCGTGCTAAGGGTGCAGCGCTGATTTAGGTTCACGTGGACTAAGTTACTCGTGTCCTTATTAACTCAGAATCTTCGTATCTTCACCACCCATGGAAACGGTACCACCCGATACGAAACCGAATTTTGCCAAGGATCCGAACGGACTCCTTCCTGCGATTATTCAGGATGCGAGCACCAAAGAGGTCCTGATGTTGGGATATATGAACGAAACGGCCTATTCTCTGACTCTCTCGTCGGGAAAGGTGACGTTTTTTAGCCGTTCACGTAACGAACTGTGGACCAAAGGGGAGACGTCGGGAAACTTTTTTGATGTGGTGGAGATCCGGGTGGACTGCGATCAGGACACGATCCTGGTCAAGGTGAATCCCCACGGACCGGCCTGTCACCGCGGAACCTCAACCTGTTTCGACTAAGCAATTTTTTATTTCAAACGAAGAATTTTATGGCATCATCTGATACCCATCGGGACACCATCCAATTTCTGAGCGACCTTCAGGATCTATTGGATTCGCGTAAAGCCGAAATGCCCGAGGGATCCTATACCAGCAAGCTTTTTGCCAGGGGAACGGACAAAATCGCCCAAAAGGTGGGTGAAGAGGCCGTTGAGACGGTTATTGCAGCAAAAAACAACCGCGATGAACTCCTGTACGAGGGATCCGACCTGCTTTTTCATCTGATGGTGCTCCTGACCGACCGTGGCATGCGTATCGAAGATCTGGTCGAAGAGCTTCAGCGTCGGCATAAGTAACCTGTTTATCACTATTCAAACCTACATTTTATCGTGACTCCGAATATCGCCGATTACCGGATGCCAGCCGAATGGCATCCACACTCAGGAACCTTACTCAGCTGGCCTGTGAACCGCGAAACCTGGCCTGACGAGCGCCTGGATCGCGTCGAACGGGTGTATCTCAACATTTTGAAGGCGCTTACCGCTCACGAGCAGGTGCATTTGCTGGTGAACGATGCCAATCTGCACGCCCGACTGGTGACCTTGTTTCATGAGTCTGCTATCAATCTGGATGCGATCACGTTCCATGTGATGACCTGCAACGATGTCTGGGCCCGCGACTTCGGACCGATTTTTGTCCGTAACGCCGCAGCATCGGGAACTCCTCACGAGTTTGCGATCACCAACTGGGGATACAACGCCTGGGGTGGGAAATATCCACCTTTCGACTCAGATGACGCAGTCCCATCATATCTGGCCGGGAAGTACAACCTGCATCGATTTGATCCGGATATGATTCTGGAAGGTGGCTCGATCGAAACCAACGGGAAAGGCGTCATGCTGGTGACCGAATCGGTGCTTCTGAATCCGAACCGCAATCCTCATTTGTCCAAAGACGAAATCGAGTCCCGTCTGAAAACCTGGCTCGGACAAGAAAAAGTGATCTGGTTGAACCGCGGACTCGAAGGCGACGACACTGACGGACATATCGACGATCTGAGCCGCTTTCTCAACGAAAACACCATTATGACCATGATCACCCACGATCCGGAGGATGTGAACTACGACGCGCTCCAGGAAAACTACGCACTCCTGAAATCCGCTACCGATCAGCACGGGAATCCGTTCAACATCGTGACACTTCCCATGCCACTGACCCATATCGAAGGCACTACGGTTGATGGAAGTGAGCATGTTCCTGCCAGCTACGCTAATTTTTACATCGCGAACGGAGTCGTGTTGTTGCCATTATATGACCCGCGCTACGACGATCAGGCACTGACGCTGTTCCGGGAGTATTTCGCCGACAGGGAAGTGGTTGGGATCGATTGTCGTGACCTGGTATGGGGACAGGGCTCCATCCACTGCATCACTCAACAGCTTTATGGGATGTAACGGACTGTATTTGTCAACAAAATTGTGATTTTGCACGGATTTCGGGGTAAAACAGCATTTCAGCAGTGAATAATGCCGCGATGTTTATTAAATTGCAGACTAACTTTTAAGAAACAGCACGTTTTCAATTGGAAACAACAGATACGATCGATCTCGCAACGGTTCACTTCGAAACCGTAATCGGACTTGAAGTCCATGCGCAGCTTCTTACCAAGAGCAAAGCATTTGCTTCTGTGAGCACCGAATTTGGTCAGGCTCCGAATACGAATATCACACCACTTTGCCTTGGGCATCCAGGTACATTGCCCGTGTTGAACGAGAATCTGGTGAATTTCATCATCAAAATGGGACTGGCGACCCATTGCCAGATCGCTCCGAGGTCGATTTTTGCCCGCAAGAACTATTTTTATCCGGATCTCCCGAAAGGATACCAGATTTCACAGTTCGACACCCCGATCTGCCACGATGGATATGTGGATATTGAGCTCGAAGATGGATCTACCAAGCGTATTCGCATCATGCGTATCCACATGGAAGAAGACGCAGGGAAGTCGATCCACGACCAGGATCCCTATCATTCCCTGATCGACCTGAACCGCGCTGGAACTCCGTTGATCGAGATCGTGACTCAGCCGGACATTTCCAGTCCGGCAGAAGCCTATGCCTACCTGACCAAGATCAAGCAGATCGTTCAGTATCTGGAAATCTGCGATGGTAACATGGAGGAGGGAAGCCTCCGATGCGATGCCAACGTGTCTATCAAGCCGGTCGGACAAGTAAAACTCGGCACCCGTACCGAGCTCAAGAACATGAACTCCTTCCGCAACGTGGAGCGCGCCATTCAGTACGAAATCGAGCGCCAGGAACGCCTGATCCGCAGCGGAGGCAAGGTTGTTCAGCAAACCCTGCTCTGGGACGCCAACAAACTCGAGACTCGTCAGATGCGCTCAAAGGAAGAAGCCCACGATTATCGCTATTTCCCGGAACCGGACATTCCTCCGGTAATCGTAACCGACGAAAAACTCACCGAAATCAGAGATTCACTCCCTGAGATGCCGGATGTGCGTTTCAAACGGTTCAAAAACGAGCTCAAATTATCCGACTTCGACGCGTACACCCTCACAGACAGCCGATACATGGCCGATTATTTCGAGGCGTGCTTGAAGCATGTGAACAGTCCGAAAGCGGTCGCGAATATCATTATTACCGAAGTCCGTCGGGTGCTGAATGAACAGGCGATCGATATCCGCGAGTTTTCGGTTTCGCCGGATCGTTTAGGCGGACTCATCCAGCTCAAAGAGTCTGATGCGATCAGTTCTTCAGCCATGCAAACGGTCTTCAATACCATGCTGTCTGATGACCGCGACGCCGAGACCATTGCCAAAGAGCTCAATCTGATGCAGGTATCAGATACTTCGTTCCTTGAACCGCTCGTTGATGAAGTGTTGGCAGCAAATCCGGACAAAGTAAAAGCATTTCTTGGTGGAAAAGACGGCCTTATGGGCTTCTTTGTCGGACAGATCATGCGAAATTCACAAGGGAAGGCCAATCCCCAATTGGTAAATAAAATGGTGCTTGACCGAATTCAGGCATATAAAGGAGAATAATCAATTAGTATGGACGCATCTGTGTTTAATTCAGCTACCCGGAAGTTGCTTCCAAGCGTAGCATTGTCGGTTGGGATTCTGTTGGCTGCCTGTACATCGGCTGAGACCCAACAGCGTACCGTAATCATCCGTGGTGAAATCACGATCCAGTCGGCAGATCGCGATGTAACTGATTCCAGTGGGATCAACTTGTCCATCGTCAGTACTCGTTCTGAATCGAACGAAGATACCATCCTGGATGTCAATACGGACATCGACGGTCGTTTCAGTGTAGTTGCGACAGTTTCCGAGCGCGGATCCTATCCTTTGGTAATTTCGCGAAATAACCAGGTGTTGTATGTGTCCAACATTGTACTCGCAGCTGGAGACACCATCAACATTTCGGGTACTCTTCCAGGATTAAGCGACAATATTAAGGTCACCTCCCGTGAGAATACGGCAATGGCAACCTACGAGCGACTTCAGCGTCTTTACGGGCGAGTTGCAACCTACGCTTATGGTGGCGGATTACAACAAGACACCATTCCGACTCTGATGAACCAGTGGAGCGACTACTTTTGGTCACTGCGTGATGAATATCCCGGAACGTATGCCTCTGAACTTGGTACAATCGATGCTATTGAAATCCTGGAGGGATGGGACGACTCCAAGACCTTCCAAAGAATCAATGCATTGGATAACTCGAAAAATTTCATGCCTGTGAAAGTCATTTACGGAGGTCATGTAAGCGCCAGGTTGAACGGACTTGAAAACGGCATCAGCTATTTGAACACCCTGCGATCGACGACCCGTGACATAGATGAGCTGGCCACCATTGATATGCGTAAAATCGAGCTTATAGTTGATTTCAGGGAGTTCGATCGGGCCCTAAATGAAGTCAATACCATGATTCAGCGCAGTAGTCATGATGAAGAGTTTCAGACCTGGGCACAATCGGTCAAGTATGAGCTCGAAAACCTGATTCCAGGTAGAGTAATCCCAGATTTTAACGTTACACTGAACGCTACGACAACATTGAACAAGGCGTCCATTGCAGGGAAGTACACCATGATCGAGGTTGTTTTGTTGGCTGATGCCAACTATCAGGCTGTGTATCCTCAGCTGCTTGAGACATTCAGAACCTCCGGTGTCGATAACCTCAACTTCTACACACTTCCTTTAGACAATAGCCAGATTACGGTTGATGCATTCTTTGAAGAGCGTCAAAAAAGCTGGACCTTTTCGAATTCGGGAAGTCTGGATCAGGGTAACATCCTGGAAGCACTCCGAATTGATCAGGTACCAACCCGATATCTGATAGGTCCAGACGGAAGAATCATCAGCAGATATGTCTCACATGACCTTTCCGGATTAACTGCTGATATTCAGTCGTTAAGACAAAACTAAGTTTTCAAGCTAAGCCTAATCAACGATGAGAAAATTCCTGATCGCAGGTAACTGGAAAATGAATCATACGCCTCAGATGGCGCGCTCATTTTTTATGGATTTGAGCGCTTTAACTTCCACAGTTGGCTCGGCAGTGGACGTATTGTTATGCGTCCCGTTTATCAGTATTGAATCGGCACTCGATGGTGCCCGTAAAGTTCAAGGGGTCCATGTTGGAGCTCAAAACCTTCATTTTGAAAATGATGGAGCCTTCACGGGAGAAATCAGTGCATCTATGCTGAAGGAAATGGGTCTGCGTTATGTGATCATCGGACACTCGGAACGACGGGAATATTTCGGTGAAACCGACGAAATCGTGAATAAAAAGGTTAAAAAAGCTTTAGAAGCCGGATTAAATCCAATTTTGTGTGTTGGAGAAGTCCTCGCCGAGCGAAAAGCAGGTAAGCAAAATGATGTTGTAAGAACTCAGTTAACCGGTGCTTTAAAAGGTATTGGTGGATCGGCATTCAACAGTCTTGTAATCGCTTACGAACCCGTTTGGGCAATTGGCACTGGCGAAACCGCTTCTCCTGAACAAGCTCAGGAAATGCATGCCTTCATCAGAAACGTGGTTCAGGAGTTGTACTCCGAATCTGAAGCTCAGCGCGTACGCATTTTGTACGGCGGGAGTATGAAACCCGACAATGCCGGTGAATTATTGGGTCAGCCGGATGTCGATGGTGGTTTAATCGGTGGTGCCAGCCTGAAAGCCGAGAGCTTTTACAGCATCGTCGAAATCGCGAACGAACGTAGAAAATGATATGGAACAACTTAACGTCCTCCTGATTGGAAGTGGCGGCAGGGAACATGCGTTGGCCTGGGCAATCGCAAAGTCCCCAATCCTGAGAAAGCTTTTCATTGCGCCGGGAAATCCGGGTACAGCATCACTGGGCGAAAACGTGTCTTTGGACCTCGATGACTTCGATGATGTCCTGGCCTTCGCCGAAGACAACGCCATCGATCTGGTGGTAGTGGGACCAGAACAACCCCTGGTCGACGGAATCACCGATTACCTCACCGACTATGGCATCAAAGTTTTTGGCCCCAGTAAGGCCGCCGCTGCCCTGGAAGGCAGTAAGTCATATGCGAAGTCCATCATGCAAAAATATGGCATCCCAACTGCGGGACATGAGGTGTTTGAACGCCATGAAATCGCTAAACTGGAATCCTATCTGAATGAACAGGCGCTATATCCGCTTGTGATCAAGGTCGACGGACTTGCGGCCGGAAAAGGCGTGTTCATCTGCCATAATCCGGTCGAAGCCACGGAATATATCGATCGCATTATGAATGATGTACATCTAAGCGCCGCAGCTTCATTGATCGTGATCGAAGAGTTTATGCAAGGGGAGGAGGTCAGCGTGTTTGCCTTTTCGGATGGGAATACTGCACGATATTTGATGCATGCACAGGACCATAAACGAATCGGTGATGGGGATACGGGATTAAACACGGGGGGAATGGGAGCCTATGCTCCAGCTCCGGTGCTCGATGATGCCGGATTACAGCACGTGATGAATAATATCATTACACCCATGATCGATGCGATGGCGGCAGAGGAAACACCTTACGTTGGTATGCTGTACTGTGGACTCATGATGACGACATCGGGTCCGAAGGTAGTGGAGTTCAACTGTCGATTCGGAGATCCGGAATGTCAGGTCATGATGCCGGCCCTGAAATCCGATTTGCTCGAACTCATGAACATGACAGTGCACGGGAAGCTGGAATACGCTGCTGTTGACGTCGAAGACGGGTATTTCTGCTCAGTCGTGATGGCGTCTGAAGGGTATCCAGAGAGCTACGAAAAAGGATTTGAGCTCAAAGGTCTCCAGGATGCATCTGAACACGCAGAAGTGTTTTTCAGCGGCGTCAAAGATACAGATGGCTTGCTGGTGACCAGTGGTGGAAGGGTGCTCAATGTAGTTGGCAAAGGCACCACACTCAAAGAAGCTATCGACAACGCGTACAAAGGGGTGTCAAAAATAGAATTTGATAACGCCTATTTCCGAAAGGACATCGGAGTTAAGGGGCTTCGATATTTTTCCTCTTGATCCCAAAGAGTCAACCCAACATCAATTCAGGATGTAAGATCATGGTTAGAGTGCATCACATGCTAGTTTTGACCCTGATGTTATCGTTGTTGGGTGTTATTACCACACTCGGTTACGCACAGACACCTCAGATCGATACCAGGACGGGGAAATTTGAACACGTACGTGGCGGGTTTTCTGGAATATCAGATCTGTTTGTGAGCCCGTCGGGATTGGTCTATGTGACAGATGCCAGGAGTCATTATGTGTACAGGATCGATACAGAGACGGGGCAGGTGGATTCACTGGGAGGACGCGGATTCGGAAGCACCCAATTTAATATGCCGGTTGGGATTCACGCTACCAACGATATGCGTATTTTTGTACAAGATGGCGGAAACGGCCGGATTCAGGTATTTGACCGGAGATTTCAGCCGATGGGACAGATTGCGTTTCCTTCGGGATCATCCAGTCTTCGTCCGGGTTCTGGGATTCACCTCACTCGCGACGGGCAGTTGGTTTTCTGGGATGGAGGAGCTGGCAGACTGGTAAGTATCCGCGAGAACTACGAAACAGATGCATTATATCGTCCGGATGTGTCCGGTCTGGGTCAGGAGATCACTGCTTTACGGTCGGGAAACGGGATGTATATGATTATAGACCAGTCAGGCACCCGAGTATTCAGGTATCAGGACAATGGGCGTTATGTGGGCTTTTGGCAGTGGGCTGAGGTGATTTCAGACCTTCGGTCTGCTGAAAAAGGATATCTCATGCTCACCCGTAGCGAGATCATCTTCCTGAGCGAGGTATGGCAGCCGATGTGGCGGATGGGGCACGGGACGGATACAGCGCGGCTGGTATTTCTGCGGGGACCGTGGCTGTACATGGCAACTGAGCGAGACGTGTACCGTATGCCTGTGTAAAACCTGTACACTACGCTATGAAAGTTAGTATATTGCAATTCAGGCCTAACGTTTGACCTGAAAAACTCACCTTTTTTCCGAAATGGTACGTCGAATTCATCTCGACATGAAACAGCAGCCCGACGACTACACCTGTGGTCCAACCTGTCTGCATGCTGTGTACAACTACTTTAACGACCCTATCCCGCTTGAGGATGTGATTTCACAGGTAGAACGGCTCGAGGATGGGGGCACACTCGGGGTAATGTTGGCCAATCACGCACTTCAACGAAGTTACAAAGCGGTCATTTACACCTACAACCTTCGGATTTTTGATCCCACCTGGTTCGATTTGCCCGATGGTTTCATTGAAATCAAACTTCAACACATGTTGAATGGTATGGATCAAGGATCAAAACTCGCTTTTGCAATTCGGCACTACCTGAAATTCCTTCAGCTGGGTGGAGAAATCCGATTCAAGGATCTCAATGCCAACCTGCTGCGTTATTATCTCAAACGGGAAATCCCAATTCTCACAGGACTGAGCTCAACCTATCTGTACCGATGTGCACGGGAGCGGGATGCCGGCGACAATATGGTGTATGACGATATCTTTGGTTCACCAACGGGTCATTTTGTAGTACTCAGCGGTTATCGACTCAACAATCGCACGGTTAAAGTAGCCGATCCTTACAGCTCGAATCCGAAGTACTCCAAACACTATTACGATGTCAAAGTGGATCGACTGATCAATTCCATCTTACTCGGAATTCTTACCTACGATGCCAATTTGCTCATATTGGAGCCGAATACACCCGCCCAAAAATGAATGATCGACTCGCATACTTACCTGTCTGTATGTACGTTCACTGATTGAGTACCGAACCCCATTCAACCTATTCATGGAACATCTTATTGTTGTGAACAATCCCGCAGACTGGAATCTTCAGATTCCCGGGGTTAAAGTCGTTGCTGCCCGAAAGTATCTTTCGGAACCTTCGTTCAGTGATCTGGACAAAGTCAAAGTATATAACTTGTGCCGTTCGTACCGATATCAAAGTACGGGATACTATGTTTCCTTGCTGGCCTCTGCGCGAGGTCATAAACCGTTGCCCAGTATTGCCACCATTCAGGACATGAAATCCCAAACCATCATCCGGTTTGTATCTGATGATCTGGATGAACTTATTCAACAAAGTCTGCTACCGATAAAATCGGCCGAGTTTGTTCTGAGTATCTATTTCGGACGCAATCTGGCCAAGCGGTACGATCGCCTGAGTTCCGCACTGTTCAGTATGTTCCAGGCGCCGTTTGTACGGGCTCATTTCATGTACGTCCACGAAAAATGGGAGCTTAAGTACATCGGCCCGATTCCTGCCAGTGAGATTCCGGATGAACACAAACCCTTTGTGGTACGGGTCGCCGGTGATTATTTTCACGGTAAGAGGGTGTCGGCGCCGAAACGTTTTGTAGCCAGGTACGACATGGCTATCCTGCATAATCCCGAGGAAGTAGATTCTCCTTCCGATGAAAAAGCGTTACAGAAATTCATTCGTGCTGGTGAGCAGTTAGGGATCGGTGTTGAACTCATTACTAAAGAAGACTTCTCTCGTCTGGCCGAATTTGATGCCCTCTTTATCAGGGAAACGACCAATGTGAACCATCATACCTTCCGTTTTGCCCGAAAAGCTGCCGCAGAAGGCCTGGTTGTGATCGATGATCCTGAGTCGATACTTCGTTGCACAAACAAAGTATACCTGGCAGAAATGTTGTATCAAAACGACATTCCCGGTCCAAAAACCATGATTGTTCACCGGGACAATATGGATAAAGTCGGAGCCGAACTGGGTTTTCCAGTTATTTTGAAAGAGCCCGATGGGTCATTTTCATCCGGGGTCACTAAAGTGGTCAACCAGGAAGAACTCGATCAGGTCATTCGGAAATTGCTTGACAAGTCAGATCTGGTTGTAGCGCAAGAGTTTATGCCTACAGATTACGACTGGCGTATTGGGATTCTGGATCAAAGACCACTGTTTGCGTGTAAATACTTTATGGCTCGAAAGCACTGGCAAATCATCAAACGTGACGGACAGGGGCGTAGGTCTTTTGGTGAGGAGGAGACGGTTCCTGTGGAACTTGTTCCCCGCCATGTGATGAAAGCAGCTCTTAAAGCCGCAAATCTGATGGGAGACGGACTCTATGGCGTTGATCTCAAACAAGTTGGTAACAAGTGCTACATCATCGAGGTCAATGACAATCCAAATATCGATTCGGGTGTTGAGGACTCCTTGCTCAAAGACGATCTGTACCTCAGAGTGATGGAAGTCTTCCTGCGCAGGATTGAAGAGCGTAAGCAACAACGCAGACGTTGAATAGTTAAGTACTCAAAATAATTAAGTTGACAGCTATGGGATATCATCTTTTTGAAGTTTTCGGTGTTGAAATGGAGTATCTGATCGTGGATCGTGATGCACTTGATGTGCGTCCTATTGCTGATCTGCTGATTAAAGAGGTTCATGGAGAAATCGTTTCTGAAACCGAACAGGGTGAACTCGCCTGGTGCAATGAGCTGGTGAATCATGTGATCGAACTAAAAACCAACGGTCCGGTTAAAGACCTGGGTGTAATTGCCGGGCACTTTCAGCACGATGTGAACCGAATTAACACGATTCTCTCTAAATGGAACGCCTGTCTGATGCCTACGGCCATGCATCCGTGGATGGATCCCTATACCGAAACCAAGCTTTGGGAGCACGAGTACAGCACGATTTACGAGACGTTCAATGCCATATTTGACTGCCGTGGACATGGGTGGGCAAATCTTCAAAGTACTCATTTGAATCTCCCCTTCAGCGGTGACGATGAGTTTGGACGTTTACATGCTGCCATCCGCGCCATCTTGCCGATCCTGCCTGCACTATCGGCCAGTTCTCCGATTATGGATGGAAGGGTTACCGGAATCCTGGACAACAGACTATCGGTGTACAGGACCAATGCCCGTCGTGTACCATCTGTATCAGGATCGGTGATCCCCGAACCTTGTTATACAGAACACGATTACAGAACAAAGCTACTTCAGAAAATCTATGACGATATCGCACCGCTGGATCCTGATGGTGTTTTGCAGGACGAGTGGCTCAATGCCCGCGGAGCAATAGCCCGATTTGACCGCGGAGCCATTGAAATCCGTGTACTTGATCTGCAGGAACACCCAGGTGTTGATGTTGCACTGTTGCAGTTCATAGTCGGAGTATTGAAAGCTCTGGTATCTGAGCGCTGGGTCGATATGGATACCCTTAAATCACTGGATATGAGCACAATGAGCGATCTGCTGTCCAGAACTACCCAATATGGAAACGAAGCCGAAATCAGAATCCCTGGATACGCGCCCTGTTTTGGAGATACGGGTGCTGAATCGGCCGGTGAACTTTGGAACTCGCTGTTTGCACGGCTTGCCGGCGAGATATGGAGTGAATCGGACCCAGGTAAACAGTACATTCAGGTGATTCTGTCGGAGGGAAACCTGAGTCAACGTATCGTTCGGGCGCTGAAAGGAAATCCATCGAAACAGCACATCTTTGAGGTGTACAACACATTACGGGAATCGCTGCGATCGGGGGCCATGTTCCGGACATCTCAAGGGGGTTCCTGACCCGTAAAAGCGTTTATCCATGCAATTAGACCTGGGATTTCTCTAATGTAGAGTGATTCAAAATAAGCTGCGAATCCAAGGCGGGAATTCAGATTTCAGGTCAATATTAAGTATATTACGGCTGCTGAAATTCAGCCCGTTTACATCATTATTCAACACTAATTGCACGTCATTCATGTATTCATTAGTAACCGCGTTTCAAAACTCGGTTGGCCGTAAAATCCTTACTGGTGTTACCGGTATTGCATTAACGTTATTTTTGATATCCCACCTTTCGGCCAACCTGACCCTATTCGCCCTGGACTCTTCTTCCCTGGCATCCGGTGACAATGCGTTCAATCGGTATGCGTTGTTCCTCAAAGACCTTGGATTTCTGCTTTATATTGTGGAATTCGGTCTTTTGGCCATCTTTTTGATCCATGCCTATCTGGGAGTAGCTATTTATTTACGCAAGCGTAAGGCACGCCCCGAAGCCTATGAGAAGTATAAATCCCGTGGAGGTGTGTCCAAGCAAGGATTCAGTTCACGCACGATGATCATCACCGGTACCGTGTTGTTCCTGTTTGTTGGGATGCACCTGAAGACGTTCAAGTTCGGTCCAGGCTGGAATTCTGAGCCGGATTATACAGTAGAAGTTCAAGCTAATGGCAACACCGTTGAGATGCGTGATTTGTCAAAACTCACTGTTGAGATTTTTCAGAGTGAATTCTATGTGGCGGTCTACATGGGCATTATGCTACTCCTCGGATTTCACCTGCGACATGGAATCTGGAGTGCACTTCAGTCACTTGGAGCGAATAACAAATCACTGACTCCAATCATTTACTCGATAGCCGGATTGGTGGGAATCCTGATTGCCCTTGGATTCTTCATCCTGCCTATTTATCTGTATTTCATGTTCTAAGAGGATATTATTTATGAGTACTTCGAAAAAAAATACCGGATCTCCCAAACTGGAATCGAAAATCCCTCCGGGACCCATTGATCAAAAATGGCAATACCGCAAGGACCACGTCCAGCTTGTTAACCCGAACAATAAACGCAAGCATCACATCATTGTGGTCGGAACCGGACTCGCAGGCGGATCGGCTGCTGCTTCTCTGGCGGAGCTGGGTTATGAAGTGAGCGCGTTTTGTATCCAGGATTCCGCGCGTCGGGCTCACAGTATTGCAGCTCAGGGTGGAATCAATGCCGCCAAGAACTACAAAAACGACGGTGATAGTGTATTCAGATTGTTTTATGACACTGTAAAAGGTGGTGACTATCGTGCTCGAGAAGCAAACGTATATCGTTTGGCTCAGGTAAGTAACAACATCATCGACCAGTGCGTCGCTCAGGGAGTTCCTTTTGCTCGCGAATACGGAGGATTGCTTGATAACCGTTCATTCGGTGGTGCACAGCTCAGCCGTACGTTTTATGCACGGGGACAAACAGGTCAACAGCTCCTGCTTGGTGCCTATTCTGCCATGATGAAAATGGTGGACGCTGGAAAAATAAAGATGCACACCCGCCAGGAGATGCTGGATCTGGTTGTTATCGATGGCAAAGCTAGAGGTATCATCACACGTAACCTGGTAACGGGAGCGATTGAACGTCACGTAGCCGATGCGGTCCTCCTGGCAACAGGTGGATACGGGAATGTCTTCTACCTGTCCACCAACGCTAAGAATTCAAACGTGACTGCAGCCTGGAGATGCTACAAACGTGGCGCCATGTTCGCCAATCCTTGTTTTACGCAGATTCACCCTACCTGTATCCCTGTTTCCGGCGACTACCAGTCAAAGCTCACTCTGATGTCGGAGTCACTTCGGAACGATGGTCGGGTATGGGTACCCAAAAAGGCGGGAGACAAGCGACACCCTAATGAAATTCCAGACAACGAACGCTACTACTTCCTGGAGGAGCGTTATCCAAGTTTCGGAAACCTCGTTCCACGTGACGTTGCTTCCAGAAATGCGAAAGACGTTTGTGATAAAGGTCACGGCGTGGGGCCATCGGGTCTGGCTGTTTACCTCGATTTCCGTGACAGTATCAAACTATACAGTGAGGATAAAATCCGTGAGCGCTATGGAAACCTGTTCGATATGTATGCAAAAATCACAGGTGACAATCCATACAAAGAACCCATGAGAATCTATCCGGCTGTTCACTACACTATGGGTGGACTCTGGGTTGATTACGATCTTCAGAGTAACGTGCCCGGATTGTTTGTACTGGGAGAAGCCAATTTTTCTGACCACGGTGCAAACCGCCTCGGTGCATCAGCATTGATGCAGGGCCTGGCTGATGGGTATTTTGTAATCCCCTATACCCTTGGGGATTACATCGCTGGTACCAAACTTGACAAAGTAGACACCTCCCACGAGGCGTTTATAGAAGCTGAAAATGACTCGCTCCAGCGCATCAACAAACTCCTTAAAAACAAAGGTACCAAGACAGTCCTTGATTACCACAGGACACTTGGCAAGATTATGTGGGACCAAGTTGGTATGGCCCGAACAGAGGCCGGTCTGAAAGGAGCCATTGAGGATATCCGTGCATTACGTGCAGACTTCTGGGAAAATGTGTTTGTACCCGGAGAGCAGTCAACCTTCAATAAGTACCTGGAATACGCAACTCGTGTAGCCGATTTCCTGGAGTTGGGGGAGCTTATGGCACTCGACGCGCTGGAAAGAAATGAGTCTTGCGGCGGGCACTTCCGTGAAGAATATCAGACCGATGAGGGAGAAGCCCTACGTAACGACGAGGATTATTGCTATGTAGCTGCCTGGGAATATCCTGGTAGCGCCGACGCGAAGCCCAATCTCCATAAAGAGATGCTGGAGTTCGAAAACGTCAAATTGACCCAACGCAGCTACAAATAAGGAATTGAGGAAGAAATATGAGTACTATGACCATTAATCTGAAGGTGTGGAGACAAAAAAATGCATCTACTCCCGGTAAACTAGTTGATTATAAGCTCGATGGCGTGAGTGAACACATGTCCTTTTTGGAGATGTTCGATCATCTCAACGAGCAGCTGATGAAAAAAGGTGAGGAGCCTGTTGAGTTCGACCATGACTGCCGTGAAGGGATCTGTGGGTCTTGTAACATGATGATCAATGGACAAGCGCATGGTCCACAAAAAGGTACTGCAGCTTGCCAGCTTCATATGCGTCACTACAATAACGGGGATACGATTGTTGTGGAACCCTGGAGAGCCACCGCGTTTCCATTGATCAAAGATCTGGTAGTGGACAGGTCTGCGTTCGACCGCATTCAGGCAGCAGGTGGATACATATCAGTGAATACCAATGCTGCTCCGGATGCCAACGCGATCCCTATCCGCAAAGAAGATGCTGATCTGGCATTTGACTATGCAGCATGTATCGGATGTGGCGCTTGCGTCGCTGCTTGTCCGAATGCATCGGCTTCGTTGTTCACAGCAGCAAAAATATCCCAATTTGCTCATCTTCCGCAGGGAGCGCCTGAGCGTAAACGTCGTGTAGTACGCATGGTAGAACAAATGGAAAAAGAAGGATTCGGTGACTGCTCGAACTTCGGTGAGTGCGAAGCGGTATGTCCGAAAGAAATCTCCATACAGGCGATTGCTGAAATGCGACGTGAATACCTTAAAGCTCTATAGTCTTCATGAGTGAAGATTATTTTTGAAAGCCGGTTCTGGTGCAGATCCGGCTTTTTTTTGTGCTTGAGGTACACACGGTATAGGATTTGATCTCTACTCATTGGACCAAAATCATTAACTTTGTCCCATGAACAACGATCTTTTTGCACAGGCAGTACTTAACCTGAAAACACACTGGGGTTTCGATGCATTTCGACCCGGTCAGGACGATGTTGTGAAGTCTGTACTGGACGGAAACGAGACGTTGGTTTTGTTTCCAACCGGGGGCGGGAAATCACTGTGTTATCAGGTCCCGGCAACCGTATTGCCAGGACTAACACTTGTTATTTCCCCACTTGTGGCCCTGATGCAGGATCAGGTCGACCAACTCAAAGCGCGTGGAGTTTCTGCTACCTTCATCAATAGTACTCTTACTCAAAAGGAAGTTGAACAGAGAATCATCAATGCAGCAAATGGAATGTATACACTTCTGTATTGTGCACCCGAGCGTCTTGAAACACCTTTTTTCCAGCATGAAGCTGCCAATTTGAACATTCAGCTGGTAGCAGTTGATGAAGCGCATTGCATTTCCGAATGGGGACACGATTTTCGCCCACCCTATCGCAAAATCCGTGAACACATTGATGCGTGTGTGGGACAAACCCGCTGGATGGCATTAACCGCAACGGCTACTCCAAAAGTAGGGGAAGACATCAAGCGGGTACTTGGATTCTCGAACCCACGTGTCTTTTCGAAGGGATTCGAACGGAAAAACCTGAAATGGTGGGTAGATGTGACCGAACGCAAAGAAAGCCGACTCCTTGAGCTGGTCAAAAAAGCACCAGGTTCCGGACTCATCTATGCCGGGACCCGAAGATCCTGCAATGAACTGGCAGCAACCATAAGAGCGGAAGGTATAGCCTGTGAAGCATATCACGCAGGCCTTCCTTCCGAAGACAGAGCCAGAATACAGAAGCAGTGGATAGATAATGCTCTTCGGGTTGTAGTAGCAACCAATGCCTTCGGAATGGGCATCGACAAACCCGATTGCAGGTATGTGATCCATTTCGATATGTCCTACTCACTCGAGGCCTATTATCAGGAGGCTGGTCGAGCGGGCCGGGACGGCGCGCTTAGTTATCCCACCCTGCTGGTTCGGAATTCAGACATCAAACAAGCCCAAAAACGCGTTGGAGATTCCTATCCAGACTACGAAACACTCTTTAAAACGTACACAGCATTAGCCGACTCCCTGCGTCTGGCTGTTGGTTCAGAACATCCGGAATCTGAAATGGTGTCTATATCCTCTCTGACAACCAGAACCGGATTTCATTCAAAAACACTTCGTTCTGCATTGAGAATACTCAGCCGATTGGGTGTAATTGAGATGAACGAACTGGCGGAACCTACCATCGGAATTCAGTTTTGTATGAGTCGGGATGCGTTGGTTGATCTGATCGGAGGCTATGCGAATGAAGCGAAAGCGAATTTTGTAGATCAACTTGTCCGGCTGTATCTCCCCGAGGCAACTCACGAGTATCATTACCTTACGGCAGACAAAGTGATTACAAAGCTCGAAATCACGTACAATGGACTGATTAAAGGCCTTGAGGTACTCAAAAGTGAAGGCGTGCTGGATTACCGTTCACAGACAGACGATCCTATTGTCCACCTCATAGAACCGCGTTCAACTAAACTGCCGGTTAGCCGCCAGGACGCCGAGCATTTCCGCGAAATCCAGCTCGATAAACTCGATAAAATGATTGGATACGGCAAAACCCGTCAATGCAGAAGTTACTATATCAGGTCTTACTTCGGGGAAAAGAATGTTCCCGCACGATGTGAAATGTGTGACCGGTGTCTGGCATCGCTTCAGAACAAAAACACTCCAGATCCAAAGACATTGGCACTACTGATGGATTGTATCCATAAAAATCCATCCAGCCTCATCGATCTGGTCGCGAATACTCAACACGATGAAAACAAGGTTAAAATTGCGTTGAAATGGCTGGTTCAGCAAAATAAAGTCACCTACAATCGAAAAGACTCACTTTTCAGGCCCAAATAGATGGCTGGCTATTCGATTCCAGCTTCCCTGCGTCGTTCCGTTAACTCTTCCTGGCGTAAATCATACAATTTTAATTCCAGTGTTTCGTGCTCTTTGCTCAGTCGTTCCGCAACACGCTGCACACGTTCAAGCTGTTTTTGCACATCCCGTTCATACAACCTGTGACTTTGTTCGAACTGTTCGGCGGTCACGTTGTACGTTGTCCACATGGAATCCAGCAGAGACTGGGTAAGCAGTGTATCCATTGTTTGAATGTGAAGTGCAAAAATGAGCTCACTTTCATAAAGTAACGATTCGTAGGTCTTTTCATCGATCAAAGGCTTTTCAGTTGGACTACACGCTACGATCATGACCAGGAAGAATGATGAGAAATAATTTTGTTTCATGATAGGTTAGTTTTTTTTCCTGGGATTTAATGGGCGCATCACGATCTCATCGATCAGAAAGTTATCCGGCATTTCGAGCAGATGGATCAATACCGTTGCCACGTCATCCGATTGCATCATATTTGCAGACAAACTGCCTCCAGAATGCATAAAAAACTCGGTCGCTATAGATCCGGGATACATACAGGTTACCTTGATGCCAAACTCTCGAAGCTCTTTCATCAGGGCGTCGCTAAATCCACTCAGTGCAAATTTGGTAGCATTGTATCCTGCTAATTTCGGATTACCCATACGTCCTGCAATGGAGCCAATATTCACGATATGGCATACCGTATCACTTTGCTTCATTAACGGAACAACAGCGGAGGTAAGATAAAAAACAGCATTCAGATTCAGGTTGATCATCTTGTGCCAGTCTTCGCTCGACAGGGTATCAATGTCTCCAAATTTTCCAACTCCCGCGTTGTTGATCAAAATATCCGGTGAAGTGCTCTTAAAAGTCTCCAAAACCCATGATTTCACACCATTTTCATCGGTAACATCCATTTCAACACCAGTAAATGAAGCTCCCAATTCAGTTTCGAGTGCATCAAGGTTGCTTTTTCGACGCGCCAATCCAAAAACTCTGGCACCTTTTTGAACCAGACGACGAGAAAAATCAGCACCCAATCCAGAACTGGCTCCGGTAACTATGGCTGTTTTGTTTCTTAAATCCATAAATAATATTCCTACCTTTATGATAATCTGTTCCGTGTATGAATTACGAACGAACTAAACTACCCACTCGATCCCTATAAATCAATTTAACCCACATTCTCATGCTGTATATCGATGTAGGAAACAGTCTGATTAAAGTAGCCGAGTTCGTTCAGGACGGTTGGAATGTGAAGGTACGGGTTCCTGTCGACAATATAGAAGAGGCTTTGCAATGGCTGGGAATGTTTGCCCAAACCGGAGAACACTTCAGGATGTGTAGCGTGGTTGGAGATGTTGCAGATAGAATCTGTTCGGTTTTGGGTGAAAACGTCGATTTTATCACATTGAACCGGATTGCTGACACTTCGGTGGACTACAAAACACCTCAGACGCTCGGTATAGACAGAGTCTTGGCCTGCTACGGTGCCTGGCACTTGTCCCATAGAACATCTGTTATCGTGGTAGATGCAGGAACCGCGACAACCATTGATTATATGGATCACCAGGGGGTATTCAGGGGTGGTGTGATTGCACCAGGAATCACGGCCATGGAAAACGGTCTACGAAATCACGCTCCAGCATTACCCGTTGTTGATCGCGTACGCCCAGCTGTCTGGCCCCCAAAATCAACTGCGGAAGCCCTCCAGTGGGGTATAACGGGCAGCTATCAGAATATGGTCAGGGACCATGTTCAACGATTCCTGGTCGATGATCCTGGATCGGTGATCTGGCTGACCGGAGGAGATGCAACCTTGCTGATGAATCTGGGACGGGAAAACACGCAATCTCATCCAAATCTGGTCTTCGAAGGGCTCAGATTACTCCCTTAACCGCTAATCTACCAGCAATTTTCCACTGATCAGGGCATTGAGCACGTCTAAAGCCGCCTTGTTCTCACCTCCGTGTGGGATAATGATATCGGCATATCGTTTGGTGGGCTCAACGAACTCCAGATGCATCATGCGTACAAAGCGCTCATACTGGTCCAGCACACTCTCCACGGTTCGCTGCCGCTCAATGATGTCCCGGCGCATACGACGTATCAACCTCACGTCAGCATCCGTGTCTACAAACAGCTTGAGATGCATCAGATTACGAAGCTCTTTTTCAAAAAATATCAGAATCCCATCGATCAGAATTACCGGTTTTGGAGCCAGTGAGATGGTCTCATCTCTTCGCACGTGATTTTTGAAATCATACAGAGGAACTTCAATGCTGTAGCCCTTCGATAACGCCTCGATGTGCCGAACCATCAGCTCCGTTTCCAGTGAGGAGGGATGATCGAAATTCTGTTTGGCACGGTCTTCAAACTCCAGATGCTTCAGGTCCCGATAATAGGAATCGTGCTGGATCAGTACCAGATTTTCGGGACCAACACGGTCAATGATATGACTGACTACCGTTGTTTTTCCCGATCCACTGCCGCCAGCAACACCAATAATAAACGGACTCATACACTTTGATTAGTTTTCAATGATTTCTTTGTACTCCCTGATCGCCCGATAGATGGCAGAGGCAAGGATATTCTGGCCTGTTTCACTGGCGATGTACCGTTCTTCATTGGTATTTGAAATGAATCCCAATTCAACCAGTATCGCCGGCATAGACGCATGATACAGGACAATGAATCCAGCTTGTTTGACTCCACGTGAGCGGCGCTGAGCACGTTCGGCGAACTGCCTTTCTACCAGCTCAGCAAGGCGTTGCGAAGCACTCATATACCCGATATTGTTCAATTCATACAGGATCAATTCTTCTTCGGTCAGTTCGCGCGATCGAGTGTCGTCATCCTCCAATAGGATGACTTCATTTTCCTTTTTCATCACCTCCAAAGCTGATTCGGTGCGCGCTACCCCAAGGAAGAACACTTCAGCTCCATTTGCCTGCCGGCTCCGGGCTGCGTTGGCGTGAATCGAAACGAATAGATCTCCTCGGGCCCGGTTAGCAATACTTCCACGCTCCTCAAGTGGAATAAACCGATCATCGGATCGGGTATACACCACATTCAAACCAGGTAGATGTTCATTGATATAAGCTCCAACCTTCTTGACCACAGATAATGCAACATCTTTTTCCCGAGTACCGTGTTGTCCAAGGGCCCCTGAATCTTTTCCCCCATGACCAGCATCCAGAACGATGGTGCGCAACGTGGGACGCTGAGGTATGGTAGGATTCGGAGTACTGTTCGGAATGGAAACAGATTCAAGTACCGAAGCCGATGGGGTCACAGCCTGGGAATTGGATCCGAAAACCGACTCATTCAGATCGGACAAAGCTTGTTGAAGCGAATCGGTCTGTGTCTTTGGGCCTGTTTCTTTAACTGTTCTGTGCGCCGTAAGCCAATCGATCTCCGGTTGACCTGTGGTCAGGACGGCTAACTCTCTCATGGAGATTTCAGTGAGCCCTATCAATAGATGTCGGCCGTTTGCGTCGGGATAAGCTTTTGCCAGGTAGGCTCTATTACCAGACAATCGAATATCAGTGCCGAAACCTCCGGGAATCTCCGTCAGAGTTAAACCCAGTATTCCAGAGTTACTGGCAGGTAGTTGAGTCTGCGATAAGCGAATCCCGTTTGCATAAATGGCAATCTGAATCAGATTTGCCCGGGGTTGAAAAACTTTAAATGAGTCTGGAGCCGAACTAAAGTGATACCTGATCACATACCCAAGTCCATCAGAGCGTTCTGCAACGGATATACGTGGTAATGAAGATTGTGATGAAACCAACATTGGGTGAAGCATAAACAACGTCAGAAGTACCCAACGCCAAAAATGAACAGGTGTCTGCGTTTCAGTAATCGTATGTAGGTGCATAGTTGGGATAACCGACAAGTGGAAAGTCCTTTGATATGGAGTTGTTTATGACCGATAACGCCTTCAAATTTAGAAAATTACGGGCAGAAGTGATATAGTGAGTTTTATGACGGTTCGATTTTGATTAGATTCTATATTAAAGATTTAAATGATACCAAGCGGTTATCCAGCGACCAGATTCCATAGTTTACGATGATATTCGCCTGGTCAGACTGACCTTCGATGCACCCGTTTTTCCATTTTTGGTACACTTTCGCGATGAATGGCTGGAAAAAGCCGAGACGTGTGCCGCTGCCACGGTAAGAAAACTGAAAAGTGCAGTTCGATCAGATGCTCAATTTCTGGATCAACTCGATGAAATTGAAGAACGTAGAGTTCAGTTGGACAGCATTTCAGCATCTGTGTCGGAGCGTGACCGGATACAGGATTTTTATCAGGCCCTGGGCACCTGGCAACATGACTTACCAACACGCAGGGAGTATCCCCAGGCACCGGTCTGTTATACTAAACTCCAGACCGATTCCTTCTTTGTAAGGGGTGGAAAATCTCTGAAAAGATCCAGAGTATCAATAATGACTGCCTTCCACTCTGTGAAAATGGGTGCCCGAAAAGCATTGGGCAAGCCTGTGAACGAATTTCCGGCAGAGTCGCAACAGATTCGATGGGTTAGAGTGTCGAGGTCGTTATCGGTGGAATTATGATTATTCTGGATAAACCGTTTCAGGTCGGAGACAAGATAGATGTGGATGGAAACTACGGTGAAGTTACCGAAATCGGACTTCGATCGGTGCGCATAGTGACCGAAGACGATTCTGTCGTCACGATTCCAAACGCCGAGATGATGAACAAGTCGGTTTCAAATTCCAACTCCAGTGCGTTGGATTGTCAGGTAGTGGCGGAGTTATTTCTCGACAATTCAATAGACATTGGAGCCGTCTCAGAAGTATGTAAAAAAGCTGCTATGACATCGAAATACACTTACTTAAACAAACCGATTTTTGTCCACGCCACCCGCGGCACATTGGGTCCACGTGATTTTGTCAAAATCAGACTCAAAGCCTATGTGCTCGATATTCGTTTTGAACAGGAGCTTCGCAGCGATATGACCAATCTGGCGATGGGAGAACTGCGAAGATTAGGACTCGTCAGAAACTAAAAAGGCCTGCCGGAAGGTTCATTTTGTGAACTCATCCGACAAGCCCTGGGGTCAGACTCAATCGTGATTCAGATCTATTGTCTTACAACTGAAATCCGTTCTTTAGCAGCTTCTTTTGAGATCGATCGCTTATCGTAGTTCTCGATTACATCTTTGTTTACCGAGAAAATCAACATATCTGGAAGTGCATCATTCGAGGTCCTCAGATTGAAATGTAGTATGATGCTTTGAGCTGATTTAACGGTATCGAGAGTTCTTCCGTAATCAAGCAAAAGATCTTTTGTTGACTCGATGAAGGCTTCGAGGTCTTGCAACAGCTCTTCATCCGTTCTTTTATTGACGGAGCCGGTTACAGCGACGAATTCTACTCCACCGACCGTGTTGGAAACCTGGAATTCCCTTACACGTGCCAATTCTGATCTGGATCTTTCCAGTTGTTCGTTTGCTCGACGTAAATCAACCGTCAAGGTATCCAGATTTCGGTCTAATATGACAACGTTACCTCTGATTAAAGCTCGTGGTAACAACAGCGTGTCCAATCCACGCACACGTAATTCGGTAACTTCTTTTAGGGAGTCAATTTCGATTTCCCGAAAGAAAACGGCGTTTGAACTGCCTGCTCTAATGGTTCCGAGAATCAATAAACCCGAATTGGCATCATTTACACTGGTCAAACCGCTTCTGAGTGAGAAGGTTGGATTGGAATCCGAAGACAAACCTGTTTCCAGGATACGTTCGAAAATGCGAAGTTCAGTCGGGGACTCTTGCTGGATGTCGGACGTGGAAACACGGTCCTTGAATTGAGCTTCGGACAGGTTCCCGGCTTTGAATCCGGCAATATCGGATCGTTTTGCACTCATGATGAAACCTGAACTTTGATTCGCACTCCAGCCTTGGACAGTGCTCACTCTTGCGGTTCCATTTGGAATCGGTGGTGTAGGTGGAGGTGGTGGACCAAAAAATTGAAAGGCAGATCCACGACGGACGATTATTGTGATGTTCTCATCCAACTTTAGATGACCCAATAGATCAGCGTAGTTCATCAAGTATTCCATTACTTTAGCTTTTTGAGCATCCAAAGAATTGGATCGTTCATTCGCTTTGTTAGCTGAATTTGAACTGTTCCCAGTCACCTGGACTTCGTACTCACCGCTTTCGGCACCTCGGATGTTTATTGTTTCGATTTCTGAGGGCTCAAATACAAAACTGTTGTTCGAAAGCTCAAAAACGACCCCGTATCCGGGTATGTAGGAAGATTTGACGTCTGCATCTTGTCCACGAAATGCAAACTGACTGGTTGTTGAGTTCGATTTCAGCAACTCGGATAGAATTCCCTGTGAAATTCTAAGGTCCTGCTGCATTCGGGCATTGTTTTGAGCGAAGCCGAATTGACTTGTAAGTAAAATGATCATGGTCATCTGCAAAATGCCGAGAACCGATTGGCTAAGTAGTTTCATAGTATATCGGGTTTACTGTGGTGTTGTTATAGATTCGATGAGTGTCGTCAGGACCAGATCGGTTTTGTTCTGTCTGTCTGTAGTCCTGGATGCAATTTTATCAAGTTCGTACTGGATGAGTTCCATATCGATCATGCGTCTGTTCTCGATCATGGTCGCATACTCGGTAAATAACTCCTGAAGCAACTCTCGCTGGTCGGCTCGTTCCTGCTCAATCACGTCGGCTATGAGTTGAGCTTGTTGCTCCTGAAATTTACGAAGTAACTCCAGTGTATCCGGATCAATTTCAGCTCGCGTAGATTCAGTAGCATCATCAGTGACAGGTGTGAATTCAGAAGGAGTGGTGTTTTGAACTAGTTCTGGATTTGGTTTAGGTAATATCGACATCGATACCAACAATCCATTTCCGTCGTAGCGTACCTGCAGGTTGTTCAGTGATCCAAATACAATCAAGAAGATTAAAACCATCGCGGCATATCGAAGTGTCTTGTACGTGGTTAGTTTCCAGTTGCGTTTGCTGCGCTGGATCAAGGATTCTGGGTTCACCAAAGGCGGGCGTACAGTACTCATCTCTTGAAGATGTGCATGTGTTTTTGAGAGCTCAGTGATCTCTTTTCGAAGTTCCTCGTCTAGCGCTAATGCAGACTCAAATGCAGCAAGATCCTCTGCCGACATGAGTCCAAACAGGTAGTTGATTTTATCTTCTGGTGTAAATGTGCGTTTCATAGCGGATATAAACGTGAGTGTTTGAGCAATTTTTGCATGGCCTTTAGCCCATAGTAGAGTCTTGATTTGATCGTATTCTCCGAAATACCAAGAATGACGGCTATTTCCGGGAAGGTTAACTGCTGAAGTTCCTTCATGACAATAACCTCACGCTGTTCTGCTGGAATTTTGTCCAATGCAGAATCAATCATTACCCGCATCTGCCTTCTTTGAAGCGATACTTCCGGATTTGTTCTATCGTCGGTACTTATAGGCTCTGGGATTGAAAAATCTTCATCTGATTGGCTGTCGGAGGTGGAACCCAAACGTAAAAACCGGAAGCGATCTCTTCTTTTGATTTCATCCCGACATTGATTCAAAGCGATCTGATAAAGCCAGGACTTCCAAGCACCGGGAATTTTTAAACCACCAATTCTCTGGTAGACTTTAATGAAGGTTTTCTGAGTGCAATCGGCCGCATCATCAGCATCACCGGTCAGTCTTAGACAGAAATTGAAAATGGGCTCATTCCAACGGTTTACTAGTATATGAAATGCCCGTTCATTTCCATCCTGCATCGCTTCAACCAACTGAGTGTCAGATAGCGACTCAACAGGTTCTTGTCGTAAATGATTTGAAAGACTTCTTGGCAGCATGCTGAGAGATTTATCTTAATGTTGGAGCAAAGACGAGCGAAGCGAGAGAAAAGTTTTAAACGGATACATTTTTTCTGAATACATAGGGCTATATTTAACCCGAGAGATAATAGATGGAACATCGAGGGCGTTAGATGAGATAACGATGATTGTATCTTATTGTTATGCAGCCCTTTAATGCGTTAACGGAGTGATGTATGCCCAAGCCGAAAACTGATTTTCTAGTGACATTAGAGGAGTTTATCCTCCAAGCCCAGGCTAAATTTCCTCAGGCAACCGGGGAATTGACCCAGCTTTTGCTGGATATCACGCTCGGGTCTAAGATCATTGCCCGAGAAATCAATAAAAGTGTGATCAAGGATATGAGTAGCGGCAACCGTCTGTCTGAACCCATATCGTTCAAAATCGCCCATCTCGAACAGTTTGCTAAAGAACAGATGTACTACGCACTCAACAGATCAGGTAATGTGTGTCTGATGATCACCGACGGATTCAGCTCACCTGAGTTGTTGAATGCAAACAAAGGTAAGTACGTCGTAGTCATCGATCCGCTGGATGGTACTCCTAATATCGAGTTTAACGGGGCAATCGCTACCACATTTTCAATCTACAGGCGTAAATCGTCAGCTGGCACACCCGTCGACATCAAAGAAGCCCTTCAGCCAGGATATGACCAGGTCGTTGGGGGATATGTACTTTATGGGTCAAGTATCATGCTCGTCTTTACAGCTGAGGGCCTGGGTGTGAGTTTTTTCACGATGGATCCATCCATCGGGGAGTTCTTTTTGTCGATCAATAATGTGAGAGTGCCCGAATTTAAGCCTTGTTTCAGTATCAATGCCGGATTCTATGAACTGTGGAGTGATCAGGATAAAGCATTTTTCGATTTCATGGTGTCGGATGAAACTGAAAACAACGGACCGTTTTCACAACGCTATGGTGGATCCATGATTTCAGATGTACATCGAATTTTGATGGAAGGAGGCATCTTCACCTATCCCGCGAATCAGGTTCACCCCGACGGGAAACTTCATCTCATGTATAAATGCAGCCCATTAGCCTTCATTATGGAACAAGCTGGCGGGCATGCAACAAACGGTACACAACGCATACTGGATATCAGGCCAACCCACATTCACCAAACTACACCGGTTTACATGGGTTCCATTGGAAACATGGACCAACTGCGACAGTTTTTACCTCATTAGACGCATTCTTTTAGCAAAAATTACTCAAAGAATCGCCTTTTTTGTTGAATGAAACCGCTTCTTTCATTAACATCCTAGCCTATATATTCCACCGAAAACCAAGCTAGGAGACACTCATGCCTCAGAAGAAAGCAGAGGAATCCGTCTACAGAGACGTTTATCATCCGTCGAAAGAAGTCATTAAAAATGCGAATGTAAAAGACTACGAAAACCTGTACAAAAAATCGATCAGCGATCCGCAGCTGTTTTGGGCAGAAGAAGCCAAAAAACTCAAATGGTACAAAAAGTGGCAAAAAGTGCTCGACGATTCCAATGTTCCTTTTTACAAATGGTTCACTGGAGGTAAATTCAATATCATCGCTAATGCAATTGATCGACACCTGGAGACCTGGCGCCGAAATAAGCTCGCAATCATCTGGGAAGGCGAGCCTGGCGACGTCAGAACAATGTCGTATCACGCATTAAACCGCGAAGTTTCCAAGTTTGCAAACGTCCTCAAGAGTATGGGAGTCAAAAAAGGGGAGATTGTCACGATATACATGCCTCAGATTCCCGAATTGGTCATTGCCATGCTCGCTTGTGCCAAAATCGGTGCAGCACATAGTGTGGTTTATGGCGGATTCAGTCAGGAAGCACTGGCTACTCGAATCGAAGATGCCAATAGTCGTGTGCTGTTGACTGCAGATGGGGGATACCGAAGAGGGAAGATCACAGACCTGAAGGGCATTGCGAACGAAGCCATCAATCGCTCTCCGACCATCGAGGTGTGTATCACGGTCAAACGTACCGGACACGAAGTCCACATGGAAAATGACCGTGATTTCTGGTATCACGACCTGATGAACCTTCCAATCGCAAGTCCGCGTTGTGAAACGGAGATTATGGATGCCGAAGATCTGTTATTTATTCTGTATACATCCGGAACCACCGGTCAACCAAAGGGATTGATGCACACTCATGCCGGATATGCGGTCTATACCTCTACCACCCATAGGTATGTGTTCGACATCAAAGATGAAGACCGCTGGTGGTGTGCTGCCGATCCGGGATGGGTTACAGGGCATAGTTATCTGGTCTATGGACCGCTAATCAACGGATCCACGATTGTCATGTACGAAGGTGCTCCAAACCATCCCTATCCAAACCGTTGGTGGAATATGGTCGAAAAGTACGGTATTACAGTGATGTACACTTCGCCAACTGCTATACGTGGACTCATGAGATTTGGCGATCAGTGGCCAAGACGTCACGATTTAAGCTCTCTCAGGCTTCTGGGATCAGTAGGTGAACCTATCAATCCGGAGGCATGGAAGTGGTATTACGAAGTCATAGGTGGCGGACGTTGCCCGATTATGGATACCTGGTGGCAGACAGAAACAGGCGGTCACATGATCACCCCATTGCCGGTAACCCCACTTAAACCCGGATCAGCTACTAAGCCATTCTTCGGAATCACAGCTGCTGTGGTCAATGACGAGGCAGAAGAGGTGCAGCCAGGTGAAGAGGGTAAACTGGTAATCAAAACTCCCTGGCCGGGCATGGCACGTGGAATCTTCGGCGACCCCAATCGGTATGTGGAGACGTACTGGGCTGAGTACAAGAAAAAAGGTTGGTACAAAGCTGGTGATTCCGCCCGCATCGATGCTGATGGTTACATCTGGGTAATCGG
Source organism: uncultured Chitinophagales bacterium (assembly GCA_964473555.1). GTDB lineage: Bacteria > Bacteroidota > Rhodothermia > Balneolales > HLUCCA01 > UBA11400. Next base: position 286,332 of record CAYYPL010000002.1, read on the forward strand.
ACGTATCGACGACGTGATCAAGGTCAGTGGATACCGTTTAGGGACTGCTGAAGTCGAAAGCGCCTTGGTGAGCCATCCCAAAGTGGCCGAAGCTGCTGCAATAGCGGTTCCGCATGAGGTTAAAGGGAACAGTATTCAGGTGTATGTGATCCTGCGATCAGGGTTTACAGCCAACAAGGAGCTGGAGGACGATCTCAGAGAACATGTAGGTAAGGAAATTGGACCAATAGCCAGACCTGATAAAATTACTTTTGTTGAGTCGTTGCCAAAAACCAGATCTGGTAAGATCATGCGTCGCGTACTCAAAGCTAAAGCCATGGGCACCGATGTAGGTGACTTGTCTACACTCGAAGAATAATTCCAACATATAAAGCATCCCCACAAAGGCCGAAGCAATTCGGCCTTTGTTAAGTTGTATGTGTACATTTACCTGCAAAAACGATATTTCATTCAGGTCATACTATTTCGTAATTTATCACATCATCTAAACGGGTGTCGTTAACCCAATTCTAACTGAAATCAATAGGAAATACATGCTCACGAAAAGTTACCTTACAGTCATCCTGGTCGCAGGCGTAGTGTTGGCCGGCTGCAAAACTACTGACAGACCAACTCCTGATATCGTCTCCGATATGGATAAAGCCGCATACGCAATCGGATTTGACATCGGGTCGAGCCTCAAGGATCAGGATGTCACCGATTTGAATCTTGATTTGATTTACAAGGGAATGGCAGACGCCCAGTCAGGGACAGATACGTTAATGACCCAGGATGAAATGATGGAGGCCCTTCAAACCTTCCAGACAACCATGATGGAGCGTCAACAAGCTAAAGCAGAACGAGTCGCCTCCGAAAATATCACCGCCGGCGAAGCGTTTTTAGCAGAAAATGCCACTAAAGAAGGCGTTCAAACAACTCAAAGCGGTCTCCAATATAAAGTAATTACTCCAGGAGACGGTCCAAAACCTCAGGCAACCGATCGCGTTACCGTCCACTATCGTGGTACGCTGCTCGATGGTACCGAGTTTGACAGTTCATACAGCCGCGGCGAACCGGCTTCATTCGGCCTGAATCAGGTTATTCCAGGGTGGACAGAAGGCGTGCAGTTGATGAACGTTGGTTCAACCTACGAATTCTACATTCCATCTAATCTTGCCTATGGCGAGCGTGGAGCCGGTGGAACAATTGGTCCAAATGCGACTCTAATTTTTCAGGTTGAGCTTATCAGCATCGGCCAATAAACAACGTTTAGATTCTTGAACATCTGACTGAAAGGATCCCCAAAAGGGATCCTTTTTTATTTTCTGTAATCTTGTGAATACTCGTTTTACTTGTATTGTTTTGGAAATTCACTGAAAATGATACATTAACAATAAAAAGGGTGGAATCATCCACTCGAATACGTTTTTAACACATTGAAATTTATGATGATTACACTATTTGGAACACTGGCAGGTATTGCTGCAGGGTTCGCGTATTACTATTATATCGGTTGTGTTTCCGGAACTTGTCCCATTCAAACCAATCCATGGTTATCATCACTGTTTGGTGGACTGATTGGATTTTTGATCTTTTCGGAAGTAAGTCGTTACATCGGAGGATCTGGTAGTTCTGAGAACTCCGGAATCACCAATGTGAACGCTGAAGCGTTTAAAGAGTATCTGCTTGCTGATACCGTTCAACTTTTGGATGTACGAACGATGGGTGAGCATAAACAAGGTCATATTCCAGGTTCAACCCTGGCAGATGTCACTGCAGGAAATTTCGAGCGCCACCTTGCCGGACTCGATAAAAACAAACCTGTCCTGATCTACTGCCGATCCGGTAATCGTTCCGTAACTGCCGCTAGAATACTCCAAAAGGAGGGGTTCACTCAGGTAATCAATCTAAAACGAGGAATGATGGAGTGGGACGGTGAAGTAACGAAGTAACTTCACCGTAACTTCATTTCAACTTTTAAAAAAAAGCCCGACTGATTTTTTCAGTCGGGCTTTTTTTCTAGAAAACAAGTTATATCTAGTGTCAGTCATGCTCAGCTTCTGCCACGGAAATTCCTGAAGTTATAACTGAATTGGATCAATGCGAATCGAGTCATGACATTGTTTTTCACGTCTTCGACATATCCATCTCTGATGACGCGGTTGATGTTATTATTCTGACCAAGTATGTCCACTACAGTAAGGCGGATTTCAGCGGCATTGTTTTGCAGAAACTTATACCCCAGTGAGGCATTCCAGTAGAAAATTGTATTGTTAAATTCCTCACCCAGACCACTGTAATGAGTAAAGTTTACATCAGAAGAGATCAGAAACTTTCCTTTAGGTAACAGATTTACCCGACCAAATGCCCGCCCCGTATAATAATTATTGTTCAGCCCAATATTGTCCGCATTTTCAACTATGGAGTAACTGGCGCGGTAATTAAGACTGAAATCGACGTTGGGTGAAATGTTACTGTTCAATGAGGTTCCCGCGTTCAGTCCTACAGTACGTGCATCTGTGATCACATCATTGTCAGAGGTTGGTTGCAGGGTGTAAGAAACACCTCCATTTAAGCTCACGTTGCTTTTGACCAGAGTAAAAGGTCTGGTATGATTGAAGAAACTGCGAACATTCCAGGCATTCCCCAGGTTATCTGGTGAGCTGAAACGCGATCCGCGACCTAAAAACACTCCAGGGCGGATTTCAGTATTCTCAGTGGCAATAAAGGAGGCTGTTCCTATGTAATCCGTGGTGTAATCTACACTAACAAAAATGAAAGAGAACTGAGCTTTTTGGGTATTCGCCAATTGAATACGCGTAGATAAGTTTTGCGTGATTGAAGGCATTAACTCAGGGTTTCCACCTCTCAAAAAAGTTGGATTGGTGTTATCAACCACATCCTGGAGCTGTGATGCCCTGGGTATCGTGTTACTCATTCTATAATTCAGATTCACATTTTTTCCATTTGCAAACGAGTATCTCACGTTAAAACGGGGGATTAAATACTGGTAGGTCCTTTCGATTTTGGTGGTATAAGGATAGGTTTGTTCACCATCCAGTCTGGTATTTTCGTAATACAGATTGAAGTTTGCATTCAATGAACTGTTGTTATACCTGAATGCTCCACCCAGGCGATGCGATAAGGTAATGTTATCGAACCTGCTGGTAAGCTGCTCATCCAAAATTGAATAAGACTGTGCAATCGGATCATAGATCAAGGCATCTCTGACAGACTTGTCCAGTGTATAGGAAGGATTGTATTCAAGATACAATTGAGATCGTTCACTTACGGGCTCTGTGTACTGGACCGATAGCACCATATCATACTCTTCCGTTTTGATATCCGTGTTTTGATCAGTGAGACGTTCAAAGATCTGGTCGGCGTAAAAGGTACTTATCGTATAAATTTGGTCATCTTGATTTGTATTGTTGATATCTGTTCCCAGGTTAGCCGATATCGTGCGTCCACGCTTTTCAAAACTATGCCTGAGTAAGAAATTACTATCCACAGTATAACTTAAACTTTCAGAGGTGTTAGATCCAACTGTTGAGTTTAATAACGTATTGAATCCTTCTCGTGTTCTGGATGAATTGTCCGAAATCCGATCTGTTGCTCTGGCATCCACTCTTGGGGTAAAGATAAACGACGTTTTTGTACTTAACGAATGTTCAACACGAGCGTTGAACCGGTGATTGAAATTCTCTGCCGTTGAGGTTGCACGCTCATTGTACGTCTGATCGGCCTGTATCGCTGTTAAGTAATCACGCTCGGTCGATTGGATACTGTTATTCTGGGTTGCATTGAAAAAATAGCTGGAACTGATATTGGTTTTATCGGTACGGTCTATGTAGTTCAGACCGAAAGAATGAATGGTATTGGTCCCACTTTGCTGACCAACCATGAAGTTTCGAGTGGCACCGCCACCGCCCCATTGGCCGCCACCACCTCCCATCATCATGCCACCACGTCCACCTCCGCCAGACGCTTGCTGGATACCGGACAAATCTTCGCCTGAAAAGTTCTGCTGATTGATATTGTTGGTCATCCCAACCAGACTCATCCTTCGGGGGCCATTAAAATAATTGTAATTCCCACTTCCCATGTACCTGGAATCGGTTCCGGCAGCGATATTCCCCCGGCCGAAATGTCCCACGTTCATACCCGGACGCGTGCGAATATTCAGGACTCTCGACTCATTCCCATCCCTGAATCCCGTGAATCTTGCCTGTTCGCTTTGCTGGTCAAACATTTCAACCTGACCAACAACCTCAGCAGGAAGGTTTCTCAGGGTTAATAGCGCATCATCTCCAAAAAACTCCTGCCCATCAAGAAGCACACGACGCACCTGTTGTCCTTGTGCCTGCACCTGACCATCTTCGACAGTGATTCCCGGTAGACGTCGTACCACATCTTCTGCAGTCGCATCGGGATTAACTTTGACTCCATCCGCATTATAAACGGTAGTATCTCCACGGACTTCCACTTCAGGGCGTAATCCCGAGATCCGAAGCTCTTCAAGGGTAAGGGGATCTTCCTGCATAAACACCATGACTCGCTGAACATCCGCACCGTTCACCTGAATCGTAGTTCTGAATGATTGATATCCTACAAACGAAGCTTTCAGGATATAATCACCATTTGGGATCCTGGTAAGATCAAATCGGCCATCTGCACCTGAATTTACCCCTCTGAATTGGGTGGTGGTGTCGCTTGCAACATATAACACGAGATTCGCTCCCGATATCGGTACAGGACGTGAAGATGAGTCTCTGGCCACTGATCCTTGATTCATCCGCCCCTGTTGCATGCGTTGCATAAAAGTCTCCCTGCTCCCTTCCAACGCGATACCACTAATGGTGTAGGTCTGCTGGGTCTGGGCCAATGAAATCTGCGAAAGGACCAAAGTAACTAAAAGCGATAACTGGAATATTTTTTTCATTGTAGTGTATAGGGATAAAGACTTTTGGAGTAGATGAACCGGCGGTATGACGCTCATAAACAACAAAGGTTGTAATCGTGTTTCAACGTTTACAACCTTTAATAACTGTACAGTAAAGTGTAAAAACAAGCTTACACTCACTCATACAATCGTTGTTTAGCTTTCTTAACGTGTCATCGGCTTATATTGGATTCGATGGGGTTGATCATCGGTTATTCCAAGTTTTTTCCTGCGATATTCTTCATATTCCTGATAGTTACCCTCGAACCAAATCACCTCAGAATTACCTTCAAATGCCAAAATATGAGTGGCGATACGGTCAAGGAACCAACGGTCGTGGGATATGATCACGGCACAACCAGCAAAATCCAGCAGGGCTTCTTCCAGTGCACGTAATGTGTTGACGTCCAGATCATTCGTCGGCTCGTCCAATAGCAATACATTGGCCTGTTCTTTAAGCATTTTTGCCAGGTGAACACGGTTTCGTTCTCCACCTGATAGTTCCGTTACTTTCTTCTGCTGATCACTACCTGAAAAGTTGAAACGGGCAACGTATGCACGAGAGTTGATCTCACGAGTCCCAAGCAATATGAGGTCTTGTCCACCTGAAATCTCTTCCCAAATGGTTTTGTTCGGATCTAATGGTCGGTTCTGGTCGATATATCCAAGCTTCACCGTAGATCCCACGGTCAACGTGCCTGAATCAGGCTGCTCCTGGCCAGTTATCATTTTGAAAAGCGTGGTCTTTCCGGCTCCGTTTGGGCCGATGACACCTACAATTCCCCCGGGCGGTAAGCTGAAATTCAGATCTTCGTACAACAATCGATCGCCGAACCCTTTGGCTACGTGTTCAGCATTGATCACTTTGCCTCCCAGACGAGGTCCTGGTGGAATGTAAATTTCAAGATCTTCTCTGCGTTTCTCTCCCTGTTCACTCAACAAATCTTCATACGCGGAAATACGCGCTTTACTCTTCGCTCGTCGGCCTTTTGGATTCTGACGAATCCATTCCAACTCTTGCTGAAGGGTTTTCTGGCGCTTTGATTCCTGTTTTTCTTCCTGAGCAAGTCGGGCAGATTTTTGCTCCAGCCAACTCGAGTAATTTCCTTCAAAGGGAATACCCTCACCACGATCCAGTTCAAGTATCCATCCAGCGACATTGTCAAGGAAGTATCTGTCGTGGGTCACCGCAATTACCGTTCCTTCATATCGCGCCAGATGCTGCTCCAGCCATCCCACCGACTCCGCATCCAGGTGGTTCGTTGGTTCATCCAATAATAATACATCAGGTTTTTTCAAGAGCAAACGACACAACGCTACACGACGTCGCTCTCCTCCAGATAACACGGAAACAGACGTATCTCCATCTGGACATCGCAAGGCCTCCATAGCCATTTCAAGCTTGGAATCAAGATCCCACGCGTCCAAAGCATCGATTTTCTCCTGAAGTTTGGCCTGTTTTTCAATCAATGCATCGAAATCCGCATCTGGATCAGCAAACTTCGCATTGATAGCTTCAAATTGCTGAAGTAAATCAACGGTATCCTGAACCCCTTCCTGTACAATCTGCTTGACCGTCTTGGCAGGATCAAGTTCAGGCTCCTGAGGTAAATATCCGAACGTTACACCTTTCTGTGCCGAAATATTACCAATGTAGTCTGTATCCAGGCCCGCAATAATCCGTAAGAGCGTCGACTTACCAGCCCCGTTGAGTCCAAGAACCCCGATTTTTGCACCATAGAAGAATGACAGATAAATGTTCTTTAATACCGTTTTATTTGGCTTGTAGACTTTACTAACGCCAACCATCGAGAAAATGATTTTCTGATCGCTCAAGTGTTTATCCGATTAAATGGTTTGTATGTTTGTTTTTTACAACGGCCAAATATACTGATTATTTAGGGCAATTTCGAGGTGTATCCAGACTGTATACACAGGTGTAGTTTAACCCCTTGACACACAAAAACGATGAGGCATCACCGCAAAAAAAATCAAAACCATGACAAATTCTGTCCGTCATTTGAACCGTTTTGATTTGCATCCATGGCGCAAAAATAGTACGTTTAACCAGGGTGAAAACTGTGAAATAGTTCCTTAAGGCTATGGCGGACAAGGTTGCAGATTTCACCCATCATTGCAATTCTAACTCATAAAAAAGTGAGGCTGGCCTATGAAGGAAGAACAATTTCTTTCAGCCGCTGAAGATGGAAACATCGATGTCGTAAAAGCTTACCTGAACGACGGCTTCCCGGTTGATACAAAAGATGAACACGATCGCACAGCTCTTTTAAAAGCGGCTAAACATGAACAAACAGACGTTGTTAAACTCCTAATCGAATACGGCGCAGACATCCACGCTGCTGATAATCGTGGTACCAATGCCATTTACTGGGCAATTATGGCAGGTAATGTCGAAATAACGGAACTATTATTGAAATCCGGAGCGGATCTCACTCTACACGATGATCGTGGATGGACCGCTATCGATCACGCCAAATCCAAAAACAACACAGCTATTTTGAACACAATTAGCGCATTTTCGGCTCCGGCCATAACGTGAGGTCAAATTATATACAAATCGATTATCAGGCGGGTTCAAAAGACCCGCCTTTTTTATTTCCGGTAGAGCCGAGGTTTGCCGGAACGTCGTTTTTTGTTCGATGTCGTCTGGTTTGATGAGCTATCAGACCGACCTGCTTCAAATCCGGCTGATAAAAATAAAAACATAGCAGGCTTTTGAGTGAAGTTTTCAGGTAATTGGTTCACTTTCCATTCAGACGCAGGTTTCGATTGAATCCATTGATCTTCAATGAGTAAATTCCAACACACAGCAAGTCGTGTTTCTGGATTAAGTTCCTGAATCAAGGCTTGCAGTAATTCGGTGTTTCTGTGTGGCGCTTCAATGAAAACCTGAGTCTGATGCTCTCTGGACGATCTGTTTTGTAGTTCCCTGATTCTCAATGATCGCTGGTCACTGTTTACAGGCAAATACCCGTTGAATGAAAACGACTGGCCATGTAATCCCGTCGCCATGACGGACAGTAAAATGGCCGAAGGTCCTACTAACGGTATAACCTCAATGTTTCTGAGATGGCACATCCAAACTAGCTCACTTCCAGGATCTGCAACACCAGGACAACCCGCTTCACTAAGCACCCCCACATCATTACCCTGCTCCAATACTTTGACAATATCGTTGAGTTGCACTGCCTGAACACGTTTATCCAATGGATAAAAACTTAACTTAAAATCAGGTACTGGGTGGCCAATGCGATTTAAAAAGTGAACGGCAGACGGTAGCTTCTCAACAGCAAAGTGTTCTATCCCTCGAACACGTTCCAGCACAGCAGGTGGGTGGGACAAAACTGGATCGTGATTACCTAGCAGTGAAGGAATAAGGACTAATTTTCCCTTCATGAGATCCCCGGATCATCCGTGCGGACGAAATTGGGTTCATCTGGATCACTCAGCTTCCTGGAAGACACCCGATAACCCCAAAGAGCTATGAGAAGGGTTACAAATACGCTTAAAGCAAGTACACCAATGTTAACAATCACCATATTCTGATGAAATCGAAAAGTAGGTGTCATCACAATGTCCTGACTGTTTGATGCTTTGTATTTGATTGGTATACGAGCACTACTTTGGATAGGGGCTGCCAGTTGCACCGGAAGCGAGAGCCGCTCTTCAACGAGCCGACCATCCGGAGCAGTGAACTTCAAATCAACGTACCCGTTGGTTTGTGAGGCAATATGTTTGATCCTGAAATCGGTCACCTCGGCGATGATGTCTGTCCCACTATCGTAGGTGTCCTTCATACTCACCAAAACGCTGGTCTGATAACCCATCTGATAGATCAGGTACAAAGGAAGTAGCCAAACGGCCCATTTAAGGATCTTGTACATCATATCTTTATTAAATTTCACTTAAACAATACATAATAAATCACATAGAACCATCCAAAAAAGCCGTGGATAATCGCCCAGATAATGGATTCATTCGCAGTCCACGATACAAGAACCGCAATTAAGGTGCCTAATGTGATGCCGCCGCCTGCTGCTTTGGTTGAGCTTTTCATAAAGGAAGTTCTCCTGGATTCGTTTCAGGTTGAGAAGTGGAAGTCTGTCCAAGTTGCAACATGTTGAACGAACGTTCATAAAGAGCAGGATCGTACATCAGACGCATCTGATAATCCTGATTGATGAGATTACTCGACATATGCATCCAGAATCCGACTGGTAACTGGTCGAAATAGACCGTTGAGACCTGTGTACGATGGGTATAGGCCGATGTTCCAACGGCAACACCATGCGATATCGAAATTCTGTTGTCATAGATAGCATATAACGCTGTGAAGTCACGGGCAACTTTAGTATCACGCATCGGCCAGCCAAGTTGTTTCTTGGTAATTTGCGTAGCGCGTGTGCCGAATCGTGATTCATCGAGAATCCAGACCATAAATGCAGCCATGGATCCAGGTATTGCCTTTGGCAACACGCTGTAAGCCTGCTTTTCATCGTTAAAACTGTAGTTGATCTGATCGATTCCGGCAGCTTTTAGTAGTATTCCGGCTTCCGTGGTGTCGTCGGAGAGAAGTCGCCCTGCCAACAGGTCATATTCAGCCTCATAGCCTTCACTCGCTCCCTTTGTTGCGTAGGCAATGTGAAAAGCGGACCAAAGAGAGGGGCGTTCAATGCCGAAGAGTTCTGATGCCGATAGGGTAGCATCCAGATTGGCGGTACCGATCAGGCTGTACAGCAGGTCCGCCGAAGGCTGATGGTTTCGTAAAATGACGGCCTGCACTACCGAATCGAGCGTGAACTCTGATTCGCTAGAACTAATCTCAGCATACAAGCGAAGCGTTTCCCTGTGTTTACTGGGTTCAAAACCCGGTACCAAAAACCTGTTGATCTGATCTTTGGTAACGATCTGTGCCGGATCCAGCTCTCCGTTTTCTACCAGTCTGGCATAAGCAGCCAGCAAAATCAAATGACCGGTTCCAGCCATGACCCTCGGTCGGTCCGACTCGAAGCCTATGGCAACTGAATCCGGACTTATCACAGAACTGGTGTCTGATAAGGTGACCGACACCAATTCTGGATGAACCTGTATGAAATCAACAAGTCCGGAGAGGGAGAATGTTTTTTCAACCCACTCACTTCCATCTGCCAGAGCTTCCTGATTGGTGAAAACGGATCTGAATACGTTCATGTTCAGTCCAATCACTACGATATAGACCAGTCCCAGAACGAGTGCAAAAACGGAAAGAAATTTAAATAAACGCATTAAAATGAATGTGTTTTGATGCAATTTCATCAGTACATTAATATGATTAATATACACATTCATGCATTATGTTGCGTGAATTACTGTTCAACGGAGTCAAATGAATCGGTCACCAATCACGTCGCCAATGTAAGTCTATGTTATTCAAAAGAAGCCACTTTCAATCCACCGGAAACCGAAAACTAGCTGTTTACTCTAAGGAATCGATGATTCCGGAGTCCAGAAAAGCAATTCTGGTCATTCACGGATACGCTGAGTATGTTGACCGTTACAGGTCAGTGATAGATCGATTCTCCAAAGAAGGTTACCACGTATTTGCCATCGATCACTATGGGCATGGACGCAGCGAAGGGACCAGAGGTCTGATTATGAACATGAACCATGTTCTGAATGATATTTCAGACTGGTTTGACTCACTTAAGTCTCAATACAAAGAGTTTCAGTGGTATGTGTTTGGCCATAGTATGGGAGGTGGAATTGCATTGGATCTGACTCTTCGACATCAGGATTCGGTCCAGGCACTAGTGCTCTCTGGAGCCCTGATAACACTCCCCGACACCGTTCCTGGATGGATGAAGGTGATAGGGCGATTGATCGCAAAAGTTGCGCCATCATTACCCGTTGTGCCTCTTGATCTGGATTTAATCAGCCGTGATCCGGATGTCGTCAGAATCTACAAAGAAGATCCACTGGTTTATTCTGACAAAATAAGGGCTCGAACAGCTGTAGAACTTGAACGGTTTTCGCTTATGCTTCAATCAAAACTGCATCAGCTTACAGTTCCAGTCTGGATCGGCCATGGATCGCTGGATCGGGTTACAGATCCCGAAGGCAGTAAAATCCTTCACCAACGGGCAGCCAGCACCGATAAAACGCTCAACATGTATCACGGACTGTTTCATGAAATCCTGAATGAACCGGAAGGTCAGGTTGTAATCCATGATATGGTGTTGTGGTTATCGAAGCATTGATCACAACCAACAGCATTTCAAAGGCGTGTTCTATAATTTAAATCCAGTCAACATACTGGTAAACAGATTACCAAACCAACTAAAATCAATCATACATGGAATCAATCCCTTTGATTAACGACGCCTACGGACTCATCGCCGTTCTTATTCTAATTCCTGCCACACTGTTTTTTTTGGCTGAAAAAACCTTCCTGGCCGGATTCTTCCGAAAGGTTCCATTACTTGTTTTTGCCTACTTTGTCCCCAGTTTACTCTCTTCTTTTGGGATTATTCCCGCCTCTGCTCCAATCTACGATTCAGTGATGACCTTTGTGCTTCCAGCAAGTCTCTTGTTGCTTACGTTGGCAGTCGATATGAAAGGAATCCTGAATCTGGGTCCAAAGGCACTGATTTTATTCTTTGCTGCAACAGCTGGGATAGTTATTGGAGGGCCCATATCCCTGTTTGTATTTCATGATTATCTGCCACCAGACATCTGGAAAGGATTTGCTGCATTGGCGGGTTCATGGACCGGTGGGGGAGTGAACTTTGTAGCCGTGGGTAAAATGGTCGAGGCCGATGAAACCATGTTGGGGATGATGGTTATCGTGGATGTCATTGTGGCATACACCTGGACTGGGATTCTCATGTATCTGGCTGGTAGCTATCAGAAAATCGACAAAAAACTCAACGCAGATAACTCCAGTGTCGAAGAACTGAAGCACAAAGTAGAATCTTTTCAGAATCAGACTGCAAGGATTGCATCCACTTCCGATTTTATGATTCTGCTGGGTGTCGCTTTTGGACTGACCTGGATCGCCGGGCAGTTAGGAGTGTATTTACCAACCTTTGGAGGTGTCCTGAGTGCGTTTTCCTGGAAAATTATCATCATTACCCTAGCAGGTGTAACTCTATCCTTCACCAAGTTCAGAAATTATGAAGGGGCTGGAGCTTCCAAGTTAGGTACCCTGATGTTGTACATGTTGATTGGGGTTATCGGAGCTGGCGCGGATTTTTCGAAAGTAGCTGAGTATCCCATGCTGATTGCTGCTGGCGTATTATGGATGCTGATACACGCTGTGATCGTAATTACCGTGATGAAACTGACTAAAGCTCCATTGTTTTTTATGGCAGTGGGATCGCAGGCAAATGTGGGTGCCGTCGCTTCAGCCCCGATTGTTGCTTCCGCGTTTCATCCCGCTTTGGCAACCGTTGGGGTGCTTTTGGGTGTTCTAGGGTATGTAATTGGAACCTATGCGGGAATCTTATCCGCCTGGTTGATGCGACTTATAGGAGGGTAATGACAGCGTTATCAGCCAATTTTACCCAATTGGAACAATAATACTTCATATGATGTTGCATGGGCAGTCTATTAAACCTCATCCCATTAACTCAGATTGATCCATGAAAGATAAAGTTGTGCTCATAGTAGGCGGATCCGGAGGAATCGGTTCTGCCACAGCTCGTCTGCTTGCCAAAGCTGGTGCAAAAATTGTGTTGGCAGCACGAAATACAGATAAAGCAGATGTGGTGGCCAAAGAAATTAATCATTCAGGCGGTGATGCTTTTGTCATACAGGTCGACGTTACTGATTTATCTTCGGTGTTCAATATGGTCGATCTGGTCATTCGTGAGCTCGGGCATATCGACGTATTGATCAACGCTTTTGGCGCCCCACTAATCCAGCCCATTATGGATGTCAATCCGAAAACCGCCAAGGAAGTGCTGGATGTGAACGTATTTGGTACCTATCTGGTCACTCAAACCGTGATGCGTTATATGATCACCCGGAAGCAGGGAACAGTGATTATGTTTCCGGGAACCATGGGTAAATACGTGATGAAAAACTCTTCCATTTACTCAGCTTCCAAGTTTGCAATATCGGGTTTTACGAAAGCTTTGATCGAAGAAACCCGTCGAACGAATATCAAATTTACGATGATGTATCTGGGTGGGGTAGACACCCCGTTCTGGGATAGTCCTGAAATCGATATGCGCGTCCAACGCGACAAAATGCTTACCCCGGATGAAGTAGCCAAAGCGGTGTACTACGCCTGCACCCAACCAGAGGGGTCTGTACTGAACGAAATGGTTATTCAGCCGGAATCACATCAACTGGTGTAATTCAATTTCAATCGGAGATAAAAACGAAAAGAGCCGGAATCTTAAGTAGATTACCGGCTCTTTTCATGTATTTCCAAATAAACAGGAAATTAATCGGATTTCGGCTCAGGTTTGTCTTCCGAAACCCTAATCGCCGGGCATTTTGCTGCCGCTTCCTTGATGGATTTTTTGATAATCTCAATACCCTCATTGATTTGATCTTTGGTGATATTCAATGGCGGCCGGAATCGAATGGTATGTGTTCCACAAGGCAATATCATTAATCCATTGTCATAGCATGCTGCTATGACTTCGTTGCGTGCATGGGTGTTTGGAAAGTCGAATGCACACATCAAGCCTTTGCCACGAGCTCCGGTGACAAAATGGCTCGATTGTTCTATTTTTTCGAGTTCACCCAGCAGGTAAGAGCCAACACTGGCTGCGTTTTCTACCAGATTATCCTCCTCAATAATCTCCAGATACCTCTGGAAACGAACCATGTCGACCAGATTACCACCCCAGGTAGAGTTGATTCTGGATGACTTATGAAATACGTTGGTCTCGATGTCATCGATACGAGTTCCTGCCAAAATGCCACAAACCTGAGACTTTTTCCCAAAAGCCAGAACATCTGGTTGCACATAATGTTGATGTCCCCAGAATGTTCCGGTCAAACCAATACCGGTCTGGACTTCATCATAAATTAAGAGTGCATCATTCTCGTCTGCTAAACGGCGAAGTTCCTTATGGAAATGCAGCGTGAAGTGGTTGTCACCACCTTCGGCCTGGATCGGTTCAATGATGATCGCAGCAATATCATCTTGATGTTGCTGAAAAAACATCTCGGCCTGGGCAACGGCCAGCTTTTCGTGTTCAGCAGTGATGGCTATGTTCGCTGGGGTTAGCGGATAAATCATCTTAGGACTTATTACCCGCGGCCAGGGAAACTTTGGAAAGTAAGCGACTTTATTCGGTTCGGTATTCGTCAAAGACATGGTGTAACCAGACCTTCCATGAAATGCTTTTTCGAAATGAAGGATCATATGTCCTTTTTCGTGACGATATCCTTTCCTGAAGTTCTTCTGTACTTTCCAGTCAAAAGCCACTTTAAGTGCATTTTCAACCGCCAGTGCACCACCCGCGACAAAAAAAGCGTACGGCATATAAGAAGGGATCCCGACCCGATCAAAGGTATCCACAAACTCAGCCATGTGTGTGGTATAGATATCGGAATTCGACGGGTTATGCGCCGCTACGTGGGCAATTTTTTTCATGAAATCCGCATCACCCACAATTTTTGGGTGGTTCATTCCGATTGGATTCGAAGCGAAGAACGTGAAAAAGTCGAGATACGATTTGTTGTACTTGGAATCGTAGAGGTATGGGCCATGACTCTTTTCAAGATCCAGCACGATGTCGAATCCGTCAGCGAGTATGTGTTTTTTCAGAACATCATGGACCTGGCCGGGATTCACTTGTGAATGTTTGGACATATAATATCAGACTTGGGGTTCAACAGTGACGTAGTATTGCGGCGATCGCCGCTATGATTCAATCCCCGAAACTTACCACTTAAGTATGTCATAGACAACCCCAACAACAGGTAATATTATTCCCTGGCACTTCGAAAATCCTTGACATTCAAGCTATTTTGTGAGTATATTACACATCTACATCGCGGGGTGGAGCAGCTGGTAGCTCGTCGGGCTCATAACCCGAAGGTCGCAGGTTCGAATCCTGTCCCCGCCACAATACATGAAGGCTAACTCATTTATAAATAGTGGGTTAGTCTTTTTTGTTTTTATCAAGGTGAAACAATAGTGAAACTAAGTCTTTAAAAAGTCTATTGACTACCCGTACCCCCCAGTGTGATTTAGGTAAACTTGTTTTAGTGCCTTTCGTTGGTTGTGTGTCTGCCGAAAAAATAAAAAGGCTTTTTCGTGAGCGCTTATAAAAGGGGTGGAAGCAATGTTTATGACGGCATAGAAAAAGGCATCTTTGTTCGTCGCCTTATAGAAAAGGGTTTATGACGGCATAGAAAAAGGCTCGAATCGATGTTCATTTCCGCATACAAAAAGGCTTTGAACCGAATTTCGTGACCGAATACAAAAAGGCTAAAATCGATGTTTTTCGCCTCTTGTAAAAAAGCTGGTTTATTTTACAGAGTTATTTATCTAAATCTCTTGCTTATTCTCATTGTTTTAATTAATCTTTAACGTGCGTGAATTTTTTTATACGCCCCGTCACAACATAAAATTCAATCTGAGAGGTTCTAATGATTTATACCAAATTAAACGTAATTAAGTTTTTTAGTCTAATAACTACTCTACTGATTTTTGGGTCACTTGAATCTGTGGCACAAGTTAAACTAAGTAGTTATAATTATAGCAACACTGAAATATCAGCTTTATATCAAGTTGAGGGTAAAGACAAGTATGATTTATGGTTATACTTAGATGATGGTTCAAACTTCATACGGTTTTCTCTTAAGGACTTACCTAAAGCAAATAAATTCTTTTCTGACTCGTACACAAAATTTCAAGAATGGGCTAAGATAGCTGAGGAAAATGAAGTTAAAGATATTCGCCGTGAAATAGCTAAAGCGAAAATCGGAAATCTTTTAGGGTTTCGTTATGGGAGTATGCATTTTTCTTTTGGTTCTGTGAATGTAATTGCAACTATGCGAATCTTTGAAGATGGAACACCCTATTGTATGTTTGTATTCCCTTCTCAAGAATCATCCAACAATAGATACATTAAAAGCGATACTATAATTCTAATGTTCGGTTTAGAAGATGATTTTGGTTCTTTTCTAAAACATTTTGATCAAGAGTATTCAAGAAAAGTTGTTGATGAGTACAATGCCAAAGGTGATATTTTCCATTAAGATTTTAATGGGCTTTTAATGCATACTATATTGAAATAAGCTTTTTTAAATTCTATGTAAAAAGGCTGGAATCGATGTTCACTTTTTTGTTGCAATTCCAGCTTAACCCGATGTTTTTCCCCTCTTATAAAAAGGGTCGTCAATGTTTATTTCCGCTTATAAAAAGGCTGTAATCAACGATTTTGATATACACAAATTTCACAACGAAAGTATTTGACCGGTTTGGGCTGTGGTCTTACATTCTGGTAAACATACAAATTCTCTCGGAAGGGCAATCGGTGGAAACTGGTTCGCCCTTTTTTTATGCAAGAATACTTTTTATTCATTCCATTCAACGGGTGGCAGATAATCGGTCTTCTTCAGGATATTATGATACTTCTTTCTTTCGGGGGTTTCTTTATCGTTGGTCAAATATGGTAGTTGAAACGGTATCCCACAATTCATAATCCAGTTGTATTCATCCTGTGTTAGTCTGCCATATTGGTATGCTTTCAAGAAAATAGCATCAGGAAATGATACGTTATCAAGTTGTAACTGGTCTAATCGTTTGTGTTGTGCTTTCATAGTGGGTGGGGCTGTTTGACTATGTTCACTTCAAGTATTTATTTTTTTATTGCTTTTATATAGCAATGTTTTTATTAAACATTTATTTATTATCTGTGCGTTATTTAAGTATCATAAACATAACAGCATATACACCCAGTGCGCCTGCTACAGTTTTGAATTGGAATTCTAGGGTTCTTAATTTCTGTATTTAATGATACCCATTTATTCTTTATTAGCATAGATTCTGGACAGTCGTGTGTTTGTAGAATTTCAACCTTTTTTGCAATACCATCCCTTTTTACTCTATTCAACTCTACCATTACAATTGCTTTGCGAATATGATAAGTACTCTTGCCTTCGCTTATAAGCACCCCCGCCATTTTAAAGTATAGATCTGTTTGGAAAGCATCATCATTATTTAATGCTGCTTTTCTTAATTCATTATTTAATACAAACCAAATAAAATCAACATCATTTCCAGTATATTTTTTGTATTGTTTTTTATAATCTGATATAACAATACCCGTACCATAAGTATTATTTTTTAGTGCATGGTATATAATACTAAATACCTCTTTCTGTTCTTCGTCTACAATATATTTTTTTTCTGTAATACTGTGCTGTCTTATATAAAATTTATTTTTACAAGCTTTACATGTTCCGGATTCTTTGGGTATTTCTTCAATTATTGAACTACAAGAAGGGCACATCGATTTATTAATATCTACTCTACCCTTAATGGGTAGAGAATCATCTACGTGTTGATTTTCTTTTTTAGTAGTAAATTTATCTATTAAATTGCTGATAAAACTTTTCATATAGTATTAGTCTAAAATCTGTTTTATTCCATTCAGTATATTATTTTCAGCTTCGCGAGTAGATAAACATGTTCGCTCTTCTCTTTTACTCTGATTCCAAATCAACTGAGTATCTTAATTGCCAGTGCTGAAGTTCCAATTACCACCGATACTCTTGGTTTTGATTACTATAGTGCCAGTAAAAATAATAGCCTAATTATTTTTATAAATCAATAAAATACAATCTTGATTAAAATCTTGGTTTATTGTGATTTTACTTTTACGTTTCCAGTTATAGTATTCATCCCGTGTGAATGTTTGCTTTGTGCCGTTGCTGGTGACTTTGACTTTTTTGTCTGCGTACATGATAGCAACATACAACGTCAACGGCTGAATCCTGTTCAATTCAATACTTTCTATTCGTTTACTAAGCTTCTGCATAGTTGTCGGGTGGCAAAAATGTTGGCATTATTAGTTTTGGGGTTTGCTCCATTGCCGTAATACGTTCTTCCAGTTCGGATACCTCTGTCAACTTCGCGTAGCTATTGGCAATGGTTGAAAGTGAATTGATTGCCCTGATTCGTTGGTCTGTGTCATTGGCATCATTCATATAAATACGCTCCAATTCGATTACTGCCGTGCTTATGGTTGCCCTTAGTTCTCCAAGTGTCAACGGTTTGCGTGTTCGTCGTTTTAGTGCCATTGGATACCCTCCTAACTTGTTAGTTTTGTATAAAGATAACCGTTTTTATAGGGGGCACAAAAAACGGCTTCCATATTTGCCCTGTATCGCGTCAAAAATAAAAAGTGGTGTCAGTGTTCGCCTCAATTGGTTTAGTATTGCCTGTTTCATCCTGTGCGCTTTCTCCATGTATCAACGGATAATGGTTCGGGCTGTGCTTCATCCGGTTTGAATGAGTAATCTATATTAGCCCCTAATTCACGTTGAATCAGTAGCAACATTTCATTGTATTCGGTTGTCCTTTCATCAGGTGGCTCGATTGTGTCCCAGTCTGAAGGATAACCTCTTTCGTCAAAGATTTCGCCTGTATAAGGGTTAACTCCGTGGGGGTAGGGGTTCGGGTCGGGTTGTCGCTTTCGGGTCGCTGTACGGGGCTTAAACTCCCATCTGCCGAATTCGTGGCTGTATCGTTGATAAGGGTCTGAAATGCAATTTGAATGAATCTCACTTTTTGGAAGGATGTTTGAATAAATCCATTGTTCGGCTTCACTTTGTGGGACTCCGAAAGAATTCAGATAATTACTTAAAAACAAAATTGAATGGTGCATACTCCGGGGCTGGAAGTTGAAGCCTTTTCGCCTTGTCATGTTTACGGCCAATTCGAATACACTTTCATACGATTGCCCTGACAGATTCCGGTCGGCTCGCTTTGATTGTTTTGGTTTCTCCCGGGGTAATCTGTCGTAAATACTGAAGTCCTGTTTGTACTTTGCTTCAGGGTCATAGGTCAAAAAACGCAACTGCGCGGGATTACTCCCTTTTGAAATATCCAACTTAGCCCCCTCAATGTCGAAGTCTTTTAACAGCCCGGCAAAGTCCACTTTCATTTGCTCGAAGTATTCTTTTTGTTTGTCGGGGTCTGCAATCTTAAGTAGTGCCATAACCCCGGAAGCTGAAACACTTAAGGCCGAATAGAAAACAGACTTCACGTTGATAAGGTTATCCCTGAAGGCTTCCCATTGTGCCGGGGTTGTGGATAGGTCGCTATCAAAGTCAATACAGACAATACCTGTCTTTGAAACAATGTTTTCCGCTTTATGACCGCCTTCACATACTGCGCCAAAAATAAAGGCTGGTAGTTTCCCCTTCAGTGGGGCTTTGCAAGTGTCTTTAATCTGTTTCGCGCCCTCAGTGTCACCTTCCATCAGGCGGGACTGTATCAGGGCTTCAGCGCCCCGAATCTCCTTAATCAGGGGCTTATTCTTTACCGGGTTTCGGATAGCTTCAAACGCCTGTTTTAATGTGCAGACATTAGGGGGCTTTGAGTAGTGGGGAATGAATGAAATTCGGGTATTCAGTATGTCCATTGTATTACTTTCACCCCGCTTTAATACTTAGTCGGTTAGTTAGCGCCTTAATATAGGCGCTTAACCCACTAAACGAGTAGTCGGTTAATAGGTCGGTTAACCCACTAAACGAGTTTAAAAACGTGGTTTCTGTTAGACTGAGTGGGGTAGGGTGTTTCTCAGTAGGTCGGTTAACCCCTGTTAGCCCAGTACCCCTTAACCCAGTTTAAAAAAGCCTATTATTCAGCATCGTTTCCCCCTTCAATTTTCAGGGTATAAAACGCGTTCGGGCTTCGCTCTTTTCCGTGGTGGATTAAGTACCCTTCATTCGCATAGTATGTTTTGAAGGTCTTCGCTTTGGATTGTCCGATAGCATCGTAATGCTTCCCTACTGCCAGTACAATTTGTTCAATCAGTTCGGAATTAGTGAACCGTTCTCCCTTCCCGGCAATCTCCTGAATTATCTGCCTATGTTTGTACGGGTCTAAGTCTTCAGGTGTCACCCGGATACCTTTCGCGCGGTCTTCCTCTTTCTGTTTCCATCCCTCAACCACTTCCGGAAGTCCTTCAGCGTTTACAAGGAAGCCAAAAGGTTGAAACTCCTTGTCCCGGCTGTATTCAACTTCAACTTTTGAAACGTCCGTTTTTGGCTCTCTCTCAACCGATACCGTTGTTTCTGCCTTGTTGATTAGTTCCGTGCCAACGTGTCCCCGTGCGTTTTTGTCCCCTTTGTTTTGGTGCAATACGGTTATGATGTGAATCTGATATTCCTCAGTCCATCGTAAAAGGTCATCCGCGATTAATGTCGCTTCGCCTTCATCGTTTATCGACTTTATCAGGTCTTTTATTCCATCTATAACCAAAAGCCCTAAATCAGGGGTTGAATGAATCAGGTGTTCAATCGCTTCATGTCTTTCGTGGTATAGTAACGTCCTGAAGCAATAAACATCAAAGTTATCCGGTATCGAATTACTTCCTAATAACCTCAGAACCCGTTTTCCGACTCTCCGAACGTGGTATTCACCTTGTTCGGTATCAACAAAGATTACCCTGTCTTTACCGGGTGGAAGGCATCCCTCAAAGATTCCGTTTGAACCCAACGCCCCGGCCATTCCTAAAGTAGTGAGAAACGTTTTCTTTGATTTCGCTTTCCCGATCAAAAGACTGAAGTTACCTATTGTCCCGAATATCATTCCGTTTACCTTAAGGGCAACTGGTGGGGGTGGAAGGTCTTTACTTAAGTCCACTTTCCGGGCTTTGACCTTTTCGCTCAGTTCCGGGTCAATCGGGTCAAAGTCATAGTTTTCAGGTATTGATTTCATTGTGTACCCCCTTCCTGATTGCCTTCCAATTCATCAAAAAAGCTGTTTAGGAAGATTATTCTCACTTCAGGGCTGAAGGTCGTTTCTACGGCCTTTAATAGCCTGTAAAACGCGTCTAAGCTTCCAACGTTGGTACTGTATAGGGTTGCCATACTTCGGCCAAACTGCCGGGCTGTGTGGTGCAATTCGTTGTTGAAGTCGTTGGAATTGCTTAAATTGTCCGGTGTGCAATAAGGCCGTTTCGGGTTTCCGGGGCGGTCTTTTTTTTGTGTCATACAACGCCCCCCTGATTTACTTTGCCTTTGTTCAAATAGGCTTCCAGTTGCTCAATGTCATACCGGATTGAACGCCCGTTCTGAGTGAAGGGAAGTTTGCCTGAATCCCTTAAGTATTGAAGGTGTCTTCTACTGCATTGCAGAAACTCAATCGTTTCATCAGTCGTTAACCAACGTTTGCGTGTGGCTTTTCGGATTGCCCCGGGTAGGGCTTCGTTTACTGTCTGTCGGACTGCTTCAGATACTATCTTTTGCAAGTCTTCGCGGGTGGGTATGAAAAATGTGTGTGTCATAATTTTCAGCGTTTTGGTTTGTGGTTCGCTGAAAACTTAGCTTGACTTACAATTTTTCATGTTTTCCATTGGTGGGAAAGGTTTGAAAAGCCTTTCCAACATCAAGAATTGTATATCCCTAAATATCTTTCAATAGTAGATTTTGATGGTGCATGAGATAAGTTATTTCGCTCCTTGAATTCATTTGAAGCGGTCTTATAGGCCTTGTTAGCTGACATTCCTTTTTTTACATACTCTAAATATTTATTGGCTATCCATTCTTTACTTTCATCGGAATGTAAGTTTTGGTTTGCTGTTATAAATTGAGAGATTGATTTTAATCTCCAATTCATAAAAACATCTTCAAGAATACTTTCAATCGCTATTACTGTCGATACAAGTTTAGCAGAAACTACAAGCAATGGGTCGCGTTTTTTTGTGAAGGTAATTATCCCATTCAAAGTAGGATTTATAATATCATCTCCTAAATAAGAGTGATTCAACATTTCATTAGTTAGCCTGTGATTTTCAATTAAATCAGACTTAGCGCCCGGTGCTATCAGGACTTCAAAAAACAATTTAATTTGGTGGTTTTTCTCGGTAAAATAGTTTGTTCTCGCTTTAATTTCTTCAATAGAATATTCGGAAGTATCACCCTTTAGCGTTGCTATTTCTCCCTCATAATAGAACACTTTCAAGACATTGATAATCTCTGAATTTATTTTTTCAATACCTTCGATTTGGCGTTTGATTTGATTCAAAAGGGTATCTCTGTAAGCAGATATAAATGGTATTTTTTCAGCGTTAACTTTTTGATTATGCTTGATACTAAATAGCTTCAGAACTGCTTCATATTCATCTTTATTTATTGAATAGTTGTAGAATAGTTTATTAATGAAGTTGAATTCAGGTCTTAGGTATCCAGTTGGTTCTGTGACTGGTATTTCAATAATTCTATCCCCTAAATTTCGCTTTTCTTTTTCGCCTGTGGTTCTGATTGTGCTTTTAAATGAAATTGATTCTTTCATTCTAAAAACACTATTCCAATTGAAACCCGGGCTGAAATCCTTTTCTTTAGCTGTATTCCATTCGTAGTAAAGCCCGAATTTCCCCACTGAATAACTGTACTTATCCGCGTGAATCGCTCCGAAATGTTTATTTAAATCGTCTAAGTTTAATTCATCCATATCAAAAAACCTTTTTCATTGCTTTGTCTGCCAGTTCCTCAGATAAGCCTTTTAAATATTTGGCTGTGGTTTCAATCTTTGAGTGTCGAAGGGTCTGCATTAGTTCGTAAACATCTAAGCCCCTGACTGAAACAGCGTATTGTGCGAAGCTGTGCCGGGAAACGTGGAATGAAATGTTTTCATCAATCCCGGCCATTCTTGCAATCAGTTTCAGCCCTGTTTCCCCGCCCGGCTCGACTTTCCCATTAGCCTGTGCGTTGTTACTGCTTATCGCTTTTCTGAGTTCGATAGGGTCTGAGTAATCGACTCCATTTTTCAGCAACGGGAAAATGTACTGATTGTCTTCACCACTGTATTGATGAAGTATGTTGCTTTGGTACTGGTTCAATTCTGTACTGAAACCCTTTTTATTCTTATTCATCTGATAGCTAAGTTTCCCGTTTTTTACATTGCTCCATTTCAGGCAACAAATGTCACCGAAACGGATTCCCCCACTGTAAAAGCTGAATAGAAACGCGTTCCTTACGTGCCATTCCCAACTGCCGGGCTTCAGGTCAAGGGCTTCAATCGTATTGATTTGTTCAATTGTGAGTTTCGTTTTTTGCTCAATTGGTCTGCGTGGTGGGACTTTAATCAAATCAACAGGGTTGCTTGTAATCAGGTAGGACTTCATACCCAGTTGAATGATTTTTCTGATAGGTTCAAAATTCTTGTTTATGGTTGAATCATTGTTTGAATATTCCGTTCTAAGGAATTCAATAAAGCCCTGTAAAAAAGTACTATCGACATTTTTAAGGGGTAACTCCCGTTCCCCGTGGAATTCCTCAACCTTTTTCAATACGACTAACAGCGTTTTTGAAGCGTAATACTTTCGGGCTTTAATGTAATCATTGTGAAGTATTTCACCCAATTCGAAAAAATCCGCTTTCGCTGTGGTCTTTACTCTCTCCCTGATAGCCTTAGCGCTTTCGTTGCCCTGTTTCAGTAGTTCGTTGTGTGCGTTCTGTACCTCAATGCGTTTCAGCTTTAGGGTTTCATTCAGGGTTTTATAATTGTCGTGGCTTCGCCTGACTTCCTGATTAGTCGGATTCCAGTCTTTACTTTTGACAGAAACGCCCGTTGAAATGTATTTGTGTTTTCGATTGGAAGTAATCCGTAAGTAAATAGGGTTTTCCCCTAATCGGTTTTGTTTCTCCCTTAGAACAAAATTGAAAGTTGCCATAATATTTGCCTGTTAATTCTCTCGGTCTTTTTGAGTCCAATATAACGCTACTTTTTAAAGGGTGAAACAATGGTGAAACATTTTTTGAAATTGGTTGCTTTTGGTGTGTTATTTGAATCCTACTTGATTATATTAAAAACGCGGTTTCTGTAATTCTGTGCGTAATATTTAGGCAATAGAATAACTCCTTTTGTAGTCCTGTCCCCGCCACTATAAGGCTTGTGAGTTCTCTCACAGGCCTTTCTTGTTTTAGGTGAATACCTCAATGAACTTGAAATGGAAGTATTCGGAATTAGTACTTAAATTCCTCTGGATGCGAAAGAAATACGATATCAAGGAAATTTTTAATCTGCTTTCGCCGTTATTTCTACAAAAAATCCATTCAACGTTTCATTAGATGACATTTAAAAAGCTCACATTAGCCTTTTTATTGCTTTTTCCGGCGATTCTGCTTGGGCAAAAGCTTACTCCGATACCTCTTGACACCCAATTATATCGTGAGGCTCACAATACTCATGCTCATCTGGATGGTATTTGTTCTACCATCGATCTCTTGGGCACACCTGAAGCCGTTCTGGCTCAAGAGGAGTTTGTCAGATGGAATCGGGCAGGCAGACCTGGATGGAGACAACTTCAGGATGCAGAGATCAATATGGCAGTGGGCGACGTCAAGAATTTTTTTGTCTATAATTTCGAAACCACCACTTATGACTCAAAAGCGTTCGAACTCAAGGCAATCGGTGCCAGAACCATCATTTGGGTTGAGCGCACTGAGTTGGGTCCCAACAAGGTGACCGATGAAAAGATCGCCGAAATGCTCGACAATCTTGAATCCAGAACCCCGACCAATTCAGTTGATCCTCAAACAGGAATTGTTATTAATAACAGAAATTATTTCGGCAATGCGCCAAATGTGGATGGAACCGGAAGGGTATCGGTGTTGCTCACTAACATTCCAAGACGCGATAATGGACTCACCACCGGCGGATTCTTTACTTCCGTGAACCTGTCACAAACCAACCCGAACAGCAATAAAGCCGATATCATCTACATCAACACGGCCTTAGTCTACAATACCAGCCGAAGTATCAGCCTTGAGGGAGCTTTAAGTACCCTCGCTCACGAGGACCAACACCTCATCCATGCAAACTACGCCACTTTGTCGACCTTTTTGAACGAAGGACAGTCCGAGTGGGCCGAAATCCTGAACGGATATGAACCACGTCCCGCTACCAATCTACAGACTCCACAGGAAGTCAACAGGCAGTTATTGACCTGGAGATCCAATGAAACAGCAGTACTCTTCGATTATGCACGTGCCGGATTATTTCACTCGTACCTGGCTGAACGTGTTGGACCCGCTGCAGCCGGAACTATTACCCGTTCGGGCAGAAACGGCATCCAGGCGTATGAGCGGGCATTGCAAAACACCGGACTGTTTTTTGAAGATATCCTCTTTGATTTTCACACCGCAAATCTGGTGAATAATGTAGGCATCGGTAGCGGATACTTTGGTTATCGTGGTTCCGGGCGTGGTTCACTTCGAACCTCAGGCTTTGCCTCCGAATATCCTTCCTATCTGGTTGAAGTAAACACCGGAGGAACTGTAGCCTACGGTGGAGCCGAAATCAAACAGTGGACAGGGGTCGAAAACTTCAACATCGATATCGAATCGGATTTCACGATGCGGCATCGTTTAATTGCCAAAAGATTCAATTCAGGACAAATTTCAGTGGTTGATGTTTTGCCCGGAGCATTTACGCTTGAAGGTGAATACGAATCTGTACAACTATTGTCGGCCAAGATTCTCCCAACCGGAACGAACGAGTTCAATGAAGGGTCCAGCACCTATTCGTACTCAACGCAATGGGAACCACTTCCAGTTGAGCGCGAAAGTATATCCTATAGTGCACAATCAGCATTTTATGCCGAACTACCCGGGGATCCGACCAATGATTCACGGAAAAATATTGCCCGCTACGCAACGCGTTTCAATTCATCTATCACAGGAACTATTAATCAGGTGGTTTTTGTGGTTAATGGTGGCGAACGCTCTTTGCAGGGTTCTGGCAGCCTTAAAGTTACACTTCATACCAATATTCAAAACGGAACCGAAACCGAAACAGGCGCCAGTCAACCGTTTCCCCGATTTGAGCCTGGACTCGAACTCGCAGAAAAAAAAGTTGATTTCAGGGCATTGAGTCGTGGTACCAATGTGGTGCTTTTAGACGGGGAAACTTGGCAAGTTCAGCGTGGAAACGAGTATTGGGTTGTCTTTGAAGTGGTAGATCACTCATCCGACGCCAGACTTGAGTTTCTGTTGGATGAAGGCTCGACAAATGTTTCGGATACAGACTATTTTCCGACTCGTAGCCGAATTTTCAACCGAAATAGCACCGGGTCAGGGACTTGGGGGAGCTGGTCGAACAATAACAATTTCCTGGTTGGGATTCAGGTTACCGGTCTGTACGATGGCCCGCTGACTGTGCCATCATTCACAGTAGCTCCTCAAGCCTCGTATCGCCCGTTTTATGGCGTAGATTTTACGGTTTCGGTCCAGGCCAGTGGTACACCAGCTCCGGTATATATTTGGACAAAAGATGGACAGCTGTTCAGAACAAGCCCCAGTCCTACTTTGTCTCTCCCAGCAATTACAGAGGATAATTCTGGTGTTTACACCGTAAGGGCAGCAAACTATGCTGGGTATACCCAACCGGTAGAGTTCGTTGTGGATGTAGTTCCGCCTGAATTTGAACTGGTCCAAAACTACCCAAACCCATTCAACAATTCATCAACCATAAGATTCGGAATTGCTGAGGATGGATTCGTTGCCCTCGAAGTATTTGATGTAACAGGACGAAAAGTCTTCGATCTGACACGATCCACACGGTTCTTTCGTCGCGGATTCCATGAAGTTTCCGTTGATGCAACTAACCTTGCCAGCGGTGTGTACATCTATTCTATGCGGTTTACCCCATCCAGAAATGGCGGAGAAGGCTTCAGTAGCACGCGCAAAATGCTCCTTGTCAGATAATTTCCACCAAAAGGCACTCATACGGCCTTTTGGATAACCAGACCAGCTTAGAAACAGGACCGAGATTACAATCCCAGGTCACTCATGATATGATCGATTCGTCGGTCCAGTTCTTTTTCTGTTTCATCGAATGCGCCAGCGCTTGCAAGATGGGTATTTACTGAGCAGTAAAACTTAATTTTTGGCTCCGTTCCCGAGGGTCGGGCCGAAATCACACTGCCATCGGCAGTGACAAATTGCAAAACATCGGACTTAGGAAGTGAGATTTCTGAAACCGTTCCCGTTAACATGTTTTTTTCGATGCGCTGCTCATAGTCACGAAGTAAGACAACGTTAGATCCACCCAGTACTGCCGGAGTATCTTCGCGATAATTCTTCATCATTTCTTTGATCTCTTCAGCACCCGCTTTACCTGTTTTT
This sequence comes from uncultured Chitinophagales bacterium, assembly GCA_964473555.1. Lineage (GTDB taxonomy): Bacteria > Bacteroidota > Rhodothermia > Balneolales > HLUCCA01 > UBA11400. The sequence goes on from CAYYPL010000002.1 coordinate 313,582, forward strand.
GTGACAGAAATGAGCTTTTCTTTGTAGAATCCATACTGAACATAAAGCTCCATCAAGCCTTCGTACAGTGACTTGCCCTGATCTTTATACCAAGCAGCCATCTCGGCGATCATAGCTGCCGCGACGACGGCGTCTTTGTCACGGGCATGCTCACCAACCAGATATCCATAACTTTCCTCTCCACCCACCACAAACGTCTCCTGGCCCTCTTTTTCAGTCATCATAGCTCCAATGAACTTGAATCCGGTCAGCACGTTGTAGCAAGGAACCTGCATCGACTCGGCAATTTTATCCATCAACTGGCTGGTCACAATCGTCTTAACCACATACTGATTTCCGTCAAGTTTACCAGCTGATTTCCACGCATTTAGTACGTAGTGCATCAATAAACTACCGGTCTGATTCCCGTTCAAAAGCACAAATTCGCCCTTGGTATCACGAACTGCGATTCCAACCCGGTCTGCATCGGGATCCGTTGCCATCACCAGATCAGCGCCCACTTCGCGCGCTTTTTTAATTGATAAGGTCAGGGCTTCATGTTCTTCCGGATTTGGATAAACAACCGTAGGGAAGTTTCCATCAACGGTACATTGCTCTTCTACATACGAAACGTTGGTGAAACCGTAGGCTTCGAGTGTTTTACCAACGATCGGCATTCCAGTCCCGTGGATAGGAGAGAATACAATCTTCATGTCGTGCTGACGGCTAATCGCATCAGTGGAAAGTGATAAAGCCTTGAGCTCATTCACATACTTGTCGTCCATGGATGAATCCAAACGTTCTATCAAATCCGGATTCCCGTTGAAACGAACTTCGGTGATATCCTGAATTTGAAGAACTTCCTGCACCACGTTTTTGTCGTGCGGAGCGATCAATTGTCCGCCATCTGACCAATACGCCTTGTATCCGCTGTACTCTTTTGGGTTGTGAGACGCGGTTAACATCACCCCCGCCTGACATCCAAGCTGACGAATGGTGTATGAAAGCTGAGGTGTGGGTCTTAACTCGGGATACACATACACCTTGATACCATTCGCTGAAAACACATCTGCAGTGATCTGTGCAAATGTAGTAGCGTTGTTTCGGCAATCGAATGCGATAGCCACCGAAATGGACTGATTCCCATACACTCTGCGCAGATAATTACTGAATCCCTGAGTTGCCGCCCCGATCGTATACCGATTGATTCGGTTCGAACCCACACCCATGATACCACGTAATCCACCGGTTCCAAATTCAAGATTTCTGTAAAATGAATCGGTCAGTTCTGTGGTATTTTTTTCATCAATCCACGCTCGAATCTGGTCTTTGGTATCCTCATCATAATGACCATTCAACCAGGTTTGGATATTTGCCTGAGTGACTGCATCCAGTGTATTTAGAATCGACATCATTGGGTTTTGAAATAATGAATTCGTTTTAGTGTCTTGAATCTACTTCAATTTTTTGCGAATTGGAAGTAAAAAAACGATTACAGACAACTCAAACTGATATAGAATCTATAACTTCCACTGGATTTAATTGGACAGCATCATTGGGTATGTGTACCGAAAACAATGCAGTGTTCCATAGGGTAATCCTGAATGTAACCTGATGAAATGGGTTGATCCTACACGTAGCAATTCCTGTTTCATCAGCAAACGTTCTGGATGATTAAGATCCGGTTGGATTCGCACATATTGAACAAATAACCTGTGATTAAACGTATCGTTTGGCAATTTTTTACATAAGTGCAGAAACATTTCACACATAAAAATGCGTTCTTTACTCATCTACAAACGTACGTTACTACTTCGCATGAACAGAAATCTACGCCTTACTCTTTTTATACTGATTCCAATTGTTTTTACTGGAGCTTTCCTGCTTCGAAATATGCTCCTTGACGATCGAGAGGTATCCCCGCCATCTACCGTGACACCCACATCCAATCAAGGTTCAACCCTTCTCGGAGTCCGTGCTATCAAACTGGCAAATCAATCCTTTTCCAATCGAATTTTTACCACTGGATCAATCATTGCCAACGAAGAGGTTCAACTTCGTCCCGAAAGTTCGGGACGAATTACATCCCTAACGTTAGATGAAGGTAGGGCAGTCAAAAAAGGGGATATTCTTGTGAAAATCAACGATGCTGACCTCCAGGCTCAGCTTCTAAGAACCGAACTCCAACTGGAATTGGCTGAGCTACGTGAGCAAAGGCAGAAAAACCTGCTGGAAAACAGAGCGATTGCCCAGGAAGACTACGACGTGGCCCTGAATCAGGTGAATACCATTAAAGCTGAAATCGAGCTGATCAAAGCCCAAATCCAAAAAACTGAAATCCGTGCCCCGTTCGATGGAATCATCGGTCTTCGTAATGTCAGTGAAGGCAGCTACATCTCCCCAACAACTGTTGTTGCCACCCTACAGGACTTCAGCACCGTGAAAATTGATTTTTCTATCCCTGAGCGATACGCTGCTTTTATCCAGTCGGGCGACAGGATATCCTTTACCAGACAGGGATCCGATCAGCGTTATCAAGGTACGATCATGGCAATAGAACCACGCATAGACAGGACGACAAGGACCCTTATGCTGCGGGCTCAAGCACCCAACCCGGGTCGGGCGATCATTCCCGGGGCCTTTGCAGAAATCCAATTCCAGCTTCGGGAAATTCCGGATGCGATCATGGTCCCATCAGAAGCAGTTATCACAGAACTGGGTGGAAATAGTATTTTTGTCCTGCGTGATGGCGTAGCCAGTCGCAAAACCATTCAAACCGGAACCCGGACCGAGACTTTGGTTCAGATTACCGACGGACTTGCAGCGGGCGATACGATACTAACCACGGGCATCCTGCAATTACGTGAGGGAATGCCCGTTCGAATCACGGAATTGATAGATCAAGCTAACCAGGAACTGTAATCTATGAGTCTTTCCTCCTTAAGTATCCGTCGACCCGTTTTGGCCACGGTGATGTCCATTGTGATCGTGTTGTTCGGTGTTATCGGATACACATACCTGGGGGTTCGTGAATATCCTGCGGTCGACCCTCCCATTGTAACCGTAAGTACCAGTTACATCGGAGCCAATGCCGATGTTATGGAGTCCCAGATTACTGAGCCACTTGAGGAGTCAATCAATGGTATTGCTGGCATCCGAACGATCACGTCGGTATCCCGCGAGGGTAGATCCACCATCACGGTTGAATTTGATCTGGATGTGGATATGGAAGCAGCAACGAACGACGTACGCGACCGTGTTTCCCGATCACTTCAACGCCTGCCACCCGATGTCGATAATCCGATTGTAAGCAAAGCCGACGCGGATTCCAATCCGATCGTGTTCCTGAACGTAAGTAGCGATGTCCGAGATCCATTAGAGACCTCAGAGATCGCGAATAACATGATTCGTGAGCGGATGCAGACCATACCAGGTGTGTCAGAAGTCAGAATTTGGGGCGAAAAACGCTATTCCATGCGTTTATGGATGGATCCAGCCAAACTTGCTGCCTATGGACTCACACCACTGGATATCCGCCAGGCCATAGACCGCGAAAACATCGAGCTCCCAAGTGGTCGCATTGAGGGATTCAATACCGAACTATCCGTACGCACCATGAGCCGGCTGGAGAATCCAGAGCAATTCAACAATCTCATCCTTAAAGAAACGGGTGGTAACGTAGTCCGGTTCAGAGACGTTGGATTTGCAACCTATGGAGCGGAGAATGAACGAACGGTTCTCAAGCGTGATGGAATACAGATGGTGGGTGTGGTACTGATCCCGCAACCAGGAGCCAATAACATCGCCATTGCCGACGAGTTCTACCGAAGACTCGGGGATGTAATCAATGACTTACCAGACGACATCAACACGGCTATTGGTTTTGATGTTACCGATTACATCAGAGCCTCAATCACAGAAGTACAGGAGACCATCATTACCGCATTCGTCCTGGTTGTTCTCATTATTTTTGTGTTCCTTCGTGACTGGCGTACCACGATCATTCCTGTCATCGTGATTCCAATAGCATTGATTGGAGCGTTCTTTATCATGTTCATCGCCGGATTCTCTATCAATGTGTTGACCATGCTTGCCTTGGTCCTGGCCATTGGACTGGTAGTTGATGATGCCATTGTGGTCATGGAAAATATCTACACGAAAATTGAGGTGGGAATGGACCCAACCGAAGCTGCCGTACGTGGGTCTGCCGAGATATTTTTTGCCGTAATTTCAACTACCACAGCACTAGCGGCAGTATTCCTGCCCGTGATATTCCTGGAAGGAATTACGGGTCGCTTGTTCCGAGAATTTGGAGTCGTTCTGGCAGGTTCTGTTATTATTTCATCTTTCGTGGCATTAACGCTTACTCCTATGCTTTCGAGTAAAATCCTCAAGCGTCGAGAGAAACACAACGTTATCTATACTGCAACTGAGCCATTCTTTAACGCGTTAAACCATGCTTACAGGAGGTCATTGAACGCCTTCCTTCGAGTACGATGGATGTCGTTTGTTATCATTGCCGCATCCATTGGGGTAATTGCATACATTGGGAGTCAGGTTCAGACGGAACTGGCACCCCTTGAAGACCGGGGAAGAATGCGCGTAATCGTTACTGCTCCTGAAGGCTCCACCTTCGAGTATATGGACAGTTACATCGATGAGGTAGTTGAGGTTATGAAAGACACCATTCCCGAGTTCGGTAACATCATCTCTGTAACGTCACCCGGCTTTGGTGCATCAAGCTCTGTGAACTCCGGATTCATAACCCTTAACCTGGTCGATGCCGATTTGAGAAGCCGCACTCAACAAGAGATCGCAGACGAATTGGGTCTCATTCTTAACGGATACACCGGGGCTCGTGCGTTCGTATCTCAGGATCAGACTTTCGGAGGCCGTAGAGGAGGTCTCCCCGTTCAGTTTGTAATCCAGGCTCCCAACTTCGAAGCATTGAAAGAGAATCTCCCCAAATTTCTTGAAAATGCAACAAATGATCCCACATTCTCGGTAGTGGATGTAGATCTGAAGTTTAATCGACCGGAACTCAAAATTGAAATCAATCGTGACCGTGCCCGGGCACTCGGAGTTTCAGCACTCGACATTGCACAAACGCTGCAGTTGGCCTTGAGTGGACAACGCTTTGGCTTTTTCATCCTGAATGGGAAACAGTATCAGGTCATCGGACAACTATCCAGAGAATATCGGGATGCACCAATTAATTTGCGCTCACTGAATGTGAAAAATAGCAGGGGAGAGCTTATTCAGCTGGATAATGTGGTAACAATCAGCGAACAAAGTAGTCCACCGCAGTTATTCCGATTCAACAGATACGTATCCGCCACCGTCTCGGCAGGTCTGGCCCGTGGAAAAACTCTAGGAGACGGTATTGAAGCCATGGAAGACATTGCCGCTCAAACATTGGATGGAAATTTTACGACCACACTGGCTGGAACATCCAGAGACTTTGCTGAAAGCAGCAGTAGTTTACTGTTCGCCTTTGGTTTGGCTGTAATACTGATTTACCTGGTTTTATCGGCCCAGTTTGAAAGCTTTAGGGATCCGTTGACCATACTTTTTACAGTACCGTTAGCAGTAGCCGGAGCCATACTCTCACTTTGGGCCTATGGCCAAACGTTAAACATTTTCTCCCAGATCGGGATTATCATGTTGGTCGGTCTGGTCACAAAAAATGGGATATTGATCGTTGAATTTGCAAACCAAAGAAAAGCAGCTGGATTGAATGTTCCGGAGGCAATTTCCGACGCTGCGGCGACTCGGTTCCGCCCTATCCTGATGACCAGCTTGTCTACGATACTTGGTGTAGCTCCGATTGCACTGGCACTTGGTGCCGGATCGGAAAGTCGGGTATCCATGGGTATCGCGGTGATTGGCGGTCTCATCTATGCCAGTATTCTCACTTTGTATGTAATCCCTGGCATATACAGTTACCTAAGTAGCAAAACTGCAAATGTGAGTACAATAACTGCAGATCCCGATGCTGACATCACAAATGAGGTAAATCAATCAGTCGTAGTTCAAGCTTGATCTGTTATTACGGATCTTCTTCACAAAGCCTCTGATTGTTTCCAGTCTGAGGCTTTTTTATTGAATAACTACTTGGAAATAGCTTACGCGCGCATTAAATTTAGGTAAGACTAATAATTTTTATTCTAATTGTATACATGATAAACTTTTTACTTTCACTTGATCCGGTCGTACAAGCTTTATTAGCCGGAACATTTGGTTGGGCTATGAATGCTCTGGGTGCCGCTAATGTGTTTTTTATTCGGAAAGTAAATCAGAAATTGATGGATGGAATGCTTGGATTTGCTGGAGGAGTTATGATTGCGGCGAGTTTTTGGTCCCTATTGTCGCCAGCCATAGCCATGTCAGAAAACGGTCCTGTGCCAGTCTGGGTTCCTGCGGTAGTTGGATTCCTGTTGGGGGGATTTACGATCAGGGGCATAGATGCTGTGCTACCTCACATTCACATTGGTTCTCCTCTTAAAGAGGCAGAAGGAGTACCCACAACCTGGAGAAGAGGTACCCTACTGGTTACCGCCATGACACTACACAATATTCCCGAGGGCCTGGCTGTTGGCGTGGCTTTTGGAGCCGTAGCCATAGGCGTGCCTGAAGCATCCATGGCTGGGGCAATAGCATTAGCACTTGGAATAGGCATTCAAAACTTTCCTGAAGGATTCGCGGTATCGGCGCCGTTACATCGCGACGGGATGTCGAAAGTAAAGAGTTTTAACATAGGACAGATGTCAGCAGTGGTTGAGCCTGTCTTTGCAGTTATTGGGGCCCTACTGATTATATACATGCAGCCTGCATTACCGTATGCCCTTAGTTTTGCAGCTGGTGCTATGATCTTTGTGGTCATTGAAGAAGTAGTACCTGAGTCGCACCGAAACGGGAATGCAGATTTCGCTACCATGGGAGGGATGCTTGGATTTGCGCTTATGATGTCACTGGATGTAGCATTGGGTTAACTTAGGTGAGCGGCTATTTGATATCTAATTTCAAACTATTTAACCTTTGATTACAAAAGGATAAGCTAAAACAGTGGCAAATGCGGTTATTCCCTTTATTGCATACAGTATTGTAAAATTTAGTAAAATTAGCCTGTTTGGTAATATTAAGGTAATTTATTATTTCAAAAATGGTCGATTTCAATTAGATTAGGCAGTTCATAAGTCAAAGATAAAAATGAGACTCGTACTATACGGGGTTCTCAAAACCATGTGTGTGTTGATTGGGTGTTTTGAAGGCAGGTGTGTTTCACACGTGCAGCTAACACATCCTAAACCACAGCAAATCAAACAAAAAACCAATCATGAGGTCAAATATGTTCAAAAAGCTACTAACTGTGGCATTCGTTGTCCTATTGTCTCCTGTTGTAATGATGGCTCAGACGGGGAGCTTGTCAGGTCGAGTAAGTGACTCATCAACTGATGAGCCTTTGACCGGAGCTGCCGTTTTAGTCACGGAACTTCAACGAGGCGACAATGTGGATCTCGATGGTAATTATCGAATTGAAAATTTACCAGTTGGCGTATATACAGTTCGATTTTCTTATGTCGGATATCGTACTGAGGTAGTAAGTGTTACCATCAACTCTGGTAGTAACGAACTCAATATGCAACTTAGAGTTGATGCTACAGGATTAGACGAAGTAGTTATTACAGGTATTGGAAGCATTGAGCGCCAAGCTTTTACCGGAGCTGCTTCAACTATCAGAAATGATAGGTTAAGTAATCTTCCCATAGCATCTGTAGACCAGGCACTGATGGGTGCTGCTCCTGGGTTAACGGTTAACTCTGCAACGGGTACTCCTGGAGCAGTTCAGCAAATCCGAATCCGTGGAGTTTCATCCGTAAATGCTGGTGTTGAACCACTTTTCGTTATCGATGGTGTACCTGTAGTTTCAGGGTCTAACGCTTCTTCAGGCGCAACATCATCTTTTGGTGTAATGTCTAACCTGAATCCAAATGACATTGAGTCGATAACAGTACTTAAGGATGCATCGGCTACCGCGCCTTATGGAGCTCGTGGAAGCAACGGGGTTATTGTAATTACCACTAAACAAGGTCGTCAGGGACAAACCCAGTACAGTATTTCTGCGCAACAAGGCTGGAACAACCGAGCTGTACCTGGAGAAAAACCGCTTGACGCGTACCGATACAATGAACTTATGCTTCAACGAAGCGGAGGCGTATCGGGTATTGCTGGGTGGGACGGAACATTTACGACTGATTGGGGTAGCTTGATTCGTAACGAAGATGCAATGCAACAGGAATACTCTGTTTCGGCAAGAGGGGGAAATGCAACTACCAACTTCTATGTTTCGGGAAGTGTATTCGGAACTGAAGGTCCAGTAATCGGTTCTAGCCTGGATCGTATGACTACAAAATTCGATTTGTCCCACAAATTCGACAACACAGTACGAATCACGAACTCATTACAAGGTTCATTTGCAGAGCAGGATGGTTTTCTTGAGGGTGCCGGTTATTTTGGTAGCCCTATTTTGGCTGAGTATTTTATGCCTCCTTACGGACGTGCGTTTAATGACGATGGTACGCCAAACATCAATCCAGCTACGTTACGTGCTTCGATCTTTAATCCGATTTACATACAAGAAAACGATATCAACAGAAAAAGAAACTATCGTGTCTTGAATAACACCAAACTGGATATCACATTGAGTGATAACCTTGCTGTAACATCCAGATTGGCTCTCGATTTCATCCAGACCAATGAAAAATATTACCGTAACCGTAAATATGGTGATGCGGTCAACTTCAATGGTTCTGTAAATGACATCATGAACCTGAACATCAACTGGGTATGGCAAAACATTGTCCAGTATCAATACAACCTGGATGCGAACAACAACTTCACGTTCCGTGCGATTTCTGAAACCCAGAAAAACACCTACGAAGGTATTGGTGCAACGGGTCGCGGTATTGCTGCAGACGGATTAGTGAACCTGAATACCACAGTAACTCCATTTTCTGTAACCGGTGCGACAACTGACTGGGGTGTACAATCGTTTACCGGAACGGTTAACTATGGATGGAAAAACAGACTGTTTGCGGATGCCAACTTTCGATATGAAGGTAATTCACGTTTTTCTGAAGAAAAGCGTTGGGGTAATTTCTGGGCATTGGGTGTTGCTTATGTCTTAACTGAAGAAAAATTCTTATCAAACGTAGATTTTCTTGATTATTTACGTGTAAGAGCTTCTTACGGTAAAACTGGTAACGCTTCAGTTGCTCTGAACCAGTATCAGGCTACTGTCGGCTTTGGAGGATATTCAGATACGCCTTCTATTTTGACAAGCAACCTGGGTAATTCAGAGTTATCTTGGGAAACAGCCTTAGCCTATGATTTAGGACTGGAGTTCGAGTTCTTCGAAAGAGTTTCTGGTAGTGCTACTTTCTTCCGTAAGGACAGTAAAGACCTGCTCTTCTCAGTACCATTATCCAGAACAACTGGACATACCTCACAGACACAAAACATCGGTGAGCTCTATAACCAGGGTCTGGAATTAGAACTTAACGTTGAGGTATTTAGAACCCGCGACTTCGGCTGGTCATTGGGCGGTAATCTTACCAGACTCAAAAATGAAGTCACGAAACTCCCGACTGATGGTGTGGGCGACGACATTGAAATAAAGTCAAATACACGATACACCGCGGTTAGAGGCTATGCTGTTGATACCTGGTTCATGAAGGAATGGGCTGGTGTTGATCCGGCTAACGGTGATCCACTCTGGTATGTTGATGATGGAAATGGTGGCAGAACTACTACAAACAACTATAATGCTGCTTCTTTCTACTCACAAAAAGCGACTGCCCTACCAAACTTATTTGGTGGACTGAACACACGTATTGACTTCAAGAATTTCTATGCCAGTGCAAACCTCTATTTTGCTTTTGGATATAAAATTTACGATAACTGGGCTTTCTACATGAGATCGGATGGTGCATACTACGGCTCGTTTGGAATGTACGAACGTCAATACAACAGATGGCAAGCTCCTGGCGATGTGGCTGAAAATCCATTGCCAAGACCAGGTGGAAATAAACTGGCCAACCAGGCCTCATCCAGATTCTTATATCGTGGAGACCACTTGAGACTCAAAGATCTCAGATTTGGTTACAATATTCCTTCCAGAGTACTCAAAAATGTTGGACTAAGCTCAGCTAATGTCTATTTCCTGGGTACCAACCTCTGGACACATGCATTTGACAAGGGCTTGAAATACGACCCTGAGTCACGTGCAGACGGATTTACTAGCCTTCAAGCTCCTCCTATGAAGAGTGTAACCATTGGTGTCATCTTAAACTTCTAAGGAAATCAAACCATGAATAAACTTTTTAAACAAACTACAGTTGCGATACTATTGGTTGTGTTTTCTGCTGGTTGCGAGAGTATACTTGAACCATCGGTTGACCAGGCACTCCCAATTGATACCGCAATCAATACAGTCCAAGACCTTCGCGGTTTTGTTCTTGGAGCGCACGACCGTCTGAATGCAACTGCATTATACGGGCGTGATATGGTAGCTGGAGTAGACGTAGCTACAGATAATGCATTCTCTAACGGAAACTCCGGTAGATTTTTAATTCAGTCTCAGCTACAATATACTCCAACAAACGGATACTCATCCGGAATCTGGAATACCATGTATGCAGTGATTGCTAACGCAAACATTGTAATCAACTCTGACATTACAGGCGACGGTGTTGACTATGTAAAAGGTCAGGCTTATGCTATCAGAGCATTAGCACACTTCAATCTCATTTTGTTCTTTGGACAACAATGGGTGTCTGGAGGAGACGCTAATTTAGGTGTCCCATATGTTACAACGTATGCTGAAGGTAATAACTATCCACAGCGTGATCCCATTGCTACCGTATGGACTAACATCGTCTCTGACTTGGCTCAAGCAGAAAGTTTGATGAATCCATCACAGAATGTTCCTGTGACTCAAATCAACTATTGGGCAGTTAAAGGACTTCAGTCCAGAGTACATTTGTATACCGGCGACTTCGCTGCAGCAATTGCTGCTGCTGATGCCGTTATTAATTCAGGTCGCTACTCACTGACACCTTCAGCCAATCTGGCAACAGCCTGGGCAGCGAGAACCGGACCGAACTCTTTGTTCGAAATGGCATTTAGTGGTACCGATAACCCTGGTTTTGATAACCTTGCTCGTATCTACAATGTCTCCAACTATGGTGATGTTGAAGCCACTGCTGATCTGTACAATGCATATGATGCAAGCGACGCCAGAAGAGGTCTCATGACCGATTACGGTAACGGACGCTATCGTCTTACTGGTAAGTATGTTGATGTACTTACAGGAACCGACAATGTTCGAGTTATCCGCTTCGAGGAAGTTTGGCTTAACAAAGCCGAGGCGCTTGCTCGCAGAAATTCTGGAAACGACAGAAACGTAGCCCGTGACATGATTAACACTTTGTCAGCTGGCCGTGGAAGTTCCAGAGTTTATGATAACGGTGAGCCTCTAACGGTACTTGCAGAGCGTCGCCTTGAATTGGCATTCGAAGGCCACCGTTTCTTTGACCTCGCTCGACATGGTCTAAGTATACCAAATCCACCAATTCCTGCTGGATTTGCTCGATTCAATAGCAATTCTTCTGCATTGAGTTTTGGTGATTTCAGATTTGCGTTACCAATTCCTGATTCAGAGTTAAATGCCAATTCCAACATGGTACAGAATTCAGGCTACTAAGCTGAGTTCATCTGTTCGTTAAATCAAAGCCCTGGTGATATATTCATCAGGGCTTTTTTTTTACCCTTATCCGGCTGAGCCGGATGACGTTAGATAAGAGAAAAGAGATAAGAGAATTTTAAAGATGACTTTATTAATTGATTCGAAAAGTACTGAGACTAGTTAAATACACAAAGCTACAGATCAGTCACTTACCTCAATATAAACGAGTAAACTGAATTCAGAGTCTCAGCCAAGCTTGAAACTCTTTAATCACTAATCCCTTTTCGCTTATCCCTAATCTGTTTTCCTTTCTCTCTTTTCATTGAACGTTTGCTTTGCAAACGTTCAATTCATCATCAGCACAGTACCCAGTTTCCAGCTCTGAATAATGTCGTATTCAACGCTGTGGTAATAACGTTCACGCATAAGTACGTAATGATTGTAGGGGAAAAATTGATCGGCAATCTTTGGTCGGTAAAAGCGAAAGGTAGTCAATGGATCACTTCTGTTGTACGAGTAGTACCAGATGGAAGTGTCCAGATAGTTTTCAACATAAAAAGGTGGACCATAGAGAATAAATACCATTCCCATATCTGTTTTCCAACCTTCTTTGAAATTAGAAAACTGCTTGTTAGCCTGTTCTACCCGACTGTAGTACAGTTCAATAACCTGACGTGCACGATTTGAATTGCGCATGTCTTTGAGCCAGAACAGATCTACTTCACGTTTCAAGGAGTCCGGATCCTGAATGCTCATCAGCCTGTCGTATTCACGTTTCCCCATTAAGTAAAACAACGGTTCTGCAAACTCATGAATATTCCTGACAGAAGGAAAGAATGGACTGGTTATGTTGAATTCTCTTGCTTTGAACAAGGTACTTTGTTCAACATTATCGGTGAGAACATTCACCTCAAAACGATAATTACCAATGCCAGGTAATGGCATCATATACTCAATGAGTATACTGCCTGTCTCGGAACGAAGAATCCGTTCATTAGTGAAAATTTCGTTCAACCGCTGATATTCAATCCCTTTGTACGAGATGGATCCGGGAGACGGCTGAATCCCTGCTAAGGGACGTGCTGGTACAGAGTCGGCGTTGAAGGTGTATAACCCCATATTAATTCTGGTCTCGGAACGGTTGTCCGGACGGGTAATCTGATACTGAAACTTCAGCGTATCAAACCGAGATTGAACAAAATAGGTAGTGATAGGTACGAATCCTTCATCGTTATCATTATCCTTGCCAAGAAGTAAAACACTGGTGATTCCTACGGCCGTGCTGTCTGGGTCAGGAATTGAAGTGGTTGCCTTTCGTACGGTTTGGTTCCCTGAGGCCTTATCTATGAGTGACACCAGGATTTCATAGTTACCGGGTAAAAGCGGAATCCGTTCATTGAAAGTAAATACTTCCCCACTGTCTACAATCCGACGATCCTCGCCGGTAATCTCAAGTTCCTGGATGCGGTTCTGTATACTGACCTGTTCACCATTTATGTCCTGCAAAATCTGGATTCCAAGTTCCACTGTTGCACGATATACCGAATCCTCAATTTTATAGACCAAACTCCCTTTCACAACATCAACGGTAAGGTCGATCCCTGGAAGATCATTGTTATCAAATAATCCTACTGCCAAAATCCGCATTTCAGGGTAGCCCTGACGAAATGTGACATCCGAACCTCGGTCAATATTCGCCATTTTTTGAGACTTGCACCCAGCCAGGACAAGCACAGTAAGCACTAAATAGGTGGATAATCGCAAAAACTGCATCATGGTAAACGTTATGGGTTCAAATTAGGCCAATACAAGGTAACATTTTTAATCTAAACGTGAAATTTCATCAAAATCGTTTACTTGAATCGATATAAAACGGTTAACGGTTGAAATCTTTCAAACATTACATATCTCAGCCAATTTCCCCGCATAATCGGTGCAGAATCTCCATTTGATTCTGTATCTTACCAACTCAACATTTAGGGAATTAAAGTAGTTATATGTTTCAATCTGATAGAAGAACAAAAATTGTCTGTACCATTGGTCCAAGCTCAAATACGTACGAAAAAATCATGGAGCTTGCCCAGGCTGGCATGAACGTGGTGAGACTGAATTTTTCTCACGGATCTCATGAAGATCATAAAAAAGTTATTGAAAATATCAGAGCAGTTGCCCAAAAAATCGGGTATAGTCTGCCTATTCTGATGGATTTACAGGGTCCCAAGATTCGTGTCGGTCACATGAAAGATGGTGCACAAGTTATTACCACCAACGAGTATGTTACGCTTACACCTGATACCAGCGTTGAGGGAACTTCATCCGTCATACCAATCGATTATCCGACACTGGCCAAGGATGCCACTCCAGGAGATACGATCCTATTGGATGACGGCCTTTTCGAATTTAGAGTGATTAAGGTTGAGTCAGACAAAGTTACAGCCCAGGTGATCAATGGAGGCACGCTCAAGTCACGCAAAGGAGTAAACCTTCCAGGCGTCAAACTATCGATTCCCGCTACTTCAGAAAAAGATATCGAAGACCTCGAATTTGGCCTAAAAATGGGGGTGGATCTGGTCGCATTGTCCTTTGTACGTCATGCCGATGATGTGCAGAATCTGATCTCCAGGATCCGTTCTGCTGGATCCAATGCCGGAATCATCGCAAAAATCGAAAAACCAGAGGCACTTGATAACTTCCAGGAAATTTTGGAAGAATCCGATGGAATTATGGTCGCAAGGGGAGATCTGGGAATTGAAGTCCCATCTGAAACAGTCCCACTTCACCAGAAACGGATGATTCGAGCGTGCAGAGCTGCCGGAAAACCTGTGATCACAGCCACTCAAATGCTCGAATCGATGATTACCAATCCCCGCGCTACACGAGCAGAAAGCTCCGATGTGGCCAATGCAGTTTTGGATGGCACCGATGCGGTTATGCTTTCCGGAGAAACCGCTTCAGGTAAATACCCGGTCGAAGCCGTCAGGGTAATGGATAAAATCTGTCGATCCATCGAAAAACAGACTTCATCTATTTTTATGAACCTGGACTTCAAGAAGCCGGAGTGGAAAGAGAAACAGGTAATCGAGTCGCTGAGCTATAGTTGTGTTCGTATCGCAGAAGAAGTTGACGCTAAGGTGATTGCTACAATTACGCATTCTGGAACAACTGCCCGTCGTATTGCCAAATATCGTCCAAAAGTGCCCATCGTAGCATTTACCGAAAGTTTAGATGTTCGCAGACAATTGAATCTCGTTTGGGGCGTTCAATCAGTGAAACTGAATGAAATTTTCGAAACAGATAAAAGCGTCCAGCTTATGGAAGAGTACCTGCTCAGCCAGGGATATGTCCAGCGTGGCGATAGAATCGTGATTGCTACCGGAATTCCTGTAACCAAACGCGGACGCACTAATATGATCAAAATCAGTACTATCGAATGATGCTTGGCCGAAGAAGTCATCTCATATTGTTATTGGTCGTATTCGTAACCGGATGCGGTGCAGGACTTAAACAACGCTGGGGAGACTTTAATGCATTCTATAACACGTTCTATAACGCTCAACAAAGCTACAAAAGTGGGATTCGGTCTATGGAGTCCCAAAGTTTTGTACTGAATCCAGAGAGGCCAATTCGCATACATCGAACTCCAGTCCGGGCGGGACAGGCTGATTTTGAAAAAGCCATCCAGAAATCAGCTGATATTTTGCGAGAGCACGCGACCTCTAAATGGGTGGATGATGCCCTTTTGCTGATCGGTAAGTCGTACTACTACCAATCCCAGTTTTTCTCAGCTGAGCAAAAGTTCAACGAAGTGCTGGCTGCGACCTCTAATCCCGAAACACGCCAGCAAGCGATTCTCTGGAACAGTCTGAATATGCTGGAGACCAATCGTATTGCAGAGGGGATAAGCTACATCCAGAATGCAATTGACTCAGACGAGTACGAATGGGATCGGGAAACTCTGGCCGAACTCAATCTTGTCCTGGCTCAGCTCTATGTAGAGTCGGAAGATTATGACCTCGCAATTGAGTCACTTAGCGCCGGAGTATCTGAGATTGATGATGAACAACTTCGATCCAGAGCTTTTTTTCTTTATGGTCAGCTACTTCAACGATCTGAAAGATATGACGAAGCACTTCAGGCATATAAGTCTGTGAGTCGTACATATCCAGAGTACACCTTGATTTTTTATTCGCAGGTGAAGCAGAATGAAGTACTCCGCGAAATGGGTCAATACGACCAGGCCTATAGAAACCTCGTTTCGATGTCGCGCGACGACAAGAACTTTGAACAGATTGGTGATCTGAACTACGAAATTGCACGAACACTGCAATACCAGGGAGAGGTTTCTAAAGCCTTTGAGGTGCTCAATGAGGTGATCTATGCCAGTATTCGACCTCCTTCCCGAGAAACTATCGCTAAATCACACTATGTTCTGGCCGAACTATATCGATTTGACTTTCACGATTTCAAACTCGCTGCAGCTCATTATGATACAGCATCCAGAAGTGTCCAAGACCTGGAACGATTGCCGGAATATTTCAACGCATCTGATCTGGCTCAATCATTCGGTAGTTTTTCAAGATTATCCGCTGAAGTTACCGCATTGGATAGCCTCGTGTGGCTATCCACTTTGTCAGAAGTTGACCTAAACGCTTATGTAGATAGTGTTCGAACGATTCGAACCGCCGAATATGAACGCCAGATGCGCCAGGATCAACTCCGTGGTACTACGGTAATCAACACAACCACTCAAGGGAACAATAACCAAACCGGCGGACCCCGTGAGTTCGGATTCTTGTCGCATCGTAATCCCGAACTTGTTCGGCAAGCTGCTGAATCATTTGCCGCACTTTGGGATCAAAGGCCACTGGTTGATAACTGGAGGCGACTACAGGCAGTAAGAACGTCCGGTGGTGGATTAAGTGCTTCTACAGACTTTTCCGAAGCATCATCGACAAACCAGATTCAACGCAATAGATCCATTTCTTCAAATGGCAGTGAGATCAGTGATGCCATGTTGAATATTGACCTCTCATCCATTCCCTCTGACTCTATTGCCCTGGCTACTACCAAGGATAGAATTACCGGATTATCCTACGAAATCGGCAATATCTATTTTCTGAATCTGAATTTGCCAGATTCAGCAATGCGTTATTACGACCGTGCCATATATGAATACACCAGGGCCAGTATAAGACCACAGGCGATTTATACTAAAGCAGATATCTACCTGGCAACCGGTGACACACTGAGCGCAAATCCTTATATAGAAATGATGCTGGATGAATATCCCAGTCATAGAATCACTGAACGATTAATGGTGCGATTAGATATGGAACAGGATGATTCCGATCAATTTATTACCGACCTGGAGCGTCAGGAGCAGGCGATCTCTGATTTGCGAACAAAACTTATTGATTTAAGTCCGGCAGACGTAATCACTGAGATTGATTTATTTATACTCCAGCATTCAGAATCTCCGTTCATGGATCAGATAATCATGCGTAAGGCGCTAAGTTACGCTCAAATCGCTTCGAATGATCCGGTTACGATTGCAAAAATGAACGCATTGAATGAAGCTCAGAGGGTTTGGTCTGACTCCCTGGCTAACTTCAACGCCCAAAAGGAAATGTGGATAGAACAGCTCTCTGACACTACATTGGCAGCATCTGAACGTGAAAGACTTGCCAATTTGGCCGACTCCAGTCTGAATGCTCCAAATTTCGATGCCTATTTTCCATTTATGAGTGCTGAATGGGATAGTGTTCGATCTGCTTTAACTCACGTTATTGAAAACTACTTATCATCCTCATACGCCGAACAGGCTAAAGTGCTGATGAAAGATCTTTCGATACCGGAATCGTTGCTCATTGTCCCAGATTCGGTTGAGTCTCCCGGCACGGAGACGCAGGATGCAGAGGGAGCCCAGTCAACTGAAATAAAAAAACCTGATGGGCTTTTGGATCACCGACCTATGAATCAGAATCCGGATCGGCACACGTCACCCGATTCAACTACATCAGCCAGACTGCTATCACTTCCTGACTCTGTTAACCTAAACCATTCCAATTCCGTACATCCAGATACGACTACATCCAAATCTTTCAAATCGTACCTTGTTAGTTCGTTCTGATGATTTTCCAGGACCGGTTTTCCGGAAATTTTATCTACGTTAGGTAGTTTGTCCTCGCAGCTCGCTAAGCCCAGAAATTCCTGTATTTCGCAACTGTTTCTGTAAGAATCTGTTTATGCTATTGACTAAAAATGGTCCTTTATAGATCAATCCAGTGTATATCTGCAACAAAGAAGCGCCGTGTTGAATGGCACATAATGCTTTTTCCGGGCTATCGATCCCACCGACAGCAACAATCGGTTTTTTCCCTTTGAGATGTCTATATGTGTGCGCAACCAATCGGAGCATGTTAGAATAAAGTGGGGGCCCCGATAATCCACCGCGCCCAAATTGTTCAGCATCTTTAAAACAGGGTGAACTCAGAACCGATCGTTTTGAGGAAGTGTTGGTTAGTACATATCCATCAACCTTTCCAGTTTCACACAGATCCAGCAAAATATCCAGTTCATCGATACTTAAATCTGCCGATAGTTTCATCAGAATCGGTGTTGAGGTCGACTTCGCACCATTAATTGCATCAATCAGTTCTTTTAGTGCAACCGGATCTTCGAATGTTTTCCCTTCTTCCGTATTTGGGCAGGAGATGTTGATCGTGATGTAATCGGCAATTTCTTGAGCGTAGGAAAAACTGGTTACATAATCGAGAATAGCGTTATCTCCGAGTATCTTAGGACTATGTGTCTTTGCAATGTTTACACCCACTGGAATGGACAATTCGGGCTTCACTTGTCTCACCCGATTCGTAATGATCATGGCTCCTTCATTGTTCAATCCCATTCTGTTTATCAAAGCTTGATCTGGAGGTAAGCGAAGTAGCCTGGGCTTGGGATTACCGGATGAGGGTAATGCTGTGATGCTTCCTACTTCAACAAATCCGAATCCGATAGCCTGCATCATAGGCATCAAATGTGCATTTTTATCGAATCCGGCAGCTAATCCTACCGGAGAATCGAATTTCAACCCCAAAACATCTTGCTCGAGACTAGACTTTCCACTATCAAACCAGGTTTGAATTACCGAAAGAAGCGCTGGATTTTTACTGATTTCAGAACCCAAACGATGGGTATAATCGTGTGCTTGCTCGGCATCGAGTCGAAACAGTAGAGGTCGGATCAAATTTTTGTATAACATGTTCGTAAATTACCACATTAACTGAAAATTTAATACCGAATAACTAATGCACCCATCTGTCTTGAACTATTCAGATGTCGAAAGACGACTCTTATCAATGCCCAGGTTTCAGGATGTGGGTAGCCGTGCAGCTCGGTTCGGAATAGATCAGATTGCTGAATTCTGCAAACTGATCGGTAATCCTGAAAGATCATATCACACGATTCATGTAGCTGGTACGAATGGAAAGGGGACACTGTGTAGTATCGTCGCATCTTTGTTGAAAGAATCAGGATTCAAGACCGGGCTCTATACGTCTCCTCATCTTAAAGATGTACGCGAGAGGTTTCGTATCAATGGTGAAATGGTCGACAAAGAGTTAATTCTGGCATGCTTTCAAGGCATGGAACCCTTTTTGGAAAAGACTCCACTAACATTTTTCGAGTTGACAACGGCAATGGCATTTAAACTTTTCGAAATGGAAAAAGTGGATGTTGCCGTCATTGAAACCGGACTGGGTGGAAGATTGGATGCTACTAATATTGTCAATCCTGTAGGATGCGCCATTACATCGATTGGATTCGATCACATGGAGCAACTTGGTAATACGTTAGCATCGATTGCTTTTGAAAAAGCGGGTATCCTCAAACCGGGCGTGCCATTCGTCCTGGGAGATATTCAGGCTCCAGCCAGAGAAGTTATCATGCAACAGGCTCGTAGCGTTGGTGCCATTCCTGTTCATGATGCTACGGAAGTAACCTCAAATGAAATAGGTGTACTTCAAGTTAGAATTGATCAATCGGTACGCACTTTCCAGGTTGATTTAAATACGCCTAAACTGGATGAAAACGTAAAAGTCGCCATTCATTTGGTCAGATCTATTTTTGGCGCTGCCCATGTAACACCGGAAATCATACAGCTTGGACTCCAGAACATTCGCAAAAACTCCGGATTAACGGGCAGATTCGAAAAATTGGGTTCTGATTTAGATTGGTACTTTGACGGGGGACATAATCCGGAGGCATTGAAGCATGTGGTCAACCATTTGGACAAGATGTTCCCTGGTAGGCCTAAAATCGCAGTATTATCTTTAATGGCCGATAAAATGAACGCTGATTTAATCACAGTGCTGGATCAGTTTACACAGGTTTATTTTCATGAGTTAGAGTCACCCAGGGCGTTGAAAGCAGCAGATTTTATAAATTATTACCCATCAGCCCTAGATATAGGCCCAAATGTGGTGTCGATAAAAAAAAACCTTATCAATTTGAAATCAGCATTGGTTTTATATACAGGAAGTTTTTACTTTTACAATACCGTAACCGAGTGGATGGAATCAATCTCACTGGATTCCTAATGAGCAAATCAACGCCTTCCACATTCTCACGAGCAAGCTGACTAGTCGGAGCGGAAAACCTCTACAGCAAACCAACCCTAAACGCACTAAGGTATTTACATGTCGGATATCCAACCTGTTGGATCTCATTCAAGAGATGTTCAGGATCTTGAAACAAAATCTCTAAAAGACCTCCAAAATTTAGCTCGAGATCGCGGTCTTAGTCCTGTTACCGGCCTGAAAAAAGCTGAACTCATACAACGATTGACTAAATTTCGCGATACAGAGAAGCAAACATTACTGGACTTTGGATCGGAATCGACCAGCCAGGGCTCAGACTCATCATCACCCAAAAAGAAACGAGGACGAAAATCTTTCGCTGAAAAAGCACAGAAGTCTGGTTTGTCGTCGAGAGACGTATTTCCTTCTTTTTCAAATGAAATCTTTCCTAATGAAGGGGAGAGTTCAATTTTCCCGGATTTTGATGACGAAGTAAACCCATCAAAAAAAACAAAAGCATTGGACAAGGGAGATGGCAGGTATATTAAGTCTAAAAAAACCAATTCTAATTTCGATCCGTTTAAAAAAGCCGAGCAGTTAATCCATACTAAAACTACAGTTGAAAAGGTCAACGATCACCGTGATTCAGACAACGGTATAGACTCGGAATTCTCAGAGGTCAGACGAAATAAAAGGGGCAGAAAACCCAAATCTCGTGAAACGAAGGAACTGAATGTTGCTCAAAACCCGAGACCTGCGCAAAATCCTGATACCATTGAACGAAATTCGACAAACTCACAACAGGAGGTACGTCAAGCAGACTTTCGCGACGCAACTACACCCGGTGGCAGACAAGGGTCAAAAGGTAAAAAACATTTGGTTCATGATGTGCTTCCCGAATCGGATGCCCCTACCGTATTGGAGCGAATAGCCGAAATTGAACCCAAACTTGGTGGATATTTAATCAATGAAGGCACCTTGGAAATTTTACCTGACGGATACGGGTTTCTGAGATCTGTTAATTATAATTTTTCTGCCAGTCCCGACGACATCTATGTTTCTCCCTCGCAGATCAAGAGATTCTGCCTTAAACAAGGAGACACCGTTGTTGGGATAATTCGTCCACCCAAGGTTGGTGAGCGCTACTTCGCACTGTTACGCGTCGAAGGAGTTAACGGACGTATCCCGCAGGATATGGATTCACGACGTGATTTCGAAGATTTGCTTCCCGTTTACCCCGACTCACGCTTCAAACTTGAATACGATTTCAGTAACTATACGACTCGAATCATTGATTTATTCGCTCCAATAGGTAAGGGACAGCGTGGTTTGATTGTTGCACAGCCCAAAACTGGAAAAACGACCATCCTCAGAGAAATTGCAAATGCGGTTGCTGCTAATAATCCGGAGACCAAGATCATCATTTTATTGATAGATGAACGACCCGAGGAAGTAACCGAAATGGAGCGGACCGTTAAAAATGCTGAGGTGCTTGCTTCAACCTTCGATATGAAGCCGGAAAATCATAAAGGACTGGCCGAAATAGTCTTTGAGAAAGCAAAACGCTTGGTTGAAAGTGGTCATGATGTGTTACTTTTAATGGACTCGATCACCCGTCTGGCACGTGCCTATAATATTGCATCCAATTCAGGTAGAACCATGTCTGGTGGCGTTGACTCAGAGGCGCTAAAAATCCCTCGACAATTGTTCAGTTCGGCCAGAAATATTGAACACGGTGGTTCGCTTACGATTATAGCTACAGCCTTAATCGACACGGGTTCCAGGATGGATGATGTAATTTTCGAAGAATTCAAGGGTACTGGAAACATGGAGATCGTGCTTGACAGACGAATTTCCGAACGTCGAATGTTCCCTGCAATCGATATTTACAAGAGCGGAACCCGAAAAGAAGAGTTGTTCGTAAAAGATGAAGAACGTGAGAAAGTCGTTCTACTACGTCGCTACCTGGTTTCTATGAATCCAATGGAGGCGATTGAATTCGTACTGGATAAAATGAAGGGGACCAGGAATAACCGGGAGTTTTTGATATCCATGAACCAGTAGTTTAGTTCGTGGATTACGATTTCTGTGATAAGATATACTGCCTGTTTGGATCTCTGGAGAGCTTGCCAGACTTCAGATGAATGCTGTGATAAAACAGAATTTCTGCGTTGTCCAGAAAAGCCTGCTTCATTAAGAGCATTTTAATTTGCCTGGATTCCGTTACCTGATAATCAGCATCAGGAATCATATTAAAATTCAAGAAGTCTTCATTTGGAATCAGATCCCCGAAGTAGTAAGCTGATTCGCCTGAATCTTTGATACGCACTACCGAATGTCCCGGGGTGTGCCCACCGGTTCGAATCATTTCAATGCCTGGAATGACTTCAACAACTTCTTGATTAATGAACTCAAATTGACCATCTGATACCAGTCTGTACAAATTATCAAGCTGATACGGTACATCTGATGTTTTTTTGTTTTCGTTAACACACTCAAGGGCATATTCCCACTCCGATTGCTGGACAAATATCCTGGCATTTGGAAGTGTGGATTGGATTCGTGACTGTTTATCGGCATATGCCAATCCCCCTGCATGGTCATGATGAAGATGAGTTAACATCACATGGGTTACGTCTTCGGGGCATAAATCAAATATTTCCAGATTAGTTACGATATTTGATATTGAAGGGTCTCTGTGTCTGGAATCCAGTGCCTGACCCAGGCCCGTGTCAAGTAAAACTACTGCGCCATGACCTCGAACAAGTATGGGATCAACCCCAACAGGGATATATAATTCGTCGTAAAAATCTGGCAGGATTTTAGATTTTCGCGTGAGATGGGGCGATGCATTTTTCTGCATCGACCCGTCTCGATAAAGCTCAAACTGACCTTCTGAAAGGTGCTCAATACTGAAATTCCCGATGACCATATCTTAATTTACCGTAATCTCATAAGGTAAAATGCTATAGGTACCAGGTTTGTTTACACTATGGATGGCACGAATCAGTTTTGTCTGATCTTCACTCACGTTCAATAGCTGCATGACTGCAGAACGAGCTTGTTTGGAGCTACTTTCCAACAGAGTCTCTAAAAAGTTTTTCTGTGCTGGGTAGCGAGTCACTTTCCATGATTCCAGTTCTGCCATTTCAGCAGCAATCGCGATCGATTGATTTAAATCCGCTACACCATCAATAAGACCTATTTCCTGAGCATCGCGCCCAGACCAAACGCGTCCCTGTGCATGCTGGTGCACATACTCTTTTTCCAATCCTCGCGCATCTGCTACAAGTGACAGGAAGTTGTCGTATGTAACCATCAGATCATTGGTCAAACCCTGACGCTGTTCATTAGTCAAACTACGTTCCAGGGTCATCCAGTCAGCATTGGTATGGGTTTTTACCTCATCCACACTGATACCCAGAGTTTCGGTAAGCAGTTCTTCAACCGACAATTTAGCCATGACAACACCAATAGATCCTGTGATCGTTTTTGATTCAGCGAAGACCGTATCGGCACCCATTGCAATGTAATATCCACCTGATGCAGCGACACTCCCCATGGAAACCACTACTGGTTTTGATTCGCTGAGTTTTTTGATACGGGCACGTAGGATCTCAGATGTAGTAACGGCACCACCCGGACTATTCACACGAAGCACAACAGCTCCAACATTCTCGTCCTTTTCCAGGTCATCAAAAATTTTAGCAAACGGTTCGTAGGTAATGGTTTGGGATCCCATCGAAAAGATATCCTCAGCGATTTGAGGCATGATCGGACCCTCCATAAATACCACTGCAATTTCTTTACCAGAAGCATCATCTAACCCGGCGGATGAGCCGCTAACTTTGGCATATCTGGCAAAAGACACCTCTTCAAGTTTTGATGTCCCTGTTTTTTCGACCATCATGGCCTGAAATTCAAACGGCTGCATAAATCCATCAATTAATCCACGTTCGTAAGCGCTGGATGCCTGCAAGGTTGGAAGTGCGTTCATAAACGCATCCAGTTCCTCACCGGAGATTCCCGAGTACGCCGTCACAGCCTCTTTGAACCCTTCGCTAAACTGACTGAGTAACACGGTGAGCTGCTCACGGTCACCTTCACTGAAGTTTTCTCGTCTGTAGCTGTCTGCAGCCGATTTGTACGGACCCGATGTGATCACATCAGCAGTCACCCCAAACTTTTCAAAAGCATTTTTGTAAAATTCCCTGGATATATAAAAGCCATCAAATTCCAACATTGCTTCGGGTTGAGCAAATATTGAATCTGCAGTAGTTGCCAGGTAATAAGATGCCTCATTTGCCCCCATATCGCCGATGTAGGCGTAGATAAATTTACCGGTTGATTTAAACTCAGTGAGTAAACCGTGTACTTCGTGTAATCCAGACCAACTACTTCCAAGAAACCCCAAGTCCAACCAGATTCCATTTATTCGTTCATCAGAAGTCGCTTTATGGATGTTCGTGCGAAAGTTCTCAAGACTTAATGCACTGGATCCACCTGGGTTGAACACCTCTGCAAACGGGTCCTCAACAGATCGTTCTGTCAGTGCTCCCGACAAACTGATTTTTAGTACAGATCCGTTTCGGATGTACGGTTCAGGTTGTGATGAGCTTGATGCAACAAATATCACTGCAAGAAAGAACAGCAGGATAAATGAAACAAAAATTCCTGTAATGGTTGCTAAAACATTTTTAAAAAATGACATGGCGTTAAAGGATTAATTAAAGGATTAGTCGCCAAAAAGTTGAACTTTTCGACCTATATTCGACTTTATACGAAGATACAAAACGAGAAGATACCGAAAACTTTTTCAAAATTTTATAACGATACACTGATATGAGCTCCGAGTACGACATCATTTTAATTGGTTCTGGACATAATGGATTAACTACAGCCGGCTACCTGGCTAAGTCGGGCCAAAAAGTACTCGTTCTTGAGCGAAGAGATACTCTGGGAGGCGCAGTGTGTACTGAAACCATGTTCCAGAGTGACCAATACCCTACCGGATTCAGCATGGATGTAGGATCTTCCGCTCATATTATGATTCATCAGACCCCGGTGATACAAGACCTCGAGTTGGAAAAATACGGACTTGAGTATATCGAGATGGATCCCTTCATGTCATTTCCCTATCCGGATGGCAATGGTGTACTTCATTTTTATAAAGACATTGAAAAAACGCTGGAATCTATCGCAAAACTTTCTCCTCGTGATGTAAAGAACTACAAAGAGTTTATTTCTTTTTGGGGGCGAATCAACAAAGGAGTCTTAAAAACTTTTCTTGTACCACCTTCAGGGAAGAATATTATGACGGAAATGATGAAGGGTCAGTTCAGGGATGGATCTATGTTTGGAAAGGGAGATCAGATGGATGGTCTTCGACGTATTCTGAGCAGTTATGGCCAGGTGGTTGATGAAGCTTTTGAGCATCCACACTTAAAAACGGCGTTACTTTGGTTTGCTGCCCAGTCTGGTCCAACACCAGATCAGTCAGCAAGTGGAGATTTCGTTGGCTGGCAGGCCATGTTGCACGAAAGTGGTGCAAAACGTCCTAAAGGGGGAAGTGGAATGCTCACTCAGGCTATGTTACGTATGATTCAGGCACATGGCGGCGAAGTACGGTCCAATGTGCCTGTAGATAAAATTCTGATTAAAAATGGCGTCGGCTATGGGGTGAGGTTGCAATCAGGTGAAGAGATTTTAGGAAAACGTATCGTCTCAAATGCTCATGTTCAGACCACGATGTTGAAGATGGTGGGACCCGAGCACCTGAGCTCTAGTTTGTTTCACCGAGTAAAGCATATTAATGTAGGAAATGGCTTTGGGATGGTGCTCAGGTGTGCTGTCAAAGAACTCCCCATGTACACAGCCTGTCCCGACGATGAGGATATTCATCGTGGATTACAGCTTTTGTGTCCAACTCGTGAGTATATGAATGCAGCCATTGGTGATTATCAGAAAGGACTACCCCCAGAAAATCCTGCGGTGGTGGCCATGACTTTCTCCAAAATAGATCCGTCACTTTGCCCTCCAGGTACTCAAACGCTGTTTGCCTGGGCTCAATGGCATCCCTACAAAATGGCTAATGGATTGAACTGGGATGATATTCGCGAGCAGGAGGCCCAAAAGATCTATGATGTGGTGGTCAAATATGCTCCAAACATGAAGGATAAACTGATTGACTGGTATATACAGACCCCACTGGACATTGAACGTAAACACGGTCTCATCAAAGGAAATGTAATGCACGTCGAAATGACGTTTGATCAAATGTTTATGTTCAGACCATCCCCGGAATTAAGCCAATACAAGACTCCAATCAAAAACCTGTATTTGTCCAGTGCTTCATGTCACCCGGGTGGTGGGGTATTTGCGGCGGCAGGATACAATGCGGCGGCGGTAATTTTGAAAGATATTCACAAGAAAAAATGGTTCTGATAGCTTGAATGTCCTATTTTTGTGTCTTTTACGTAGCAAATCAGAACCAGATCATTCATGCACCACACAAAACCAGGATTACGCATTGCCGGATTCCGTGTTACCGTTGAACCACTACTTCCTTTGGTGGTCGTTGGTATCGGGTGGCTGTTGAGTGAGCGATACTTCCCAAGCCTCACGGTTGGATATTATCCGTATCTAAATTACATTTTGGGTGGAATGGCATCACTGCTACTCACGTGCTCCATCCTGTTCCATGAATTAGGTCATGCCTTTATGGCAGTCAGGCTCAACCTTCATATTGAACGGATACACCTGTACCTTTTTGGTGGTATGGCTGAACTCAAACACAGGCCAATAGTTCCGTCGCAGGAACTTTGGATAGCTCTGAGTGGTCCTTTTGCTTCTTTTCTTCTGGCCGCAATCTTTTATACGATAGGATTTATCATTCCAGATGATGCCTTTCTGAGCCGACTTGTAGTCCATTTTTTGGTTCAAATTAATTTCCTGCTTGCAGTTTTCAATCTCATCCCCATTTTCCCATTGGATGGTGGTCGAACCATTCGCGCACTGATCTGGATGTTCTCCAAGCGTTATTACAAATCCTCAGTAGCTACACTAAATCTTAGCTATTCACTCATTTTAACGATACTCTTGGTTGGGATTGTTGATTTCATCTATATCTCCAGTGGGTATCCGCTTATACTGATTCTACTTGCAGGTTATCTTGGGTACACGGTCTGGAGTGGAAGGGCTGAGTTGCGACACAATCCTGATTTGAATGATCTTGTTTATGAATTGGGGGCAACTTCAGACCCTAAATCTATGATTCAGAAAATAGTCGATCAGGATCATTTTTATTTACCCAGGACGGTAATTCCTGTATTGAAAGATGATTCATTGGTTGGGGTTATCTATGGAGATTCAGTCTCGCATGCGTCGCATATGCGCAATCTCTCACCAGCCGAGTTGTTGAACGATCCAGATATGGGTGAATTCAGACCAGTTAGTATTGGGGATTATATAGATATTTCAGATTCCAATACGTTCAATCCATCAATTATTTTTACTTCGGAGTTTATACCCGTGGTCGATGCTGACACCTATTTGGGTCTATGCGATGCGAATGAACTCCGTTTCTGGTTGCTTCAATCTACAACTAATCGCATCAGGTAACTTAGTGATGAATCCACAAGCACATTATACAGACGGCTGGAACTCAATGGCATACATCGACATCAAAGCGATTATCCACAATTTGAACGTGTTAAAATCACGATCCGGGGGTGATAGCCTGAAGCAAATGGCGGTGGTTAAAGCAAATGCCTACGGTCATGGTGCCATTGAAGTTGCTCTTGGAGTTCGCAATGTGGTAGATTGGTTCGGGGTTGCTAACGTCCGGGAAGGTATGGCACTGAGAGTGGCTGGAATCATGAAACCAATTATGGTTTTCGGCTCACCCTTTCCTGAAAGCTCACGAATGTATACCGAGTACGGTCTGACAGCTGTTGTTTCAGCACCTGAACACTTTGAAAGGCTCATTCCGGGCACTTCCTATCACCTTAAATTCGATACAGGAATGGGGCGACTTGGAATTTTACCTGACCAGATAGATAGCGTCTTGAAATTAGTGGATTCACACTCGAATTTGTTATTGGGCGGTGTTATGACCCATTTTGCATCTGCAGAGGAACTGGATACGCGTGTATTTGACAGTCAACTGGCTTGCTTCCATGCACTTTTATCTCGATTTGGGCGCGATAAACTGTTTCATGCGGCCAATTCAGCTGCGAGTTTGCACCAACATGGTATCGGATTCGATATGATACGAAGTGGAGTGGCTATGTACGGATTTGATCCACGTGGTAGCTATAATCAAGCTTTAAAACCTGCTTTGGAATGGGTCTCCAGACTAGCACAAGTGAGATTTATGAAAAAGGGGGATGGAGTTAGCTATTCCCACTCCTTTCATCTTCCCAAAGATGGGTGGGTAGGGGTGGTTCCGGTTGGATATGCAGATGGACTCCCCCGAAGACTTAGAAACCGTTTATTTGTCTCCATTAATGGAAAGCATTATCCACAAGTAGGAAATATTACCATGGACCAGATTATGGTTTGGTTGGGGGACGACAAACTTGATCTGGATCTGCCGGTCTCACTGATGGGGGGAACGGATGAAATCAGTGTATATCGCTGGGCTCATCTTCTGGGTACTATTCCTTATGAAGTCACGACTTCAATCGGAGACCGGGTAAAACGCATTGTCAGGGACTAAAACCTACTCGACGATGGTGTCAATGAGTACGTCATAGTACAATGTTTCCTTTTCAAACTGATGACCAGGGGACGTTCCATAGCCCAATGCAGGTGGAATGACCAATGTTCGTCGTGCACCTTGTTTGGCGCCCAAGAGTCCTTCGCGAAAACCACGCACTGTAGTCGATAGCGTGAAATCATCTGGCAAGAATCGTCCGTTGGCATAGGTGCTTTGAACGATTGTTCCATCTTTTAGTCGGAACGTGTAATACAGAAGCACACGGTCACGCTCGGTAATGCTGAACTCACCCGAACCTTCAGCATGGATATAAATAATCAGTCCATTTGGTTTTACTATTCGTTGAGCAGTAGTGGTATCGTAGGGTTGGGGAACTGTGCTAAAATCATCAAACGGTGAAAATGGATCTTCATCGCAGGCTGAAAGGCTTACAGTGAAAATAAGTGCGACGATGAGAATCCAGAAGTTTTTCATACGAAAGTCGAGTGTTTTAAAGTAGTTGTTCAAATTCCTGAATGGTTGAAATGGGACTCAAACATGTAAAATCTTTACAATAATACACGTTTGAACCTGTTTCTGGGGCTGTTTTGCCTCGTAAAGTTGAAAAATTCGAATCAATGAATGTTTCCCCGTTGATGACCATCGTGAACGGGTTATACGTCATCGAAAGTTTTTCCAAAAACGGTTTGTTGTTGGTGCCTAAAATAACAATTTCCGCAGCACTATGTGATAACTTATCTGAAATTAATTGCAATACATAGCTAAACGACAGTGCATGCTCAGATAGTATGCTTCCAAGAGCTTCAATAGACTCCTCAGCTAGGATGTTGAATTCCTTGTTTCCGGTTAATTTAGCGATATGTAGCAAGGCGGCTATTGCACTTGAATTTGCAGAGGGATTTACATGATCGAACACATCTTTTTTTCTGACCAGAAGATCCGTTTGGTGTGCCTGCGTAAATGCAAAGGCACGTTTATTTTCTTCATAGAACATATTGACCATTGATTTGACTATGGTTGTTGCTTTTTCCAACCAGCTTTCATCCCCGGTCACCTGAAATACCCATCCGAAAGCAAGGGCTAGCTGGGCATAGTCTTCGCAAAACCCAGTGTTGTTGCTCGATTCGTGTTCTGGTAACCTGAGTACCTGGTCATTTGCAATGGCTTTAGTTGCCAGATACTGGGCGTTGCGCTGGATCACTTCATGTACAGTCTCATCAAGAGTAACGAACCAGTATTTACACAAGGAAACTAATGTCATTGCATTCCAGGATGTCAGGATTTTCTTATCCGTTACTGGGGCTGTGCGTTTGGTACGTTCAGCCAGTAAAAGCTTCTTCCATTGTTGGATTTTGTCGTTAAATTCATCATGATTAGACTGGGTCAAAATGGAAAAGTCCAGGCTTGAATGAGAACTATTGAGTATGATGGATCCCTCCCAGTTTCCACCCGGATATACATCGAAATAGGCTGAGAATTCAGGAAAGTCTATTTCTGGAATCAGTTTTTGCAGTTCTTCATACGACCAGACATAATATTTCCCTTCAACACCCTCTGAATCGGCGTCTATGGAGGCATAAAATGCCCCGGATTCGTCCATCATATCTCTTATGAGAAACGTGTACAGGTGCTTCAGAGTACTTTCAAACAGTGGGTCACCCGATACGCGCCATGCATCGGTAAGTGCCGACAACAACAGTGCATTGTCATACAACATCTTCTCAAAATGGGGAACAAGCCATTTGAAATCCGTGCTATAACGATGGAATCCACCGGCCACATGATCATGAATCCCTCCAAGACACATTTTTCTGAGGGTGTTAAGTGCCATAGATCGCGCTTCTTCGTCGCCAACCAGATGGTCGTAACGGAACAGAAACTCAACGTGCATGGATGCTGGAAATTTCGGGGCATTTGAAAAGCCTCCATAATTTTCATCATAAAACCGTTCGGTTGTCATCACGGCATCTCGAAGCGTAGTGAGCGAATAGGGCGTTGGTTGTAGGTGATCCATTACATCCTGAATCAATGCTTGATGCATTTGGGAGGCACGTTCTTGAATTTTTGCCTGATCCTGCCTGAATATTTCGGCCATACGTACCAGGACATCAGAAAAACCGGGTCGTTGATGTGTAGTTTCGGGAGGGAAATAGGTGCCACCGTAGATAGGTTTCAAATCAGGGGTTAGCCAAACATTTAAAGGCCAACCACCATGACCGGTCATTAATTGAACGGCTTCCATGTAGATCGCATCTATGTCGGGACGCTCTTCACGGTCAACCTTGATCGAAATATAGTGTTGGTTCAGAATTGAAGCCACATCTGGATTCTCAAATGATTCCTTTTCCATCACATGACACCAATGGCAGGAGGAGTATCCGATACTTAACAAAATCATTTTATTCTCCGATACTGCCTTGTGTATGGCAGCATCTCCCCATGGATACCAGTTAACTGGATTGTGGGCATGCTGAAGTAAATACAGCGATTTTTCTGTTGCTAATCTGTTCAAATCAAAAAATCAGTTTATTTACCACCTGGAGCGCCCTCTTTGCCCCATATTTGACGCTCTCGTCTTTTGACAGTAATAGCACTGATCCAAATCCCGACTTCATAGAGAATGACAAGTGGTACTGCAATCATAAATTGGGTCACCGGATCAGGTGGTGTGAGTATGGCACCCAGAATAAAACAAATTACAATAGCAATTCTCCTGTGTTTTCTCATAAATTCAGGAGTCAATAATCCAATTCTGGATAAACTATAGCTTACAAATGGTAACTGGAATATGATTCCGCATGTTAGAGTCCACATAGTGAGCGAAGAAAAATAAGCCGTTATGTCGAAATCATTTCGGACGGTATCGGATATCTGAAAACTTGCAAAAAATTGAAGTGCAAACGGTGTCATAATCAAATATCCGAACAGCAACCCAAGCGTAAACATGCCAGAAATTGCCAGTACGATGAGAGATGAGCTTTTCTTTTCGTTTTGTTCGAGTGCAGGCTCGATAAAAGACCAAATCTGATAAAAGAGTACAGGCGACCCCAGGATCACACCCACTACCATAAGTGTCCCCATATAGCTAAAGAACTGTCCTGGTAACGTTCTGTTCTGTAAAACCAGGTCAACGGCATCGATTCCCAGTACGCTGTATATGAAGAATGATGCTTTTGCCGGGCCAAGTAGTACTTCATCGATAAAAAAGTCACTAAAAAGAAACGCAATGACTATACCAACACCTACTCCCGATAATCCCTTTAAGATACGCAGGCGCAGTTCCTCAAGGTGATCCAGAAATGACATTTCAACCAGTAACTTTGGGGCTTCTGCCTTAGGAGGTATCCCATCCATTATTTGACGGGAAGAAGTAGAAGTATCACTCATGGTAGGAAGGATTCTTTTTACGTTGTAACGAAATCATACAACGGAAACGCTTTGCACATGGCGTGAACTTCAGCAGTTACTTTTGCTACGATGGCATCATCAGCTGGATTGGTAATAACCAGGTCCATCAAATCGGCAATTCTTCTGAAATCTTCTTGTTTTAACCCACGAGTGGTCATCGCTGGAGCGCCAACGCGAATTCCAGAGGTAACAAAAGGACTTTCCGTGTCAAATGGGACCATATTCTTGTTGACGGTAATCTCTGCACGACTCAAGGCTTCTTCGGCTATCTTTCCGGTAACACCTTTATTTCTTAAGTCGATTAATATGAGGTGGTTGTCGGTTCCTCCACTGATGAGATGATAACCCATTTCCATGAATCGCTCGCCCATTGCCTTGGCATTCTCGATTACTTGCCTCTGGTAAATTTTAAAATCCGGACGTAGGGCTTCATCAAAAGCGACGGCTTTAGCCGCGATGATATGAACCAATGGTCCTCCTTGGGTGCCGGGGAAAACACCTGAATCCAGCAGTTCGGACCAGTTTTTTACCCGTCCGGATTTGGGTGCAACAATTCCCAGTGTATTTTCGGCATCTTTTCCGACGAGTATGAGTCCTCCTCGCGGGCCACGAAGTGTTTTGTGTGTTGTTGTGGTGACAACATGGCAGTAGGGAAGTGGGTTGTTAAGTAGCCCAGCTGCAATCAGTCCCGCCGTATGAGCCATATCCATCCACAATAAGGCACCGACTTCATCGGCAATTTCTCTGAATGTTTTGTAGTCAAAGTCTCTGGTGTAAGCCGATGCTCCGATTGAGATCATCTTGGGGCGTATTTTTATAGCCGTCTCGCGGATTTTGTTCATATCCAAACGGCCTGTTGCCTCATCGACACCATAAAATTTGGCGTCATAGGTAATCCCCGAAAAGTTGACGGGCGATCCGTGAGTCAGATGTCCGCCATGACTCAGATCCAGACCCAGCAGGGTATCACCGGGTTTGAGCAATGCAAGATACACCGCAGCATTGGCGGTTGCCCCAGAATGTGGCTGTACATTTACCCAATCTGCACCAAATAATTTCTTTGCCCGTTCTCGTGCCAAATCTTCGATCTGATCCACAAACTCACATCCACCGTAGTATCTTTTTCCTGGAAGCCCTTCTGCGTATTTATTGGTGAGTGTAGATCCGGCAGCTTCCATCACGGCTCTGGATGTGAAGTTTTCAGATGCAATAAGTTCCAGTCCAAAGTTTTGTCTGTGAGTTTCTTTTTCAATAAGTGCGTACAGATCTGGATCCTGCTGTTTGAGTATGCTCATGCTGAATTACTTGAAGTGTTTAATGAGTACAGATAAACTAGGCGTTGTTGCTGGTTAATGTGCTGATCTTTTCAACTCTTCTTTCGTGTCGACCGCCCTCGAAATGGGCAGAAAGCCAGGATTCGAGAATTGCTTTGAGTTCATCAACACTCAGATATCTACCTGGCAGGCACAGGATATTTGCATTGTTGTGCTGCACAGACATACGGGCAATCTCGGCATTCCAAACAAGTGCTGCTCGTACATGATTGAATTTATTTGCCGTCATGCAAACTCCCTGACCGCTTCCACAGATCAGAATACCTTTTGGATATTCACCCGATGAAACGGCGCTGGCAACTTGAACCGCATAATCCGGGTAATCAACGGAATCTTCACTGTGGGTGCCAAAATCGAGGGTCAGGTAACCCATCGATTCGAGTATCTTTTTGACTTCAGTTTTGGCAGCAAATCCTGCATGATCACTGGCTATGGGAATAATCATGGTGCTAGTAGGTTGAAAATGGAATTAAACACAAATATCCTGATTATTCCGCTGAAAATAAACCTATTTGATCAGGATTAATCAATTTAAAATACGGTTTGTTGTCAGTACGTACATCAGGATGTTAGCACCCATCTGTAGCGATTTTTTACGGAGTTCTTCCGAGACTTGATGAATATCAGCATCTGCCCAGCCGTCTGAGATGTTGGATTCATAACCGTATAGGATCACAAGTTTACCATTCACGAACAAACCGAATAATTGTGGCGGATTGTTATCGTGCTCATGAATTTTTGGCAACCCTTGTGCAAACCTGAACGCCTGATTAAAAACAGGATGTGAAAATGGCAGATCGATGAGATTTTCGTCCGGATAAAGCTGTTTGATGAGTGATCGAACATATATATCCATACCATAATCATCGTCGATGAATAAAAAACCGCCTCGATCAAGATATCTTCTGAGGTTCTGGATCTCTGAGCTATTCATTGTGATGTTTCCATGACCTGTCATGAATAAGAACGGATACCTGAACACATCTCTGCTGCCAACGGGAACATCATCATACCTCGGATTGATTCGAATTGGCAGAGATGTATTTACGAAGTTGATCAGATTCGTCAATGCTGATGGGTCATTGTACCAGTCGCCACCGCCTCTGTACTGTACTCTTGCGAGCGTAAAGGTGTCAGCGTAAGTGTCACTATTTTGTTGTGCGACAGCCTGTTGAACGATTAACACATACGAGGTGCTCAAAAACAGTAAAAAAACTAACAAATATTTTGTCATTTTGGTTAAATTCATGGCTAAAAATACTCAAATTTACCCTCATCATCATGAAAAATCGAATTTTGTCCATACTTCTGGTCATACTATTCAGCACGGTTCACTTATTTGCTCAATCGATTCAGATTGAAAGGTTGGAGCCAGCCAACTGGTGGATTGGTTTTAAAAATCCGGAACTTCAAGTCCTTGTATACGGACCCAATATCTCGCTAAATACGGTTTCATTAGATTATCCGGGAGTTCAGCTGAAATCTGTTGTAACCTCAGATAACCCAAATTATCTGTTCATCAATCTGGAAATTGGCGTCCATGCAAAGGCGGGAATGCTGCCTTTGGTGTTCACTCAAGGCTCCGAAACACATCTAGTTGAATATCCCTTATTTGAAAAATCACACTCAGGTACCCGAATACAGGGTTTTGATGCCTCCGATGTGATTTATTTGATCATGCCCGATAGATTTGCCAATGGTGACCCTTCCAATGATACTGTTGCGGGGATGCTGGAAGCATCGAACAGAGAGCAACCTTACGGACGTCATGGAGGTGACCTTAAAGGGATTCAAGATCATCTGGACTACATCAAAGACCTGGGAATGACTGCGATCTGGTTGAATCCAATTTTCGAAAATGATATGCCGGCAGATTACCAAAAGGGAGTTGGATTCTACCATGGATATGCCGCTACCGATATGTACAAAGTCGATCGTAGATTCGGTACCAACGAGGAGTTCAAAGAATTGATCAAAAGTGCTCAAAGCAGGGGTATGAAGGTCATTATGGACATGATTCATAACCATGTTGGTACAGAGCATTGGTTTGTCAAAGATATGCCCTTCAAGGACTGGATTCATGATCAGTCTGTACACGGGAATACTAATTTCCGCACAGGTACTGTGATGGATCCCTATGTGAGCGATTTCGACCGAAATGCCATGGTCAAGGGATGGTTTGTAGATGAAATGCCTGATTTGGACCAGAGAAATGAGTTCGTGGTCAACTATTTGATTCAAAACACCCTTTGGTGGATCGAATATTCGGGTATTGACGGAATCAGAATGGATACGCATCCCTATCCATATAAAGAATACATGGCTGAATGGACACGCCGGGTACTGGAAGAATATCCCGAATTCAATATTGTAGGTGAAGCCTGGGCGGGCAATGTACCGACAACTGCTTTTTGGCAACGCGATTTCCCCGATAAAAATGGGTACAATTCCTACCTACCCAGCGTTACTGATTTTCCTATGCACCGAGCGGTAAACCAGGCATTTACAGAGGAGTTTGGCTGGGAGACCGGGGTTGCCAGATTGTATGACTTGCTGGGACAGGATTTTCTGTACTCAGATCCCTTGTTGAATGTGATCTTTTTGGATAATCATGATGTAAACCGGTTCTTTTCAACGGTCGGAGAGGACCCCGGAAAGACAAAAATGGGAATCGCATTCATCCTGACCACACGCGGAATCCCACAAATCTACTATGGTACGGAAATATTAATGCCTGGAGAGGGGATGGACCCTAACAAACGGTATGATTTCCCCGGAGGATGGCAATCAGATAGGCATAATGCATTCATGAAATCGGGTCGTGTTGCATTGGGTCTTGAACGTGGAGTTCCGGTCGATGAGACGTTTGAATACGTAAAAAAAATTGCTGATTGGCGAAAAAATGCTTCTGCTATTCATAACGGGCGTCTGACTCACTTTATCCCCGCCAATAACACCTACGTTTACTTCAGGCATAATGCTGAGCAACGTGTATTGGTGGCAATTAATGCCAGCACAGATGATGTGACCTTGGACTACAGGCGCTATAGCGAGTTGTTGGACGGTTATAGCGGAGGCCTGGAAGTGATCAGCGGAGAAAGAATCACTGATCTAAATAACATACGGGTGCCTGGAATGTCAGCAATCGTCGTGGATTTAAACTAAAATGTAATCAGGCGCTTGCAATCTGTGAGCGCCTGAACATTACTTTAGTACCTCTATCTCGATTGAAACTTCCGAATAGCTTCCAAAAACCCCAATTCCACCGCTAACATTGGAAATAATGTTTTCGATCTCTCCCGGCGACAACGTGCTACCTCCGCCTTGTATCTGTAAGGATCGGATATAGTCGTACATATTGTCATCAATTGCAGAAGCGCGAAGCCGGTTTGGTCCGTAAAAAGCGACTCCAATCCAGGGAAATGTCAATTCAACGAACTCTCCGTTTTGAGACGTGGAGGTTTGGTTGATGATGCCCGACGATACCCGATAAAAATCTGCTCTGTCGCCATCTGCATCGGCATAAAAACGGGTGAATTCGGCATTTTCAGGGTCCAGCGTTTCGTTGGTGAAAATATAGTAGGATTGTCTGCCCGGGAAGTACGATGGTGTTAAGGTTAACTCAAACTGTTCAGGCCCCTGGTAGACCAGTGCTGTGGCGTTGATTCCTTTGATGCTGAAAGTGTCTGGTACCACGGTAAAGGTTGAAATTTGTACATCCATGGACGGGATCACCGCCTCCAGTTCGTATTTGTATCTTGGTTTTACAATAATTCCTGGTTCAGCCGGGCTGTATGTGCCTTGTCCGGTTCGAATGAAAGCGATGACTTGTGAGGTTTGTCCGGAGGGTGATACCTCCCTGACCAAAACACTCGCATCGTTGATACTTCGTGCATCTTTGTTATACTCCTCGAAGATAGGCGAAGTGCGAGTCAGAATCACATCACTCATTGGTTTTAAGGCTATCTGGTATGATTCCACGACAACCTGCTCCACATAGGTGTCCTGCTCGTACAATTCGCAAGATGCCAGCAAAAATGCGCTACATAAAACGGTGAATAAATATTTCATGGCTAGATCTAAAATTGAACTGTGTAGGTTAACGTGGGAAGTATTGGAAGTAAGGGGACCTCAGACCTCGTTGCAGGATTATCCTCCAGATCGAATTGATAGAACCAGATATTTCTTCTGGAGTATGCGTTAATGATTTGAATCTGGAACTCACTGGTACCCCAGTTAAAAAACTTTCCATCCCGAGTGAACCCGATATCCAGCCTGTGATACTCTGGAAGTCTGGATGCATTGACCCGACCTACGATAATGGGTCGACCAGGACTGGTACCAAAAGGGTCACTAATTTCAGTACGTCCCAGTGCCTGGGTAAATGCTTGACCGGTTGCGAAGTTAAATACGGCAGTTGCCTTCCATTTGGAAGAGAGTCTGTAGTTGGCAACGATATTGAAGTCATGAGTTCTGTCGTACTTAGGTGGATAAAACTTGTTTTGGTTATATCCTTCAAACTTTCGTCGGGTCACAGACCAGGTGTATCCGACAAATCCGTTCAGTCTGCCAGATGACTTTTCAAGCACTAATTCGGTCCCGTAAGCATATCCTTTTCCAAATCTGAAGAGTTCAGCATAGTCAACACCTGATACATCAGGAATTCTTGGATCTAGCTCAAAAAGGCTGTTCATGTCTCTGTAATAAGCTTCAAATTCGAAATTATAACCCTGAAATGGATATAACTTAGCTCCAAATACATATTGATCCCCCCATGAGGGTGGTACCCCATCGTCTGTAGTTAACCAGGTATCAAATCCGGAAAAGGCTTCATTTGTGATCAGAGTGAGAAATTGATAGTATCGACCATAACTGGCCTGAAGTCTTAGCCACGAGTCCGGGGAATATTCGGTAGCTATTCTGGGTTCCAGCCGGACATAATCGCCTTTGGTAAAGTAATTCAGTCTGGCACCGAGATTAACAGACCACTGAGGGGTGAATTGAATATTGTCCTGGACATAAGCATTTACATACTGCGTTTGGATTCTGGATCGGAATGATTCCTGATTATCGAATGAATCTGCTAGTTTAAGGGTCATGTTTCCAGTCCAAAATCCTGACTTGATGGTATGAAATGAATTAGGCGACCATTCAAGATCGCTCTTTACTGAAATGTCATTAACCGTGTTTTCTCTTGTGATTGGGGTTCCACCAATACTGAATTTTGGGGTATTGAAATAGTTTGAGCTGGTTACAGTGAGTGTAGTGAACAACTGTTCTGACCGAATACTGGTCCAGGTAGAGCTTACTGTTCTGTTTCCATAGCGAAGTTTAAAGCGAAGATCGTCGGCAAATGGAAAATCAACATTGTCCTCACCACCATAGAAAGCCACGTTGAAACGGTTGTTTTCATTCAGATCCACATTGATTTTGCCATTGATGTCGACGAAGTAAAAACTATCCGGTAGGGTATCGAATGAATTTCTAAGGACGGCTAACACGGGTTCAATCGTTGATCGACGAATAGCGAACATGTATGATCCTCGTTTGTAAGG
Organism: uncultured Chitinophagales bacterium; assembly: GCA_964473555.1. GTDB lineage: Bacteria > Bacteroidota > Rhodothermia > Balneolales > HLUCCA01 > UBA11400. Next base: position 352,899 of record CAYYPL010000002.1, read on the forward strand.
ACCCTCAATCATGGCTCGTGAAGAAAGCATCCCCAAACTGACGACCCCGGATTGCTCTACCCGATTTCCATCTTTGTTGTATATGTCTAAAACTGAGCCCAATCGTCCACCGTATTCAGCGGGAAAACCACCCTTATATAAACGAACATCTTTTATCGCATCCGGATTGAATGTCGAGAACAGACCAAAAAAGTGTGTTGGGTTATATACAGTAGTTCTGTCTAATAGGATTAATGTTTGATCTGGTCCGCCTCCTCGGATATACAGACCTGAAGAGAAATCGGACGCTGCTTTCACCCCAGGTAGTAGTTGCACAGACCTGAAAACATCAGCTTGAAGCACAGCAGGAACCTGTTTTATGAGTGCTGTGGTGACCTGAGCTGTACCGATGTTTCTGGCTTCCTCACGGGCTTCAGCATCTGCGCTAACCACAACTTCACCCAGAAAAACACTACTTTCAGAAAGGGATACATCCAGTCTCAATCGCTCACCGGATGACAGTGTCACTTCACGTTCTACGCTTTGGAATCCAATGTAGGTAAACTGAAGAATATAAGAACCCGGTAGCAGTCCGGTCAGAGAGTAAAAACCAGATGTGTTGGTCTGTGTCCCTGTAGTTGTTCCCTTTATAATGATGTTGGCTCCCAACAGGGTTTCTTTGGATGAGGCATCGGTTACAAATCCGTTTACGCTAGCGCGTTCCTGGGCAAAAGATAGGGCCGATAACGTAAGTACGAAAAGATGAGATGCCCATATCAGCCTGAGAAGCCGTTTCATAAGTAGCATGTTGTAGATGAGATTATATTTTGGCTAGATTTATTATCAAACACTGAAACCACAGCGTGCTTTATTACGTTTCAATATTTGCGATGTTGCTGAAAAATTGGCTAAAAAAAGCTACATTGCTCACATAACCAATCTGAACAAAAAAATATGAACAGGTTAAATCAAACATCCACTATACGCTCATCATTCTACAGGCTTGGCGTGCTGAGTGTACTAGCGGCATGGATCTTTATTGCCGGTGCGACCCAAACTGAACCAATTGATGAGCCCGTTACTGCACCCGGAGCCGTTTATTTGATACATGTTGAGGGACTAATTGATAACGGATTGCACAAGTACCTGCAACGAGGTCTAGAACTGGCCAAGCGTAACGAAGCCTCTGGAGTTGTTCTGTATATCGATACCTTTGGTGGGTTAGTTGACGCCGCCGATGAAATCAGGAAAAATCTACTCGATTTTGATTTACCTGTCATTTCATACATTGACAAAAACGCTGCTTCAGCCGGAGCACTCATTGCTATTGCAACAGATTCCATTTATATGGCACCCGGGGCTTCGATCGGTGCTGCAACGGTGGTAGATGGAAGCGGACAGTATGCAGCGGAAAAAATGCAGAGCTACATGCGTGGTTTGATGCGATCTACAGCAGAAGCAACGGGAAGAGATCCCAAAATTGCCGAAGCCATGGTGGATGAATCCATTGAGGTGGAAGGGGTGGTTGAAGTTGGAAAGCTTTTGACACTAAGTACCGAAGAGGCTGTAGAACTTGGACTTGCTGAGGGGAAATTTTCGACACTGGATGAGGTTTTGAAACAGATGGGTTGGGATCAGAAAGAACTGATTGATCTACAGGAACTCTGGGCCGAATCCGTACTTCGTTTCCTGGCAAATCCGGTTGTAAGCAGTTTATTGATGCTCATGATGCTGGGTGGATTATACTTCGAACTACAATCTCCTGGAGTCGGATTCCCGGGTATCATTTCAGGTATCGGAGCCATGCTGTTCTTCGCTCCGTTATATATCATGGGACTAGCCCAGAGTTGGGAAATAGTGTTGTTCTTCATTGGAGTCGCACTCATTATACTTGAAGTCTTTATCATCCCGGGTTTTGGAGTGGCCGGGCTCATTGGAATTTCTCTGGTGATTATCAGCATGGCTACATCACTTATAGGGAATGTTGGATTTTCCTATCCTGAGTTACACCAAATTTCACAAGCAATCTGGACCATGGCCATCACGTTGATCCTTGGAATCGCAATGATTGCCTCAATGATTCGATATATGCCACAAAACAGATTTTTCAGCAAGCTGATCCTGGCCGACTCAACAGATCGGGACCATGGCTACACGTCCACCTCTTCAAAAGATGACCTGATCGGACTCGAAGGTGTTGCAATGACATCGTTACGTCCGGCGGGAACTGTACTTATTGATGACCGACGCATAGACGTTGTCACTTCAGGAGATTTTATCGAAAAAGGAGCCAGAGTTCGCGTAGTTGACACAACCTCAGGCAGAGTTGTTGTGAATCGGATTGATGGCTGATTTTAACACTGATATTTCATCAAATAAACCCAAAACAACTCAATAACACATGGAAGCATATTTCGGGGCAGGATTAATTCTTGCCATTATCCTCGGTATTTTTCTGTTTTTTTACTTTGTACCTCTTGGATTGTGGGTAACTGCATTTTTCTCAGGTGTCAAGGTATCTATCGTGCGCGACCTGATTGGAATGCGGCTCAGAAAAGTTCCACCAAGCCCGATTGTTAAAGCCGCAATTACTGCAAGCAAAGCAGGTTTGGACATCGGAATTGGAAAACTTGAAGCTCACTATCTGGCAGGAGGAAACGTTCATAAAGTGATTCAAGCCTTGATTTCGGCCGACAAAGCCAACCTCGGACTGGTCTTTGAGCGTGCCGCTGCCATTGACCTGGCCGGTCGTGATGTGTTCGAGGCAGTTCAGATTTCGGTTAACCCTAAGGTGATCGAAACGCCTCCGATAACTGCACTCGCTAAAGATGGTATTCAGGTTCGCGCCATTGCCCGTGTCACGGTGCGTGCAAACCTGGAAAGATTGGTTGGGGGTGCAACCGAGGAAACGATACTTGCTCGTGTTGGGGAAGGTATTGTAACTACAATCGGTTCTTCAGTAGATCATAAAGCAGTACTTGAAAATCCTGATAATATTTCCAAAGTCGTTCTCAGCAAAGGGTTGGACAGCGGTACCGCATTCGAAATTCTATCTATTGACATCGCTGATGTGGATGTGGGCGATAACGTTGGTGCCAAGCTTCAAACGGACCAAGCCGAAGCCGACCTGAAAGTTGCACGAGCCAAAGCTGAGGAAAGAAGGGCTATGGCAGTTGCTGAAGAACAGGAGAACCGTGCCAAAACCCAGCAGATGCGAGCTTTGGTAGTTGAAGCTGAAGCTGAAGTACCTAAAGCCATCGCAGAAGCGTTCCGTACTGGGAATCTTGGTGTCATGGACTACTACAACATGAAAAATGTAATTGCTGACACGGAAATGCGTGGCTCGATTGCTGCAGTAGGTACTGACAAGCCCAAGCCGGATGTCGATTCAGAAAGAGATAGTAAGAAAAAGAACTAAGAGCTCTTTGTTTATAAAACTGATTAATCTTGATTAGTAGTTGAAATTAAAAAAGGGAGGCTGATTGACGGCTTCCCTTTTTTTGTGATTGACGAGTTTTTGGTAAGCCAGCTTATTCTAATTCAGGATAAGTTTTAGTACTTCAGGGAATCGTTTGGCCCACGCTGTTTCGTTATGAGTCGCGTTTTCGTCTTTGACAAAAACAAAATCACGACCCAGTTTGTAGCCTATTGCGTCTAAACTCAGTAGCATTTCATCTATACCTGGTTGAAGTATGGAATCCAGGTCCAACCCCCCATTGTCTATGTAAAAGAAGACATTTTGAGGGGGGTTGATAGTACTTTGAACGGTGGTAATATAGTTGAACTGATAGGTATACCCATCAGGATTCCGAAAAGCGGGACTCATGCAAATGGCCTTGGAGAAAACTTCGGGATACTCCCAGGTCAGCATAAACGAGATCATTCCTCCAGCTGAAGATCCACCTACAAATGTATGCTCTCTTTCGGTCAATGTCTGATAGGTAGAATCTATCATGGGCTTAACTGTGTTCACTACAAAATCCATGTAGGCGTCACCTTTTGCGCCAGGGGTGTATTCCAGGGTTCGATCGCTTGTGTTGAAAATCCCAACAATGATCACAGGAGGGATTTCACCTGCGCGGATAAGGGAGTCTGCAGTTTCATCGATTTGCCAATCTATACCCAGGTAACTGGTCGAAGGATCAAAAATATTCTGCCCATCGTGCATGTATAGTACCGGATAACGCTGGTCTGGATCAACTCCGTAATCTGGGGGGAGCCATACAATCACATTTCTTTCTTGAACTTCATTGGCATGAATCGCAGGATGATAGGTTACAGTTCCTGTTATCTGGCCTTCAAAATCTTGTTTTTCAACCTGTTGGTTGCTCAGCGGAGTTGTAGTGAAGAATCCGCTGAAGGTAACAAAGAGAACTCCGATCATGAGTACAAACACGACCAAACCAAGGACTGCAAACAACTTGTTCATCGGTAATCAGATTTAAGAGGGTATACAAACACAGTTGTGGAGTAATGTACCATCAAGATTCATATTCGCTGACAGAAATGTTCACTCCGCTCAATTTCATTCTGTCAATATACTCTTCTTTGGGTAATATTGTTTCTGGAGTATACACACCGCCGGCACCTTTTAAACGATTCTCCCCAAGAAGCAAAGCAGTAGTTACTGCTGACAATGACGTTACAGTCATCATCGCCGAAATGGGAGCATCTTGTTCAGACTCTAGGTATACTTCATACTCTCGAAACATTGATTTGCCGTCGCGAGTCCCTTTCAGATTGATTTTTGCAACTGCAATATCATTTTTCGTGTGCGGAAGATGTTTCTTCAACTGTCTGATGAACAACTCACGGTAGGTCAGGCCGGTTCTGATATCAATAATTTGTGCAGAGTTGAATCCCAGATCAAAGAACGCTTTGATAATATCCCGATGTCCGGCATATCGTAGAGTTTTAAAATCCAGTGTATTGACTTTTCCAACCAGCTCTTTGGCGATAAACGTTGAACTACCGGAGGTGTAAAAAGCTTCCAGTGGACCAAGTTCAGGGTGAGCCTTGAGTTTACAGGTTTCATAACCATCCAATGCATCCATCTGTATGAGTTCGCCATTCTCGATCAACGTTACTTTATGCAGATACTCATTGACAAGACCAACAGGTGAAAAACTTAAATGATAATTCAGAGGTGGTACAGGTTCCTTTGGCAGACCTGCGGCGCGGATTATAATCGACTCAACAGCATCAAACGACTCGAATCCATGCATGGCCAGAACGTTTACTAGTCCGGGGGCGAATCCGGCATTCGGTACCATGAATACTCCTGCTTCGCGGGCTTGTTCAGACAGGTTCAGTTGTTTCTGAGTGATTTCATCATCACCACCCAGGTCAACATAGGGTATTTCAGATTTCAGGGCGATTTTCGAAACTTTGTAATTGTGTTTATAGGGCAATGCCGAAATGATACAATCAACACCATTCAACAAACCTGCTACCGACATTTCTTTGTCCATCGATACTCGATGAACCCTGAGCTTGTTGCTATTGATCGACTCCTCCAGCTCCTCTAGTGCGTTACCATTTCTGTCTAAAATCCGGATCGAAGTGACAGACTTTTCCTTATTCAGGAATCTGGTTATGGCGGTTCCGGCAGCGCCAGCACCTAATACAGCAATTTTCATCCCTAGAGCGTTTTTTTGTTACTATCAATCTAATTATTTACACAGCTGCCAATTTTACACAATTTTTAGGGTAAAATCGCATCAATGATATTAAATAACCAAGATATTTTCACGTTTAAGTCTAAGAAATCACGTATATTTGGATAGTTCTTTGAAATTGAACCGGGGGTGTACCTGGTTTCGACGGAATGCGTAGGATCGTAGGCTGCATGTCGAGTTTTCCTCGAGCGTATCTTGTAAAAACACTCGGGATCAAAACGTAAATGCAAACAATTACGAATACCGTATGGCTGCCTAAGTGCCCATACCGTTCTATGATGAGCTCGCCTGTCGGCGTGTTATAGGGCGTTATACTTGACAGGATAGTGTCATCTGATGGCTGTGAGGGTGATGCGAAACGTTACAACCTCGCTTATGGACGCGGGCTCTGTCGCCAACCCATACGTTAAACTTAAAGCAGGGCTAAGCGTGTAGAAGCTTATTGGTTCGCCATTTCGGACGAGGGTTCGACTCCCTCCACCTCCACTGTTGAGAGTCCTGATCGGAAATGCTATTTTCGGTCAGGACTTTTTTATTTCATTCAATTTATCATTCAACGAATGTACATGTTTAAACTTTTTATTTACGGAACACTACGTTCGGATATGTCTGAACATCATTTGCTGGCTGGTAAATTTGATTCCATGACACCAGCGAGCATCAATGGCCGTTTGTACACCCGTATAGACGATGGTATACCGTACATCACTGTGCCAGGTAAGTTCATATCCACTCGTGGGAGTCACGACTACACCAAAGATGCTGCTGCACTGACAAAATTTCAGGTGCCCGAGGGGTACAAGCCTTCTAATTCCACGGGTTGGGTGAAAGGTGAATTGTACACCCTCTCAGATTATAAACTCGTGATGTCGCTCATTGATCTGTTTGAGGATTTCAGTCCGGGATATGAGTCGGAGTATGATCGAGTGATGTATCCAGTTCAGATTGATGGCCAAGATAACTTCGAATTGGCATGGGTCTATGTGATTGCAAATAATCATGCCGAAGAAGAGGATATTTTTATTGAATCTGGTTTCTACAATCCGGATTAATCGATAAATTACCTCGGTTAGGGAAACTTACTGTGAATTAAATACGGCGTAGTCTGGGTTTACGTCTCGACCATTACTAATCGGTATTGAGCAATCATTATGGAAACAGAAAAGTCAGTAGAATTTAACTATCCGGATCTGGAAATCAATGTGGTTCGGGCGAAAGAACCCATCGAAGTGACCATAGTTGAAAGTAAAATTGCAACTGCTGTCGCCTCACCAAATTTTATCAGACACATCACATTCGATCTGTCAGGGACACCACTGGAAGGGAAATTTCACGCAGGACAATCGATTGGTGTGATTGCAGATGGAGTTGATGAAAACGGCAAGCCCCACAAGGTGCGGCTGTATTCAGTCTGCTCGCCATCAAGAGGTGAAGACGGCCAAGGAAAACGGGTCTCAACCACGGTTAAACGAGTTATTGATGAGAATTGGCAGACCCAGGAACTGTTCACAGGTGTCTGCAGTAATTTCCTATCCAGTCAAAAACCGGGATCCCTTGTCAAAGTGACCGGACCATCAGGTAAACGATTTATACTTCCAGAGAATCCAGAAAATTATAATTATTTATTCTTTGCTACCGGAACAGGTGTAGCACCGTTTCGCGGAATGGTTATGGATTTAATGGAGAAAAACTCGAAAAACGACATCGCTTTGATTTTCGGTAGTCCTTACCGCACGGATATTCTGTACGGGGATTATTTCAAATCACTGGCCAAATCCGCTGAAAACTTTCATTTTTTGACATCAATTTCACGTGAGAATCCTCGTGCTGATGGTACCAAACACTATGTTCAGTATCAGTTAATTGATAACAGGGAACTGCTCGAGCCAATTCTCCGCAAACCCAACACATTGATTTATGTATGTGGCTTAAAAGGAATGGAAACAGGTATTTATCAAATATTGGCTCAACAAGGACTCTGGGATTACATCACGGTCAAAGACGATCTTAAGGACAAGAATCCATTGAGCTGGACTTACGATGAACTCAAATCATCGGTGAAATCATCTGACAGAATGCACATAGAAGTGTATTAAACGGTAAGGTTAATCAGGCTTTTATTCGTGACTTGAATCTGGCATGGTTCGGTAGTGTAATTCCACTTCCATATCGGATCGTATATTGATGCGTGAATTCGGCGCCGAGAAATACAGTGAGTGAGTTGTAGTAAATCCATATAAGAATTACTACAAAGGTACCTGCAGCACCATAGGTGCTACCAATAGAACCTATTTCCATATACAGAGTTATCAGATATCTGCCTGCCATGAATAATAACGTCGTGACAAAGGCTCCGACAAACGAATCCATCCAGGCGATTTTAATGTCTGGTAACATTTTAAAAATGACGGTAAACAAAACGATGGTTGAAACTACAAAAACCAGGTAGTTTATCCACTGTATGAGTATGAGGTGAGCAGGCAGAAATGTCGAAACTTCAGAGTCTATCATTCTTAACACGGCATCAAAAAGTAAGGATGATACCAGGGTTAAGGCGAATATGAGCACGAGTATAAATGATGTAAGACGAGAAATAAAGAATTGACGTAAGGTATTACCTTCTCGCGTTTCTACGTTCCAAATGGTGTTCAAGGAACTTTTTAATTGAGTGATCACCGTTGTTGAAGTGAATAGAATCGTTCCCACACCCAGTACGGTCGCGACGATGTTACTGAATGTCTGATTGGCGCCTTTAATGATTGTTTCGACAAAATTGGCTACCCCAATACCAACGAGTTCATCCAGAAAAGCTGAAACCTGGCCAGTAGCTGCTTGTTCTCCAAAAATGAATCCTGTAACTGCGATAATAACGATGAGCAGTGGACCCATGGAGAAAATCGTGTAAAATGCCAGTGCTGCCCCATGCAGAGGGATGTCATCGTCTATCCAGTTAGCGAATGTAGCTACGATCAGGTCCTTGATTCCAATTAACAAGACAATGATACGTAGTGCTCTGAACTCACCATAACGTGCAATAAGCCAGTTGTTTATATTCTGCAGGATGCGTTGTTTCATCCGGGGTCTACTTAGACGAAAGTTGGATATACTTCCCTGAATATATCAATCGCATTCTTTATATCCTCAACAGAATTATAGAAATGTGGCGAGAATCTGAGCTTGCCCTGTCGGTGAGACAACGTTACCTTTCTATGTTTGAGAGCCTGGACCAAGGCGTCGCCATCTACCTGACTGGGTAAATCATAGGTGATGATACCCGATCTGTATAGTGGGTCATTTATGGTAAATCGTTTAAGCCCAACAGACACCATCTGAGCATCAATGGTGTCTGTGAGAGCAATCAGGTGCTGATTAATCTCCGTAGTTCCCAACTCCAGAAATGGATCTATAGAATCATGAAGTGCATAAATGCCCGGGACATTCAATCCACCAGGCTCAAATCTTCTGCTTGTCGGATTCAGCTCTTGATCAAAGTTTGATAGTTCCCATGGTGCTTTGACAGATAACCACCCAACAAAAGGTGGGTCAATTTCATCACGAAGTTTGTCGGAAACATACAAAAAACCAATTCCCATGGGAGCCATCATCCATTTGAGTCCGCCTGAAACAAGACCATCAATATTCATTGCCTGGACATCGATAGGGGTATTGCCAACAGCCTGAATTGCATCCACAATCAGAAATGTATCATTAGATCGGGTAATGGCACCCATTTTTTTCAAGTCAATCTTATAACCGCTCAAAAATTGGACAGCACTTACAGAGACTATTTTATGGTTGGATTTAATGACTTCTGAGAGTTGCTCGGCCGATACGAACCCATCGGTTGATTTCAGGAATTCAGTTTGAATTCCCCTTCGTTTTAGGTTGGTGAACGCATAGACATTTGAAGGAAACTCAGCATCATTGATCAGAATCCGGTCTGATTGCTTCCATTTGAAGCCTGAAGCGATCATATTTAGCCCTTCACTGGTATTGGTTATAAAACTGATGTTGTCTGCAGAGGGAGCATTTATCAGTCTGGCAAGTTTGTTCCGGGTCTCTTCAATGATTTCAATATCTTCAAAAAACGATTCTATCACCCCGGTGCTTCTGGCAATCAGGTGCCGGTTTATAGAGCCTATGGTTGACTGGGATAAGACGCCAAACGCTGCGTGATTCAGGTAATAATGAGGTTGCCTGAGATGAGGGAACCGGTCTCGGTACGGAGTAAGAATCTGGTCTGTGAACATAGTCTACAATGGGTTTGGAGTAGTGCACGTAAGAAAATCAGGAAAAGGTAAGCAAAATTGGCATGAAGAGTCCCCTTCAATTACGTGTGCAGATTCAATACTATAGAGACCAACAATTTACTGTGCGGTCTGAATACTCGTGTAATCTGTGCCTTAAAATGCTTATTTTTGGGTGCTAATCGGGGTCTATGTTTTAGGGACAAACTTCGAACAGAGGGCTTGTGTAACAACAGGTCTCACAGAACATCTCAAAAAAATACCATTAATACACTCATGCAACGCAAAACCGCTGCTCAGATAAGACAGGATTTTTTAGATTTCTTCCGCGACAAGGGTCATGCTATTGCCCCAAGTGCACCAGTTGTACCATTGGATGATCCTACTTTGTTGTTCACGAATGCCGGAATGAATCAATTTAAGCCCATTTTCCTGGGAGAAGAACCCAGTTATATGCAGGACAACAAAGCCTGGCAACGGGCAGCGAACACACAGCGATGCATACGGGTTAGTGGCAAACACAACGACCTTGAAGAGGTTGGACACGATACCTACCATCACACCTTGTTCGAGATGCTAGGCAACTGGTCATTTGGTGACTACTTCAAGGAAGAAGCCATTGAATGGGCTTGGGAGTTGCTGATTCAGCGTTGGGGCTTAACGCCAGATCGAATGTACGCAACTGTGTTTGAAGGTGATGAGGAAGATGGACTTCCGGCAGATGATGAGGCCTTTGAGTTATGGAAATCAAAAACTACGATCCCTCACGACCACATCCTCAAGTTTTCCAAAAAGGATAATTTCTGGGAAATGGGTGAAACCGGACCTTGTGGACCTTGCTCTGAAGTCCATGTGGATTTACGTCCTGATGAAGAGCGAGAACGGATTCCTGGCAAGGATTTGGTGAATGTGGGTGATCCACGTGTAATCGAAATCTGGAATCTGGTATTTATCCAGTTCAATCGTTTACCTAACGGAAAACTGGAGCAATTGCCCGCCAAACACGTCGATACCGGAATGGGATTTGAGCGAGTGTGTGCCGTTATCCAGGGGAAAATGTCGAACTATGATACCGATGTGTTTACTCCGATCATAGGTGAGGTCAGTAAAATGGTAGGGATACCCTATGGCGGTCAGGAAAATTCTGATATTGCCATGCGAGTCATAGCCGATCACATTCGGGCAGTTAGCTTTTCCATAGCCGATGGTGCATCACCATCGAATGACGGGAGAGGGTATGTGGTACGAAGAATCCTGCGTCGTGCCATTCGATATGGGTGGGATAAGTTATCCTTGAAACAGCCGTTCATGCATAAATTGGTCAACAGTCTGGCCGAATCATACCGAGATGTATTTCCTGAATTGTTTCATCAGCAGCAATACGTGACTAATGTGATTCGCGCAGAGGAAGAGGCTTTTTTACGAACCTTAGGCCAGGGAATTCAGTTATTTGAGTCTATGATCCACGGAAAAACCGCTCTGGGTGGTGCAGATGCGTTTAAATTACACGATACCTTTGGTTTTCCGATCGATTTGACCAGTCTGATGGCCCGTGAAAAGGGACTTAGCGTTGATTTGGCCGAATTTGAATCGCTCATGAAAGAGCAGAAAGATCGTGCCAGGGCTGCTGGAAAGTTCGCCGTTGACATGAGTAATCGAGAAGATTGGATTGTGATTTCAGAAGGGGATGATTCTGAATTTGTGGGATATACTCAACTTGAGTGTCGTTCTGAATTCAGACAATTCCGTAAAGACAAATCAGGTTTCCTATTTACGCTGAACAGAACTCCATTCTATGCTGAAAGTGGTGGACAGGTAGGAGATACGGGTATTTTGACCAACGGGAAAGAAGTAATCCGAGTGACTGATGTGAAGAAGTCACAAGGGAGGTTTTATCACGTAACAGACCGGTTGCCAGAAGACCTTTATGGTGAGTGGGAAGCCGTAGTTGACAAGGACCGTCGTGCCGAGATTCAGAAACATCATAGTGCGACCCACCTGATGCATGCAGCGCTCCGCAGACATTTGGGAGATCACGTGGTCCAAAAAGGATCTTTAGTAGAAGCCGATCGACTACGTTTCGATTTCTCTCATTACGAAGGGGTTGAGGCCGATGTGTTGGACAGCATTGAAGCGGAGATTAACGCTAAGATTCAGGAGAATATCCCTATTGAATCCATACACCAGGTTCCCATCGATGAAGCCCGTCAGATGGGGGCCATGATGTTGTTTGGCGAGAAATATGGGGAGAAGGTTCGGGTTGTTAGTTTTGATCGTAACTATTCAATCGAATTGTGTGGTGGCACCCATGTCAACGCGACCGGAGAGATCGGGTACTTCCGGTTTTTATCGGAGTCTTCGGCGGCCAGTGGAGTACGAAGGGTAGAAGCGGTAGTGGGTAAGGCGGCAGATGCTGTATTGCGGGAGGAGAAGCGTCGTATGGGACGGTTGATACAGATGTCGGGCAGCAGCAAAGATCCGGTTGCGACTTTGGACACCCTTTTGAACGAGAAAAAGGCATTGGAGAAGGAGCTCGAGAAATTCAAAGTACAGCAGGCGTTTGGTCAGCTTCGAGAGGTATTGCAGTCGGTCAGGGTGATAGCGGATGGTGTAAGTCTGGTGACAGGTACGATAGACGGAGCCGACATGAACACCTTGAAGCAGCTTGGATATGACATTCTAAGAGAACGTAGCATGGGTACGGTTTCGGTATTGGGATCTGCAGATGTGATGGCTGGAAAAGTAAGTCTGGTAGCCACAGTAACTGATGATTTGGTGCAATCCAAAGGACTCAAAGCCGGCTCGCTTGTAGGGGAAGTAGCTAAACTAACCGGTGGTGGTGGTGGTGGCCAGCCAACCCTGGCAACAGCTGGTGGCAAACAACCGGAGAAGCTTGATCAGGCCATCGATGCAGTTGAATCCATACTTAAATCCATGATCTAATTAAGTTATGACTCAGTCTTCATGTGTAGGTATTCATCACGTATTCATCTGTTTCCTATTCAAAAAATAGGTATATTGCACCCGTTTTTTGTGAGGAACCGGTTGTATACCGAATCGAATCTCACTGGATTATTTTTAACGACCGGGCGTTGTCCCGATACTAACACTTAGTTTTATCTATGTCCAAATCTGCAGCTACTTCATTTACGCCGACTGGATTTGTCTACAAAAGTACAGACTTGCCGGCTGTCACCAAAAAAGACCATAAAAAACTGGGATTGAGCACCGAAGCTGTGATGCACTTGTTCCGAGAAATGTATTTGCAGCGTCGATTTGAAGAACGTGCCGCTCAGATGTATCAGAAAGGAAAATTTGGCGGATTTCTTCACCTGTATATTGGACAGGAAGCCGTATCCAGTGGTGTAAATCAGGTGCTCCAGCCAGACGACGACATCATTACCGCGTATCGTGATCACGGCTGGGGTTTGGTTCGTGGTATTTCTGCTAAAGCTGCAATGGCTGAGTTATTCGGAAAAGTTACCGGATGTAGCCGTGGAAAAGGTGGATCTATGCACTATTTCAATGCTGAAGGACACTTTTGGGGTGGACACGGTATTGTAGGGGCGCACATTCCGGTGGCAGCAGGGCTTGCATTTGCAAACAAGTATCAGGGTAATGGACGCATCTCGGCCGGATTCTTCGGCGATGGTGCTGTTGACCAGGGGGCTTTACATGAAGCCTTTAACCTGGCGCAATTATGGAAACTACCGGTACTTTTTGTGGTCGAGAATAACGGGTACTCGATGGGTACCGCTGCTAACAGACATACCGCAACTGACATCTACAAGCGAGCGCTTGGATATGATATGAAACACGCTGTTGTCAATGGTATGGATATCTTTTCCGTTATTGACACGCTTCAGGAAGTCGTAGCTGATATTCGCGCGAATGCTAATCCCTGGTTCCTGGAAATCAGAACCTACCGTTACCGTGGACACTCGATGTCAGATCCGGGCAATTACCGTACCAAGGAAGAATTGGAAGAATTCCGTAATACAGATCCCATTGAGCGTCTTAAGTCCTACATTTTGGATAAAAAGCTGGCGAAACAGGCTGAAATCGACTTAATTATGGAAGAAATTGAGAAAGAGGTCCTGGAGGCTGTTGAATTTGCCGATGAAAGTCCATTTCCGGATCCATCTGAGTTATATGAACATATTTTCACCGGTGACGAACTCGTCATTCACGACCACAAGTAATTATATTAAATAAGTTTAAGCAGGAGATAAACATGCCTGAATTACAGTTTAGAGAGGCCATTCGACAGGCAATGCAAGAAGAAATGCGTCTTAATGAAAACGTATTTCTGATGGGCGAAGAGGTTGCCGAATACGATGGTGCCTATAAAGTTAGCCAGGGTATGCTAGCTGAGTTTGGTCCAAAGCGAGTGATTGATACTCCGATTTCAGAGCTTGGATTTGCCGGAATAGGAGTAGGTGCTGCAATGAACGGTTTGGTACCCATTGTTGAGTTCATGACGTTCAATTTCTCAATGGTCGGTGTTGATCAGATATTGAACAATGCGGCAAAGATTCGCTACATGAGTGGTGGACAGGTAAACATGCCGATTATTTTCAGGGGACCTAATGCTGCTGCGGGTCAGCTTGGTGCCACTCATTCCGTAGCATTCGAAAGTTTTTTTGCCTATTTCCCAGGTTTAAAAGTGATTTATGCCTCTGAACCTTACGATGCCAAGGGACTCTTGAAAAGTGCCATTCGTGACGGAAATCCAATCATATTCTGCGAATCTGAGCAGATGTACGGGATGAAACAGGAAGTTCCAGACGAGGAGTACCTAATTCCTATCGGGAAAGGCAAGATCAAACGTGAAGGCTCTGATGTAACTCTTGTTGCTCACGGAAAGATGTATCATGTTGCCGTTGATGCCGCAAATCAGCTGGCAAAAGAAGCTATTGATTGTGAAATCATCGATCCCCGCACAATAAAACCATTTGATATTGAATTGGTGATCAACTCGATAAAGAAAACGAACCGCTGTGTATTGGTTGACGAATCCCATCCATTTGGAGGTGTTGCTTCTGAAGTTGGATTCCTGATTCAACGAGATGCCTTTGATTATTTGGATGCACCCGTACAGCGTGTTACTTTACCCGATGTACCTGCACCGTTCGCAAAAAACCTGTACGATATTTGGTTCCCAACTGCAAAACAGGTGATAGATGCGGTAAAATCTGTCATGTACACGAAATAACGAATACTTAAGATCGGAATCTATTATGGCAATTGTAATTGACATGCCCAAATTGAGTGACACCATGCAAGAAGGTGTTATCGCAAAATGGAACATAAAAGAAGGGGATAAGGTAAATTCGGGTGACATCATCGCAGAAGTCGAAACCGATAAAGCAACGATGGATGTGGAGGTATTCGATGGAGGAACGGTGCTTAAGATCATGGCCAAAGAGGGTGAAGCGGTTCCTCTTGGTGGAAAAATGGCAATTATTGGCAATCCGGGTGAAGATATCAGCGCTCTTCTGGGTACCAGTTCTGGAGCAACTGCTAAAGATGCACCTAGTGCTAAAAAGACGGATGAACCGTCCTCAGTTGATTCTACCAGTTCCGAAAAGGCATTTGATCCACTTTTTGGTGACATTGATGAGTCTAAAGCGGTTGCTGATATGGGAGATAGCAGGGTAAAAGCATCACCACTGGCCAGAAAAATGGCTGAGAATCAGGGCATTGACCTGGCTCATGTTAAAGGTACTGGTCCCAATGGGAGAATTGTTAAGGCCGATATTGAAAGTTTTGATCAACCAACGGGTACATCTGCTGCATCAGCTGAAGCAAAAACGGTCTCCTATCCATCTTTCAGTGTGGATGCTCAGGACAAAGAATTCCGTATAATTCAGATGCGCAAAACGATTGCCAAGAGACTCGCAGAAAGTAAGTTTACCAGTCCACATTTCTATGAGACGGTGGATATTGACATGAAATCTGCAATTTTAGCGCGTGAAGCCATGAATGCTTCAGGCGAGGTCAAGATTTCATTTAATGATCTTGTGGTGAAAGCATGTGCTAAGTCATTGCGTCAACATCCAAAGATGAACAGCTCCTGGCTGGGAGATGTGATCAAGGAACACGGTGGAGTCCATGTGGCTATTGCAGTAGCTATTGAAGATGGACTTGTTACACCGGTAATTCGCAACACCGACATAAAAGGACTGGCCCAGATCTCAGCTGAAACCCGTGATCTGGCCAAGCGTGCCCGTGAGAAAAAGCTTGAACCAAAAGATTGGGAAGGAAGTACATTTACGATCTCAAATCTGGGAATGTACGGGATTGAAGAATTTACTGCGATCATCAATCCACCAAACGCCGCTATCCTGGCTGTTGGAGCGATTCGTGATGTTCCAGTTGTTGAAAACGGGCATGTTGTACCTGGTAAACGAATGAAAGTTACACTTTCGAGCGATCACAGGGTTGTTGATGGTGCAACATGTGCTGAATTCCTTAACTCTGTTCGTAAATATCTTGAGAATCCAGCTACCATGTTGCTTTAAGCTTTATTTGGTTTGCTTTTTTTTAAAAAAAGGATGTTTGAATTAAATCAAGCATCCTTTTTTAGTATACATTCAGAAAGTGCAAGCAACCGGTCAAGGGTTACAGGATGTTAACTTCTGGTTCTAATTTGACACCGAACTTATCTTCAACAGATCGTTGAATGCGCTTTGAAAGCTCCAGAATTTGTGATCCGGTAGCGTGACCGTGATTGACCAGTACAAGTGCCTGATGTTCATGTACGCCTGCATCCTGATCACGGTAGCCTTTCCAACCTAATCGATCGATTAACCATCCAGCCGGAATCTTTACTTTACCTTTTCCGGAGCCGGGATAAGAGGGGAGATCGTGGTACTGATTTTTTAACAGCTCGTACTCAGGTTGGGTCACTTCAGGATTCTTAAAAAAGCTACCGGCGTTGCCTAATTCAGCAGGATCTGGAAGTTTGTTTGTTCTGATGTGGGTCACCGCTTTACTCACATCCATTGGGGTCGGATTTTTTATGCCCCAATTAGATAATGTGTTTCTGATATCTCCATAATCCAGTTGAAGTTGTGGGGTTCTGGATAATCTTAGAGTGAGGCTGGTTATGATATATTTGCCTTTTTCATAAGATTTAAACACGCTTGTTCGATATCCAAATCCACAGTCATAAGCATCCATGGTGACCTTATTTCCGGTCGAGATCATGTATGCTTCAAGTGTCTCGAAAGAATCTTTGAGTTCAACACCATACGCACCAATGTTTTGAATTGGTGCAGCCCCAACCTGTCCCGGAATCAGACTCAGGTTCTCCAGACCATAGATTTTATTTTCCAGACACCACAGAACAAGGTCATGCCAGACAACACCTGCACCAACTTTAATCAGAACATCACTCCCAGGTCCTGAAAAAACACGAATACCGGGTATTGAAATCTTAACGACGGGTTTGATTCTGTCTGAAGTATACAGAATATTGCTTCCACCACCTAAAATCTCCCAGTCGGACTGTGTGAATGCGGGATATTCCTTGATCTGGTCGAGATCACTGACTTTTCTAATGTCGGCGAAATTTGGACAAAACACATCCATACCAAACGTGTTCATCGATTTCAGAGATGTTCGCTGTCTAAGAATCATGTAAATGGAGTTGATGAAAACCGCATAACCGACAAGTTACCATTATTCTCTCATATTGCATCAATGAATAACGTTTAAAATTGTGCTCGAACATAAGGTAAATAGGATAAAGTTCTGTATTTTTCGAATCAAAACAATGTACTCATCCTTAATAACACAGAGACAATGAAAGGTGTGATCCTTGCGGGTGGAACCGGTTCACGGCTGTTCCCACTGACAAAAGTAACCAATAAACATTTACTCCCGGTTGGTAATAAACCCATGATTTATTATCCGATTGAACGTCTGATTGAGGCGGGAATTCAGGAGATTTTGATCGTAACGGGAACCGACCATATGGGCGATGTAGTAAATCTTTTAGGATCTGGGAAAGATTATGGATGTCGGTTTACTTATAAGGTTCAGGATGAAGCGGGTGGTATTGCACAAGCATTGGGTCTGGCAGAGAATTTTGCTGGAGGTGAGCCTGTAACGGTGATACTGGGTGACAATATATTCAGTTTCAGTCTGGCAGATGCCATCAAAGCGTATAGTGGTCACGGGGCTCATATTATGATCAAAGAGGTTCACGATCCATCGAGGTACGGAGTAGCTGAAATCAGCGGTAACCAGATAACCGGTATCGAAGAGAAGCCAGCGCAGCCTAAATCAAATTATTGCGTCACCGGCATCTACATCTACGATGCACGTGTCTATGATTTTATTCGTGTTCTCAAACCGTCCAGGCGGGGTGAACTCGAGATTACGGATGTAAATAACCATTATATCCATTCAGGTGAAATGACTTATTCGATACTTGAGGGATGGTGGACAGACGCCGGGACCCCTGATTCCTACAAAATAGCGAACGATTTAGCCTACAATTCTGAATTGTGAGATTACCCGAGCGCAAGGATATCGTTCTTTTAACAGGTTCTACCGGTCAGCTCGGATATGCATGGCTGGAGGAACTTCGTTCTAAAGGGTTCACCGTACTTTCACCCGACAGATACTCACTGGATCTGTCAAGACCTGACCAAGTCAAGGAATGGCTTCAGACCTATCTGCCTACCTACATCATACATTGTGGTGCTTATACTAAAGTTGATCTTGCTGAAGATGAAGCTGAAACCTGTTTCTTGGTGAATCGAGATGCTACAGGTCAGCTAGCTCAATTTGCATCAGAAAACGAGGTTCCCCTGATCTATTACTCAACCGATTATGTGTTTCCTGGGATTGATCAGGATCAACGCACTTATCCAAATGGATACCCGGTTGACGCGCCAGCTGCACCTGGCAGTGTTTATGGAACCTCGAAATGGGAAGGCGAACAGCAGGTACGGCAAGCATTGGGAGATCACCTGATTATACGGGTAGCTTGGCTGTGTGGTGTTCATGGTGCCAATTTTGTCAAGACTATGCTGAAACTCGGACAGACCCGTGATACCTTGAATGTTGTGAATGATCAGATTGGATCGCCTTCTTTTGTTCACGATGTTGTGCAGTTCACGGAAATGTTACTTCATCATGCTATCGCTGGAACCAGGCACATTAGTTCGAACGGTTTGATCAGTTGGGCCGAGTTTGCAACTGAAATCTTTTCCTATGCTAAAATGGACGTGACAGTACGTCCGATTCCATCAGAGCAGTATCCAACTAAGGCGAAGAGACCGTTGTATTCAAAATTGGACTGTTCCCTTACGGTTCGCGACACAGGGACCAGCATCCCTTTTTGGAAAGATTCACTTCATAAAATCATTGACCAAATTTAGTTAACATCGTGAACTGCATTAAAACCGAAATACCTGAAGTACTCATTTTTGAACCTAAAATATTTGGGGATCAGCGGGGATATTTCCTTGAATCATTTCGTGTGTCGTGGTTGGAAGACCAGGGAATCAGTACTCGTTTTATACAAGACAACATTTCTCGCTCAAAAAAAGGAACGTTGAGAGGGATGCACTATCAGCTTCATACTCCGCAGGCGAAACTGGTCATGGCTGCCAGAGGTGAGGTACTGGATATTGCAGTTGATGTTCGAAAAGGATCTCCAACATACGGTAAATGGGTCAGTTGTTTGCTTACCGAGGAAAACAGGCGTGTGATGTTCATTCCCGAAGGATTTGCCCATGGTTTCCAGGTCATTTCCGAGTCTGCTGACTTTATGTACAAGTGCAGTAACTATTATGATCCCTCTGCTGAAAGAGGGATTAATGCGCTGGATCCTGATCTCGACTTGCCGTGGTATGATATAGATCCTATTACCTCAGACCGCGACGATCGTTTGCCCAAACTATTGAATTTACCGGACTCTGATAAACCAATTTACTACTAATCCAGGAGCACATGTAATGAAGACTATTATTGTAACCGGAGGTGCCGGATTCATCGGCTCAAATCTGATCCTGCATCTGCACGATGTTTATCCCGATTACCAAATTGTAAATGTAGATAAGTTAACCTACGCATCAGACCTGAAGTATCTAGATGAGGTGAAACACTCTTCCCGATATCAGTTTAAACAAGTTGATATTGTGGATAGGAATGCGGTGAGGGATCTTATTCGCGAAGTCAAACCGGATGGAGTGTTTCATTTGGCTGCAGAATCACACGTAGACAATTCAATTTCTGGTCCAGAACCCTTTGTGATGTCCAATGTGGTCGGCACGTTTAATATGCTCGAAGAATGTCGACAATTCTGGAAGGAAACAGGACAGTTTGAATCCGGTAGATTTTTACATGTTTCTACGGATGAAGTTTACGGCACCTTGGGTCCGGAGGGTTTTTTTACAGAAACAACACCATACGCGCCAAATTCACCTTATTCTGCATCTAAAGCTGGCAGTGATATGCTGGTGAGGGCTTACTTTCATACCTATCACATGAATGTAGTGACTACGAACTGTTCAAATAACTACGGACCTCACCAACATGATGAAAAGTTGATTCCTACTGTCATTCGGACCGCATTAGCGGGAAAACCCATTCCCATTTATGGAAAAGGGGAGAATATCCGTGACTGGTTGTTTGTGAGAGATCATAATCGTGCGTTAGATATGGTTTTTCATAAGGGAAGAAGCGGAGAAACGTATAACATTGGTGGGCACAACGAATGGACCAACATAGAGCTGGTCAGGAAAATCTGTGCTATTCTAAATGAAAAAGTGGGTAAAGGTCCGGATGGGACCTATGCCAATCTGATCAGTTTCGTGACTGACAGACCAGGACACGATATGCGTTATGCCATTGATCCGACTAAAATAGAGCAGGAGTTGGGTTGGAAAAACACCCAACATTTTGATCGTGAACTGGGAATCACCATAGACTGGTATGTTGAACGATACATGGACAATTAGGCTCCTTCATCATCGGAGAGATTGACTTTATTTCAGGCAATTGTTCGTGTAACAGTTGCCTGTTTTGTTTCGTAGGTTTGTCAAAACGTGGATTAACAATGAGCTGAATACAGGTTATATGATGCGAAGATATCTGATTAACGTGGCACTGGGAACTGCCTTGATGTTCGTTTTATCGACAAGGGTAGTGGCAAAAAACTATACGATTGACACGGTACGTGTGTTTGCAGAAATCTTGCAAAATGGGCAGGTCAAGATCAATGAATACCGAACATATACGTTCGAAGGATCTTATTCGCAGGCTAATTACGAATTGAAAAAAAGGGGTTTTGATCAGGCATCTGATTTTACCGTTACTGAAGGTGAAAACGTCTATATTTTAAGTGAATCGGAACTGCCGGGTACGTTTTCTATCGAAGAACGCACCCATTCAATTAACATCATTTGGAACTACAAAGCAGTAGACGAGTCCAGAACATTTGTAATAAGTTATATTCTTGATGGGGCTTTAATCGTTGGTCCGGATTACACAGAGTTTTTTTGGACATATTTAAGCGATGACTGGGAGAGGGAGACACAGGTTTTGAATGTTGAGTTAAGACTCCCTGCCAGTCGTAACGATGAAGGATATGGGTGGGTTTATGGATCTTCTGAAAAAGTTAACATTCAATTTACTCAAACCGGATTTATTCTTGATTCACTTGAGAGGTTAAAAAAAACAAACGAAATAAGCGTTAGGTACCTGTTCCCCTCCAGATTGATATCGGCTGTGGTTACCCATCCTGATTTTAGTTTGTCTCAGGTATTCAATCAGGAGAATCAACGTGAGCGTGAGTGGCAGGAGAAATTGGCCTTTGAAGAGGCGGTGAGCCCGTTTGTCAGGTCATTCAGTATCATTCTTATAGTTATGAGTATGGTACTTTATGTTGTGATGTACAACAAATTTGGGAAACGCCATCATCCTTCACAACAAATTCCGGAAGTCTCATTTCGTCCACCTGCTGAGCTAAAACCTGCGATCGCATCATGGCTTGTTTACTCCCGACAAGTGGTTCCGAATGCTTTGGCGGCTACTTTGCTCGATTTGGCCAGGCAGGGGTTTTTTGTACTCAAAGAACAAACAGAGACGACCAAGGTGTTTAAAAAAGAAAAACAGGTTGTAGTTTTGGAACTTGTTGTCCCGCAGCCTGATAGTTCAAAGATTACCGATTTCGAAAAAAGTTTACTCGATTTTATCATCGAGCGAAGTCAAGAAGACAACCGACTAGACAAGATTTTTTCTGCCACCAATAACAACATATCTACGTGGTATCTCGAGTGGAGTAAACTTGTGTCATCATATGGTAAAGCCATGGAATTGGTGGACCCTGAATCCGTCAAGGGAATGAAATACTCGATGTTCATCCAGTTTTTGATTCTCGTTTTTTCAATGGCATTGTTTGCACTGGTACAAATTCCAGATCCTGTCATTGCAGGACTTTTAGCCTTTACGATGCTTTTGGTCAGTTTTTCTATACAGCGTTACAAGCCGCATGGACAAGAACTCTACAAAAAGTTCTACAGTTACCGCAACGGACTTAAAATGGCTGCCAAACAGAGACTGGTTAACTCTAGCTCTTTGGGTTCACTTCCCAAAGACATGCACATGATTTACGCAGTGGCATTTGCATTTACCGGGAAAAACCTTGAATCTATTCTGTCGCATCTGGATCTTGATGAGAACTCGATGCATTGGATGTTATTTGGCGGATATCAAGCCTTTGGGACAAGCGGGCTGGTAAAAAGTATTGGTCAGGTAACTACCTCTGTGGTCACATCCACTACATCCTTTTCGGCTGCCGGAGCATCGGCGGGAGTGGCTGGTGGTGGTGCAGGTGGTGGAGCAAAATGATCTAAAACACTCTGCTCTGAATTTCTGTTAACTTGCTACTTGCCCGATCTTTGAGATTAGCGAATGTCTCAGCCTGAAGCTCTCCGACCGTATACTTCAGGTGGAGCCAGATCAGGTACGTTGCCATGACGTCCTCGTAACAATAATGCTCTATCTGATCAATATTTCCAGCTTTGTACATATCATATACGGCATTCCCTTCAGCCGTTTGTTTGAATGGGACGTCGATCAAAAGTCCGAGATGCTTTAGTTTTGGCCCCATACTGGCACCATAATTACTGAATTCGTCCATCAGGTCGACATTGACTTTTGAAAATCTGTATTTGATGTCGTGCGTGTTGAGACGGACAGGAATCTGGAGTCCATATTTCATGGCCCGATAAGTGATCACGGGTAAGTCAAATCCTTTGCCATTGTGATGTATCAGGCCAAAATCCTTGTAAATCAGTAATGCGTCAAACAGTTTTTGGAGTCCTTCTTTTTCATTGTCACCGCTCCAGCTGACCTTATTTCTGGGTTCACCGTTGTTCTCGATCCATAGACCTACCCAGGATACAATTTTATGGAACATGGGAGGCATAAAACCACTCTTATTTCGTGATAGCTGCTCTGTTGCCTGTTCCAGCATCTGGGCATCGTCATCGGCTGCTTGGTCAACAGCATTTCGGAGCAGATTTATATCTGGAATGGTCTCTAAGTCGAATACAAAAAACATAATTAATTAATTTCTCCGGCCAAATCTTCAAGAAATTGCTTCCGGAGGGTTATAGGATCGGTGTTTATCCCAAGAAGATACATGATTTTTGTGGTAGCTGCTTCCATCGTCATTGGACCAGCACTGATTATTCCGATTTCAGCTGCTTTGCGTCCACTTTCATATTTATGAAGGTCTACAGCATCGAATGGTGCCTGTGAGCACATTACTAGTGTTTTCCCCAGACTGATCAGTTTTTCAAATGCAGGAACAAGTGAATACATCCCTTTTATGGGAAAGTTACCAGATCCAAATCCCTCAATAATCATAGCTTTGAATGGGGTGTGACAAAAACTGCTGAAAAAATCCGGGTTCATACCCGGAAATAGTTTAACAACTGCGATTTCAGAGCTGAACGATGATTTAGTAACGGGGTGATTTTTCGGAAGCAATATGTGATTGCCCAATTCGATATTTAATCCGATTTCGGCAAGTGGGGCTAGATTTGGTGATGCAAAAGCGTCAAAGTCACCAATACTCATTTTGGTAGATCGGTTTCCCCTGAATAATTTGTCGTTAAAGCAGATACAGACCTCAGGAATGTCGTAGGTGGCTATTTCAACGGAATTGACGAGGTTTCTGCGTGCATCACTTCGTAAGGTGGTAAGTGGAACCTGGCTTCCGGTGAGAATAACAGGTTTATTGAGTCCACGAAGTGCATACGATAGTGCACTTGCCGTGTATGCCATCGTATCCGTACCATGAAGTATCACAAAACCGTGATAGGCTGAGGATTGTTCCAGAATAGCTGTTGCCAATAACTCCCAGTGCTCAGGGGTAAGTGATGAACTGTCTTCATAGAAAAGTTCTTCAACATGTAATCGGGCGATTTTTTCAAGCTCTGGAACCTGTTTGAGCAGGTATCCCCGTGCCTTATCAGGATCAGCAGACACACTACCCGAATCGATGTGATTACTTTGCATCATGATTGTACCACCGGTCTGGAGTACAAGTACATCTTTGAGAGGATACCTGGGTTGGGTCATTAACTATGGCGAAAATTGATGCTAGTTTGAGAGTATTTGTTGTAGAATTCGGAGAACATTATTGGAAATCCTTCACATATTACCAAAAAAATGTCAGAATGTTCAACGTGGAGAATTACTTAGTCACAGAAACCGACACGCTGTGTAAAAGTTCTTTGGATGAATCAGCATTTGATTAGATGACATTTTTGCATTTGGTAACTATAAATGGTACTGGATGTACCAGAAAGAGGTTCTATGAACGTGTATGACTCAAGCCGGATTCGGAATATCGTGTTACTTGGCCACTCCGGATCCGGTAAAACCACACTTGCCGAGACCATGCTTTTTGAATCTGGAACGATCACGCGCCGTGGATCCATCCAGGAAGGGAATGCGGTCTCTGATTTTCATGCAATAGAAAAGGAAAAGAGAAAGTCCGTGTTTTCGAGCTTTATGACTCTTGACTGGCGGGGACACAAAATCAACCTTATAGATACTCCTGGTACCCTGGACTATTCCGGTGAAATCATTGGCGCACTCAAAGTTGCCGGAACATCCATTTTTGTGATAGACGCTGAACGTGGGGTTGAAGTGGGTACAGAGATATTGTGGAAGCAGGCTTTTAATTATCATTCGATTCCATTATTTGTAGTCAACAAGATCGACCATCCCAAATCTAATTTTGACAAAACTGTTGAAATGGCAAGGGAACGTTTTGGACGACAAGTAGTTCCGGTTCAGTATCCGTATTCGGAAGGGGATGACTTCCACGCAATTATTGATGTGTTAAAAATGACGATGTATGAGTTCCCGGAGTCGGGGGGTAAGCCGGAAAAATTACCGATTCCAGACTCTCAAAAAGGCCGGGCAGAACTTATGCACAACGAGTTGATTGAAATCATAGCAGAGAATGATGAATCGTTGATGGATATCTACTTCGAGAAAGGTAATCTGGATGAAGATGAACTCATAGATGGACTAAAGGCATGTATGTTAAAGCGACAGGTATTTCCCCTGTTTTGTGTTTCTGCCCAACGAAATATGGGCTCAGGCCGCCTGATGAGCTTTATTGATGCTGTTGCGCCGTCGCCCCTGGATATTTCAGCACCCACGTTATCCAACGGTGAATCCTTTAAACTGGATCCTTCGGGTAAAGCCAGCATTTTTCTGTTTAAATCTCATGCTGAAGAGCATATTGGGGATTTAATGTTTTTCAAAGTCTATAGTGGAACCGTGAAACCTGGAATGGATCTGATCAATGAAAGTACCGGAAATACAAATCGTTTAACCGGATTGTTCGCCTCCCAGGGTGGTAAACGGGTGGAGGTATCGGAACTGAGAACCGGTGATATTGGGGCAGTCGTGAAATTGAAAGATGCCGGACCCGGAGATACGTTGAATGAAAAAGGCTTGAATCTACGGTTCGAACCCATCAAATTTCCTGAACCAACTATCCGGATGGCTGTAAAATCTGCCAGACAAGGTGACGAGGATAAAATTGGTCTGGCCCTGCATCAACTACATAAAGAAGACCCATCCTTATTTGTGGAACACAGTCAAGAGCTCAAACAGGTGATTTTGGGAGGTCAGGGCGAAGAACATTTGTCAGTTATTCAGTATAGTCTGGAAAATCGTTTCAAGCTTCATGTTGAATTTGTTGATCCCAAAATACCCTACCGGGAGACCATTACTCGTCCGGTTAAAGCTCACTATAAACATAAAAAACAATCAGGTGGAGCAGGGCAGTATGGTGAAGTTTACCTGTACATTGAACCGTGGTTTGAGGGTATACCTCCATCCCCTGAATTAACTGTGCGTGATGTTCAGGAGTATGATTTAGCTTGGGGTGGCAAACTTGTATATCAGAATTGTATCGTAGGCGGAGTGATCGATGCACGTTTCTTGCCAGCTATTCTTAAGGGTGTGATGGACAAGATGGAGAACGGCCCGTTGAGTGGTTGTCGCTGCCGAGATATCAGAGTTTCGGTGTATGACGGGTCAATGCACTCCGTTGATTCAAACGAAGCCGCATTCAAAACGGCTGGATTGATGGCGTTCAAGAACGGATTTCTTGAAGCTGCCCCTCAGTTACTTGAACCCGTGTATGATGTAGATGTATTTGTTCCTGCTGAGTATATGGGTGATGTAATGAGTGATTTGTCGACTAGAAGGGGACAAATACAGGGCATGGATTCGGAGGGGTCATTGCAAACTGTAAAAGCTAAAGTTCCACTTTCTGAACTCAATCGCTACTACACTCATCTGAAATCAATGACTCAGGGTAGGGCAACGTATCAGATGCACTTTTCTGGATATGCTCCGGTACCACGTGAAACTCAGGATCGGATCATGAAGGAAACGATACAAAATGACGAACACTGAAGGATAGAGTTACTATGGCCTGAGTGGGCCATCGTATCCATCTAAGGATAGTTTGTCCGGGTGAATGGTGGATCAGATGGTATGGGTTCCAATCTGGGCTTCAATAGTACTTCCCACCTGAGTGGACGCAAGGCAGGATTCCACTTAAATCCTTCGAGTTGAATTGAAGACACTGAATTACTTTCCGGAAGTGTTTCCCCTTTGATTCCGCTCAATGCGGTTACATCCGCAACCTCCCCGTCTTCAAAAAACATGATGAGTCCAGAGCTGGTAAATGTGAGGGCACCATCTGGTCGATCCTGGTCATCGGTGTAATGAAGCAATACCTCACTGGTACCAAAGTTTTCCATTAAGTGAATGTTTCCGGATTCGAACGAAACCCTCAGTGAGTCACCGCTCATCTGGTGCAATCGTTGTGTGGTCGAGTCCTCCTGGACAACAAAGGTGTTATGAATAGCCCAAAGTGATTTCAGGGAGTCGTTTTCGGTGTAGATATTGATTTTATCCCCTGACAACTGGATATTGGCATACCAAACAGAGGGGTTTGAAATCAGATTGAATATCCCGGTTGCTTCACTATAGAACAGCGTATCTGAACGGGTTGAATTATCTTTTTGTACAGACTCCACATTCCCGATTGCATCGATGGTGTTTAGTGTGTCTACCCGATTCACTTCGATATACGATGCCGAAAGCCAAGTCGTATCGCTTTGATCTTCATTGATACGCATAAGCCTTGAATTCCCGGAAATAATTCGTTTACCGGTTGAATCGGCGTAAACGAATTCACCTGCGAGATCAGTTTGATCTTCAGCGCTATGGATCATCACATTACCAAAGAGTTTATATGTCTTATTCGCTCTGGATGAAAATAGACTGTCGGCCTCAATGTACTGAGTCGAATCAGCCAGTTGAACATTGCCATAAAATGCCACACTATCATTTGTGTTGAAATAGACTCCCGATTTCGCCTGTATGACCCCGGAGGTGTCCTGAAGCCAGATTGGCTGATTGAACAGTGCAATTTCAGTAAGGAAACTATAGAGTGCTTCCTGGCTATAAATAGCCGTTGTGGCATTTGTGATGATTACATTACCGGATAGTGTACTGATTTCCTGATTGATGTCGTATCTGAGGGAATCAGCGTAAAGTTTATCCTTTTCTGTGGTAATCATCAGATTGCCATAAGCGGTAACTTCCTCCAGATCCAGAAAATGCCAGGCGCTGTCGGCCTCAATGCGCAGATTATTGGTTTGCAGCGATACATTTCCTGTGAGTTTACGAATGAGTCCTTTATCTGACTGAACTGTTTGTACGCGATCAGCTCGGAGTAGATCCACCACGCTTTGAGCCTGAATCAGACTTGGTGACATCAGCAGGAAGCAACAAATCAGTAAAAATAATTTCATTTGGAGTCCGATTCAGTATCATTTTTGATGGTGAAGGTACCGCTGACTGAATCCAGGGTGTAAATGATGAGCCTGTCGTCGCCTTTAAGCCCAAATCCAACAATACTATCGCTAGGCGTTATGATAGTAACCGCTCCCTCGGCCAGTATACTTCTGGAAAACTGAAACCATGTCAGGGATTCGGTTCTGAGTGTCTTTTGATCCACAGTTTGAACAGATACACCACCATCCAGATAAAATTCACTTCTTTTGTTCAAATATACTGCACGCCCTGCAGACACATAGGTCTCAGGTTGACCAAGTTCATCTCTTACTTCAATATATACAGGCCCATAAAGCACCGTTGAGGAATTCTGGCCCTGTTCGTTGGAAACGGCATAGGGACTGGTGATGTGAACAAATCGTTGACCATCCTCAATCAACTCCATAGTCACACCCCAGGTTTCCGATTCGTAGGAGGTGGAGTCGGAGAGGGCACTGTTGATTGCGGCACGATCCTGATCAGATACCTCACTGCAGGCTACTGATAAAATCACAGTCAGGCAAACAAGACTTAATCGTGTACGACTAGGTTGTGCCGAAAATTCGGTCACCGGCATCACCCAGCCCTGGAAGAATGTAGGCGTCTTCATTGAGTCGTTCATCTATAGATGCGGTGATAATTGGAACATCGGGGTGCTCGGTATGAACTGCTTCGACTCCCTCTGGAGCTGCGATCAGGCACATAAAACGAATGGATTTAGCACCTTGTTGTTTGAGGTATCGGATAGCATCATTCGCTGATCCTCCGGTTGCCAGCATGGGATCGACAAGTAGGATGGTGTCTTTATCAAGTCCAATTTTGGGCAGATTGATGTAGTATTCTACTGGTTTATGGGTGGTTTTATCGCGATAGATTCCGAGGTGGCCAATACGTGCTTCTGGAATAAATTGGGTAATGGCATCTACTAAACCCAATCCAGCTCTGAGTATGGGCACCACGGTGATGCCAGTATCAATGATAAAACCAGTAGTTAGCTGCATCGGAGTTTGAACGTTGACCGATTTCAACGGAAGTTTATCCAGGGCATGGTAGGCTAGTATTGTCGCTAATCTATTTAATACTGGCCTGAAAACGGCTGAAGGTGTGGATTTATCCCGTAGAATGGTCAGATCTCTGGCCACTACGGGATGTTCAACCACGATGATCTGACGGTTTTGCGTCATTATCAGACTTCCATACGCTTGAAGTAATCGGTAGTCAACTTAACCACTACACCTGACAGAGCAAACAGACCAATCAGGTTGGGAATGGTCATAATACCCAGGGCAATGTCACCGATTGTCCATACCATGGACAGTGACAAAATAGCGCCAACAAAGTGCATGACCACATACACGGTACGGTAGTAAATAATGGATTTGTCACCCAGCAGATACTGTATCGATCGATCCCCGTAATAGCTCCAGCTTATCGATGTCGATATACCAAAGAGTAAGACACATAACGTGACCAGGTATTTGCCGCCGGGTAGCAATGGAGCTAAGCCCTTATCAAAGGCATAACTGGTTAAGCTGGCTCCATTTTCGATCACATTACCATAAAGAGTACCTGTACTACCAACTTCTTCACTGATGGCAACTGGGCCGGATCCTGAACCAAGTGTGGTTACTGTTCCTGTAAAATACTGTGTTTGTTCCACATTTGAATACAATGTGTCAACACTGAAATCATAGCGAATCAGAGTTCCGTTCTGAGGAATCCCATCGATTACGTGAAGTGTGTTCGCGGAGTCATTATACGGGGTATCAATACGGATTACTGTATCTGCATTACTCAATGGAATGGTCGCTGCGTGTTTATCGTCCCAAACGCCAGTAATGATAATAACCAAGCCGGTCATGGTGCATATCAATAGCGTATCTATGAAAGGCTCAAGCAACGCAACAACGCCTTCACGAACGGGCTCGTCGGTTTTGGCTGCTGCGTGAGCAATTGGGGCAGAACCTTGTCCGGCTTCGTTTGAGAAGAGTCCGCGCTTGATTCCCCAGACCATGGTGGTAATAATTGCACCAGACCCAACCCCATAAGCACCAGCCTCAGGGTTCAAAGCAGAAGAGATAATCAGACCAAGTGATGGCAGTATCTGATCATAGTTTAAGAGGAGAATAATCAGAGCTCCGAACACATAAATGATTGCCATCAACGGCGTGAGACGCGCTGTTACGCTTCCAATTCGCTTGATACCCCCAATGATCACAATTCCAACCAGAGAAGCAGTGATGAGTCCTGTTATTGCTACAGGGATATTGAATGTGGTGAAGACCGTATCGGCCACTGTATTGGCCTGAACCGCGTTTCCGGTAAGGAACGAACAGATAACCGCTGAAATGGCGAATATCACAGCAAGCCACTTCCAGTTCGGGCCGAGCCCTTTTTCGATGTAATACATAGGTCCACCAGAGACTGAACCATCCGGATTGTTAGACCGGTAATGTACGGCGAGTGTACACTCTGAGTATTTTATCGCCATTCCCAGCAGAGCGGTTACCCACATCCAGAATAAAGCACCGGGACCACCATAGTGAATAGCAATAGCCACTCCCGCAATATTTCCGATTCCCACTGTAGCTGAAAGTGCGGTACTTAGTGCCTGGAAGTGATTTACGTCACCCACATCATTTGGATCATCGTAGTAACCAGAGACTACTTTTATTCCATGCTTGAATTTTCTTACCTGGATAAATCCGAGACGAAGCGTGATAAAAATTCCGTATCCCAGAAGAATCACAACCATCAACGGAAATATACTGGGTGTATTCCACACCAGGTCGTTAAGGGTATTTACGATTTGACCAAATAACTCCATGTTGACGCCTTTAATTACGATTTCTTTTGACGCTCCAAGGTATCAAAGTTTTTGCAATATGTTAATATTCCAATAAATTTTTATCACTTAGTTTTTAAGTGGAACTTTTTTATTTAGTTACACTGTTTATTATCGAGACTTTCGACTGCAACTAAAAGTCCAAGGCAGGTCACTTATTCTAGCACTTACTCAAATAGCATAGAGCACATTGTGTCTTAATCAATTAACCAACATCGAACTCCTATGACAAAGTCAGACATCGTTGATATCATTTCTTCATCCACGGGTATATCAAAAATCGAAACAGAAGCTGTTGTTAAGGGGTTTCTGGAAACGGTTATCGAATCGTTGAAAAAGGGCGAACACATAGAACTTAGAGGATTCGGTAGCTTTAAAGTAGTACGGAGAGCACCGCGTGTGGCCAGAAATCCAAAAACAAATCAGGAAGTGACGGTACCATCCCAGTACGTGCCCGTACTTAAGGTCTCTAAGGATTTCAAAACGGCGGTTCACACCTCCTTGAGTAAATAAACTTGTATTTTTTCGGATTGATTGTTCTTTTAACTATACACGAACTGAAAAATTGCTTATCTTGATCGACTTTCGGATAAGGTAATATGGGGCGTTGTTTCGCTTCACGAGTTTAAAACAAAGAAAGGTGGATTCAATGCCAAGTGGCAAGAAAAGAAAACGCGCTAAGATCGCAAAGCACAAGCGTAAAAAGCGTCTGAGAAAAAACAGACATAAGAAAAAATAAAAGCCTGTTAAAGGCTTTTATTTTTTTAGTCAGTCCAACATCGTTGAACGTTTAAATTAGGCAGCTACCGATTTCAAAGATGACTCTGCGATTTGGATGATTCTGTTAGAACGTATCAGTATGAGCTGCAACTTTCTGGAAATGAAATCGAGAATCTGATTCAAATCGGTCATCTGATCCAAAGTAAATTGAAAGTATGAAATCAGTGACATGGTCGACAAATATCTTCCAACGGTATCTCCATCAACTTCTATGTGCCACCTGCTGATGATGTAATCTGCGGGCAATGTGTCGTGGATGCGCTTATTGATGGTATCCATCCATACAGATGCGCGTTCAATCCGATCTGAATCTGCAGTGTTACGGGAGTCGTTCATGACTACATCGGGTCTCAAATTCCAGGTCACCTCAACATCCATGCCCGGTAGTACGGATGAGTGTTCGATTGAAAGGTTTGAACTTAGTAACGGATGCTTTTCCATTCCAGGCAGTTGCCGTGCACAGTTGCTTTCACGGAACTTGTCCCAGTCAAAATTGATCGTCACATCACGGACATAATCGGATAATCCAGAGAGATCGATTTTTATTTCAAGACCCGTGGCGTTTATGGTTTCATCCGTCCAGACATGGAACTCAGCAGGTTCAATATTCTTTTTGTTCAAGTCTGATTTAATGCGGTTTATGAAGGTGTTGAAAATTGGATATCTCATAGATTGCGACGATAATTTTAGATAAAGTTGAACCTGAAAACTGTTTAACAAACTCCATGTATCTCTTAACTTCCTGAATGAACAATTATTATACATTAATATATCTAATTCGTGAGTGGAAGGAAACACTGATTGGCTCCACATTTGATGTGGCACTGTCTACTCGCAGAAATTTATTGGAGTTATTCTTTGAGAAAGATAATCCGATACGACTGATATTTTCTTCAAACCCACAACATGCCGCGCTCTTCACAGACAGATATCAGGCGCCAAGGCGGCATAATACAACGACCGTTTTCGATGTCCTTTGCGGGGATAGCGTAACAGAGGTCAAACTTGCTGAATCGGATAGATTTGTTGAGTTGGTCTTTGAATCAGGAAAGAAACTTGTCTTTCTTTTGTACTCGAATCACGCCAATTCCATATTGATTGATGAGGGTACTGTGATGGAAGCGTTCAAAAGAGATAGAACACTAGCCGGGCAATCGGCTCCTGAACCCGCTCCTGTAGTTCAGCAAAAACAAACAGAAATTCTTAAGATAAATGACCTGATTGCCTGTTATGATCCATTATTACCCCGTAATGCAGTAAGATATGTGTTGAGAAATCTGGATCTAAGAGAAAATCAGAACGTAGCCGTATCAAAGCTGCAAGCTATCCAACATTCACTTTCAAATCAGGCTTTTCCTCATTTCTCGGACGAACTGGGATTCAGTATCGTCGATCCGGAGATACTTGGTGTCGGTTTGGTCAAACACTTTGACCGTGTAAATGAAGCCGTAGCATACTCATTTTTCAAATGGGTAAAGTTTCAGGATTTTGATACCAAAAAAAAGTCTGTCACCGACCGTATTGAAAAAACCATCTCAAGAACGAACGTGGCCATTAGCGAGTTGTCGCACGGCGAAGATGTGGATGAAAAAGTCGATCTACTCGAAAAATACGGACATTTACTGATGTCTACTTCCACAGGTACTACTGAATCCGGTTTTGTACGGGTGAATGACTACTATCAGGGAGGGATTGACATACAGATCAAAGTTGATCCACAAAAATCGCTGGTACAAAACGCCCAGGATTATTATCAAAAGTCACAAAGTGTCAGAAAAGCTGCTCTGACCTATTCAAAGCGATTACAGGACTTCAGGCAAAAGCTCGAGCAATTAAACGCAATGCTCAAAGAGGTTAAAGAAATAAAATTCGGCAGGGATTTGGAGAAGTGGTTGAATTCAAACGAGCACGTACTCAGACGAATTGGTTATTCAGAATCAGACTCCATTCAAACAGCTCAACATTTTCGATCTTACCCAATTGGTAGTTATGAAGTTAGAGTCGGAAAGAGTGCTGTTTCCAACGATGAATTGTTGAGCATCTCGCGGAAAGATGACATCTGGATGCACGCCCGTGGAGTATCTGGTTCGCATGTAGTTATTCCTTTAAACAAGAATCAACCATTACCTCCAGCACCTATTTTGGAGTATGCCGCTGGTTTAGCAGCTTTTTTTTCAAAAGCAAAGGGATCTTCCCTGGTTCCTGTTATCTTTACCCGCAAAAAACATGTTCGGAAATCCAAAGGAATGGCGCCTGGGGCCGTTTTTGTAGACAAAGAAGAAGTTTTGTTGGTTCCACCTGTTAAACCTGATGAACAGATTACCGATGACTAATTTGGTACTATGCGGATTTATGGGTTCCGGCAAGAGCCGTTTGGGACGCTATCTTGCCAATACATTAAAAGTTCAGTTTGAAGATCTGGATGATTGTATCCAAACGGACCTTAAAATGAGCATTTCTGAAATCTTCGGGAAATTTGGTCAGGACTACTTCAGAGCTTATGAACAGGACCTTTTGTACAGAAAGTTGAAGGATTCTAATCGTGTGTTAGCTTTGGGAGGGGGTAGTTTGTCCACTCAGGAGTTGGTTGACAGCATTAAAGAGCACAATGTACTGGTCTTTATAGCTCCAGATTTTGAAGATCTGATTTCGAGGATACAAGGAAAGTCCAAAAGGCCACTTGTCATGCATGCCGACGGTACTTTTAAAACCAAAGACGTCTTAAAAGCCGATTTATATCCTCTTTACAAGTCCAGGCTTGAATACTATAATCAGGCACATATTCAATTCAAGCCTCAATCTCATTGGACCGCTGAACAGTCTGGCGCAAAATTGATCAAACTCATTTCAGAATTTCATCATGAAGTTTAATATAGATACATCCAGAAGTCATCAATGTAAGGTCATTGTCAATAAGGATTTGCGTAGCAATCTTTCTGATTACATCGGAGCCCAGCAGGCCAACTGTTTTGTCCTAATTGATGAATATGTGAATCAACTCTATCGGTCCGACCTTGAAAAAGGCCTAGGACCGCAGTTTCCTGCTCGATTTGTAAGTATCCCATCTGGTGAAAAAAGTAAATCCTTGTTCGAGTTTGAGCGACTTCTGGATTACTTACTGGAAAACGGGGTACGAAGAAATTCAGTAGTGTTGGCCGTTGGGGGTGGAGTAACGGGTGACTTATCCGGGTTTGTAGCAGCTAGTGTACATCGTGGTTTGCGCCTGATTCATATACCCACCACGCTGTTGGCAATGGTAGACAGTTCAATTGGTGGTAAAACAGGGATTAATCACCCCTCCGGTAAAAATCTAATTGGAGCGTTTTATCAACCCGAATCCATTCTGATTGATCCCGGGTTCCTGGATACACTACCTGCCAGAGAATGGAACTGTGGCTTCGGTGAAGTTCTGAAGTATGCCTGTATTTCGGATCCTGAGATATTTAGTCAAATTGGTGCTGTTTCCGATTGGAAACAGATTCCAATATTGGATGATTTAATCACTCGATGTGCCCGAATTAAGGCAGATATTGTGATGAGAGATGAACTTGAAACGGGTGAAAGAGCTTTCCTGAATTTTGGGCATACATTTGCCCATGCCTTGGAACAGGTAACCCAGTTCACTCGATTTGCTCATGGTGAGGCTGTATATGTGGGATTGGTAGCTGCAACCTGGCTATCGGGCCAGACCGGCGCGCGTGTTGATTTAAAGCAACTGCTCTTGTATCGTGATCTGTTCAAACTGGATACCAACGGACTTGAAGGTAAGATTGACCATCTCATCGAGGTGATGCACAGAGATAAAAAAATGAGCAGTGATGTACTCAAATTGATTTTGCTGGATTCATATGGGGCACCCAAGTCGGTTATATTCAGTGATTACACACTTTTAAAACGTGCTTGGTCGTTTTCCCTTCAACAACTAAACTGCCTGTAACCTATTGATGCTTGAATTCCTGTACATAGCATGGAGATATCTGACGCGAGCGATTGCAATTATCGCGTTCTTCATGCTCATGTCGGTGATAGTGGCATTTGGCTGGCTTCAACTACCCTATGCCAAGTCATATTTCATCCAAACTGTAGAGAGTAGTTTTGAAAATCGATACCACGGTACATTGTCGATTGGATCTTTAGGAGGGTTACTTCCATTCAGTGTCACGCTGTATGATGTTTCTGCGGTCTGGCAAGAAGAGGGATACCAGCCCGACACGCTGATATCGGTCAGCAAAATTGATCTTTCCATTAATCCCTTTGAGCTTATCTCCAATCGCCTGAATGTTCAATCTCTGATCATTTCCGACCCGGTAGTCGCTGTCAAGTATGATCCTGACAACAGGTTTGTGACAATAAACCGACTTTTTCAACAAAGGGAATCTACCCGAGAACAACCCGAGCCTGTAGCAAGGAAAATCTCAATACTTGC
Source organism: uncultured Chitinophagales bacterium (assembly GCA_964473555.1). Classification (GTDB taxonomy): domain Bacteria; phylum Bacteroidota; class Rhodothermia; order Balneolales; family HLUCCA01; genus UBA11400. The sequence goes on from CAYYPL010000002.1 coordinate 389,259, forward strand.
ACCTTTATTCAGTGTTGAAAATGGGGTTGTATCCATTGAGCTCAAAGACAGTTCATCAATTCAGACAATAAATATATCTGGTATCCAACTCAGTTCATTTCTTGAGATTTCAGATGAATTTCAATTTGTGGATGTTCAGTATCTACTGGCCAATGTTGACCAACTGAATGAACCGTTTTTACAGCTTAAGGGCCAATTGTTCCACGACTCTAATTTTCTGGAATTCAATGGATTCCGACTTTGGAATGGAACCAATACGATGGGTCTGAATGGAGAGATAAAAAACCTCGATCTGTTCAATCCACAGCTTGCCGAGCAATTGAACAAGGCTACCTATAGTTTAAGTATTGACTCCTCGCTCGTAATGCTGAACGAGTATAGCCATTTATTTTCAGAACTAAGTAATTTTGACCATTCGTTGAGTCTAAGCTCCAGGATCAATGGTAGTACTGATGTTCTTGAAGTGGATCGTTTCGAAATGACTTATGGACAAAGTGGGGTCCAATTTGTGGGTGAACTTACCCAGATTTTAGATTCGAACAGCTTCACTTATGTCGCGGATGTCAGAAATCTGGTAGTAAACGCTGAAGAGATCCGCGATTTTATTCCTGACTGGGACAATCGTCTCCAATTTTTGGACAGAGTTACCAGCAGTGGCCGCCTTTCAGGTAGTGTCAATCAGAGTGTAATCGATATGCGAATGGAAAGCGGTACAACTTATCTGAAGATTGATGGGGATATCCACTGGGGTCAGCTTCCAACCTATGTGGTGCAATTACAAACGAAAGACTTTGATTTCAGTCAGCTGGATACTGCTTTCTTTCCAGCATCCCGTATTACATCAACGATCTCACTTGATGGCAGGGGACTCGATTACGACACAATGGCTTCGAACCTTGTATTTCGTGTAGTAGATTCGCAAATAGGTGAGTACTCCATCGAAAAACTTGATCTTGATGGAAGATATGAGAGCAGAAACCTCAGTGGGGAAATCCTGTTCACAGACGGTAGTGCACAGCTTAGAGGTGAATTGACCGCATCAATTCGGGATCAGATTGTCTGGTCGCTAACGGGTATGTTTGAACGTGTTAATCTAAGTGAATACCTACCTGATGATTATGTTGCCCAAACGGATCTTGATTTTGTGGTAAACCTTCAGGCAACAGGTGTTAATCCGGATAGCCTGACTGGCAGAGTAAATCTGGATGTGACCAAAGCTATCGTCGATGGTGATACACTAAATCCACACCAATTTTACGCCGACTTGTTTGAAATTGAGAACAGTCAGCGTGAACTACGCTTTACTTCAACGCTGTTCGATTTTAACCTTAGAGGTAACCTGAATGCTGCTTTAATGGATGAAATGGGAACGTACTGGTTTGATTATATTTCAACCCGGTCAAATCAGGAGTATTTCCTGAAAGAACCCTCAACACCATTCGTTGCAGCTGCCTCATCATCTACGAATCATATAGAGTCTGATGTACTCGATCTGATTTTTGATTTTCAGGTGAAAGATGCCTCTTTGGCCAAAAAATACCTCCCCAAAATCCCAAATCTCGAGTCTGATCTTCGTGGTGAAGGCGCCGTTCAGGCTACCAAACAACGTATATTATTAAATTCATTCTTTGAAGGTTCTTCACTGACCTTGGGTAATACTACGCTTGGGTCCTACTCGGTAGTCAGTACCCTGAGCCTTCAGCACAGCAAAAGGCTCAGGGAATTCTCGATTATCGATCTGGTCGTGGGGGCCAGGGATTTCAAAAATCCATCTATCAGTATGAAAGATATTCATCTTACTGCCTCCATCAATGCAGATTCAGCGCGTGTGAGTACCAAAATAGGCAAGGTGGGCCAGGCTGATTATGGGGGCAATGCACTTATGGATATCAGATTAACAGACTCAGCCATAAAGGCTACGATCAATGAGCTCAATCTCGGAAACAATAATTACCTTTGGAAGCTATTGAATCCAGCAGGACTCACGTATAATCAAGATATGAGTCTGCAATTCAATGATTTCAGCCTGGTTAACAAGAACCAGAGTCTTACATTGAGAGGCCGTTATTCATCTGAACCTGAAGATAGCTTACATATTGACATCACTTCATTGGATCTGGCCACTATTTCGGACCTTGTTGAAGGTAGAAGTACGTTTGCAGGAACTCTGAATGGTTCCTTCGAGACCAGAACACTTCTCGCAGATCCTGTGATATCCGGATTTTTCGATGTCGACCATTTGAAAATTGATGATAGAACAATCGGGGATGTACATTTTACCAGTGACTTCAATCCAATCAGGAATCGTTTTGAAGTTGATATGCACGTGTTCACTGATCCCTCTAAATATGGGGATTACCTTTCCGGCAATTATGATATTGGTCAGGATATCAGGCTCAAAGGCTGGTTCAATGCTCCGGATAATCCAAGTGCTGCCGATACCTTGTATTATTTTGATGTGGATCTGAAGCAAATAGACGGGTGGATCGTGACTCCCATCGTTCCATCCATTTTTGAAAGTACTCAGGGTTCCGCTTCCGGATATGGGTATATCTGGGGTACATCAGATGACATTGACTTTCATGCCCTATTGGATGTCAAGGAAATACAGGCGGTTCCCACATTTCTGCTGGTAAATTATGCACTTTCTGGTACGTTGGAACTGGACCGGCACGATGGGGTCACATTTGACAAAATTGATATAAGAGATTCAGGATCCGGTACGGGCGTTTTGACCGGGAATATCGGTTTCAATGACTTTCAGGACGAGCGGCCATTCAATCTGGAGATGACTTTAAATCAGTTAGAGTTTCTGAACAATAGCTTTGACCCGGATATTCCATTCTATGGAAGGGTATTTGGAAGCGGAAGAATCAGTCTAACGGGTTCCAATCAAGCTCCATTCCTCCGTACCATAACCCCAATTACAACGACATCCACCTCCAGATTGTCAATCCCTCTTCTGGATGAGACCTCCGTGGAAGAGCAAGCTCGATTTATTGAATTTGTCAGAAGCTTCTCGGATCTGAACAGCCCTGAAACCAGACAAGTACTGGAACAACCACTCCAGGCTCAAGGTAATCGATTTATGGAAATCGTGACTATGGACCTTCAGTTCATGGCTCCGATAAACTCTTCCGTACAGTTGGTATTTGATCCATTGACCGGTGAAATTCTGAATGCACAGGGCAGTGGACGTATCCGAATTACTCTCGAAGATCAAAATTTTCAAATGTTCGGTAGTTTAAATGTTAACAGCGGAGAATATGTGTTTGTGGGTGGGGATATCTTTGTACGCCGATTTCAACTGAGGAGCGGCGGGACGATACGATGGGAGGGTGATCCGGCTAATGCATCATTGAACATTACCACTGCATACAGGACCCGCCCCAATATCGGTGTGCTTTCACCAGCGCTCAGAGATCAGCAACTCCGAATTCCCGTGGATTTGATGCTAGTCATTACCGGTACCATCGAGTCTATTGAGAATAATTTCTATTTTGAATTCCCCAATGCGACAGATGTCTCTCAGAATGCTTCGACCCTATCCATACTGAATAGCGAAGATCAAAAACTGATACAGGCTACAAGCTTGTTGTTTACCGGGGGTTTTATCCCCGTTGGGGTAGCCGGTGAAGGGCAGACCGGTGAATTGGGGGCCTCCTTACAGGCCCGAGCTGGTCAGGTAGGTTTATCTCAGTTGTTATCCAATCAGATTAATGCCATATTGAACAGCAGTCTGAGCAATCTGGATATCGATTTGAACCTGACAGGATTTGATCAGGCTGATATTGGAGTTGCTTTACGTTTGTTTAACGATCGATTGATCCTCAGAGGGGAGAGTCAATATTCATCGGCAGCTGAAACAGGTGCAGAAACCACTGTAGGCGATCTGGGTATCACCTACAGAATCAATAGAGCTTTGTCGGTTGAGGTATTTCACAGGAGGGATCCCACCTTAAGATCGATTGTCGGGAATCAAACTCAGGTTGAAAGCATCAACGGCGTTGGCTTGGAAGCCCAGATACAGTTCAATACCTGGGCGGAATTCAGAAATAGAATCTGGGTACAGATCAGAAGATTTTTCGGGATCCACGACGATCATGACGAATCTGTATAAATTTTAAACACCTTTTAGGAGAACTATGGCTAAAAAAGGCATGAGTAGTCTGGAAAAACTCATCATTGAATTTCTTGACCACTACCCCGACATGTTTATTCCTGTCGATTTAATTGCTACAGCCCTGAAAATGCATGATGCCAGAGATATGAAACGTCTGAACAAATCAATCCAGAAAATGATCGTGCGTCAACAGCTTAAGGTAAACAAGTCCGGTCACGTCAAACCCTCCGTAAACGAACACGATTCGTCTTTGCTGGAGGGGATACTACAGGTAAACAGATACGGAACAGGTTTTGTTACAGTGGATGGGCAGGAACAAGATATTCGTATTCCATCTAAACGAATGGGCGTAGCTTTGCCTGGCGACTTGGTGCGTCTTCAACTCATTGGACGCTCACGCTCAGATAACCGACAGGAGGGAAGAATTACAGAGGTGAAACGGCGGGCCAGCAGAATTTTCGTGGGGACCATGGTTCGCGAAAAATCGGGTTCATGTTATATCGTTCCGGACGAAAAATCTGCCCAGACTGACTTTTTTGTCCACCCCGACAATACACTCGGTGCTTCAACTAATGACAAAGTAGTCTTCAGACTTATCGACTGGATTCATCCTAAAACATTACCGGAAGCCAGAGTGATTGAAAATCTGGGCAATAAACAGACAAATGATGCCGCTGTACTTTCGATTCTGGCTGAAAATCAAATTGTTAGTACTTTTCCCAAGTCAGTGGATGAATTTGCAGAGAAAATAGCCGTTCAGATTCCTAAATCTGAGTACAACCGACGACTTGATATTCGCGATAAGGTCGTATTCACCATTGACCCGATCGATGCCAAGGATTTCGACGATGCGTTAAGCATCGAGATGCTGGAAAATGGCAATTACTATTTAGGGGTGCATATTGCCGATGTTACGCACTATATGCAGCCAGAAACGGTTTTAGATAAAGAGGCTCTGGAGCGCGGGACCAGTGTTTATCTGGTCGACAGGGTGATACCCATGTTGCCCGAGTCTTTGAGTAACGGCGTATGTAGTTTGCGTCCGAATGAAGAGAAACTGTGTTATTCTTGTTTTATGGAGGTTACAGATGATGGGAATGTAATTAACTATGACATCCGTGAAACGATCATCTTCTCAAAATTCAGATTTACCTATGAACAGGCTCAGGAAGTGATCGACGGGAAAACGCATGAATTTTCCAGTGACATGAAACTGCTTCATAAGCTGTCCAAAATGCTCACTCAGAAACGGTTCATGCACGGAGCCATGGATTTCGATACACCCGAACCTCGATTCGAACTTGATGAAAAAGGTCATCCATTATCAGTGGTAATTAAACCGAGGTTGGATGCCCATCGACTGGTAGAGGAGTGTATGCTGCTTGCAAATAAAACAGTATCCATTCATATCGAAAATCTCAGGAATAATGCTCCGAAGTCCAAAACCAGAGATAAAAATCTCTTTCCTTTTATTTATCGGGTTCACGATAAGCCGGATCCCGATAAATTGATGAACATCGGAGAAATGGTCGGTCCGATTGGAATTACGTTCAAGCCAAATCCTGCTAAAATAACTTCAAAGGTAATCAATGAATTACTCGAAGCGATCAAAAACCACCCTCTCCAAAACACGATAAACGAATTGGTACTTCGTGCAATGGCAAAAGCGGTTTACAGCCCCAAGAACATTGGTCATTTTGGACTACATTTCAAGCATTATACACACTTCACCAGTCCAATCAGACGCTATCCGGATGTGATGGTTCATCGTTTGTTAAAAGGCTATGCAGCGGGCATTCCCAGCTATAGATACACTGATCTTGAAGAACTTGGTTTTCATTGCAGTGAGCGCGAGAAGATGGCTGTAAATGCTGAAAGAGACTCGATCAAACTCAAGCAGGTCGAGTACATGTCAGATCGTATCGGTCAGTCGTTCGATGGCACGATAAGTGGAGTCTCCGACAAAGGTATATTTGTTGTGCTAAAAGAGGTGTATTGCGAAGGATTAGTCCGAATCACCGATCTGAATGACGATTACTATATCTATGAGGCCACGCGACATGTTTTGAGAGGCCGGACTCGCGGGAGAACCTATCAATTGGGAGCGGCAATCCGAGTAAAAGTTTTTTCAACCAATCTGGAACAAAGAACCATAGATTTTGTTTTATCTAAGTGATTCTGCTCTACGCTAAATTCAAACCTTCAACGTTCTACGTTCATTAGATGAACTCACTTCATATCAATATGAAATCAAGAACCCTATTTACAATTCTGGCCACCTTGCTGATTGTTGTGATCAGTTCACCGGTCCATGCTCAATTTTCTTTCGGTAAAAACCGTGTCCAGTATCATACATTTGACTGGCGCTTTATACAGTCCGATCACTTTGATATCTATTATTATGATGCGGAGAATTATTATCTGGCAGAATTCGCTTCCTATGCACTTGAAGGGGCCTATCAGCAGCTTATGGACGACTTTCAGCATGAGATTACAGACCGGATTCAGGTGATTTTATACGCGTCACACTCGGAGTTTTCTGAGACCAACGTGGTCCCATTACCCATAGACGCACAGGGCATAGGCGGGGTAACGGACAAGTACAAAAACAGGATCACCATGCCTTTCCAGGGCGACTATGCCGAGTTCCGCAGAGTGCTGCAACATGAGTTAGTCCATGCGGTGTTTAATGATATGTTCTATGGAGGTACGGTACAGTCAATCGTTCAAAACAACATTCAACTGGTCTTTCCTTTGTGGTTTGAAGAAGGATTGGCCGAATTCATGGCCCTGGGTTGGGACTCAAACACCGATATGTTCATGCGTGATGCAACCATGAATACTTATCTTCCTCCACTTCAACAGCTTGGTGGGTATTTTGCTTACAGAGGGGGACAGTCGTTCTGGTTTTTTGTTTCCGAAGAATATGGCAGGGAAAAGGTAGGTGAGATTCTACAGCGTATTAAGTCAACGCGTAGTGTTGAAGCCGGGCTCAGACAATCGCTTGGTCTGGATCTTAGCGATCTCTCCGATAGATGGTTAGACTGGTTACGTAAGCGCTATTTCCCTGAGATAACGAATCGTGAATCCCTGCGTGAAATCAGTTCCCAAATAACAGAAAAGGAACTGGAAGGCGCCTACAATACCAGCCCTGCAATTTCACCACAGGGTGATAAAATCGCTCTGATCACAAATAAAAGAGGATATTTTGATGTTGTGGTGCTTAACTCTTTCGATGGAAGAATCCTGAAAACGCTCATTCGAGGTGAAGACAACGTGAACTTCGAAGAACTCAATATTCTTCGCCCAAATTTGGGGTGGTCGCCAGATGGTAAGTATGTTGTTCTGTCAACCCGTTCTGATGGTCGCAATGATGTGACATTGGTGAACTATGAAACGGGAGATGTAGAAAAATTGGTGTTTCCAGAACTAAATTCAGTTGGAAGTGTGGCCTGGTCGCCTGATGGTACGAAGATCGCTTTTGACGCTACCGATGGAGCACTAGTGGGCATTTATGCGTACGATTTGAATTTAAAGAGACTCTATTCTTTGACCGATGACGTGTTTAGTGATCGCGAGCCAGCCTGGGATGTGAATTCGGAATACGTTTACTTTGTATCTGATCGCGGAAACAGAACCAAAGTGGGCACTTACAAACAAAATTTCAGTATGCTGTTGAACCCTTCACTCAACCAGACCGATATCTACCGGATCAGAATAGGCGATCGTGAAGCACAACGGGTAACACGTACAGACGGCTTTTCGGAAACACGTCCCCAATTGATCATGAACAACAAAATGTTCTTTATTTCAGATGAAAATGGAATACAGAATGTCTATGTGAAAGATCTTCAGAGCATGGAGGTTGCTGCAGTGACCGATTTACTCAGTGGTGTAATGCAGATGTCGGTTAGCCGTGATGGTACCCGAATGGCTATAAACACGATAAATAAAGGGTATATCGATATTTTTCTGGTCCAGAATCCACTGAATAGACTGAAGACCGAGCCACTGGTTACCAACAACTGGGCGGTTTTCAGGGCACAGGTAGAGGACACAAAACGTGTACCTGGGATACAGTTTTCCCGAAGTCTGGTCAACCGGGATCTGCTTGAATTCGGACTTCAAGACATCACACCTGCTGCTGATCCTGACTTAGCCGTACTCACTTTTCAGGATACCGTAAAGGTAGTTGAACCGGTCACCCAAAATTCTCAGTTCGATTTCAGAAATTACGTTTTTGGCGATCTCACGGACCCGGAAACCGGTGAACCCATGGTAACCGATGTGTTCAAGTTGTCAGATACCAGATTAGACGATGGGCGATACATTCCTAAAAAGTATAGACTCACATTTACGCCAGACTTTACCTACGCTGGAGGTGCATTATCCACAGGGTATGGTGTTTTCGCCCTAACACAGTTGGTATTCTCCGATCTACTTGGAGACCATCAGATTGGACTTGCCTCAAACCTGGTGTTTGATTTGCGTAATTCTGATTATGTACTGTCCTATGGGTACTTCAAAAATCGAACCAATTTACTGTTAAACTATTTCCACACCTCCAGGAACTTCCAATATTTTACCGGAGAAATTGTCAGATTCAGATACTATGGTGGTGGAGTGACGTTTTCAAGACCATTTAACAAGTTTGAGAGATTCGACTATGGGGCCAGTTTTATTACCATCTCGCGTGATTTCAGCAATATCCTGAATTCAAACCGTGAAAATGAAAAAGGATACTTCCTTTATCCACAGCTTACCTATACCAAAGACGTAACCCTGTCTGGATTCCTGGCACCCAGAGGTGGCAGACGCTACGCGATAAGCCTGGCAGGAAGCCCACCTATCGGTAGCGATGTGCTTCAATTTGCATCATTGAATGGAGACATACGGCAGTATTTTGGCTTCCTGAACGGAATGTATACCTTTGCTTTCCGAGCATCCGGAGCAGCATCGGTAGGGCGTGACAGCCAGACCTTTTTCTTGGGTGGGATAGATAACTGGATTAATTATTCGTGGGCTGGTGGGGAACTCCCGATTGACCGTCTTGAGGATATATTCTTCACTTTGCCAGCAATTCCATTACGAGGGCATCTGTATAATGCCGTGAACGGCGATAAATTTGCACTGTTCAACGCTGAATTCAGATTTCCTTTGGTAGCAGCGTTACTTCCCGGACCAATACCAATTCTGCCACTATATAACATCACCGGAAATGCCTTTTTTGATGTTGGAACCGCCTGGCAGGGGAATCAGCGACAAGATATACTGGCTGGTGCCGGATTCGGACTGAGAACCATATTGCTAGGTCTACCTTTCAGATGGGACATTGGTTGGCCATACGATGGTAGTTTTGGTCGACGGGTTCATTATTTTAGTATTGGACTCGACTTCTAGCATCATCAATCACACGGTGCGCGGGATAAACGCTACATATAGAGTTTATCCCGTGTGAGTTGGATCGATACTACTCGCTTACTGTCGTCGATACACTCACCAGTCTGTCTACCTGAAACGCGTGATCTCTGAGATATATCAACGCGTGGTATTCTTGCCTGGTCGAAGCAAAAGATGCATCCAGAACCGTATCATTTACCGAATTTTCTTCAAGCACCACATATTTGTAGGCATATTGCCCTTCTTTGACGATTGCCTCACCGAAGTATGAACTACTTTGAGCGTTCCATATCATTTTACCAGAAGGTTCTATACCCCACTGGTTGAAGCCCCCGATAAGGTGTACATCTCCATAAGGTCTGGTTTCTTCATCCATTTCAAGCCTGAATTGAACTAAGGCATATCGGGCATCGTAGGTACGGGAAGGAGAGGTAGTGAGCCGTGAACGACGTTGTTGTGGTGCAATATTCAAATTGACTACATCCCTATTCAGTGTAACACGCGGGATCGAAAATCGATCTTCAAAATCAACGATCTGGGTCGAATACCGATCCATATTACTTAAATCCAGGTCGAAAAATTCGTACGCACCATTAAAAGCACGGTTACGGGAGAGGTACATGCGGGCATTAAATTGTTCCGAGAAATCCTGTTGGTCAGCCTTCCTGCCCTTTGCCCAGAACTGATTTTGAACAAAAACTACACTGAGGTCAATTTGTGGGATTATGGCTGTATCCTCATATTTATATCTGGCAAATAGCTGATGATGTCGTAAGTAGCGTTCATCTTGATTGAATAACTCTTCAATGAGTATTTCGGAGGTACCAATAGATTCTACTACAAAAAATGGCATGGAAAAAAGTACTTGATTGCTGTACTGTCTGTAGATATGCATCATATAATTTCCACTTCGAGTAACTCCCATCTGTTCATTTGGGAAAGTATAGGAGTAGGATAGGTAGGATGGATTCTGTGGACGACCCTTTGTTCCTTCTCCAAAGTAATCGTTTTGGAAACCGCGAAGGTAGAAATTTGGCAGGAGGCGTGAATCTGACCAGTCAGATTGGTGGTGTGTGATTTCAACACGAAACATATCAGATTCAATTCCCAGATCATCAAACTGAAGGGTAAGTCGCTGGGATGAGTTTAATTCGATAATCGGAGCCGATCCAGCTGTACCCCGAAAGAATTGAATACTCTTGATATCACCTGCAGGTAGACGCTGACCAGGTACCGTAAATTGATTTACGTAGGGTACAGATGAGTTTGGGGCAGAAGAATCATTGTAGAGACCGGTATTTGAGGTTCCACATTGAATGAATACCAGACAGGTGATCAGTGCCGTTAGCTTATTATAGATCGATTGAGCCTTGGAAAACAAGTTCAGCAGGTCCTTTCAGAGTCAGGTCTTTATAGGTTAGGGGTTGTTCAGATGAATTAAATGCACACAGGACAACCCCACCTCTGTTAAAAACCCTGACTCGATTTTGATTAGTTGTGTGTCCGTGGCAGATGGCGGCCGCAAGCGATCCAGTTCCGCACGATAACGTCAGATCTTCGACACCCCGTTCGTAAGTGACCAGCTTAATGGATTCGTGATCGATTGGATAATAAAAATTTACATTCGTGCCTTTTGGAGCAAATCTTTGGTCAAATCTGAGTTTTTGCCCAATCTGCCTGAGATAGTCCAACTCTTCAAGTGTATTTGAATCAGACATTTTGATACAAATATGTTCTGTTCCTGTATGAAGTATTTCAATGGTACCCAATTGGATATCTGGAATCCTGTTTAAATGAACAATTGCAGGGAAGCTCAGGGTGACATCGGTCCTGGTTACTGAAACGCTATAGGGTTTTCCATGGACGTGAAAACGGTGGTTGTTGGGAACACCGAGTTCACTTGCCAGTCTTGCTATAGATCTACCACCATTACCACACATTCCGGCTTCACTGCCATCAGCATTCAGATACAGCATTTCATAGGCTGTATCAGGAATCCCACTGGGTAGCAGAGCAAGTAGGCCATCTGCCCCGATTCCGAATCGTCTATCACAAAGCAAAGTTGCTTTACTTTTGAGGTTTTCTATAGAATAGCCGAACTCTCGAAAATCGAAAGCAACGAAGTCGTTTCCCGTACCCTGAAGTTTATAGAAAATAGTGTTCATGGCAACTCAACAGCAGGTAGATGTAACCAGGATTCAGACATTGGGATTGGAGTTTCCAATCCGCGCATAAGATATCCAAAACGGATGCCCAATACCGTAAATATATACTTGTCTTTCACATTCTGACGTAACAGGGTTCTTGCCGAATCGATTTGATCAATCATCGTTTCCACCTTGGCATTTCCCATAGACTGAACAAATCGGGTAATTACTTCAATCTGATCTGAATTTACCAGCAAGGTTTTGTTGGATGTATGCATATACACCATGATATCCTTTAGGAACACTTCAAGTAGGTTTAGGATGACGATTTGTCCCTCGGTATTGTTCTCATCCGCCCAAGATGATACCAGATTCAGCATTTCACTGGCATCCAGTGTGTAGGACATTCGCAGAAAGCTTACGATTTCACTTCGAAGTGATTTCACCTGTTTTACATCCCAAAACCTGGCTATTGCATAATTACCTCCTGAAATTCGGGCCATATACCCGGCATCCTCCTCAGACATCCCATCGCGTTCAAGTAACCCTTCAGTAATTTCCCGGGTTGTAAGGCCTGTACATTTAAGTACCTGACAGCGCGATAAAATGGTTGGTAATAAGGCGTTCAGATTATCTGTTGTCATGATAATCAACACGTCTTCAGGTGGTTCTTCGAGTATTTTGAGAAATGCATTCGCCGAGCTATCCTGCATGTGCTCAATACCGGTAAGAATGATGATGTTCTTACGACCTTCATTCGGTCTGAGGAAGAATGCAGGTCTAACCTCTTCCCTGAAATAGTCTATGGGATAAAATGCCCGTCGATTTTTACTGGATTCCTCTTCGAGGTTCGGACGGTTTGCAAAATCAATCACAGCATAAGGGTCATCAGCCAGCAATCGAATTCGTGTATTAAATTCAGTTTTGGAAAGCTCGCGAGGAATGGGGATGAACACATGGATGTCGGGATGATTCATCCAGCTACTTTTGTTTGAGAAAGTATGTGTTCCAAGGTTGCTTAGATGGGATATCCCATTTACAGCTTCGGCAAAAGCAAGCGCCAAAGGTTTTTTTCCAATTCCAGGTGGTCCGGCAAGCAGGTATGCATGGCCAAGTCTGCCTGATTCCAAAATCTTACTGATTTCGTTCTTTACTTTTTCCTGTCCAAGTACGCTGGTTTTTGCGAATGGTATCATGCTATTCATCCCAAACAAAATCAAAGAGAAGTGAACCAGCGGTGATGGTAACGCCACAATATCCTGTCAAGGCTGCCACATCGCTGATGTAGGTTCCATCCTGATCGCCGTAAAATCCGGTGAAAGTCACTTTGGCTACAATCAGGATCAATGGAATCAGTAGTGGTATGGCCAGCACCGAGAATACGGCACCTTTTTGTGAGCTCTGAGCCACCAAAGATGCCAGTAGAGTAGAAACAGATGCCAACCCAAGCGATCCAAATACTAAACCAATTAACATTACGGGCCACAGTATGATCTGAATGTTCAGTAAAAAAAGGTACAACAGAAATGAGAAAATGGCCACAGCCAGAGTGAAAACGTAGTTATAGACTAGTTTTCCGGTAAAAATATGGGTTGCGGGAAATCTCAGTCTCAATAGATCCAATGTTCCCTGATCAGATTCTGCCACAAATGACCTGGATAGTGATGACAATGAAGCAAAAAGTACAATAATCCAGAATAAGCCACTTTTCGCGTGGTCATGCAAGTCTTCAGCCCTAAGTGCAAATAAAATAACCATAAGAGAAGCTATGACGAATGCAATAATTGTATTGATGCCAAACTTGGTACGTAATTCAAGTCTGGCATCTTTTAGAAATACGGCGTAGGCACTCTGGAAAAATTGCATCACCTAAGGTACTAATTTAATCTGAAATCGTTGATCAGATGTTTTTTTGAAATCGTTTTTTGATTGTCAGTTGGAAAATAACATCAGTATATTTGAAGCTGAAACAATTAACCGTTTGAACGACATGAAAATTTCAGATCTCCTCACCGAACACAATGTAATTCCTACCTTGGAAGCGTCAGACAAGACACAAGCTCTCAAAGAACTGGTTGATGCAATGCAGAGATCTGTTGGATTTGATATTGCGGAAAAAGCCTATAAGGCGGTCATCGAAAGGGAATCAATCATGTCAACTGGGGTGGGAAAAGGGTTAGCCATTCCGCACGGAAGGGTACATGGTATCACAACAAATTATGCTGCTTTTGCCTGCCTGAAGCATCCAATTGACTACGGTTCGATTGATGGAAAAGAAGTCAACATGATTTTCATGTTGGTGGGTCCTGAAACTCAGAATAGTCTTCATATCAAATTACTGAGTCGAATTTCCCGTCTCATGAATAACGATCAGTTCCGAGAGCTTCTCATAGATTGCGATACGGCCAAAGAGATGCTCGAGCTGTTTGAAAATGAAGAGAATAAAACCACCTGATTATGAGTCGTATTGTCAACAAAATTGATGGGCTTCTGGTCTCAGACAAAATTAAAGAAGAGGTAAAAAACGATGTCGATTCTTGGGTGGCTTTGGGCAACAGAGCTCCTAAGCTTCAGGTTATATTAGTTGGAAACAACACGGCCTCAAAAGTTTATGTTGGAGCGAAGACTCGTGCTTGCAATCAAGTGGGAATACTTTCAGATACCCTGTACCTTCCGGATACAACCTCAGAGCGAGAACTGAAACAACGAATTAGGCAGTTCAATCAGGATGATACCGTTGACGGGATTCTGGTACAATTGCCTTTACCGTCGCATATGACCTCCCTTGCCGTGATTGAAAGCATAGACCATCGAAAAGATGTTGATGGATTTCATCCTATGAACGTGGGACGAATGACTATAGGACAACCCAGCTACCGGTCATGTACTCCTGCAGGGATCATGGAACTTTTATCCTTTTACTCAATTCCGGTGAAATCGAAGCACATTGTCGTGGTCGGTGCCAGTAATATCGTCGGATCACCTGCAGCTATCATGCTCTCCCGAGAGAACGACGAGGGGAAAGCTACGGTTACGATTTGTCACAAGTACACTAAGGATCTGACGCGACACACGATCAATGCTGATATGTTGATTGTAGCAGCAGGTGTACCTGGTTTGATAACCGGGCAAATGGTTAAAGAGGATGTGGTGATTATCGATGTTGGAATGAATCGGATTCCAGATCCGACTACAGAACGAGGGTACAAACTTGTGGGTGACTGCGACTACCAGTCTATATCCGAAAAGGCGAGTTGGATGACACCTGTCCCCGGTGGTGTCGGTCCAATGACTGTCGCCATGTTAATGAAAAACACCCTTTTGGCTGCCAAAAAAGCTATTTATCCGGATTAACCGGCCTATCGATCTCAGTTTTTTTCTTTCTATCTGAGCTGCTGGCATCACTCATTGCGTTTAAGACTTCAGCTGAACTACGTGCATTTTTAAGAAGTGGAATTACCGCAGGATTTTTGAAAATCCGGGCAATTTCATTGAGTCGATTGAAATGCACATCGGTTCCCAATGAATCTGGATTGATAACCAAGACCAAAATATGAATAGCTCCCGATGTTTTTGGGATTTTTATACCTGCCGTGTTGATGGCAATCAATACACAGGTATCCTTAACCAGCTCTGTGTGGGTGTCAAAAATACAGATACCAGGTATAATTTCTGGAGTGTAGTCGAGCGAATTATCCAACAGATTGTTGAGTAGTGAGGCTTTTACTGACTCATCTGAATCAAATTTCTTAGTTAACATCTCCTGAATCAATTTTTTGTGCTCATGAACAGGTTCGGAACCGATTGTTATTGCCGATTCGTTGATGCATTGAACTACGTTGAAATCCGAGTCGCCCTGCTTCGATATCATTTCAGAGGGAAAAATGGTCATGAAATTATTTTTTGGAAACCTATTAGCAATCAGTCCGGGCAGGCGGTCCAGGCCGGGTCTCCACGATATGGTGCCTTCGCGTGCACTCAGGAGTATGAAAAACGATTTCGTGTCCAGCAAATCATCCAATTTTTCGATGAGTTTAAGCCAATTTGGGATTTCAATATACTCTGTTTTCACAGTGGGTTCTGCTTTTGAAATGATACCTTTAAGAATCTGAAGCCTTTCAGTAACACCAATTACTTTCAAGTCGGTACCCATCTGATGCACGAGTATTTTGATGTTCCTGACCGCATCCACAAATCCAGGTTCGAGCGATGCAAAAGGAGGGATTGCCAGGATTACATGCTCATTCGTACTGATTTTTTCCTCAATCTTGGAAACCATGATCATTTCGGCTGTTTGTTCGAGAAGCTGATCCAGAACTCCTCCAAAAATACGTTGTCGAGCCGAACTCTCACCATTCCAGCCAATAATAACGCTTGTAATCCGCTTTTCTTTAATGGCACGGTTGATACCTGTTGAAATATTCATATCCACCCGAGTCAACGGAGAAACTGGGACTTCCGTAGCAGTTGCATAAATAACAGCATGTGAGAGCATCTTTTCGGAATCCGCAACCTGAGCCTCAACATTCGGTCCGTCTCGCACTACGGTTAGAGGGAATACACTTTCCGAACTATTTTGGTCTCTTACGGCAAATGCGATATCCATCAATGCTTCAGCTGTGGTTGGATTCGCTAACGGAACCAGAATTCGTTGAGGCGCATCCGATTTCGTATACAGCTTCCTGGATTCAGCCTCAGCAATCTGTCGACCGAATTTTTCTACCAAGTATGGACCGATCAGGCAGGTAATCATTATCATGATGACCACTGCATTCACAGCAAGCTCATCGAATAATCCCACATCAAATCCTATGAGAGTAACGGCCAAGGTAGCAGCAGCTTGTGGAACTGACAATCCAAATATGGTCAACCCCTCAGCATTCGATAGCTTGAAGATAAAACGTGATGCAAAGGCCGCAATAAACTTACCCACAATTACAATACCTGTGAATAATAAGGCCGTAAACCAGACCTCAAAACTGCCCAGCACACTCACATCCACAAGCATTCCCACCGAGATCAGGAAAAAAGGGATGAAAAGCGCATTACCAACAAATTGTACCCTATTCATTAAAGGACTGGAGTCTGGGACCAATCTGTTTAGCAGCAGTCCGGCAAGAAACGCCCCGATAATGGGCGCTAATCCAGCCAGGTTAGCTAACCAGGCATTCACGAAGAGGATGGCTACAAGAAAGACATAATCGGCATCATTTTCTTTAGGGAATGTTCTGAAGAACCACCTCCCAAGACGTGGTAGGATACTGATCGAACCTACCACAAAAATTCCCACACTTAAACTAAATGACCCAAGAAAACCGAGCGTAACGCCATCTTCCATAGAACCAACGACCAGCGCCAGTATTGCCAAAGACAGGCCGTCGGTAACCATGGTTCCACCCATGGTCATCGTTACAGCACGATTCCTGGTGATGCCAAGCCTGTGCGCAATTGGGTAGGCTAAAAGGGTGTGAGAGCCAACAATAGAGCCCAAAAGGAAAGTTGTAGCCAATGTGTAACCTAGTAGCGCAGGAGATATCAGGTAGGCAAGAAACATGGGTACTGCAAACGAGACCACTCCAAAAATCAAGCTTTTATTTCTGAGTCTGTTGAATTGATTCAGGTCAATGGACAACCCAGCCATAAACATGAGATACAGCAAACCAACGGTGCCAAGAAGGATAATTGTGGCATCACGTTCCAACAGACCTGTTAACGAAGGACCCACAATAGTACCGGATACAATAATTCCAACGATTCCAGGAACCCTCAGTTTCTTGAAAATCAATGGAGATATCAGAATGATGAGCATGACAATAGCCACAATCAATACGGGATCGCTAACCGGCAAGTTCATGGACTCAAACATACAATCTGGATTGGTGGAACAGTGTTCTTAAAAATAATAAAAAAAGATTTCGAGGGTGTGACATAATGTTGTCACATCCCTTACATAATTTTGATTTAGAAACTAAAAATGACGTATTAACAGGAGAACAAAAATGACAAGTGCAAAAAAACTGGATCACAATTACCCGGTGTTAACATCGGTACCCGTTTCTAAAAACCATACTTCTTCAAGAACTGACAAGATACATCCATTGATCAAGGAATCAAGAGATATTCTGGACTGGATGGGATGGAGCGATATTCCCGATTCCATGAAGCTGGTAATTGCAATTGATATGATAGGATTTAGAGATGAGTTGAATGGATGGTACTCTACCCGTGATCCCTATGTTCTTGCCAGAAGGAGAAGTGTTTATTACTGGGTAAATCAGTATCTGAATGGAAACTGTACTACCGAAACAGCTGAACAATCACTTCTGGTACTGAATCTGGTAAAGAAGATGGGCAGTTAACCACACCAGCTGGTGTGTTTGCGGGTTTGCCTGTTCGATGTGATGGGATTTCAAAACTTCCCGGTCAAGATTAATATTTTAAGGATAAAATTATCCAATCGGGTATTTCTTTGAACTTTTTGTTCAAATAAAACATATCTCAGTCTTTTAAAAAAGTCAGCGCTTCTGGCATTCAAAAACTCATCTGTGATAGATTTTTGCCGGGGCGATAACTCGCTGTAATATAATCTGTGGAATTCCGATACCTGGTCAGTGACTTTTTCTGCGATTTTGCCGTCACCCAAATATCTTTTGATCCTTGCAACAAGCTCCAGGGCAAAAAAAGGTGTCGCTGGTGTTACGTTTTTGCCATGCTTCCTGTATAAAATGTATGATTTTTCATCGTACACGACCTTCCCTAATGCGGATATGACCAAATAACACCACCAATCGTGCATCAGTGCCCAGTTTGGTAGCTTTTTTACAACTACACTTCGTGCTTTATCAGACAATACCACCGTACATCCGGTAGCTTGATTTTGAACCAGTGCATTATGGAATCCACTATACACTGGTTTTGAGCTTAACCCAATGTGCTCAAGATGTTCATTCACAAACTCCAGTCTCGAATAGTACATTACAGGTTCGTCCGTATTCAATGTGCCCAGCTTTTGAATTGCACGGATGAGTTTATCTGGCTTCCACACATCATCCTGATCTGCAAAGGCATAATATTCGGCTCCTCCAGACATCTTTAATAAGTCAAAAAAACTGTGAACCACACCAGAATTATGACCAGTTATGAGGGTTATGCCTGGCAGATTTTCAGCAAATTTTCTCAGTATCAACACCGTGTTGTCAGTGGATCCATCATCACGAACCAGCAGGTCTACTTCCACCCCCGACTGATTGACCACGCTATAGACCAGCTCTTCAATAAATCGTTCGCCATTGAATGTAGATAGTAAAACCTGGACTTTAGGTAATCGGGATAAGGGCATAATCAAGGGGCAAACAATTCAAGAAACGTTGATTTCACGACTTGCTCGGTAAATTCGGGCAAGAGACTGGAGCTGTCATATCGTACATGACCTCTTACCGACTCCAGGAAATCAAGAATAACAACATCGTTTCTGTCGCTCTGAGCGTCAAATATGACATGAATTTGGGGCTGTTTCAAGGAGATGTCCGTCATGATGGAATCTTTGGTGGTATAACAGAGCACGGGCTTACCCGAAACCGAATAGTCAAAATATTTTGCAGGAATCGAAGCATATGAATTACTGATCATTAAAAGCCCATCGGCTTGTGAAAGTATCTCCAATGCTTTTACCCGTGGTACCTGATTCATATGATTCAAGACCGACCCTGTTTGTTGAAATTTCTGTTTCCAGAACCCAAGACAGTTTAATTCATCACGTTCCAGATTTCCGATAAAGTTGATCTCAAAGGTGTCCTTATGCTTCTCAATATGATGAATGATTTCATTCAGAAGAAAATCAGCATTCCGTTCCGGCCTTGAACTGGACAGCCGACCTGCATGAACCAGTGTAAACGTTTCTTTTTCATACTTGTTCAGTTCTTGCGACACTAAGTTTGTTGTAGTTTCAGTTTTAAACTGAGGATAGGTATTCGGAACCACGACTACTTTAGACCTGTGCTGTGGATATCGCTTTACAAGTAACTCCCTCCAGTTTTGTGAAGTGACCGTGATATGTGTTGCTCTTGTTACAATCTTGTTCTCGAGTCTGCTCTCTCTGTACTTTTGTAGAGCCGAACTTCGTAAAAGGGGCTTCATCGGTTCATCCAGCCACCCATCACGCAGGTCCATGATAAATGCACCATCGTATCGTTCAGCCAAAGTACTTGCCGCATGAAATGCTGATTCTGGTGGGGAAGTGGCCAGAAAAAAATCACATTCTTTAGCAATCCTGGCAACAATACTCGATTTTAGTACTGTACGGGCCCAAATGATGTGCAAGTCGGGATTCAGCAAGAAATAAGCCATCCAACGTCTAAAAGCATTAGGCTTTCTTCGGGCATCTTCAGTAATCGTGGTTGTTCCAGCGACCGGGTAAATTTTTAGTGGATCCCGTACAGATATCAGTGTACCAAACCACGATTCTGATGCTGAATCCGTATGTCCGGAAGTAACAACAACAACCTTGTGATCAGCATCCAAAAGCCATTGAACAAGTCGTTCCGCTCTAAATGTACCCACGTGTCCGCTTTGTCCCCAAAATGGACATACCAGCATGATTTTACCCATTTAAAACTCCTTTATAAAGTTCATGTAGTGTAGCGGCTTGTTTTTTTGCATCATATCTGGATTCTATGTGCTTACGTGATCGCAAACTAATATCACCCCATTCAGTAGCGTTTTCAATGGCTTCAAATAAAACTCTGATCAGTTCAGGGGTATCTTGCTCCGGACATAACCATCCCGTTTTTCCATGATCAATCACGCTGGGAATATCACAGTGATAGGTACTTACGATTTGAAGCCCTTGGGCTGCGAGTTCTATCAGTGTAACCGGGACACCACCTTCGCAATCACCATCATCGGCATGCTGACTGGGTTGGAGAAAAAGATGGTGACTTTTTGCAATCTCCAGCAGTTCTTGATGCGTTCTAAACCCTCGAAAATGGATTTTATCGTGTATATCAGATTCCCTGGCAGTATTGAAAATGCGATCCTTTTCAAGGATTGAGACCTGGTCTATAGTTGAATCACCAATTATCGTGACTTCCAAATCAATGGTTTTACTCAGTTCGGATAGTGCTTGAATGGCGTTTGGGATACCTTTTTTAGGTCTAAATGATGCAGCAAGAAGAACTTTAAGTGGCTCATCCTGATTCCAGGTTCTGGGTATGTAATCGATGGTGTCCAATTCGATGCCCAGAGGATGAACCATAACTTTGGATGCGTCTGCTCCCATTGAAATCACAGATTTAGCCATTTGTGTCCCCTCGCAAAGAATCATAGAAACCTTGTTAAACATTTCAGGGTATTGAGCCCCAAGTGATGGGTATCGCTTAGGCACTTGGAAAAGATCCATGCCATAAAAAGTTACTACACTAGGAACACCGAGATCTTCAGCCATTTTGGTCCCTGTTACGCCAACATGCCCAAAATGTGAATGCAGTAAATCAATATGATCGCTTCTCATTTTCGATACCAACGAACGAAGTCCTGAAGTATTCCCTATTTTTTTCAGGACACGGTCTGACAACCTTTTCAACAAGGTCTCATTCTCAAACGCATAGACAGAAGTAAAAGGAAACTGATCCAGATTATCCAGGTGCTCGCAGTAGACGCTGTTCCGGGAATTATCTTCCAGCTCACAAATTTGACGATATAGCCAGGTCATGGTGTTTGGTAACCAGACTGGATGATAGTGCCCAATTCTCAATTCAGAACCCATTTTAAACCGCTTTATCTGGTTTAGGTGTTTGCCTGTTAAAGTAATACTCTTTGATTTCTTTGACCATTTCTTTTTGAAGTACAAAAATAGCCGCAATACACACAAAAACACCAATAATAACTACCAGGCCAAATTTTATGAATGGCTCCATGCTATCAACATAGACCAAAAAAATAAATACAATGATCGCCATGATGAAGCCTGGTATTAATCCACTGATTACAGAGGCGTAATAGTCTCTGGCAGGTGGGCCGATCAATGGACGAATAGTAAATCTCCAATAGGGAAAAAACAGCAGGGCATGCATTGATGTGAGAGTCCATGCAACCGTTTCAAGGCCACCCAGTGATGAGGCCAGATACAAAACAGGTGCACTGATGAGTACAAGAATAGAATTCCATTTGAATCCAAGATCAGCCCTACCTTTTGCTAGTTGAAGGCTACCAGCGGGACTCCCAGTAGAACGAATCAAGGCGTAAATGGCCAAAATTTGAATGATATAGATACTTTTTACCCATTCCACATCAAAGAATAGGGGTATGAAAACAGGGGCAGTCAGTAATAATCCGAGCATGGCTGGTGTATTGATGGTTGTGACCAGTTTCACCAGTTTCAGGTACCCTTTTCGAAGAACAGATTCCTCGTTTTTTACTTTGGCAAATACAGGAAACATCACATAACTAAAAATTTGGTTGACCCTCGTCGTTGGACTTACAACCAGATTGTGAGCCACAGAGTAAATACCAAGTGCTGCGGTCCCAAGAACCGGACCAATAATCAACTGGTCCAGCCTGGTGTTCAGAAATAAACTCACCCTCTCTCCAAGTTGATACATTCCTAGTTTCAAATAAGGCTCTAGTCCTTTTACTGAAAACTGTATTCCTGGCTTCCAGGATTTCAACGAAGATGCAATCAACACCACAGTACCCAGTACAACGCCACTCAAGTGTCCGATTACCATCGCCCATACTCCATATCCCATCGCTGCAAGTAAAATGGTCACTAGTGAGTTTATCATTGCGGTAATCACTTCTTGTCTGGCAATTACATCAAACCGTAATACTTTCATCAACACAACTTTGAACTGATTTCCAAAAGAAGCGACAACCATCGAAAGCATAGCAACTGGAAGGTAGGTAACCAGTATCGGTTCATCATAAATACGAGCAATGTGTTCTGCTGAAACCACTACAAGCAAATATAGACCAACAGCAAGACCTATATTTATTGCATACAATGTGTTCATGATACCAGGCGTATTTGTATCATAGTGAACAATAGCAGGACTCATTCCGCCGTCTGAAATGTATTGAGTGAACCAAATGAGTAGTAACATGGCACTCATTGTTCCAAACTCGTCAGGCCGAAGAAAATAGACTAAAACAACCGTATTGACGAGTTGTAACGCCGATACAATACCAGACGATAATCCAGTCCAGTGCATATTTCGGAACGCCGACTTTTTTAGTTCCTGAATCATGATCTATCACCCCTGATTGCTGCGATGATCGAACTCATCGCTCCTTTACGTTCGAACTGATGAAAGGCCATGCGCCTGGTTCCGAATTTTTCTTTGAATCTGACAACTCCTTGCAGTCCGGAGGAGGGATTAAAATCAAACCACCTATAACCGGAATCGGCGTAGTGATTCAAGAGTTTTTGGTACAAAAATTCGTATGGACGTAATGACGTTGATTCCGGATCCACTATGGTTAACCATGATGCAGCGTGGTTAGGACCTTTTAAGATAATACCGCCACCGATGTACTCATTTTGGTAAAGAAGACGCCAAAAATCACAGTGTTTAGATAAGATCAATCTTTCAAAAAACTCCACTGGATATATTGAGGTTTGCTTCTGCCATCTGAGGCGACATGAATCGTACACGTTCAGATAACTCTGTAGGTCATCCTTACCTGATAGCTGCAGGCGTAGCCCTTTTCGGTGTGCTGATCTGGCATCGTAGGCAACACCACTTTGCTGAAGTTTGGTAGCTAGTGTGGGTTTATCTCCCAGATCTGTAACCTGAGTAAAAAGTACAGTGTCGGTATCAAAAAAACCTTCGGTTGTCACAAATGGATTCATACGGAAACTGAAATCCCGTAATTCAACATTCAGAATCAATAGTAATTCCTGCATCTGGTCCCTGTGTAGTGATCCAGACAAGCCAATTGGACCCGAGTACAATCCGCCAGGGCTACATTCATACCTGGATAGGAGTCCTTTGGTCATTTTCCGTTTGAAGCATGGAATTACCACAGACTTTTGGTTATCCAGTCGGATTTTCACAGCAAAAGGATTCTCTGAGTGGGGATACATGATCTTCCAGCAATCAAACCAGTCGGGGTGCTCAAAAAAAGTAGCATATGCTGAGCTTACCCACGTGGTGATCCATTCTTCTCGTGTGATCCTTTCGATATGGATGGATGAAGTGCTCAAAACGGGTTTTTTATTTGAAGAAACTCTCAAATGCCCGATAGGTACGCGTGTCAAAATCGGGATGCTCCTGAATCAAATCAGGATAGATGGGTAGTCTGATGAGCGTGTCACTCAAAAATTCAGTATTTAGAAGAGGTTCGTGAAATGCATGTAACTGTTTCCCGAACGGGCTGTTATGCAACGGGACATAATGGAAACTTGCTTGAATACCCGATGATTTAAGGTGATCAAGGAGCTCATCTCTGGTCTGAGCGTTTTGTGTGTTTATAAAGTAGATGTGATAGTTGGGGTCACAATATTCCGGTACTTCGGGTAATGTAATCAAATTTCGCTGAGCAAAGGGGTGCAGCAGATCATGGTATCTATTCCAGACAACTCTTCGTAACTCTTTAATCTGCATTCGCTTCCTCCACTGAACCTCAAGTACTGCTGCCAGTATGTCTGACTGAATGTAACTGCTTCCACGGTTGATCCATGTGTATTTATCGACCTCACCCCGTAAAAAAGCTGACCTGTTGGTACCCTTTTCCCGAATGATTTCAGCTTTTCGGGCAATCGCATCCGAATTGGTAATAAATGCACCACCTTCTCCGCACGTCACATTTTTCGTATCGTGAAAGCTATAACATCCAATATCTCCGATGGTGCCCAGGGCTTTGCCTGAATAAAACGCATCAACCCCTTGAGCCGCATCTTCTATAATCAGGATGTTCTTGCCAGAAACGATATCTTTCAAAGCACCGAAATCAACGGATATACCAGCATAATGTACCGGAATTACCGCCCTGGTTCGTGAGGTGATTTTCCGGGCTACATCGCTGGGGTCAAGATTCAGAGTTCCCGGAAGAATATCGGCAAAAACGGGTTTCCCACCATGAATGAGTATGGCATTTGCAGTTGAAACAAAGGTAAACGATGGTAAAATGACTTCATCCCCCGGCTGCAGATCCAGACACATCATAGCCATTTCCAGTGCATGGGTGCATGAAGTTGTGAAGAAAACATGCTCAGCTTTGATATCGTTACGCATCGTATTCTGTACACGACGTGATGTTGGCCCATCACCTCTTAAAACGCCATTTTTGAGCACTACCTCTATCGCGTGCAGCTCCTCGTGATTCGTGAAAGGTCTGTGAAAGGGAATTACTGTATCCAAATCGGTGATTATGTATATAAATTGGAGAATTCTAATATAACGCTAATCAGCGTTCCGATTTCAATCATGATCTTAAATAGTACCCATGGTAGTTTTTTATAGTCCACTAATTTGAGTATCAACGGATTTTGTTCAAGCGAGAAAAATCTTATTTCCGTAAATTAGGGAAACGTGAACGATTTAACCCAATCAAATGCATCCTAATCAATCCCATCCACGCATTTCCAGAAGAGGACTCACGTACGACGATGTACTATTGGTCCCCGCACACTCCTCGGTTCTACCACGAAATGTCGATATATCTGTGAATTTAACGCCTCGTCTCAGACTTAATGTGCCGATTTTGAGCGCAGCGATGGACACCGTATCCGAATATCGTTTGGCCATTGCACTTGCACGGGAAGGGGGGATGGCCATTTTGCACAAAAACATGACCATCGAACAACAAGCCGAACAAGTGAGATTAGTTAAACGCTCAGAAAGTGGAATGATCGTTGATCCTGTAACACTTACTGATGATGCTTTGGTTCGACATGCACGTGCCTTAATGAATACACACAAAATTGGAGGAATTCCAATTGTTGATGCCAATCGCAAACTCATTGGCATCGTTACCAATCGTGACCTGCGCTTTGAAACTGACATGGACAAGCAACTTGGTCAGATCATGACCCATGGAAAATTGGTCACAGCTGGTATTGGAACAGATCTTGCTGAAGCTGAAAGAATTCTCAAAGAATATAAAGTTGAAAAACTCCCTATCGTTGATAAAGACGGTACTCTGGTTGGACTCATCACCTTCAAAGACATCGAGAAAAAGAAAAACTTCCCAAATGCATGTAAAGATGAGCTGGGCCGCCTTCGGGTAGGCGCTGCTGTTGGTATCTCTGCCGACACCCTGGATCGAATTAAGGCATTGGTCGAAGCCGGAGTTGATATCATCACCATTGATACGGCTCATGGTCATTCGGAGGGGGTGCTTCAAATGGTACGAGAATCGAAAAAACACTTCCCAAAACTAGAAATCATTGCCGGAAACATCGCAACAGCCGCCGCGGCAAAATCTTTGTTTGAAGCCGGAGCAGATGTGGTCAAAGTGGGTGTTGGCCCAGGCTCAATTTGTACCACTCGAATTGTGACCGGAGTTGGGGTACCTCAACTTACTGCGGTAATGGAGGTTGCCGATTACGCAAAAACAGTAGGTCTTGGCGTAATTGCCGACGGTGGAATTAAACAAACAGGTGAAATCCCCAAGGCTCTTGCTGGCGGCGCAAATGCGGTAATGCTTGGCAGTATGTTCGCAGGTGTGGATGAGAGTCCCGGGGAAACCATTATTTATGACTCCAGAAAATTCAAGTCCTACAGAGGGATGGGCAGTCTTGCAGCGATGTCAAAGGGTAGTAAAGACAGATACTTTCAAGACGTTGAAGATGATATCAAAAAATTGGTACCTGAAGGAATTGAAGGAATGGTACCCTATAAGGGTAATTTGGGCGAAGTGGTATACCAGATGGTTGGTGGACTACGTGCAGCCATGGGATATTGCGGAGCTTCCACCATACAAGCTCTTCAACATGCCGAATTCGTAGAGATATCCGCATCGAGTGTCCGCGAGAGTCATCCACACTCGGTAACGATAACCAAGGAATCTCCGAATTATTCAACCCGTTGAAATTAACCTACTAGCTCGAACACATGCTTGATTTCTTCAGGACCTTATTTGGCAGTAGAGGCAGGCAAGTGACCGTTTTGTTGTGGGATGAAAACGAAACACTGGATCCTAAATCCTTTAACTTTAATCCAAGCTTTTTGTTCATGAACGCCGTTTTTCTGGGCGTTGCACTGGTTTTAGTCACGATCGTTCTGTTTCGCTTTACCCCACTGGGCATGGTGATACTTAATTATGAAGAATTCACCCTAAGAAATGAAGTGATTCTGATCACAGAACGCGTAGTAGCTCTCCAGGATTCGTTGAACAGGAGGGAAGCTCAGCTAAAGGGGATTCAAGATGTTATCATAAACCGCGTGGATACATCTTTTAATCTTGGTTTAACCAGGAACTATCAGGGTGTTCAACCACTTGAACCTGATATTATCCAAAAAACTCCGCCTGTATCTGTCAATGACTTCCTTCAAAATATGGATCTCAATATTAACATGCCCAAAATTGAAAATCCAGGATTCCCTACCGAACCTCCCGTTAGAGGTACAATTACCAAACAATTCGGGTTAATTACCAGCCATTTTGGCATTGATATCGCAACACGTGTCGGAGAACCAGTAAAGGCTGTAGCCGATGGAGTCGTGTTGAATGCGGACTGGACCTTGAACTATGGATTCGTAATTATAGTGCAACATGCAAGGGGATTTGTCACTGTATATAAACATACTCAAATTCCTATGATAGAAGTTGGTGATTTTGTTCAGAAAGGTACTATTTTAGCGAGTGTCTCAGACAGCGGGTTAATTAATTCAGGGGCACACCTGCATTTTGAATTGTGGCAAAATGGAGAGCCTGTTAATCCAGTCAACTATCTCTTAGATTAGTTTCCTATGTTCAGAAAAAAGTCCGATAACCAAGATTCTAAGACAGTTGGAAAACTTTCAACGTCGATCAACATGATTAGTGAAGAAACGGAGCTTACAGGAAACATTAAAACCGGAAATTCTATTCGAATCGCAGGAATTGTCCAAGGATCTGTGGAGGTAGATGGAAAATGTATTCTGGCTGGTTCAGCTATTGTTAAAGGTGATATTATTGCAATCGATGCCGATATTTCAGGATCAGTAAGCGGTGACATTAATGTAGTCAACAAGCTGATACTTCGTCAAAGTGCCCAGGTATTTGGAAATATACAGGCGAGATCAATCGCTTTGGAAGAGGGAGCCGTTTTCGAGGGTACATGTACAATGAGAACCAAAAATCCCAAAACAGACAACGAATACGAATTTAGTCTGAGCTCTCCGTACATTACAAAAGCATAACATAGTTGAAATGATTCCTTATCGTCCTAACCTTGCAGCTTCTGGTGAGTATCTGGGACTCGGTATTCAAATCGCAGCTTCTCTTCTTATTCCCTTATTGGCAGGAATATGGATTGACAGAAAATTCGGGTTCTTTCCTTGGATTACCGTAATAGGGGCTTTGTTCGGGATTGTCAGTGTCTTTGCAATCATTTTTAAGATCGCTTGGATGGCGAACGTAGAAGCTGAAGAGAAAAAGAAGAAAAAAAATACCCCTAAATGAAATATTCAGGATTCTACAAGAATGTACTGATTTCAGATGTAGTAGCCTGCTTTATAGCGATTATTTTGGTAATCCGATTCACACCCGCTCATGCCTATGCGTTAGTCACGGCCTCAGTCATTACCACGTTCAACACAGCTATTGGTTTCTATTTCATCCAAAAGTACATCAATGCAACTGCTGAACAGTTCAATTCGTACATATACGGAAGCACTTTCGGACGATTACTGGGGATGATGATCGTAATCGGTTTTGTATTACTTTTCAGTAATTTCCCGCAAATAACTTTCGTACTTAGTCTTTTTGTTTCGTATATTTACAAATCTGTACTGGAAATTATTTTTATACATAAAAATTCTACTCAAAGACACGAAAAGAGTTAATGACTCCGACAAAATCTTTGTATCTGACGATACTACTATTCGTTACCGGTATTTCAACTGCTACGGCTTCCGAGGCTGAAACCAACTCCAAGCAAGTTGACGTCCTAGACAAACTATCTAATCATTATTATTTAGATTTTAAACCTGTTGGCAAGGTTGAACTTCCTCGTATTTTTTGGGACCAGGACGGCGTTTCTGTATACGGAAGCTCCTCTTCAGCACTTCAAAGTGGAAAATATATTGACACCTATTATATGGAGAATGGACGTGTAGAAGACGTCATTCCGGTATCGTATAATTTGGTTCGTACAGACGGGACACCCACAAAAGTGGATTTATCGCTCAGTTCCCACTTGATGTATTTTTGGCTGGCAGGATTTGTCCTACTCGCCATTGCAATTCCCCTGTCAAGAAGATATGCATCTGGAGTTGGCCGAGATACCGAACCCAAAGGGGCTTTTCAAAATATGATAGAAGTGTTTGTGGTTTTTGTCCGCGATGAAATTGCACTCACCAACATAGGTCCCAAGAAGTATCGAAAATTCACTCCTTATCTGATCACAGCGTTTTTCATGATTCTAATTATGAACCTGTTTGGATTGATGCCTTGGGGAGTCTCATCTACCGCTGATGTGACTGTCACTGCAGCCCTTGCTGTCACAACTTTTTTAATTACACAATTGAATGGAACCAAAGATCACTGGAAGCATGTGTTTTGGTTCCCTGGTGTACCCGCCTGGATTCGTGTAATACTTACTCCCGTTGAAATTATCGGACTCTTCACCAAGCCATTTGCTTTGACCATTCGTTTGTTTGCAAATATGGCATCTGGAAAAGTTCTCGTTTACAGTATAATCGGGCTCATATTCATATTCTCGGGAATTTTTGGCGACAGTGTAGCCTGGGGGACATCATGGATATGGGTATTGTTCGCGTTGTTCATCTATGCTATCAAAATCGTAGTTTCATTCCTACAGGCATACATTTTTACGATGTTGTCTGCATTATTTATAGGAATGGCAGTTGAAGAACACGATCATCATCACGATCACGAGCATGAGCATGTGTACTCGGCGGAGGCCAATCACGCACAATCATGATAAATACAATCACGACAAACCTAATTATTTGGAGTTAAACTATGGAAATGGCTTATTTAGCAGCCGGACTAGGTGCTGGTATCACAGCTATCGGAGCTGGTCTCGGTATCGGCATCATCGGAAAAGGTGCAATGGAAGCAACTGCACGTCAGCCTGAAGCCGGCGGCGATATTAGAACTTCCATGCTGATTTCTGCTGCCTTTATCGAGGGTGTTGCACTTTTCGGCCAGGTAGTATGTTTCATTCTTGCTATTAAGTAATAGTACGATTGTATCACAACGCATGCCGATGGACATCGGCATGCATCCTTTTTATTATTCACCAGTTTCACTATGAATATCATACTAGCAAAAGGCGGACTTTTAGATGTAGATCCCGGACTTTTCGTCTGGATTCTGATTACGTTTTTAATTTTCGTATTCATCTTTGCTAAACTAGCGTGGAAACCAATCCTGAATGCTCTCGAACAACGGGAAGAATCTATCAAGGACTCCATTCAGGCTGCTGAAAA
Source organism: uncultured Chitinophagales bacterium (assembly GCA_964473555.1). Classification (GTDB taxonomy): domain Bacteria; phylum Bacteroidota; class Rhodothermia; order Balneolales; family HLUCCA01; genus UBA11400. Next base: position 419,528 of record CAYYPL010000002.1, read on the forward strand.
AGCACTTAAAAAAGCCGATGAGATCACCAGGGATAACGAAAAAGCACTTAAAGAAGCAGAAGCTACCGCTCAACGTATACGCCTGGAAGCCATGAACGATGCCGAGGCAATTCGCGCAGATAAAATTGAGAAGGCAAAAGACGAAGCGGCCAAACTACTTGATCAGGCACGCGCTGCAATTGAAGCAGAGAAGAAAAAGGCTCTACAGGAACTCAGAAACGAAGTCGCTGATCTGGCTCTACAGTCTGCACGAATGATTTTAGACACAGAACTTGATGCCAGTAAAAACAAGAAACTGGTCGATAATTTCATCAACGAAGTTTCAAATAATTAATTCATGTTATCTGTTACTGCTGCAAAACGTTACGCAAACGGACTACTCCAGGTTGGACTTGAAACGGGTCAACTTGAGGCTCTGCGCTCTGATATGCAATTAATCCGTGATGCGGTCGAATCAGTACCTATGCTTCAGAAGATCCTGAAATCACCAATTGTCAAAGAAGACAAGAAACTGGCAATCATTCAGGAAATTTTAAAGGGAAAGGTCACAGATACAACGATCAAATTAGTCCACATTTTGGGGAAAAAGAATCGGTTCGGACTCCTTTATCCGGTAGCAATCAGTTTTCATGATGTATACAACCATCACGCTGGTATCTTAGAGATAACCATATCAACCGCTTATGAATTAGAAAGAGAGCAGGTTGAAAGTATGGTAAAAGCCATGGAGAAAACCACAGGTAAATCCATTCAATACGCTATTAAAACAGACAAAAACCTAATTGGTGGAGTCTCAATCAAGTACGGTGACACCGTCATCGACGGATCTGTACGCAACAAACTAGAACGACTTACCGAACTCTTACAGGTGAGTGCTGTTTAAACGATCATTTATTCAAACAAACGCTGAAAACAAATGAGTCAAGTTAGACCAGACGAAGTATCCGCAATTCTGCGAAAACAGTTATCCGGTTTCGATAATGAAACGGATGTTTACGATGTAGGTACCGTACTCGAAGTCGGAGATGGTATCGCCCGTGTATATGGACTTTCAAAAGTGCAAGCCGGTGAGCTCGTTGAGTTTCCTGAGTCAAAAGACGCAGAAGGAAATACGATCAAAGGATTGGTACTAAATCTTGAAGAAGACAACGTTGGAGTTGTGGTTTTTGGGTCCTCACGTCTCATTGAAGAAGGTCATACGGTTCGTAGAACCAACGACATCGCATCTATTCCTGTTGGTGAAGGCGTTCTTGGTCGTGTAATCGATCCTCTTGGAAATCCTCTGGATGGGAATGGTCCAATCGTTGGTGAGACTCTCCGCTTACCACTTGAACGAAAAGCACCTGGTGTAATTTACCGTGAACCAGTAACCGAACCCCTTCAAACAGGGATCAAAGCCATCGATGCGTTGATTCCCATAGGACGTGGTCAACGAGAATTAATCATCGGTGACCGCCAGACAGGTAAAACTACTATTGCTCTGGATACTATCATCAATCAGAAGCATACCCACGAGAATGGTAATGGCGTTTTCTGTATTTATGTTGCTATTGGACAAAAAGGTTCTACCATCGCACAGGTCAATCAAACTCTAGAGAAATATGGTGCCAAAGACTACACCGTTGTGGTTTCTGCGCCTGCGTCGGCTCCAGCCCCTTTACGATACATCGCTGCTTACGCAGGTGCTGCAATTGGTGAGTATTTTCGAGATACCGGACGTCACGCTTTGATTATTTACGACGATCTTTCCAAACAAGCGGTAGCCTATCGTGAGGTCTCTTTGCTCTTAAGACGCCCACCAGGTCGAGAAGCTTACCCTGGTGATGTATTCTATTTGCACAGTCGTCTGCTCGAGCGTGCTGCGAAGATCAATAAAAACGATTCCGTGGCACAGAACATGAACGATATCCCAGAAGTGCTCAAACCTCATGTAAAAGGTGGTGGATCACTTACTGCGCTTCCAATTATCGAAACACAGGCTGGTGATGTTTCGGCGTACATTCCGACCAATGTGATCTCAATTACAGATGGTCAGATCTTCCTTCAGTCAAATCTGTTCAACAGTGGTGTAAGACCAGCAATCGATGTCGGGATTTCTGTATCAAGGGTTGGAGGGTCAGCTCAGGTTAAATCGATGAAAAAACTCTCTGGTTCCATGAAATTAGAGCTTGCACAGTTCCGTGAACTGGAAGCATTTGCAAAATTCGGCTCAGATCTTGACGCTTCAACACAGCGTCAGTTGAATCGTGGTGCCCGTGCCGTTGAAGTGCTCAAGCAAGGTCTATATTCTCCATTGAGTGTTGACAAACAGATTGCGATCTTATTGGTCAACAGTAAAGGTCTCCTCGATAGCCTCGCAGTCAATCAGATTGCAGCCTTCGAAACAGAGTTTCTGAATCTGATCAGTTTGAAATACTCAAACGAGCTGAATACTTTGTTAAAATCAGGTGTCTTATCAGATGAATTATCTGGAAAACTTGTCGGCGAAGCAGAAAAAGTCATCTCTCAATTGAACTCGAAATAAGAACAACCGGTAAATGGCAAATTTACGCGACATACGAGACCGGATAACATCGGTTAAGAACACGCAGCAGATTACTAAAGCCATGAAAATGGTTGCAGCTGCCCGACTGAAAAAGGCTCAGGAACGTGTTGTTGCTACCCGTCCGTACGCTGCTTCAATAGCATCAGTCATAGGAAAACTCGCTGGTGAGGGGGCATCTGAAAACCCATACACACGCACAAGTGAGTCCAACGATAGAGTACTGCTCATCGTAGTTGGATCAGACAGGGGGCTATGTGGTGGATTCAACAGTAACCTGTTTCGTTATGTTGAAGATCAGATCCGTGAACGGTTCCCGACTCAGCAAAACAATGGAACTCTCGAATTGGTCTGTATCGGGCGTAAAAGCTTCGACCATTTCAGAAAACGTGGTTATAAAGTGAGACGTAGTCATGTAGGCTTCTTCGATAAGATTCAATTTGATGCTGCGGCTTCAGTGATGAGGGTTGCAACGAATGAGTTTTTGAACAATGAATTCGATTCCGTTTTCCTTGCTTTCAATGAGTTCAAATCCGTCATATCCCAAAACAGGATGCTATCACAGATTTTGCCATTGGATATTGAATCACTGGCGTCTAGTGATGTTGAAGCTGTAGACTATATCTTTGAACCATCTACTGAAGCTATTCTTGAAAGTATCATTCCTCTACATTTAAATACTCAAATGTGGAAAGCAGTCCTGGAATCAAATGCATCTGAGCAGGGTGCCCGAATGGCTGCAATGGATAATGCAACTGAAAATGCAAATGAGATTATGCGTCAGTTGAGATTGAAGTACAACCAAGCACGTCAGGCTGCAATCACAACTGAAATATCTGAGATAGTTTCTGGGGCCGAAGCCTTGTCAAACTGATAGAAAAATTTGTATATTTGGAATCTGCCGGAGAGATGGCAGAGCGGTTTAATGCGGCGGTCTTGAAAACCGTTGAGCCGAAAGGTTCCGGGGGTTCGAATCCCTCTCTCTCCGCAAAAAAGCTCCGAATAACGGAGCTTTTTTTGTTTTACGGCAATCTAATAGTGAGATCAACGTTAAATTGTCTGTAAATAGTCATTTAATTTCTATGGCTTATGCCAATTTTGATGCGGGTACTGATATTCGTTGTTTTACAGTCGATCTTGGCTGTTTCGGAAGGTATTGCCCAGACCGACACGATCAGGGTGTCTCTTACTGAGTTTCTTGAGCTAGCCAAGTCAGAGTCAACGCTGCTGAATACTCGTCACACAGAAGTGGAATTATCAGTCAATAGAGTAAATCAGGCTCGTTCACAACGAATATTGCCTCGGATCGAACTGAATACTGCACACGGATTAGTTCCAGCGGTTTCAAGTAGTGACCCTAATCTTTCGCCAGGTCAATATTATCTGGACCCTAATCTAAAAAATGACTGGTACAACTGGGGGATTTTCACTCGCGCCGAAATCACATCTTTGCAACCAATTTACACTTGGGGAGCCATAGACAACGCAATTAGTGCAGCAAGGCAGGGAGTCATCGCTGCAGAAGCGGGATATCAGGCAGAAAGATCGGTTTATGAAGAACGTCTATCTGAGCTCTACTATTCACGCCTTTTGTCTATGGAGTTAGACCGTCTTATCAAAGATGCCCTAGGACAGCTGGAGGATGCAGAAGAACGGTTGAATAAAATGATAGAAGAGGGTGATCCTGAGCTCGAGGAATCAGATATATTTGAATTCAGGATATTTAAGTTTGAACTTCTGTCGAGGGTTGATGAGGTCAAGCAAAATCTCATCTTTGCGGAGTCAGCCTGGAATTTGGCACTCAATAACAGAGCACAAAACGTATTTTATAGTCCAGATATCCCTTTTCTTGATCAAATTGACTATCAACTGATGGATATACATTATTACGAAGAACAAGCCCGAAGTCAACGACCTGAATTACGACAGTTGCAGGCTGCGTATCATGCCGCCAAATTCGGATTACAAGCCAATAAGGCAGCAAATTATCCATCACTATTTATGGGATTATCCGCTTCAGTAGCCTATACTCCAAATCGACCTAAACAGGACAATCCGTTCATCATCAATAATACAAACTACGCTTCCGTTTCTTATGGATTTGGCTTTCGGCAGAATTTAAACTTCATGACCAATCGTGTTAATATTGATCGTGCTGAAATTCAGGTGCGTCAGACTCGCTATGCCCAACAAGCTGTTCTAGACGGGATACTCCTCGAAATCAGAGAAAAATACCGTAATATGATGACGTCATATTCGAGGTTACAGAATACGCGTGAAGCGTTTCAAGTTAGTACTGAATGGTTGCGATTAGAGCAAATAGACTACGATTTAGGATTCGGTGATGTGAACAAGCTGATCGATGCTGTAAAGAAAAACCTCGAACTAGAAGCGGCTTTAAAACAACGAACTTTCGACTTCAATGTTAGTGTTATTAAATTAAACCGTGCTGCCGGATTACCAGTTACTGAATCGAATAATTGAACATGAACAGATTTACTCTAGCACTTTTACTCTCCTTAAGTCTATTGTCTGGAAATGCACTGGCTCAGGGATCTACCGAGATTCAACGTTTGATGGATCAACGCGATAAGCAGATCAAGGAACTTGTTGGACCTGAAGGTACAGTACACACGAATGCCCAAAGAGAAAAACTAAAAGACATCATCAATGGTATCATCGATTACGAAGCCATGGCCAAAATTGCGCTTCAAGAAACCTACACTACGATAACTGAAGCCCAAAGAACTGAATTTGTTGAGTTGTTCAGTGCAATAATCAGAAATCAGTCTTTAAATAAGCTCGATATATATCGCGCACAAATTGCCTATAACGATATCAAAGTTGATGGAAATAAAGCCACAGTGGTAACCACTGCCACCTTAGACCAAATTCGTACTCCAGTGAGTTACGAAATGGAAAAACGAGGATCGAATTGGTTTATCACTGACATGGCAATCGATAATGTGTCCACCGCTGAATCGTACCGCAGGTCATTTCAGAATGTAATTCGTCGACGAGGTTTTGACGCTCTGATGGAAACGGTCCGGAAAAGAGCTACTAGTTAATATGTTGACCTCACCCTATCTGTTCCTATTTACTTGAAATAAATCTTATTCGTACATGCTTAGAGCAGTTCCCAAAAAAGTATATGGTAAAGAAGGGTATATTTATCCAGTCTATGGTGATTTCAAATATCTTAAACACGCCATTGCATCGGTGATTTCATTAAGGAGACACGACACTGAGCGTCCAGTTGCCATCGTTTGTGAAACCAAACATAGGGAATTGCTGGAGAAGCTCGGATTACAGGATTTGTTTGATGTTATTTTCCCAATTAGTCCTGAGCATTGCTCAATTGTCGGTTTCAAGCACAATTTTTTTGAGTACATGCTGTTTGAGCGATCTATTTTTCTGGATTGTGACATGATCTGGTGTAAAAATCCGGACCCTCTTTGGGTGTCACTATCAGCCTACGATTTTACTATAACTGGACAGCTTACGGCTGATTCATTCTTTGGTGGACCAAAGAGCTTTGCTGTGCTTCGTGATTTAATCCTGCGGCGTAGAGCCAGAACCTTAAAACGTTTTGGGCTTTCGTATTTGAGTCGTGTCCAGTCGGGAGTCATATTTTCCCAAGACTATGAAACTTCTGCAAAAGTGTGTCGCTTGGCTTCTGAAATGTTGGAACGCAAGTCTGAAACTCATTTCCAAAGTCGTACCAAAGAACAAGGTAGAACTGAGGAGTCGTGTGAATGGAGTCTGGCTATGGCTATGTCAAAACTCAATATACCCGTTTATCCCTGGTTAATGGGTCACGAAAGTCCACAGCTTGATTTTATCAAAGATATGACCCAATACGATTCTGATTTTGAGTATGTATCCTGTAAATACTATACGGTATCATTCACCTACTCATTACGAGGTATTCAAAGTGTCTTCCTCAGAAATCTCATTATACGTCTTCTATCTCTGTTTCCTGGTAGAACCGACCATTTCATGGTAACACCTTACATCCTTCATTTTGGGTGGTTACACCAGAAGCAACCTTTTTTTGAGTTCACAGAACGAGTATGGAATCGACTCAAAAAAGATCGAGAAATACCACAGTCTCAATTTGATATGTCTCGAAGCGTATAGCCTGGATCATTTAAAGACCTAACCGTAGCACGTATGACTGCCAGTTAGGGTAAACTTGTTTACTCGAATGAAAAATCTTTTTATTACATCCAGATCAAACGAATTTTACTATTAATTAGTTAAACAGTTGTTTAACTTTCGGTGAATTTAATCCAGTTAGTAGTAATCCGCCATTTTAGTTGATGTAAACAATTATTGATACCTTGCCTGAAAATTATTACTAGTTGGTAGATTCTAGTTACCAGGCGCTTCCCATTTTATCATGAAGTATTTTCTCGATTTATTGAGACCTCTGATTGAACTGAATTATCGTCGTCCGGTAACGGTTTTGGCTATAGCGATGACTTTGGCGATATTGGGTGCATCGCTGGCCGTAAAGCTTAACATTGATACGGATATTGCCAACCTGCTTCCACCTGATAATCCACACGTAGTTGCTCTGGATAAACTTCGTGATTCCATTGGAGGTGAGACAGAGATGGATGTAGCTATTGGTTCACCAGACTTTCAGAAGAACCTTGAATTTGCCTACAAACTGATTGAAAGAAGTCTTGAGTTGATCGACCCGCGTACGGGTAATTTGTACTTTAACCGGGTAGAGTTCAGGAAGGATACCGAAATTCTAAGAGATTACGCACTGTATTTGGCTACAAATGATGAACTCGATGAACTGGTCTTGTATCTGGAGGATGAGATAGAGCAAGCAAAAATACAGGCAAATCCTTTCTTCGTTGATTTTGGATTCGAAGACGACGAGCTGGATGAGACAACCAATATGGATCGGTTCAAGCAGGTGTATGATGAATTGATACCTTCAGAATACCCAGTCAATGTGGATTCTACCGTGGTAAGTATCAAATTCTATCCAAGTGGTTCAAAAAGTGATCTTGCTTTTTTACGGCGCATGTTCATTGACTATGGAACGCTGATTCAGGAGCTTGATCCAGCTGTATACCACCCAGATATGAAGGTATTGTATGGTGGACGCTTAAAACGACACCTTACGGAGATAGAATCTATTACCAATGATGTGTTCAATAGTTTTACTACAGGTGTCACAAGTGTACTTCTTCTGGTCATGTTCTATTTCTTTTTTAAAAAATATATCAATTACAAGCGTGGAAAAATCCATGAGAGAACACATTCGTTATGGAGTCATATTATAAGGATGCCCGTTTCCATTGTTGTAATCGGGATTCCGCTAGTGCTCAGTTTAGCTTATACGTTTGGCATAACCTACCTGGTTTTCGGTACATTGAATACAATGACCTCTGTACTGTTTGTGATCCTATTCGGTCTTGGGATAGATTACGGGATTCATTTTTACGCACGCTACCTTGAGAGGCGTTCTGCTGGTGATGATGTGCTAAACGCCCTACTCTTCACTTATGACTCAACCGGTTCTGCGATACTAACCAGTGCAGTAACAACAGCCTTCGCACTTTTTGTGCTCGTATTTGCTGACTTCAGGGGATTCTCGGAGTTTGGATTTATATCCAGTCTTGGAATTATGTTGGCTTTCTTTTGTATGATCTACGTTCTACCAGCTATCATTACCATTTTTGAACGTTTTGGATTCATTTTGGTCAATCGTAACTCGGTAGCCGATGATGATACTGACACCGTTCATCGGTATCCATTTTCAAGGGTATTGGTTCTATCCGGATTCGTTGTCGTTGCTATGGTGATTGGATTCAATAGTAATCTGTCATTTGAATACGATTTTGGCAAGTTGGAACCTGAATTTGAAGAGTACGAAGCGTTCAGAACATTTGCCGGAAACGCTTCATCAGGATCCAGAAGAAATCCAGCCTATATCATTGCCGACGACAATGACCAGGTCAGATATATCGTTGATGAAATCAGAGCCCGTAAAGAGTTTTTGGGCGTCAAATCAACCATATCAGATGTTGAGGCGTTACAAGAACGATTCCCACAAAATTCTTCAGAAGTTCGGGATAAGCTCAGGAGAATCGATGAAGTCCGTTCTTTACTTCAAGATCCTTTTATTCGTGACCAAAAAAGTGATGACTTGGATAAGCTACGAAGAGCCTCAAAGGTAACGCGTGCGTTGGATATTAACGACCTGCCTGATTTCATTCGTGACCGATACCTCACCAAAGACGGTGAAATTGGCAGGTTTGTGACTATTTACCCAGCTGTTGGACTATCTGATGGAAGAAATTCAATCGCTTTTAAAAATGAAATCGCTTCTGTTGAAACTCCAGACGGTAATCAATTTTATGCCGCGAGTACTTCTGTGGCAGCAGCTGAAATGCTTGAACTGATGCAAACCGAAAGTCCGTACATGGTAGCAGCTACATTTATTATGATATTTATTCTGGTGAATCTCGCTTTCAGGTCACTGAGATGGTCAATTATCTCGATGATTCCCTTACTGGTTGGTCTTGCCTGGACGTTTGGGATTATGATGATATTCAATATCAATTTTAATTTCTATAATCTTGTTGTGTTACCTGCTATTTTGGGAATCGGTAACGACAACGGTGTCCATTTAGCAGCCCGGTACCTTGAAGAAGGTCGGAATAGTATGTGGAGTGTTTTAAAAAGTACCGGGCAGCATGTTTCAATTGGTTCAATAACAACCATGATGGGTTTTGCAGGGTTACTGTTTACTTCACATCCCGGTTTATATTCAATTGGCCTGGTGGCTGTAACCGGAATTGGAATGACACTATTCTCCGCCCTTACTTTCCTACCAGCACTCATTCAATGGCTTGAAGACAAAAACTGGATCAAGTTCTACGACCAGCCCATTCGCTGATGTTGATCGGTTTGTATCATCCATTTCATTCAACTGGAAATTCACCTCAAACCTGAATACGTATATGATTCTTAGTTCACCGGCTTTGGTATTAAGGACGGTTGATTTTAAGGAATCAAGTAAAATTGTAACCTTGTTGACACCTGAATACGGGAAATTTGGGGTCATGGTAAGGGGTGCAAGAAAGCCGAAAAACAAGTATTCAGGTTACTTTGAAACCGGTAATCTGCTTGACGTAGTGGTGTATATGAAGCCTAGTCGCAGCGTACAAAACGTTACGGAGGTTTCATTCAGACAAAAAAACTGGAGAATCAGATCCGAGTTTGACAGGCTGGCTGTACTTATGGCAACGGTGGAATTGGTCGATGGAATGGTGCACGAACAGGAGCCATCACTCGAGTTATTTGAACTCGTGGAAAAAATCATTTCCTGGCTTAACGACACCCACGACGACATGGCGAAGGTCTTTCCATATATTCAGATCAGACTGGCAGAAGTAAGTGGTATTGGTCTGCAATTTGATAAAGATTTCGAGTCAGGTTCTTCTTCTAATTATTTTTTTAACATAGAGGATGGAATCATTTCACAGAATCCGGGGATAGGACTTTCATTTAAACTTACCTCGTTACAACTTGATTATCTGAATCATACACTTAAATCCAGAAGGTCAGAGCAATTCAGGAACGGTATCAGTAAAAATGATATTAAATTGCTCATCAGACATATGGATGTTTACTTAAAACACCACATTGACGGATTGCGTGACCGGAAATCAGACCTGATATTCGAACAGCTGTTACATTAATTGATATTATTTATGAACCTCCACCAAAAACTACTGACGGGTATACTGTTGATCCTGACTGGCATCATGATCGGTATGATTTCAATGATTTATTATTATGGCATCACCGATTCACAAGCCAATAGAAAGGTGAATGTAACTGAAATTTCACGCAGTATTACCAGTATAGGATCTGATGTTCTGGTTCGCAAAGATCGTTCCAGTCTGAGTGTTGTGGCTATGGAAGTGACTCCGGCTGTTGTCTATATCGAAACAACGGTGGCATTTCAACGTGATCGCAACGCCGACAACGAGGATGATTCCCTTTATGACAGGTTTTTTCAACGCAGACAAGGTACATCTATTGGTTCGGGGGTGTTGATTTCCACGGATGGATACATACTCACAAACAATCATGTCATAGCCGGGGCAGAGTCTGGATCAATCACCGTTGGATTGAATGACAAAAGAACTTTTCCGGCTAGCGTGGTTGGAGCAGATCCTAACACCGATCTGGCCGTTCTGAAGATTGAGGGAGATAATCTGCCTAGTATTGTGATTGGCAATTCTGACGAACTTAGAGTGGGCGATTGGGTGGTTGCAATTGGGAATCCTTTCAGACTTAGATCCACCGTAACAGCAGGTATAGTTAGTGCTCTTGGCAGGAATGTAGATATCATCAATGAACAACTGCGAATTGAAAGTTTCATACAGACAGACGCGGCAATAAACAGAGGTAATAGTGGTGGAGCATTGATCAATGAACAAGGAGATCTCGTCGGCATCAATACTGCAATTGCTACTGAAAACGGAGCCTACCAAGGGTATGGATTTGCTATTCCAGTGAATATGGCGTACAAGATTGCCAAAGATATTATTGAGTTCGGCGAAGTACAACGTGCCTATCTCGGAGTCTCAATTCTGGCCATCGCTCAACAGAGGGCCAGAGAACTTGGAATGGATCAGATAAAAGGGGTTGAAATCATTAATCTGGTCAAAAATGGTACCGCAGCCAAAGCGGGTCTAAAAGTTTCTGATGTTATAGTCTCAGTAAATGGGATTGATGTAAATGAGGCTAACGAACTTCAGGAAAAGATTGCTCTACATCGCCCCGGAGAGGAAGTTACACTTAAGATATGGAGGTCGGGACGTTACTTCGATCTATCTATGGTACTTGCAGGTCTGGATAACGATCAGATACGTACCTGGCTAAGCAGATAAGCGTACAATGAGAAGACTTATGGAACGTCTCTAGAAAAATAATTGTTTAAACAAATAAATTATTTTTTATCTTAAACCCATATTTAGTAACCCAAAGGAGCATACATGGAAAACTCATTTGTACACGGAATCCATCACATCACCGCTTTTTCAGGTGACGTTAACGAAAACCTGAATTTCTATACCAACGTTCTAGGTCTACGCTTGGTTAAAAAGTCGGTAAATCAGGATTCACCGGATATCTATCACTTGTTTTTTGCAGATGCCAACGGTTCACCTGGAACAGACATCACTTTTTTTCCATTTCCCAACATAGCAAAGGCCCGAGACGGTTATGGAACTGCATCTGAGGTAATATTTGCTGTTCCTGCAGAAACTCTGGGTTATTGGCAGATTCGATTGACTCAGTACCATGTTCAGCAGATAGAACGTGAAGTCAGATTTGGTGAGCAAGTGCTGAGTTTCTTTGATCCACACGGACTAAGACTTGCTCTTGCTGAGCTATCAGAAGCAAAACCAGATACTGTACCCTGGGACAAAAGTCCAGTTCCGGAAATATACCAGATACGGGGGTTTCATTCAGTGAGAATGAAATTGCATACAATTGAGCCAACGGTTGAACTTATGACCCATTTAATGGGATTTCGTGAGGTTGGTGAAGACAATGGATGGATTAGATTTGAATCCGGTGCGGGTGGATCCGGTACCTTTGCTGAAATAAAAGCTTTTCCTGAATTATCTCAGGGGCGTTGGGGATACGGAGGGATCCATCACATCGCGTGGAGAACCAAAGACAGGGAACTGGAACTGGAACTTAGAAAGAAAGTTGCGGCATTTGGCCTGCAACCAAGTCCAATAATTGATCGGTTTTGGTTTGAATCGGTCTACTTTCAGGAGCCAAATGGGGTGTTGTTTGAACTGGCTACCGACGGACCTGGATTCGAGAGAGACGAAGACCTCGAACATCTGGGTGAACAGTTGATCCTACCACCCTGGCTGGAATCGAAACGAGCCCAAATTGAAGCAGCTCTCCCAAAAATAATGTAACCGTATGGGTTCTTACACAATGGAATTTGCAAAAAAGATTCTTTTACTAACCGATTATTTCCCTTTTGCACATAAATCGAATATATTCCAAGCATGCACGTTTTAGGCTTAATGACCAGATAACGTGGAGATAAATAGCTATGATCAGATCATTTTTTGGCCGAACAGCCCCCTATAAACGTTTCAATTACGAACCTCGATATTATGATCCAACTAAGGAAAACAGGATCAGAGAGCGTATGAGGATTCAGACCAAAGTACGCCGGGGAACCGGAGTTAATATATTGTTTTATATACTTTTACTTAGTGGGATTCTTTGGATGATGGTTAAACTTAATGCCTGAAGAAAGTCAATTTTGAGCGACGAATCAATCATCGAATCCAGCGGTATCATTAAGTTACTCCCACCAGAGATTGCGAACAAAATCGCAGCTGGTGAGGTCGTCCAACGACCGTCATCTGTTGTAAAAGAATTATTGGATAATGCAATAGATGCTGGTGCAACCAAGATAACGGTCCGTCTGGTAAACGCTGGCAGAACCTCTATTCAGGTTACCGACGACGGGTGCGGGATGTCCAGGGAAGATCTTCCATTCTGCTTTTTGCGACATGCTACCTCCAAAATCAACTCAGTGGACGATTTATATGCAATCCGAACACTTGGATTCAGAGGGGAAGCCATGGCATCGATTGCATCTGTGGCACAGGTTACACTTAAATCCAAGAGACTGGAAGACGAGTCCGGGACTATATATGAAGTATGGGGAGGGGAGGAGAAAAGATTCGAGCCGGTAGCAACAGAAAACGGGACCTCGATTTCCGTTGATCATTTGTTCTATAATGTTCCGGCTCGACGCGCTTTTTTGAAAACAGATGCTACCGAACTTCGTCATTGTATCATCATTTTCCAGCAGATGGCGATGGCTAATCCGGCAATATCTTTTGACCTCTATGCTGATAACGAACGCGTGTATCAGCTTAGCTCTCAAACGCTGAAGCAACGGATTGTGGATATATTCGGTAAATCATACCAGGCAAGTCTATATGCTATTGATGAAGTTGCCGGATTTTTACGGATTTACGGGTATCTAATTGACCCTAAATTGACCAAACGGAACAGGGGAGAACAATTTCTGTATGTGAATGGACGACCTGTTATGCACAGGCATCTGACGCACCTCATACTTACCGAGTACAAGAACTGGATACGAGATAGTGAGTATCCGTTTTTCGCCCTGTTTTATGAATTAGATCCGACGCAAGTAGATGTGAACGTACACCCATCTAAAATGGAAATCAAGTTTGAGGATGAGCGATCGGTTGCCGGACTAACGAAATCAGTTGTCAAACGTGTGTTAAATCAACGTTTTCAGGTTCCCCCGATGCCTCAACATGATCAGGACGAATACGATTCATTTATGGGTGATTTAAACCGCAGAGGAGAAGTCGAGTTTCCCAACCCGAATCAGATGATTCGAAAAATACCCTCACGAATTAATTTTGAACGTCCGAAGTTTGGCACAGACCGACCCTCCCTGACAGATAGACTTTACGCTCCAACAACTAGTCAGGAACGAACCAAATTCCCGGCTGAATCTACATCCCCAGGTAACAGACCTGATCGTGAAAGGGAATCCGGTTTTTGGCAATTGCACAACACGTATATCATTACGCAGACCCTTTCAGGATTATGTATGATAGATCAACACACTGCACACAAGCGCATAATCTTTGAAAGAGCACTAATGGCTGCCGAGGCGGGTCTCCCCAGTACCCAGCAGTTACTATTCCCTGAAACGATTCAACTTTCTGCATCAGATTTTACCCAACTCAAGAACATTCTTCCTGAACTCATCCGCATGGGGTTCGATATTTCATTAATGAGTGGCTTTACCGTAATGATTAATGGTGTCCCAGCCGATATCTCTATGGGAGATGAGAAACAACTGATTCAATCCATGCTGCAACAATATCAATCATACGGCCAATCGCTCAACCTTGAACCTCGCGAACGTGTAGCCCTTGCACTTGCAAGTAAAACGGCTATTCCAAGAGGAAAAAAACTTTCTATGGTTGAGATGGAAACCCTGGTTGACCAACTATTTTCATGCGACCAACCCTACACAGACCCACTGAACAAGCCTACAATTTCCTATATTGCATTGGATGAAATAAGATTAAAGTTTCGTAGTCACTAATACATCGTCTGAGTATGAACATCCTGGCATTGGAACCATTTCTGGGCGGGTCACATAAATCCTTTATTGAAGGACTTAAGAAATATTCACGGAATCGGATCATTCCCTTGACGATGACGGATAAATTCTGGCGTTGGAGACTTCACGGTGGTGCGGTGACACTAGCCGATCGGTCAAATGAGATCACCGATGAGATCGACCTACTTTTGGTAAGTTCAATGACCAATTTTCCGGCATTTGTGGCTTTAACCAATCCTCGTTTTGCCCACATCCCCTCAGTCATGTATATGCATGAGAATCAATTGACAATACCCATGCCTGAAGGAAAAGAACGTGATAACACCTTTTGTTACATTAATTATCTCAGTATGTTATCGGTGGACAGGCTAATCTTTTCATCACAGTTCCATTTTGATTCGTTGATGCTTGAGTTACCGAGGTTTTTAAAAACGTTACCGGATCATCAAAATTTGCCCTCGATCGACAAGATAGCTGAAAAGAGTGAAGTGGTACACCCAGGGCTTCATCTGAAACCACACCTCGAATTCGACAAATACAGATCCCGTAATCCAAGGCCGGTAATTTTATGGAACCAACGATGGGAGCATGACAGAAATCCAGCTATGTTTTTCCGAATTATGGATAGACTTGATGATAGTGGATGTGTATTTGATCTGATATTGGCTGGCGACCAAACCCAGGAACGACCTAAAGAACTTGAAAAGATTTGGAAACGTTATGGTGACAGAATCCTACACTATGGTTATGCAGATAACTTCGAAAAGTACTCACAACTCTTGCATAAGTCCGATATCGTAATTTCAACCTCTACGTACGAATTTTTCTGTACCGCTGTTATGGAGGCCATTTATTGCGGTTGCCATCCGATGTTACCTGCAGGTTTAACCTACACTGAACTGATTCCTGAACATTTGAGAGAACCGCTGTTACATGCACCCGTGTTCTACTATGATGAAGACGATCTGTTCAAAAAACTTCGTAAACTACTCATGGGTGACTCGAAAGGATTACCAATCCAGACTCTAAGAAATATCAATGCTCACCTGGACTGGCAAAAAAGAATGAGTAAGTTTGATGAGGTATTTGAACATATCGTATCTACTATCAAACACTGATCAGTTTGATGAGTTAAAACGGGGAGTCATCCTCTATAACCGGACCAAGACCCTTAGCGGGATTTTGGCCTTTCCTGTGACTAGTACCATAAGGCTCTTCATCATCTGGCATCATCATCTCGTAACTCTGGTTGCCATTATATGCATCGTATGAGGCTGATGTGAGGTTTTCAAATCTGGCGTATTCTTTGACGAAATGAAGAGGTACCGCTCCTACTGGTCCGTTACGTTGTTTACCAATAATAACTTCAGCGATGTTTTGAGTCGACCGCCCGTTGTCATCTGTAGTGATTCCATAGTACTCGGGGCGAAACAGGAAACATACTACATCGGCATCCTGTTCTATGGATCCGGATTCACGCAAATCCGACAATTGTGGACGTTTATCTCTACCTCGTTGTTCTACGGCTCTACTCAGCTGCGATAGCGCGATTACGGGTACATTGAGCTCTTTGGCCAGACTTTTAAGCCCACGGGATATATAAGCGATCTCTTGTTCGCGGTTACTGTTGTCTTTTACGTTAGCAGTCATCAACTGAAGGTAATCGACGATAATTAATCCGATTTTTTTGTCATTTTTCAACCGCCTGCACTTCGATCGCATTTCCATCAAACTGATCCCTGGCGTATCATCAACAAAAATTTGAGCAGGGTAGAGTCTTCCGGCTGCTTCGATCAGATTTTGAAATTCGTCATCGTTTAGTTGTCCGGTACGCGCCTTTTGGGCGTCAACACGAGCTTCCATGGTCAAGAGTCGTTGTACGAGCGACTGATTAGACATTTCCAGGGAAAACAATGCGATAGGCGTTCTCATTTCAGGATTCGGATGCAACGCAGCATTTCGGGCAGCAGTCAAGACGAACGCTGTTTTTCCCATAGATGGGCGGGCTGCAATGATGATAAGGTCCCCTTTTTGCCAGCCTGCAGTCATTTTATCCAGATCCAGGCTCGTAGGAACCCCCGTAATGGCACTTTTTTTTCCTCTAAGTTCTTCCAGATACTCCAGTGTGGATTTAATGCTGTCGGTAATAGCTTCTACATTGCCTCTTGAGTTCAGATTTGAAAGTTCGAATACTTTTTTTTCTGCTAGATCAAGCACATCGTATGGATCGGATGAGGGATCATAACTTTCTTTAATCACCTCGGTACAGGAAAGTATGAGATCACGTTTCAATGCTTTTTCTGCAATAATCTGTATATGATACTCAATGTTGGCCGATGAACTGACTGAACGTGTCAACTGAGTGATGTATCCAGCTCCGCCAATTATGTCAAGGAGATTCTGGTCACGAAGTTCGTTTTCAAGAGTCAACAGATCAAGTTGATTCTTGTTTTGAATCAGCTTACTCATTGTCTCAAAGATATGGCGATGTGATGGTCTGTAGAAATCAGTGATCTTTAAGGATTCAACAGCGAGTATGGCAGCGTCACGATCAATCAGCATACCTCCAAGAACTGCTTCTTCGATTTCCAATGCCTGGGGAGGTATACGGCCTTCACGTTCAAGAATTAGGTCATCTTGCGCGGATTTTTGATTCGATTTGAACGAGTTTCTAGCCATTTATTCTTATAAACATGTTTTATCCATTTGAATCAGGGTTTACAGCCTAATTCATCATATCGCTTACGAAGTAGCTGCACATCTTCCCAAGTTTCCCGTTTCCAGTTAGGATTTCTGAGTAAAGCAGCGGGGTGATAAGTTACCAATATCTCATATTTTTCCGAAAATTTATGAAACGTCCCACGCATCTCCTTCATGGTTGAATGAATGCCCAAAAGGGTCTCTGCTGAAATTTTACCCAGGCATAGTATCAGTTTAGGATGAATCAGTTCAATCTGCTTCATTAAGTAGGGCAAGCTTCGAGCGCGCTCCTCTGCAGTGGGATTACGATTATCCGGTGGACGATGCTTCAAAATATTTGCAATATAAACCTGGTCTCTGGAGAAATTAATCGCTTCGAGGATTTTGGTCAGAAGTTGTCCGGATCTTCCGACAAAGGGTTCACCCATTTTATCCTCTTCAGCACCGGGTGCTTCTCCAATCAGTAATAAATCTGCATTTGGATTCCCCTTACCAAAAACTAGTTGAGTACCTTCAAGATCTGTACGCAGTTCATCAACATCAAGGCAATACCTATAAAGCTCATCTAGACTTTGTATGTTGTTAAAATCTATTAAATTAGGCATGAGATGTAAATCATGATGAGCTGTTGAACCCGATGTGTCTGATGAAGGAAGCGTATCTGGGTCAAAAAAAACCTCACCGTAGATTTCCTTCTGGTGATTCAGATAGGTTTCAATTCGATTGGCTAGAGAGTCCTGATTTGGTTTCATAAGTCGATAAAGTAATTACAATGGACTGCATAATCCATTTAAAAATATTGAATCTCAAATATCTAGTGAATTGATCAATAAAAAAGCCCGATAAACAGCGTTCACCGGGCTCTGTAAAAAAGCTGGTCGTTATCCTACAGGTAGTTCTTGATTATGTACAGAACAATAGCAATAACCATGAAATTCAAAATGGACAATGGGAGTAATCGACTCCAACAAAGTCGCATCAATTGATCAAATTTGAATCGAGGGAGTGTCCATCGTACCCAAATAAATACAAATACCCAGAAGGAAGTTTTGGCCAGGAATACATTTACGTCCAGGAATCCTTTCCAGAATGGAGATATCTCAGGTAACCATGCCTCAGCAAATGGAAGATGATATCCACCGAAGAAGAATGTGGTAATCAACATACTTCCAATCACAACGTGCATGTATTCTGCCAGGAAAAACATTCCAAACTTCATCGAGCTGTATTCGGTATTATATCCTCCCACGAGTTCCTGTTCGGCTTCGACAAGATCAAATGGAGTACGGTTCGCCTCGGCAAACGAAGCAATGATGAATATGATTGCTCCGATTGGATTTACAAATACGTTCCACCACATCGACTGTGAATTCACGATTTCCACCACACTCAGCGATGCCGCCATCAGAACAGTAGACGCTACGGCCATACCCATTGGGAGTTCATAGCTCACCATTTGAGCTGCCGCTCGTAATCCACCAAGCAAAGAATATTTCGAGTTCGAAGCCCAACCTGCAAGTGTTACACCATATACACCGAGTGAGGTGATCGCGAGCAGATACAATACACCGATATTAGGATTTGATGCAACCAAACCATCTCCATAAGGGATAACTGCTATTGTAAGTAGCGCAGTAGTTACTGGGATCATGGGTGCTATAGCGTGTATCGTTTTGTTCCCGGCTGCCGGGGTAATGTCTTCTCTTACAATCAGCTTGAGCACATCAGCTAGAGGCTGAAGCAGTCCGAATGGACCTACCCGGTTTGGACCCACACGATCCTGGATAAATGCAGCAATACGTCGTTCGGCATATACCACTATGGCGGCCGATTGAAGTAAAAATGCTAATGCTGCACCCATTACAATCAGCGAAGTTATCAAAGTTGGAGTAAACAATTCCATGTAGAAATTAGGCTAAATTAACGGGTACGTTTTGATCGTTCAACAAAGAAACACCGAGTTCTTGGTCAATTCTATCGTAGGATACGGATGCAAATACATCTACAGAACCTCTAATATCATCGAAGATCTGGTGTGCAGATTCGTAGCTGAAGTCAAGATTCATCTCATTTGCAAGTCGGACCAATACTTCCCAGGCGGGTATGCAATCCACTTTATTTTTATCTGAAACCCAGTTATCGAATCGTGTACCAAAATGGTCTAGACGTCCCATTGACATCTCCAAATTAATTCGACGATTCGTGTAGATGGTTTCCTTTGCTGGAATCGTACGTTGAACGATTTGATCCACACTAACGTAAGAACCAAAATGTTCAACAGCTGATGTGACAGGTATCGTCAGATCAGCACGAGCAGATGTAGCGTTGTTGTTTGTACCCAAATAAGCGACAAAAATATGATCTAGGTCGCTTCTATTCAGTAAATCTCTTCCAATTACATCCTCTTGTAAAATAACAACTACTTTAGCCCGTTTAACCGCTGATTTGATATCCGTTGGGCTCCATTCATTCAGACCAACATATCTGCAGCCTGCTGTATTCGGAGCCTGGTCATCGCTGAGAAGGAATCCGTCACCTTTACCAGTCTCCACGTGCGGCACAAAACCCGCAGATGTATACCCTAAAAGATTAAAGAATCGATACAAAGCGAAGTTGTCCTCCACGGAAGCATATGCACTCCCTATGATTGTTACGCCATCTTTCCCTGCTGAACTGATTTGCTCGGATAGAGTCAAAAGTGCGTTGTTCCACGATGTTTTTACAGGCTCTCTATCTGTACCTAGCTGTGGACGGGAGATCCTATTTTCATTATAGAGTTTAAATGCTTCACGGCCGGAATCTGGCATCCAGTGATCGTTGATCTTCGGATTGTGACGTGGAGTGATGCGCATGACCAGGTTGTCTCTAGTCCAAATATCAACGCTGCAACCTTTTCCGTTAGTGATATCGATGCCAGGTGTTTGAGCCATTTCCCAAACACGGGCCTTGAATCGAAAATCGGCAGCAGTTAGTGCACCAACTGGGCAAATATCAACCGTATTCATTGAATAGGGATCATCAAAAGCTCTTCCGGGTGCTGTAGTAGGATAGTTGTGGTCTCCGCGTTGAACGATGGAAAGTTGATTGGATTTTGAAATCTCTTCAGTGAATCGTACACAACGTGTACAGTTTATGCACCGTTCAGCGTCGAGAATCACACGTGGTCCAAGTTGTATTCGTTTTGGTTTATGGACTTTCTTGTGTTCAAATCGGCTACCTTCAGGACCATACTTGTAGGTCTGAATCTGCAGAGGGCACTCTCCAGCCTGGTCACAAATCGGACAATCCAGTGGGTGGTTGATCAGAATAAATTCGAGTACATCTTTTTGACCTCGACGGACCAATTCTGAGGTTACATGTGTCTTGATGACCATTCCATCGGTTGCATCCAGACTACAGGCTGTCATGAGTTTTGGGAAGAACTGAATGATCCTTTCCCCGTTCTCATCGAGTTTGAACGAGTTCGTTTCTCTATCCATAACCGGAGTTCCAGCCTCTACATAACACTGTCGGCAGTTGGCCGGAATGGATAAGGAAGGATGGTAGCAAAAGAAAGGTAATTCGAGACCCATATCAAGGATAAATTGAAGGACCTTGACTTTTCCTTCGAACTCGAATCGTTTATTGTCTATAAAAATTTCAGCCATGAGCTTGATAGTTCAAAAATTATGCGACTGCGTATACTGATTTTTTCACACGAGCTTCAAAGTCTTCGCGGAATCTGTTAATGGTATAACGAACCGGCCATGCCGCGGCATCAGCCAGTGCGCAAATGGTTCTACCTTCCATCTGAGTACAAAGATCGAGCAGGAGATCCAGATCCCTCATGTTCCCCTCGCCATTTTTGATCTTGATAAGAATCTTTTCCAACCAACCGGTTCCTTCGCGGCAAGGTGTGCATTGTCCACAGGACTCATGGTGATAGAAATGTGAAACCCTCCAGAGGAAGTCAACCATATCGGTGTCCTCATCTAAAATACACATACCGGCTGTCCCAAGCATAGATCCAGCCTGACGAAGGGAATCAGAATCCATACGAACACCTTCAAGCGCATCGCCACGTAGTGGAGGGGTTGAGGAGCCACCAGGAATCACAGCTTTGACTTTTTTGCCCCCTCTGACTCCACCAGCGACTTCATCAATCAGGTCGGTAATGAGCATTCCAGTTGGATATTCATACACACCAGGTCTGTTTACGTGCCCTGAAATACCATACAGAAGCGGACCCGGATGCGTTGCTGCACCTACATTCTTGAACCAATCGGCACCATTGTTAATAATCAAAGGCACGTTCGCCAGAGATTCGATATTGTTTATCGTAGTCGGGCGTCCCCAAAGACCTTTTTGAGCTGGAAATGGTGGTTTTACCCGTGGATATCCCCGTTTCCCCTCTAATGATTCCATGAGTGAGGATTCTTCGCCACAAATGTATGCTCCTGCTCCACTGTGCACAACCATATCAACGGAGAATCCACTATCCAGGATGTTATTTCCTAAGTATCCTTTGGAATAAGCATCTTCAACAGCTTTTTCCATCATTCGGATCCAGCTCCTGTATTCACCACGAATATACACATATACCGTTGTGATACTCATCGCATACGCAGCGATAATGGATCCTTCGATAAAGGTATGAGGATTGAATTCAAAGATGATTCGGTCTTTGAACGTACCAGGTTCGGACTCATCGCCATTTGCAGCGATATAACGGGGGCCACCGTCTGGTTTTGGCATAAAAGACCATTTCAGACCCGTATTGAATCCAGCACCTCCGCGTCCACGAAGTCCGGAATCTTTGACCGTACCAGTGACCTTTTCGGGGGTAAATTCACTTTGGTTCGAGAGAATCTTTTTTAGAGCGCCGTAGCCACCGTTTTTTTCATAAACATCGATTTTATGGAGGTCCTTGATGTTTGGAATCAGTGTTGGCTTGTATGATTTCCAGTCAGTATTCATGCGTAGTTATTCTGCAGATTCGCGGTTTTGTACCAATGGGATGGACTCGAATTTGGGCATTATATCGTTTCTGAGATCATCAATGATTGAATCAATTTTCTCAGGTGTAAGGTTATTGGCATAAACATCATTGGTTATTTGCATCATTGGAGCGTAGCCGCAAGCACCAAGACATTCAACACTTTGAATCGAAAACAGACCATCTTCTGTAGTTTCGCCTGCTTTGATACCGAGTTTATTTTCAAGATATCTCAGTGTGTCGTATGCACCACAAACCTGGCAACTGAAGCTGGTGCAGACATCAAGAACATACTTACCCATCTTTTCTTTGTAATACTGGGTGTAGAATGTTGCTACACCATACACATGAGATTCGGGTAATCCCAACGTTTTGGCCACCAATTGCTGCACTTCGATCTCAACGTGGCCAAATTTGTCCTGTGCCATCCATAAAACCGGCATAACGGCTGGCTGTGGATTCGGATACCTCGCGATAATGTTTTCGATTTTGTCGAGTTCTTCTTTTGTAAATTCGTACTGTTGCATAATTATTTGTCTGCTTCTCCCATAACAGGGTCAATTCCACCAATCACTACGACTGTATCTGCGAGCATTTGTCCGTCAAGTACGTGTTCAAGTACCTGAAGATTTGCGAAAGAAGGAGATTTGATTTTTAATCTCCATGGATGTCCGGTTCCATCGCTTTGTATGTAGAATCCCAGTTCACCTTTAGGTGCCTCGATTGCATGGTAACATTCGGCTCCAGCTGGTGGACAAACACCGGTGTCGGTCATCATAAAATCATGGATGAGACCCTCCATCGAGTAGTACACTTCATCCTTGGATGGGTATGATTTTTTGGCGTTATCTACACGAATAGGACCTGGTTTCATTTTATCCAAACACTGCCTAATGATCTTGATAGACTCGCCCATTTCTTCAATGCGCACGTAATAGCGTGCAAGATTATCACCTTCGAGACGTGTTGGTACCTGAAAATCAACTTCTGCATACTTCAAGTACGGCGAGAATCTTCGAATATCGTAGGAAATTCCCGTAGCACGAAGTCCAGCACCTGTCATTCCAAGCTTCAGAGCCTCCTCATAACCAATCGGACCCACGCCCATGTTTCGATCCACAAAAATTCTGTTTTTATTGAGAAGTTTTTTCCAATCTCTAACTTCATCGGGAAATTCTTTAATCCATTTCTCGATTTTCGTAATGGTTTCCGGGGTTAAGTCTGATGCGACGCCTCCAATTCTTGAATGAGAAACGGTAAAACGATGACCTGCAAAATGATCAAAAATATCGTAGATCTTTTCACGCTCACGGAAAGTCCATATAAAAAATGAAATTGCTCCTGCATCCATTACCATAGTCCCAAG
The DNA here is from genome assembly GCA_964473555.1 of uncultured Chitinophagales bacterium. Classification (GTDB taxonomy): domain Bacteria; phylum Bacteroidota; class Rhodothermia; order Balneolales; family HLUCCA01; genus UBA11400. The sequence continues at coordinate 443,304 of CAYYPL010000002.1, forward strand.
CCAGAGCAAATGCGATGAGATCCGTGCGAGTTCGCATCCGATCATTCGGATGTACTGGGCTCGCTCCGGTGCTTCGATTTGGGCTATTTTCTCAACTGCAAGGCATAATGCTACGTTATTCGAATAAGGGGAGAGATAGTCCATACGATCCGTATAGGGCATAAACTCCTGATACGTCTTATTCTCGGCAATTTTTTCTACACCACGGTGCAGATATCCAATGTCAAGTTTGTTTCTGGTAATGCGTTCACCTTTGAGTTCAGTCAAAACCCGTAGTACGCCGTGTGTAGCGGGGTGCTGAGGACCCATATTCAGGATCATTCGGGTACTCAGCGGATCATCATCGATCAGATCGAATGTGGTGTGTTTGTCTTCGAGACTCTTGTAAAACGCTCGCTGGTGCTCTTTATGAAACTTAGCGTCCAGTTTTGAGTCAATTTGTGATAAATTCGTTGGCATAATTACTCAGCGTCTGGATTAGTGCTTGGGAGATCGAGGGAACCAGGAATACCGATTAATGGAAACTCCTTTCTCAGTGGGAAATATTCAAAATCTTCTGGCATGAAGATTCTTCGGGGATCGGGATGGCCATCAAATACAATGCCAAACATATCATATGCCTCGCGTTCATGCCAGCTGGCACCCTTCCAAATGGGAGTTGCTGAAGGAAGCGTAGGATGGTCTTCGCTGCATCTTGTTTTTATAAAAATACGCAACTGATCGCGCAAGGATACCAGATTGTATATCACTTCGAATCTGTCCGTACTGGTGAAACGGTCTGCAGCGATGATATCGGCTAAATACATGAAATGCTGATCCTCCTTCATGAACTTTAATACCTCAAGAATTGAATGAGATTCAACAAGGATAATCACGTCACCGGCATACTCACTCACATCAAGAACCGTATCACCGAATTGAGACTGAACAGTCTGAACGACCTTTTGAATGGACTCTTTCATTATGCGTCGAGGGCTAAAGTGTGTTCTTCACGGATTTTGTTCTGAATCTGCATTAATGCATTGATCAGCGTTTCAGGGCGGGGTGGGCATCCTGAAACATACACATCCACAGGAAGAAAATTATCAATGCCCTGAACTACGCCATAACAACGGTGCATTCCACCGGTAGAGGCACACGCTCCCATCGCAATACACCATTTTGGGTCGGGCATCTGATCCCAAACCCGACGGATGGCGTGCGACATTTTGTATGTACACCAGCCTGCAACAATCATAACGTCGCTTTGACGTGGAGAAAAACGCATTGCTTCTGAACCAAAACGAGCTACATCGTATTTTGGACCGGCAAAAGCCATCATTTCGATGGCGCAGCATGCGAGTCCCATTGGCATAGGCCAGACTGCATTAGAGCGGCTCCAGTTAACAAGTGCATCCAGTTTTGTAGTGATGAATCCCTGTTCAAGGGCTTTGTCAATACCCATAGGTCTGAAATCAATTATGAATGGTCGGTTGACTGAACTGGCGTCGGATCCCAATCAAGGGTTCCTTTTCTGAGTGTATAAACCAGTCCAAGAAATAGTATGGCAATAAAAATCATCATTGCCCAAAAAGAACCTGCGCCGAGTTCCTGGTACCTTACGGCCCATGGGTAAATAAATACCACTTCCAGGTCGAATACGATGAACTCTACAGCAACCAAATAAAAACTTACCGAGTAACGTTCCCTGGCTTGTCCAAATGGATCCATGCCACTTTCATAGGGAGTTAGTTTTGTCTTGTTAGGTCTGTAAGGGCCGATGTATCTGGATAATAACATCAATACCAGTGAAAGTGCCAATGCTATCACCAGTAATAAAAGAATCGGGAAATATAGTTCGAACATAGATCACTACTGTTAAAATGGATGGGCAAAATTAGGGTCATCTGTTTGAAATGTCAATTCAAGCCTACCCACTTCAGTTGTTTAGAACCGATATCGACAAATGGGTGTATAAACAGCCGATGACCTTTTTTTGCGGCTGTAAGTTACAACTTAAGTCACAATTAAGCCCGAAAATTCATCAATCAATCATATTTTTTTTCAAATGTGTTTATGAGGTGATTGAAATTGGTTAAGTTTACAGTTCAGGCAATACCGTCTCAAACCATACACCTAAAAAGGAAGTTCGTTTTGGACAAGATCCAGATGGATATATTAGGGCTATCCACTTCTCCAAGCAGTGGTGGTGCTTATGCACTCATACTCAATGAGGTCAGTGGTAGTCGCAGATTACCAATTATTATAGGCAGCTATGAGGCGCAGGCTATTGCCCTGGAACTCGAACATATTAAGCCGCCCCGACCAATGACTCACGATTTGATGAAACATTTGGTTGAAGCTTTTAGTTACGAGTTGAAATATATCCTCATCAGCGAACTCAAAGAGGGTACATTTTTTTCCAAAATGATTTTTGAGGGTCCAGAAGGTGAGGTAACGATCGATTCCAGGCCTTCTGATTCAGTCGCTTTGGCAATTAGGTTTGCTTCACCCATATTTGTATCAAGTGCCGTACTCAGTGATGCTGGCATTGTGTCGGAAGAACTGGATCTGAAAGCGAGCAACAATCCTGCCGATAAGAAAACAGGTTCGTCCAAACCTGCTACGGTTACCAGCCCTGAATCCTCCTCAGAAAGTGTAGCGACTCGTATTCAATTACTCCAGAACAATATGGATGCCGCTATACAAGCCGAAGATTATGAACTTGCAGCCCGTTTGCGTGATGAACTACAAAAACTTTCAGGACTACTTTGAGTCACAAGCAACTATCATTCAACGAGTTGGGATTCAGCAATCTATTCAGTGATTATTGTTCACAGTCATCAGACATTCTTGATTTTTTCGAGTATCATCCTTTTGAACCTGGTTCCCTGATTAAGAGAAGATTCATTCCCCTAAACTTTGAACCGAATCGACTAAGAGATGCACTAACAGCCTATAATCCAGATCATTTGCTTCACGAAAATGCAAAAAATAACCTGGATTCACTTTTACAGAATCCCGAAACCAGAACCATTGTAACCGGACAACAACTCACGTTCGGCGGGGGACCGTTGTTTACTCTGTATAAAATTCTTACAGCGATCAGCGAATCAAGGAAACTTTCAGCTGCAACAGGACATCCAGTGGTTCCAATTTTTTGGCTCGCCGACGAAGATCAGGATTTCGAGGAAATATCTTCGGTATCTGTTCCCGCAGGAACCGGATTGCGACACGTGACGCTGTGTAGTCCCGAGACAGACTCCCAAAGAGCCGGCTTCATCGCAGTAACATCAGATACGGTTACCAAGGTTGAAGAACTCCTGCAACTTTTACCCGTAACCGACTTTCACCAAGATGTCACCAAACTGTTGACGGATGCTTATCAAATTGGACGTACTCACAGCGATGCGTTTGCAGAATTGGTGCTTAGATTGTTCAGTCGGTATGGTATGCTCGTTTTTGGTTCAGCGAAATCTGAGTCCAGGGCGTTGTTGAAAGAGGCTTTCAAAACCCTCATTCAAAAAAGTGATGAAATCTATGAAGCACTTGAAAACACCTCAAAAAAACTGGAACAAAAGTATTTCAGACAAGTATCCGTATCGCGATCAAACTGGTTTATTTGTAGAGAAAATGGAAGTCGGAGTAAATTAAACCTTGATCACGGTAGATGGACATCCGCTTACGGAGATTCATTTACAACAGATGAGCTGGCTGATCTGGCGTTTAAAAACCCGTATCTGCTATCACCAAATGTTTTTATGAGACCAATTTTGCAGGATATACTTCTTCCTAATCTTGCAATCGTAGCAGGTCCAGGCGAAATAGCCTACTATGCACAGACGAAGGAAATGTACAAAGCATGCAACATGACTATGCCGGTTGTGATTCCCAGGTTTAGTGCCATGTTAATTGAACCCGCTATACTGAAGAATCTTTCAGAACTTCCGTTCAGTATTCCCGATTTCTCAAAAAGACTTGAAGATTTAGAAACAGAATTTGTGAACAGGACGCAGGATGATAATCTGAACGAATTCTTTACAGACTGGTCGGAGCAGATCGGAGCTCTCGCAGCGTCTAAAATTGATGTTATTGAGCGTGTTGATTCCACCTTGGTAGGTACGTTGAAACGGATTGAATCAGACCAAATCAATGCCTTGAATCAGTTGAAAACGAAGTTGTTCAAAGCAGTTAAAACAAAACAGGAAGTTCAGATAAAACGAATACATCGTGTACAAAGTAATCTGTTTCCTGACAGGACACTTCAGGAGCGTGGACTTGGTTTTGTTTATTTTTTAAACAAATATGGATTTGAATTAATCGATCACCTCCTCCAAGCTGTAGAAACGCACACGCTGGAATTCCATCACATGATTGAACTCAAGTAGTTAGTTGATTTTTACGATGCAGGTAGCAAAAAAAAGTCTCAGGATGGTTCTGAAAGGTTATCGAAATCAATTCAGCAACGCCCAATGGACCCGAATCGGAGGGCAAATCCAACACCATGTACTGGAGTTTTTAAAAGGTAAAAACATAACTAGTGTTGGATGTTACATCAATAGCCAAAAAAATAGAGAAGTACCCACAACTGTCATATTGGGCACTCTTTTGGAGATGAATATTAAAGTCTTTGTTCCTGTAACTGGGGCTGATTTTTCAATGGATATGGTTCAAGTCCATCCGGATTCCACGTTCGAATTAAATGACTGGGGCATTCCGGAACCAATCAGCCTGAAACCTTCTGTTTTGTACGTTCCAGAGGTAATGATAGTTCCGATGTTAGGTGCTGATTTCAACGGATTCCGGATTGGTTACGGAAAAGGGTATTATGACCGTTATTTCTCCAGGTATCAGGTTACAAAAATAGGGATATGCCCGCAGGCGTGTATACTCAATCAGTTACCTGTTGATGAGTTCGATGTACCCATGGATTATTTGATAACTGAGAATGGAATCTTACGTAAACATGCTTGCTAGCGACAGCTTATGTATATTTGAACGATATTAATTGGAAATTCAGTGGATAAAACTAAAACAAAACAACGACAGGCCAGTATTGACGAAGTTTTCGATATCAGCGAAAGCGATTTAGAATCTACACTTGAATCGTATCTTGAGGCGGAAGAAAAAGAAGAAAAACCCAGACTTTTTAATTTTATTTCATTGTCTGGACTCGCGATGCTTGTTGTTGGTTTTATTGCTGTGATCCAGCTTTTAATCCCTGGATTGAATCTTGCAGTTATTGAAGAACTATCCGTTTTACCCATTTTGGGCGGAATACTGGTACTGCTCTATGGACTCGGAATTATTGGTAGCGAGCGCAAACGAAAAAAGCGTAAAATAAATAAAAATAAAGAGCTTAAACAAAGAACAATGGATCGTTACACTTCTGGTTCCAGAGGTTTAAGTGCATCAATCGATACATTTGCCTTAAAGAAAAAAAAGAAACTCTTTAAATCTACCCGCGACAAGAAACTATTTGGGGTTTGTGGTGGCATTGCAGACTATCTGGGTGTAGATGCCACACTCATCAGAATCCTGTTTGTGGTTTTTTTTCTGGTTGGATCAGGAACACCCGCTTTGGTTTATCTTGCATTGGGATTCATTCTGGATAAAGAACCGCCTGCAATTTCAGATTAACTTACACAGACATGATCTTAATTTCCTTTGAGGGTATTGATGGTAGTGGTAAAACGACTCAAATCAATCTGTTGAAAAAGCAACTGGAAGCAAACGGATATGATGTCCATTTTTTCCGTGAACCTGGAGGTACAGAGTTATCTGAAATCATTCGCGGGATATTGTTGAATCCAGATATTGAAATGAATCCAGTGACAGAGATGCTACTATTCTCTGCAGCCCGATCACAGCTTATTGCAGAGAAAGTCAAACCTCTCCGTACAACAAAGGCTGTGGTAATCCTCGATCGATTTTATGATTCGACCGTGGCCTATCAGGGGTATGGGAGAAAATCTGTACCACTCGAGCAAGTCCATCAATTAAATCACATTGCCTCACATGGGCTCATTCCTGATATCACTTTTTATCTTCGTCTTGACCTGGAAGTGGCAGAAAAACGTAGATCGTTGTTCGATAAAGACAGGATGGAACGATCCGGTCCGGATTTTTATCGGGCTGTTATCAGTGGATTTGATGACCTTGCGAGTACGAATCCACGTATTGTAACCATTCAAGCCGACGACGAAATGAGTATTATACACCAGCAGATATGGCGTATGGTAGAACAGAAAATACGCCTTGGGTGACCTTACTATTTAGAGGGTTGAGCTGTATATCCGTTTCTGAGCCAGAGTAAGAGTGAAGGCAACAAGAACAAATCAGACAATAACGCGGTAAGTATTGTCAAGCAGGTCAACGTTCCCATTAACATGGTTGAAGTGAAGGCACTGGTAGCAAGGGTTCCGAATCCAGTGGCCAGTATGATACTCGTCAAAACGATTGCTCTACCGGTTTTTTCGGTTGTAATGGCCAATGCTTCTCTGAGATTCGCCGTCCGACCAATTTCTACACGTAGTCTTGCAAGGAAATGAATACTGTCGTCGACTGCTATCCCGAACGCAATTGTAAAAATCACAGCTGTTGAGGGTTTGATATCAACTCCGAGGTATCCCATAACTCCCGCGGTAATCACCAGTGGTACCAGATTCGGTACCAATGATATGATCGTGAGTTTCCAATCTTTGAATAGCCACCCCATAATCAGGCCTATTAATATAAATGCAAGAATAATACTATTTTGGAGAGAGCTCACAATATTGCCTGTTAAATCGGAGACCAAAACAGATGTTCCAGATACATAAATGGTTTCGTCTGGAAATCGTTGGTGGAGCCATTCATTGATCTCAGTTCGCATTTCATTAATTCGATAAGACCCTGCGTCTTCAATGTTCGAGGTAAGTCTGATTTTGGTATAATCAAAATCGACCAGACGACTGGCGGCATCGGGATCTGTGATCTCTAACAATAGCATATATTGTGCAATCAAAGGATCATGGTCAGGTAATGCATCTTTAGCCGCAGCATCAGGAGACATGCTCTTATGGACCTCCTTGATTAAGGTGGTGAGCGAAATGGTTTTATGGATTTCAGGAAACGTGTTTAAATACTCATCAAATGCTTCAATCTCATGCAAAAGTTCTGCCGATAGCGCTGCTCCGGGTTCACCGGTCTCAATGACAAACTCAAGGGGAAATTGAGGCACCAGTTTTTCATTGAAGAATTTACTGTCCTGCATTACCTGGGTATCTTCGCCCACATCATCAAATATTTTGCCGTTAACGCGTAACTGTAGTGCTCCGAGAATAAATACAATTGTGATAACTGCTGTGACGCTGAGTATCTTTTTGTAGTGAAGATTGGTCCACAAGAAAGAACGTCTCAACCACACACCCAGCTTTTTATGGACCAAATGCTGTGCATCCGAGTCGTTATGAGGGTCTTTGAACCAGGGCAGTATAGTTGGCAGTACAAAAATAGTGACGATGAAAGCGATGAGAACTCCTGCTGCAGTGTAAAGGCCGAAGCGTTGCATAGGAACCACATCCGCTGTGAAGAGTGTTCCGAATCCAATTGCTGTTGTGATGCTGGTCAGAAAGGTAGCGCCACCCAGAATGATTAACGTTTCTCTGAGAGCTGGGCCCTGGGCTAGTCCATTCAGTCTGGCATCCTGATATTTTGCCAACAGGTGAATTGAATCTGCCACTCCTACACATAATAGAATTGGAGCGATTGTGCTGCTCATAATTTCAAAATAACCGCCTGTAATCACCATAAAAGCTACAGTCAGTAATATGGTAAGCCACACGATTCCTATTGGAATCAGTATGCCACGCAGGTTACGGAACAGAGCCCAAAGCAGTATCATAATTAAAACCGAAGAGACGCTGATATACATGATGATCTCTTCATTCAGCATATCTACATATTGGTTCCTGAAAAACGGAATACCAGCGATTCGGAAATCGTACTTATCTTTGAAGTAGTCAAGATTAGCCAGCAAATCACTAATTACCTGGCTTCTTACGGGGTAGGAGTTGAGAGTATCGTCCAGTTCAACAATAATTGCAGTAACGGTACCTGTTTCGTTGATAAGTATTCGGGATATGAACGGATTTGAATTTAATTTTTCAAGCAGACGATTTTGATCATCGTATGATAGCTTTGGGTCGGATAAGTAGGGTTCACTGATAAGTTGACCGTCTTCGTTTCGAAATTCATTGGCATTCCAGAGACTGAACACGTCGGTCACATTCTCTATGGTCGCTAATGAATCGGTAAGTAGTCTCAGATCCTGAAGTACATCAGGATCCAATACATTCGGGCTTTCAAATGCTACTGCAATCAGGTTGTCGTCTCTGCCAAACTCCTGACTAAGAAGCTGATAATCCTTGATGGTTGGGGATTCTTCTGGAAAGAATCCCTCAAGATTAAAATCGGTCCTTATCTGTGAAGCCGGAAAAATCGAAACTAACATCAGTGCCAAAAAGCCGACGAATATAGTCCGGGGATAAGCGAGTATAAATGTAGATAGTAAATGCACCTTGGATTTTTATTGTGGCTGAGTAAACATTACCAGTACGCAGTTAGTTTCAGATAAGCAAACGAATTTGAATTGAAATTATGGAAAGTCAGATGTCCATAATAAGGCTCTGGTTGATCACCATAGAACAGGTGTCCGCCAGCACTGATGCGCAGACCGTCGAACCCTGCATAGGTTGCATCCGGATTGACCCATGCGTCATTTCCTTTCAGGTGGTATCTGGAAAGAAACCTGAAATTCCATCGTTCATCCGTTGAAGTTCTGGTGTAAAGTATGGATCCTGTATGATGAGCTTTATTTTGGAGCATCGTTACTTTGTGTTTTGTAATGTACTCCATTATAAACTGTAAGCTAAGATTTCCTTTAGCCAGGGGGAAACGCATACCCCATAAGGATTGAAAAAAAGGGGAATTCGCCACAAATCGACTATTCTGAGCTTCGTTTAGTTCGTCGAGATCAGCCTGGTTTGATTCTCTTAGAGATTCAGGAAGGTCATCGAAGTGGGTGTTTGTCCATAGTACCTGCTCGGTAGTAAGTATGAGATGTTGATTCACACGAAATTCAGCACCCATCATGATTGCGGTGTTGCGTTTATACTCAGGTGATATCTGTAGTCGTGGTTCAGGAATAAACGTTGTGATTTGTTTTTCCAGAACAGGGTTTGGGTCATATCCTGAATAGAACGAAACATCCACATCCCAATTCAGGCTTGATCTGTTATTCCATCTGAATGCAAACTGTGAATTTTTCAAACGGGCATTCGGGATCTGGGTATCTACGAAATCAACATTTTCAGTGGGCCATATGCTCCATCGAGAACCTGGAGGAGCAAGTTTTGATGGTAAGAAAACAGGTATACCTACAAGTTGAAAGCTATTGTTTGTAAAGTAGTACGTCAGATTGAGAGCCGTTACTCCGGTTCGTAAATCCGTAAAATCCTGAGTAAGGAACTCAGAAAGATCCATCGGAGTCAGGATATCGTGGATTTGTGCGGCATCAGCCCGACCCCACACAATCATTTGTTGGCCGATCCGGAGATCTATATGTTTATGGTTGAGGTCAAGGTAAGCTTCGCGTAACCTGAATTCAGGAGAAAATGTTTCATCAGATTGTAGATGATGTCGAAGTTGAAGTGACAGGTTAACTGAGTAGTCCGAAATCTGGTGACGGAATGTCGGTCGAATACTATTTCTATTGAATACAAATTCACCATTTTTTTGTGTAAGTATCCCTGACTCAAAGCGATAGTAACCTGAAAAGGAGCTTTGGGAGAGCAGTTGAAGGGGAAGAAACACTAAAGTAAATAAGAGCGCTAGGAAGGGATAAGTTAATCTATTAAACACGATTTGAATATGCAATGGTTAAAAATATTGGTTTCTTTGGGTTCTTTTGTGTGAAAAATGATTGCTGATGACGTGAAAAGTCCGTATTTTTAGTGGATTATGGTTACTGTATTTAAAGAAAGCTTCAAATACAAGATCCGATGAGAATCAGCGGTGAACGCCATCGCTAGCAATCAATACTAACTCCACGAATCACAATAGTACATATGGCGCACGAAAACATCGAAGTTAATCTGCCTCTGGCCAAGGTTTATGAATTAATGAGCTGCCCTGTAGATTTTCCAAAATTCATGAAGTCTATCAACCAGGTTAACAAGATCAATTCACAAACGTTCGAGTATATAACCGAAATTGGTGGCGAAGAATTTCGTTGGACTACAAATATTATCGACGATCTTCGTAACACACGGTTCGCATGGATTACCATTAATGGCAATCTGAATCAGACTGGCACCATTCGTTTCACACCACTTGACAACGGAACCCGCACTCGCGTTGATTTCAGCCTAGATTACCGTACTTTCTTCGGTGAGCCAACACAAGCAGTTGCAACATTCATTGCTGAACTTCCTGCAATTCTTCAGGCTGATTTAAAAACATTTAAAGATTTGGCAGAGTCCGGTACATTTAATGAGACAAAAAAATCAGTTAAAGAAGAAGCTACTGCTTAATCTTTAGCAATATATTTTTTAATACAGGGGGGAGCAATGCTTCCCCTTTTTTGTTTCAGCCAATCTCTGGAGTTCTGTATATTCGATACGATGAATACACCCGAACAAATTAACCTGGATGAGTTTCTGTCTGAAAAGGCAGATAATCATACTTTTTTGGCAGTCTTAGGCAGGCCTATTTCGCATTCATTGTCACCTTTGATCCATAATTTCGCGTTACATAGCATTAATAATGATTCTATTTATTATCCCATTTTAGTATCAGAGGGCCATGAGGATAAGATGGGCGAATTATTCAGACATCCAAACTTTCGGGGTGCAAACATAACGATCCCCCTGAAACAAACGGTCTTGAAGTACGTGGACCAAACATCTGAAACCGCATTGGTCACAGGTGCCGCAAACACAGTCTATTTGACCGTTGAGGGTAACCTTAGAGCAGACAACACAGATATTGATGGATTTCTTGGCCCATTGCATTCTTACAAATCCTATCTGTACGGTAAATCCGCGCTAGTATTTGGTTCAGGTGGAGCGGCCAAAGCTGTAATTTATGCTTTGAAATTCCTTGGAATGCAATCTATTTACATCGTCAGCAGGAATCCTGATAGCCTGGATAGTATTGATTTCAAATCCGTATCCTATTCAACCTGGTCTGATGTGGCCCAAGAGTGTGTGCTTGTGGTCAATACAACTCCTGTTGGCATGTATCCATTAGTTGGGAGGAGTCCGGTTGATGAAGATAAAGCTCCGTTATTAGATGGAAAAATCTGTTATGATTTGATATATCGGCCACTTGAAACCCATTTTCTGAAACAGGCTGCGGAGCATGGCGGTACACCCATTAATGGGTTGGAAATGTTTCTTGGTCAGGCAGCACATTCATTCCGTTTATTCACCCATCAAGAATTTCCACTATTAAACGTGCGTACACTGGTCAAAGAGTATTTTGAGTCACGCATCCAGGGCACTACGAAATGAGATCACAGATTATCATTCCAGCATGGAATCTAGTCGGAGTCAAGGCTGGATTTTCAACCGCAAGAGTTTTCAGCGATGGGAAATTCAATCGTGACCATGCGGATATGGGTATCCATACACTCACACCTTCAAGTGTCACTCAATTGAATAGATCTAAGTTTCTTGAAAAAGTGGGACTCAACCCGGAATCGCTTGCATTAGTTCGTCAGGTTCATGGTAATCGGGTACTGGTGGCAGACGGACCTGGTAATTTGGGAGAAGCGGATGGTTTGGTAACCGATAAAACCGGACTCAATATTGGAATTTTAGTTGCCGATTGTGCGGCTGTTTTGGTTTGTGATCCTATTCATAGAGTGATTGGTGCATTTCATGCCGGATGGAGAGGAGCAGCGAGTGGGATTCTGATCAATGGTATCCAAAAAATGATAGAGCTGGGTGGCTCTGAGTTTCATGTATGGGTGAGTCCTTGTATCGGATTGGGCGCTTTTGAGGTTGGTGATGAAGTGGCAGCTCAGTTTCCACATCAATTTGTTCAAAAAAAAGGATTTGATAAGCCACATATAGATCTTAAATCGTTTTTACAATGGCAATTGGAAGAAATCGGAATTCAGAAGTATCGGATGTACTTTGATCCACGTTGTACGGTCGAAGATTCGGATTTATTTTCATATAGACGTGAGGGTAGTGATAGTGGACGGATGTTGGGAGTAATAGGATTAACATAGATTTTGATTAGTTAAGATGTTTATGATAGACCGCATTGAAAAAGTTCGGGTTATTCTACTGGGATCTACAGGATCAATTGGGACACAAGTACTAGATATAGCCCGAATGCATCCCGGAAGGATTCAGGTAGTTGGGCTTTCGGCCCATACCAATTGGAAGTTACTCAGTGACCAGGTGTATGAATTTAACCCGGATTTTGCTGTACTTACCGATCCATCTGTGAAATCTGAGTTTGAGTCCGTATCCGCATGTACGCACACCAAATTTTATTACCGTGTTGATGACATGCTCAAATTGATTCGTGATACGGATGCCGACGTTGTTTTGAATAGTTTAGTTGGTTTCAGTGGATTTCTACCTACAGTTACTGCTTTAGAGTCGGGTAAACGAGTCGCTCTGGCCAACAAAGAATCACTTGTTGTGGGTGGAGAATTGCTTAAAAAGTATTTGCAACCTATGTCGCCCAGGATATTTCCGGTTGATTCGGAGCACTCCGCTATCTTTCAAAGCTTGGTTGGTGAACCGGTTAACCGAATAGAGAAACTGGTTATTACTGCAAGTGGAGGTCCTTTCCGGACATTCTCGGTTGCCGATTTGCATAGCGTGACTGTGGAGTCGGCTTTAAAGCATCCCAACTGGTCTATGGGCTCCAAGATAACCATCGATTCGGCCACAATGATGAATAAAGGTCTTGAAGTAATTGAAGCAAAGTGGTTATTTGATTTACCATTAGAACGAATACAGGCTGTCATTCATCCGCAAAGCATCATCCACTCAATGGCAACTTTTGTAGATGGATCAACCAAAGCTCAACTTGGAATTCCTGATATGAGAGTGCCGATTCAGTACGCTTTGTCATATCCTGATCGATGGGATTCTGACGTACCCAGAATCAACTGGGATATGCCTCAGCAATGGTCCTTTGAACCCGTAGACATCGAGAAATTTCCTTGTTTCAACCTAGCCAGACAGGCTAGTGAAGCCGGGGGTATTGCTCCAGTGGTCCTAAATGCATCCAATGAGATTGCCGTAGGACGGTTCTTAAACAAAGAAATTCCGTATATTGGGATTTCAAAGATCGTAGCTGAAAGTCTTGATTTGATATCCAGCGAAAATCCCGTATCCAGAGACCTGATTCTGGATGTGGATCATAAAACGCGAGAATTCGCAAAAAAAGTGAGAGTTTAATTACATGGAATCGATATTGAGTTTTCTGCAGACAGTAGGGATTTTTATTGGCGCGTTATTCATTTTAGTGCTGGTCCACGAGCTAGGGCACTTTCTTGCTGCGAAGTTATTCAAAATGAGAGTGGAGAGATTTTCTATCGGGTTTCCACCACGACTCTTTGGATTCAAGAAAGGTGATACGGACTATTGTATCTCAGCGACTCCACTTGGAGGATATGTTAAAATATCGGGGATGGTTGATGAGAGTATGGACACTGACTTTACCGAGAGTGATCCCCAACCCTGGGAATTCCGAAGCAAACCCGTCTGGCAGCGAATTGTAGTGATTTCGGCGGGAGTTGTATTTAACATGATTCTTGCGGTAGTTATCTATGCTACCATGTATTTTTCGTACGGTGCGCAGCATATTCCAGCGGAAAAGGTGGGTGCTTTGTACATCCCTGAAGCTTCACTAGCACAAGAATTGGGCTTCCAGACTGGCGATGAGTTCATTGGGGTGAACGGTTACACTGCTCAGAGTTACAAATTCGGTAATCTTATTCCAATAAGTGAGATAACCAAGAGTGAAGTTGTATTCAATATACTTCGTGATGGTCAGCCAGTTGACATTACAGCGCCTTCCAATCTGCTAGATCTTCTCAATGAAAATCCACAGTTGCTTTCCATTGAATACGCATTGCCATCAGAGATCAGTGCTACTGCATCCGGATCCCCAGCACAGCAAGCGGGGATTCAGACCGGTGATCGGATCACAGCTATAGATGGGGTATCTGTAGAATACTGGACACAAATGGCTGAAATGATTCGTAATGCAGATGGGGAACTAGCACTTCAGATTCAGCGAGGTGATTCAACGTTAGCACTTGCTGTTACACCAAATTCTGAGACTAAAACCATTGGAATCGCGCCTGTGGATCCTATGGAGTATTTTGGAGTAGAGTATGTTCGATATGGTTTGTTTTCATCCGTAGGTCAGGGTATGGTAACAACCGTTGACAACACAGTTGGAATCGTGCAGGGTCTCGGAAGGCTCTTGTCCGGTAGTATATCGGTTCGTGAGAATCTCGGAGGTCCAGTTGCAATTGCAGCCGTAACCCGTGAAGCTACGGATCGTGGTGGTTGGGTTGGGTTTTGGATGTTCACAGCCATGCTCTCAATAACCTTGGCCATTATGAATATTTTACCGGTTCCTGTACTGGACGGAGGACATCTGGTATTTTTAATCTACGAGGGCATTACACGCCGAGAGCCTTCTCTCAAAGTCAGAATGGCGCTTCAACAGTTCGGAATGATTCTGATCATCGGACTTATGATCTTTGTTACGTTTAACGACATCATGCGATTTATTGGAGGATAGAATTCGTGTTTGCACCAGATGGATATGGAGTTATCAGTAAAGCCCTAATTTTAGCTATCGTTATGGTGGCAATTGGTTATTATTTTTCGGGAGTTGCCCTGGTTGTAACTACAGTGCTTGCCATATTGACTATCGCTTTCACGTTGTATTTTTTCCGCGACCCTGACAGGAATACTCCTTCCGGTGACCATCTTTTTATAGCTCCTGCCGATGGGAAGGTCATTGAAATTAAGAAGGTTTATGAGCCAAAATATCTAAAAACGGAGGCTACACAGGTTAGTATCTTTTTGTCACCTCTGGATGTACACGTGAATCGGATTCCACTATCTGGTACTATCGAATATGCCGAGTACATCCCCGGTGAATATTTGGTAGCCTGGCATGAAAAAGCCTCCGAGTTGAATGAACGATCGGAATTTGGTGTCAGGAATTCATCCGGAGCCAGAATGTTTTTCAGACAGATTACAGGCTATGTTGCCCGCAGAATTGTTTTTCACATCCAAAAGGGAGATCAAGTTGTTGCAGGTGACCGTTTTGGCATGATGAAGTTTGGATCCAGAATGGATCTGGTTTTTTCGGATGAAATCGTGTTACATGTAAAAGCAGGGGATACCGTAGTTGCCGGAGAAACGATAATGGGCGAGGTCAAGAAGTAGTAACATGACACACAAGTCCAGAAGAATAAAAATTCGGGATCGTTATCATGAGCGGGTGAAGCCACGATTTAGTAAACCCATTCCAAGAGTTGTGGTGCCGAGTTTTTTTACGTTGATGAATCTGTTCTGCGGGTTCCTTGCCATTGTACAAATTGCTGAGGGTCAACTTCACAATGGAGCGTGGCTCATCGTTTTTGCAGGCGTTTTTGACGCTTTAGATGGATTCATGGCCCGATTGACCAATTCTCACAGCACATTTGGTATCGAACTGGATTCACTCAGTGATGTGGTCTCATTTGGAGTTGCACCTGGTTTTTTGTTGTATCACTTCTCGTTGAACACGCTGCAGTTTCCTGGCCTCATCCTTTCAGCTCTACCAGCACTATGCGGGGCTATCAGGTTGGCACGATTTAATATCGATGCTAAGGTCGTAGAATCAGAAACCTTTAAAGGATTACCGATTCCAGTTCAGGCGATCATGATTGTTGGATTCTTTCTTGCCTTCAACAGAAACCTGGAAATCTTTGATGCGTTACGATACGGAGTCAATAATGTAATCATCCCAATGGTATTGCTATTATCACTTTTGATGGTAAGTACGGTTCCATTCGACAAAATTCCACGATTTAAACGTGGTCACATGCGCCGTCAGCGCAGAACGGTGTTTGTATTTCTGGGATACGCGGTAATCATCCTGCTACTTCAGGAATGGGGACTTATCATTGCCTTCTCGATGTTCATACTCAAAGGGCTTGCTCTATTTATAAGTAGATTCTGGAAGGAGATTATGTATGATAGTGATGCGCGCGTACCTGAAACAGATTCTCATCAAACGGGTCCGGGTTCCTCACAACACACCGGCTAAGCACATCAATTTTTGAGTATCCGGCAATATTAGCGGTCCGCAACGAAATCGTGGAATTCTGTGCGTTTGTAAGCCTCTTTGCCGATGTATACCAGCATATTCTGGAAATCACTTACGGGCATGTATCCATTTATTTGAAGGATTAGCTCCCCTTTTTTGTCGATAAATAGCATTGTGGGATACGATCTGACTCCAATTTCCCTGGCAAAATCCGTTTTGGTCATAGATTTACCGTTGAATGTGATGAATTCATCGGACTCACCATTCAGACGGACAGAGTGATAAAACGAGTTCATATTCAGTCTTACGATGCTATCCGGGTAAACTTCAGCATCGAGTTTTTTACAAAACTCACACCAGTCGGTGTAAACATTCACAAGAATTTTTTTTCCGTCAATATGGGCCCTTTGCTGAGCTTCTTCCAGACTTATCCATTGTATTTCAGTAGCCGGATTTGTCTTAGGACCACATCCCCATACCAGGACGATCAACGCCGGAAGAATATGTCGCAGATTGTGATTCATTTGAGTAGGATTAAGCCCAAATTTAGCACATATGCAGTTCGAATCCGGATTAAATGATTAAGTTTTACGCTTTTTTAAAAGTAAGGAAAAGCAACTGTCTACAACCGGTATGTAATGCCAAGAGAATGGGTAACGCCAAATCCTGTTTCAAAAGGTACATAGGCATAATCAAATCGAAAATTTCCCTGTTCAATGCCCAGTCCGGCACTGAATCTTCGTTTCGTTTCGCCTGTTCTAATTCCACTTCGAATAGAAATAAGTTCAGACACCACGACTTCCATACCGGTGCTTATCCAAGGTTCAGTTATTGCGGTGGCTCCATCACTTGAACCATCTTCATTGAGTGGGACTGTGAAATCAGCTGATAAAGCAACTGAAAGGGGAATTTCAGAAGAGCCAAGTGTAGAGACTTGTAAAATTCTGGACCAAACCCCACTTTTCCACATCGTGGGCAGTGGAGATCGTTGTTCAACCAGGATTTCCATTTCTCCGTAATTGAGGAAGGAAGAACCTATTCGAAGTCGGTCATCGAGCAGTGAAGTTGTTATTCCACCACTCAGTCCGTATCCCGTTGCCCATAGATTGTAGAGTTCTTCGTAAAGGTACATACCGGTAACACCGATTGACACAGGGCCAAAATTGGTTGCAAAAGATCCAGCAAAGGCATAATAACTGACATCAAACTGACCAGTAGGGGAACCTGGAACTTGTCTGGCTTCGATGTTATTGACCGATGAAGTTAAAACACCGATACTGAAAACACCGAATCTACCCGGGGTGTGTACCGAAAAGTAGGTATTACCCGATGTATTCAACCAAAAGGTATGACTGGCAGATGCAGAAAGGCTACTTAATTGTGCGTTGTTTGCAGGATTCATAAATATCGCTGTACCGGCTGTACTTTTAGCAGTAATCGCTTCAGAAAGTGATAGAGTAACAGGATCTGGACCAATGCCGAGTAGTTGGAATCCACCAGATTGAGCATGTACCAAATTGGGCGACAGAATAACTGTGCACAACCAAATCAAATAAGCTTTATAGTACCGTAAGTTCATTATTTATTTTTGTTTACGTGAAGTCTGAGTGAGAAAAGATGTATCCATGATATACCGTTTGGTTCACGCATCAATGCATAATCAATTTCGGGTGAATACAGATCAAAGGGTAATTTCAAGGTGAAACCTCCACTGATTCGTTGTGAGATTCGTATGGCTTTCAAATCCCCGGATTGCCAGCCTGCCCGAAGATCGATTCTCTCGTGGGCGTGCCATTGAGCCCCTAATCTAACCATCTGAATAGACGTGTTTTCCTCACCGACTTGAATCCGGGTGAATGGCCGACCCTGATCAGATAAACGCATGCTTTCGTATACCTGGCTTGTAATCACTCTGTGTTCAGTCTCAGCAAAAAGACTCAAATTGTATGAAGGGATGAAACGTTCAAATCCAACCTTCAGACGAGTAGGAAGCTTGTCGGTGGTTTGTACAGAGCCCGCAGAGTTGTACAAATTCTGAGTGTCCCAGGTGAATTCGCTCAGTAGATCCTGTATAGTGAAACCAACGGAAGTATGTTTGTTTAACCTGTAAAGAAGACCTATGTCTGCCCCGAAAGAAGTTGGCGCAGGTATTTCTGGATTATAACGAGCGCTCAAAAACCGCGCGGTAAGTCCAATGGACAGTTTTGGGTTGATTCGCAGCCCAAATGAAGCAGCTATCTGAAAATCATGGGTATTGTAATCACCGGTAGGGTATCCACTGGGACTTCTTCCATCGAAATGTTGTACCCCAGCATACACAGTTGAGATGTGCAGACCAGCATTGGGTGGGAGTGGGAAACTAGCTGAAAGAGATGCTAAATTTCGATCAAATGACATGACCGCCGCACTCATATCTATTTGATTGTACGTAGCCTGTGAGGCGTGTGCTGGATTGTACTGAGGATAAATTCCTAATCTGGTTCCGGCAGTGTAGGCATTACCGATCCCAAGAATCCTTGCATTCGATCCTATTCGATGATAAGACATGGCTCCACCCCCTGATTGAGCTGATAAGAGACCGGTCAAAACGAATAACCCAATGGCCAGCAGTAAGCTGAAGTTTAGTCTGTTCATTAGTCTAAGATCAAAAATTTACCAGTAATCCGTTCACTACCAATTTTAATCGTGTAGAACACAGGACCGTTTGGAATTCGATTATTATTCGTTCCAAGTCCATTCCAGGCTATTTCATAGACGCCGGGCTCACTCACACTCACATCGGGTAGACGGATTATTCTGTCCATACCGAAATCCATTAGCTCTATGGATGCTGTTCCGATTGATGTGGTTTTAAAACGAATGCGTACGACTCCATCCTGAGTTCTGCTGAACGGACTTGGGTAGGCAAAGGTATTTGTTTCAGAGTTATCAGTCTGATAAATATTACCACCGCTCATTGGAAAGTCAACCCTAGTAATTTCCCACGTTAACCCGTTGTCTGCGGTGGAGATCAGCCCGTCGGAGGTTCCGATCCAGATTCGGTCGGTAGTTTTTGCCGCTGTCTGGAAACTGGTTGTGTTTTTCAGAACGGAGTTCGAAGACCTGATTTGAGGTTGCTTGATCCATGTTGTACCGTTATCTGGACTTATAAACAATCCATTTCTTCCGGCTGCGAATATATATCCAGCGTTGAATGTGACATCCAGAATGTCTTCGTTGACCAAATGCTGTTCAAAAGTTAGTCCCCTGTTTGAGGTAGTCACTAAGCCTTGCCGTTCGCCCTGGAAGGTGATCCAGTTGGTCATCCAGACTTTGTGGTCGTATGGATTCTGTCGAATTCTAATTATCCAGTTTCCAAGCATCCCATTGATTCCACCTTCGGCACGGATGTGGCGCCATCGGATACGATCTGCCGGGGAAGTTAATGCATTCTCGGAAATGTTAAGCCCTCCAGCTGTACCAGCCCAAACATATCCTTCATGATCGATCATTATGCTGAACCCCAGAAAGTTGGTCCACCCTTTGGGATATTTCTGTCCCATTATGGAGCTTGCATTCGGGGTTCTGGGATTGAACTCGAAATCGTAAGTGCCTTCAGGTGTCAGCTCATCGAGTTCAAAAGGGGGGAGTAGTAATCGCTCCCAAGTTTGACCAAAATCTGTAGACCTGCGGATGCCCAGCGCCCATGCTGCTGTGAATAGGGTACTACCTCTAAAGGTTACATTATAAGGAGGGGCTTGTTGTGGAACTACGATAGGTAATGCAGGCACATCTTGTCCACCATACCTGATTTTGGTATCTCCCGGGTTGTCTAAAGGGGGATTGATAAAGTTCCAGGAGTCGCCGCCATCTACAGACAGATAAAATCCCATCATTGTTTGTACCGAGTTATCTCCGTCGTTGGTGATGTAACCGAGTCCAACCAAGACCGTGTCGGGTGCCAAGGCCAAAGAATAGAGTCTTCCCCGCCCTTGGGAAACGGAATCCGTGTCAGCAACGTACCAGTCGAAACTATTTCCTATGTTTCTAACTAATTGCGGCCCCACCCAAAGTGTGTCGCCTAGTGCACCGATATTTGAAATAGAATTCTGCGAGAATATAAGTGTGCGTTCAGGTAATGGGCCGGAATTCTGTGCATGTGATTGCAGGGTAATCCCGGAAAATAGTCCGACGAGTGCGAATAGGGTATATCGGAATGAAAACAATGATTGTTGCATATGATTAGAAACTGGTACACGCATTATCTCTGGATTACCATCTGAGTTTGAATGGTGTCTGAGCTGACGCCTTGCGTATCTAGCGCGTAGTAGAACAACTGATAGACATCCGGATTGTTTGAAGGTCCAATGTTAAATACTCTGGTGAAGATACTATCGGCAGCTACAGCATCTCCAGAGTTAGAGTTGCCCATGTTGCCATCGTCGTAGAGACGGAAGGGTGATCCAGCCAGAAGCATATTTTGCCGGTCGCGGATGTCGACGAACACTCTGTCAATGAGTGTTTGTCCATCTGGGTGAGTCACCTTAGCCTGAAGTGCAAACGGTGATGAACCGCTGGATGGGATTCGTATCGTGTCTGGATTGCTGGTAGTTAGAACAACAGGTACCCCCAGGGTAAATCCTCTAACTTTTATGGTAGCTTGGGCCGAGTTAGATGACAATTGATCACCGGTCGAAACATACAGATACAATCTGTAATCGTTAAAATCAGTAGTACTACTGGGAATGCTCAGGGCTTGTTCAAAGTCGGTTGAAGAAGTAAGGGTCAGCGTCCTGAATGCGACCGGCTGAGAGTCTGAAGCTCTTATCAGCTCCATATTTAAATCAGAAGGCGACGGGTTTTGGGTGTTGACTTGTATCCTGCCCGTGATGTTTATCACGATAACCGAGTCCTTAACTCCATCTGAAGGTGTAAAGTGGATCCGTTCAGGATTTACACGCAGTCGGGTGATCACATAGGTTTCTTTGTCTGACCGAGATGATGGAATGTCATCTCCGCAGCTATAAACCGACCACATCGTAAGCACATAGATGATGGAAAGAGCTTTACGCTCGAGGATGAACTTCATGAGTAACAAGAACTAAAAGCCAAGAAGGTGACAATTTGGCAATATGATGGTGTTGTCTTATCAATTTAACACAAAATAATCATTGACATTGCACGGATCTCGGATTAATTTTGGCGTATGGAAAACATCTCAAATCACAATATAATTTGGTGGTGGCCGCTTCAACAGCGGTTCGTCTGAGATTTGTTTTGTACATACTCCAGAATTTTGTCGAACCCGCATCAGATACCTGTTGTGGGTTTTTTGTTTTTAGGGACTTAAGATCATGAATTACGAAGAGTTTAAATCGCTTTCAAGCACATACACCGCGATTCCGGTTTATCGCAAGTTACTTGCAGATGTGATAACACCTGTATCGCTGTTTTTAAAGCTTCGTCAACATGCGGAGTATCCATTTTTGTTTGAATCCGTGGAGGGGGGAGAGCGTCTGGCCAGGTATTCGTTCATGGGGCGTAATCCTTATCGAATTCTCACCAGCATTCAGAGGAAGCCGTATTTGTGCGATCTTCCAGACGGGAATCAAACTCTGGTTGAAGGGCGTGAATTTTACGATGTTCTCAGAGAACTGACCACGCAGCATACCGAACCGAAGTTAAACGGACTTCCACGACTCACTGGTGGTGCTGTAGGGTTTTCGGCCTATGATACCATCAGGTACACCGAAGAATTATTGGATGTACCTGAGGATCCCCTAAAACTACCGGAAGCCCAGTGGTCGTTTTATGATGAAGTATATGCAATAGACCACGTCAAGCATCAGGTAATCTTGTTAAAAACTGTATTCATCGATACGGAAAAAAATCTTCGTGAACAGTTCGATTCAGCGTTATGTGCATTGGATCGCATGCAGGGAGTCATGCAACTGGACGCGAATCGTGGAGATTTCTGCCTTGGTGAAGCTTCCTTAACAAGTAACACCACGAAAGACCGATTTTCACAGATGGTCGCGAAGGCAAAAGACTATATTTACGAAGGTGATATTTTTCAGGTTGTGTTGTCTCAGCGATTCAGTAAGACGTTTTCGGGAGACCGATTTATGTTATACCGTGCGCTTCGTATGGTGAATCCATCACCCTATTTGTTTTATCTTGATTTCAACGAATTCGCCCTGATTGGATCCTCTCCAGAAGTACTGGTACGAGTCCAGGACAGAGTGGCGGAGGTTTTACCTATTGCAGGTACTCGTCCAAGAGGTACAACCGCTGAACAGGACAAGGCCTATGAAGAAGACTTGAAGCATGATCCGAAAGAAGTCGCAGAGCACATCATGCTTGTTGATTTGGGGCGTAACGATTTATCACGGGTTTGTGAGTCGGGTACGGTCAAAGTAGTTCGAAATCAGGCCATAGAACGGTACTCTCATGTGATGCATATCGTATCGGACGTGCACGGGAAGCTGGCATCTGATATGACTTCAGTCGATGCGCTGATGTATTGTTTTCCAGCGGGAACGGTCAGTGGAGCTCCGAAAGTACGAGCCATGGAAATCATTGATGAGCTGGAAGTACACAAACGTGGTCCGTATGCCGGAGCGGTGGGTTATTTCGATTTTTCCGGGAACATGGATACCTGCATTGCGATTAGAACCATGGTAGCTACTCATGACACCGTCTACATTCAGGCTGGTGCCGGAATTGTGGCCGACAGTATTGCGGAAAACGAATATCAGGAAACGGTCAATAAGGCCAAAGCGTTGGTAGAGGCGCTGAATGTGGCAATTGATCTGAATCAGTAATTTGAAAAACATATCCAAAATGACACCTACTGAATCACCTTCAGCACCAGATCGTCTTCCAACTATCCTTTCTGGTATTACGCCGTCAGGACGCTTGCACATAGGAAACTATTTTGGTGCCATCAAGCAACATATTGAGTTACAGGATCAGGGTGACGCTTTTTTCTTTATTGCCAATTACCATGCCATGACCTCCAGACACGACGGTAACCTTATGTATCGGCATACGCTGGATATCACGTTAGACTATCTGGCCCTTGGACTTGATCCGTCAAGGTGTACATTTTTTGCGCAAAGTGATGTGCCGCAGGTAACTGAATTGAGTTGGATGCTAGGTACGTTGTGTCCAGTAAGCTTAATGGAAAAAGCGGTGTCCTATAAAGATAAAGTAAGTCAGGGCTTATCGGCAAACGTTGGACTATTTACCTATCCGATACTTCAGGCTGCAGATATTCTCATCTATCATTCTGATATCGTACCTGTTGGAGCCGACCAAAAGCAACATATTGAAATTACCCGAGATCTGGCTGTAAAATTCAATATGGCCTATGATGCAGCATACTTACGAATTCCAGAGGCGCGCATTGTTGAAGCTGTTGCCACCGTACCGGGAACCGACGGGCGTAAAATGAGCAAGTCTTACAATAACACGATAGGCATATTTGACGAAGGTTCTGAGCTTAAGAAGAAGGTGATGTCTATTGAAACCGATTCCACACCCCTTGAAGCTCCGAAAGATCCAACCACGTGTAATGTCTTTGCATTGATCAAATTATTTGCTCCCGCTGAGCAGACAGCAGAAATTGCTTCTAAGTATCGAAACGGGGGATATGGATATGGTCATGCCAAAAAGGAACTTTTGGCTTTGATCGACGATTATTTTCGGGAAGCTCGTGAGCGACGCAAAAAAATGGCATCCGATGTAGAAGGGCTTCACAAAGTGCTTCGTGAAGGCGGTCAAAAAGCTCGTGAGCGTGCCGAATCTGTGATGGAGCCTATCCGAAAAGCAACCGGAATTGTTCGACATTTTTAACTTTTATGATACTCATCATCGATAATTACGATTCCTTTACCTACAATCTGGTTCATTTGGTGGCCCAGCACACTTCAGCGTACAGGGTAGTTAGAAACAATAAAATCACTCTGGATGAAGTTAAAGCGATGTCTCCGTTCAAGATTTTGATCTCACCGGGTCCCGGCCGTCCTGAGGATGCCGGAATTACACCCGAAATCATTCGAGAAATGGGTCCTGTTACCCCGATTTTAGGTGTTTGTTTAGGTCATCAGGCGATTGGAATGGTATTTGGAGGGGATGTAGTACACGCGCCTTCATTAATGCATGGAAAGACCTCGGTCATCGAGCATGACGGAAAAACTGTATTTAAGGACGTCAGCCAGGGATTCACCGCCACTCGGTATCATTCGCTTGTATTAGCTCCTGAAACCTTACCTGACGTTCTTGAAGTTACCTCCAAAACCCCTG
Source organism: uncultured Chitinophagales bacterium (assembly GCA_964473555.1). Lineage (GTDB taxonomy): Bacteria > Bacteroidota > Rhodothermia > Balneolales > HLUCCA01 > UBA11400. The sequence continues at coordinate 467,916 of CAYYPL010000002.1, forward strand.
ATGGAGTCATTATGGGAGTTCGTCATCGATCGTATCCCATCGAAGGGATTCAGTTTCATCCAGAGAGCATTCTGACCATTGAGGGTCCTAAATTAATCGAGAACTGGATAAACGGATGAGTAAGGAATTCACTGAGATTTTAGAAAAACTGACCAGAAGCGAAGATCTTTCAGCCGAGGAAGCTACGTTTTCGATGTATCATATACTGTCTGGTGATGTGCCAGACACCAGAATTGTAGCTTTTCTGTTCGGCATGCGTGCAAAAGGTGAAACGATTCAGGAACTAACGGCCTTTGTCAAAGCGATGCGTGAAGTTGCCATTGCTCTACCAGTGGATGCACAGGATGCCATTGACGTATGTGGAACTGGTGGAGACCACTCAGGAACATTCAACATATCCACAGCTTCGATGTTCGTGGTTGCCGGTGCCGGAGTCAAGGTGTTGAAACATGGAAACAGAAGCATTTCCAGTCGAAGTGGCAGTTTTGATGTATTGCAAGAACTGGGAGTTGTTCCGTCATTGAGCCCCGATGAGGTTGCTTCGGTATACACCGACACAGGAGTTGGATTTATGTTTGCACCGGTGTTTCACCCAGCTATGAAACATGTCATGACGGCACGACGGGAGCTTGGAATGCGCACGTTTTTCAATATTTTGGGCCCTTTACTGAATCCTGCAGGTGTTAAACGACAGTTGATCGGGGCTTTTAATCGTGATGTAGCACATACCATGATTCGAATACTCTCCAATCTTGATAGTGATTACGCTATTGCGGTGCATGCACATGACGGACTGGACGAGGTCACAACTACCACATTTTCGGATACCTTTGAGCTCAAGCACCGTGTAACATCCGACGCAATGCGCTTTGATCCAGCGGAACTTGGCTATGAAATGGTAGATCCGTCTGAACTAAAAGGTGGCGACGCTTCACAGAACGCTCAAATTGTCCGAAATGTGTTATCAGGGACATCCACACGAGCACAGCGAGACATCGTTGAACTCAACGCGACATTTGGGATTCATGTGAGTGGAATCGCCGATTCACTGTCTCAGGCTCAGGAAATGGCCAGAGATAGCATTGATTCCGGATCAGCTCTGAAACGGTTGAACCTGTTCGCAACGGCCACTCAAGACTACATCAAATCCTGATGGATATCCTCGAAAAAATTTACGAAAGATCGAAAGAGGACGTTGCCAAGCGCAGACGTACGATCTCAACTACCGATTTTCAATCTATGGAGGGGTATTACCACAAAAGGGTCAGCTTATACGATGCGCTTAAACGGGAGCCTGGTGATATTGTCAGAATCGTGGCTGAAATCAAAAAAGCCTCTCCATCCCAGGGATTGATACGCAATGACTTTAATCCACGGGATCTGGCACTGCAGTACGTGGAACACGGTGCGGCTGCCTTATCCGTTCTTACCGATGAACCTTTCTTTCAGGGACATTTGGGCTATTTGATCGAAGTTGCAAAAACGGTGGAGATACCCATACTACGTAAGGATTTCATCCACGACCTCTATCAAATTGAGGAGGCCAAAGCCTATGGTGCCGACGCGATTCTACTGATTGCGACGATGCTTGATTCGGTCCATCTGCGTGATCTTCATCAGGCAGCTACCGAACTCGGACTTCAATGCCTTGTTGAGTGTTATGATGAACAGGATGTTGACGCGATTGATTTTGAAATGGTTCAGATATTCGGGGTAAATAACCGCGATTTACGCTCATTTCGTGTTGATGTTCACCGAGGTACAGCATTATTGCAAAGAGCTCCTGAAAACGTTGTTACGGTCTCAGAAAGTGGACTAAAAACACCATGGGATATTAAACATCTCCATGATGCGAAGATTGATGCTGCCCTGATAGGGGAACATTTTATGCGGCAACCCAACGTGGGCATGGCATTACGGGAACTATTAACCTATTGATACGATGTTTTTAGACGATAAACGCGTTCGAATCAAATTATGTGGCATCACCCGACTCGAAGACGCAAGATTTGCCTCTGGTGCTCTGGTTGATTATCTGGGATTCATTTTTTGGCCTGAGTCCAGCAGGTATATTTCACCTGCTGAAGCGGGTGCGATTGTAAGCTGGCTAGAGGGGCCAGAGTGTGTGGGAGTTTTCGTTGATCAGCCCATCGACGATGTGAATGATTTTGGCCACATTTCTGGCATTAAATACGTTCAACTGCATGGAGAAGAGACACCCGATTACTGCAAGTTGATGGAGCACAAAATTATAAAGTCATTTCGAGTGTCCTCTGAAATGACTGCCGACCACCTTAGATATCTGATGGATCCCTATACAAACGTTGTGGATCACTTTCTGTTCGATACATACAGGAAAGGAGTTCCGGGTGGGACTGGCGAAACCTTCGATTGGGATATACTTGGACACATAGCCGAAGAATTTCCGATTTTTTTATCAGGTGGACTCCACGCTGGCAATGTAACTGAAGCACTCAAACAGGTTCATCCCTGGGCAGTTGATGCATCCAGTAAACTTGAAACGGAGCCCGGGATCAAAGATTTTCAGTTGATGGATGAGTTTATCGAAGCAGTCAGACACTATAATGAAACATTTGAACTATGAGTACCACGACCTATAACTTTCCAACACAGAACGGTTATTTCGGCAAGTTTGGCGGGAAATTTGTCCCTGAAATTCTGATTCCAGCCTTAGAAGAACTAGAAGAGGCCTACTCACTGGCTAAAAACGATCCAGAATTCCATCGGGAGTATTTTGAACTCTTGAATGAATACGTGGGCAGGCCAACTCCATTGACTTATGCTGAACGCCTCACCGAGTATTATGGCAAAGGGAAAATTTATCTGAAACGTGAGGATTTATGCCATACTGGCGCACATAAAATCAACAACACCATTGGACAGGTACTTCTGGCAAGGCGAATGGGTAAAACCAGGATCATTGCAGAGACTGGAGCCGGGCAACATGGGGTTGCAACCGCTACGGTTTGCGCCCGATTTGGGGTAGAATGTGTTGTATATATGGGTGCTGAGGATATGGAGCGTCAAAAGTTAAATGTTGACCGCATGAGACTACTTGGTGCTGAAGTCAGAGGGGTTCATAGTGGTTCGAAAACATTAAAAGATGCCACTAACGAGGCCATTCGGGATTGGGTAACCAATGTTTCTGACACGTTTTATATCATTGGTTCGGTGGTAGGTCCTCACCCGTATCCCATGATGGTGCGCGATTTTCATCGGATTATCGGAGATGAAACGAGGTCTCGACTGATGGAGCTTGAAGGTCGTCTTCCGGATTATGTCATTGCCTGTGTGGGTGGGGGATCCAATGCAATGGGTATTTTTTATCCATTCATTAACGACCTAACGGTTAAACTGATTGGAACTGAGGCTGCCGGGCTGGGGGCTGAAACGGATCAAACCGCAGCTACTTTCAGCAAAGGGAAACCGGGAGTCTTACATGGTTCGTTGAGTTATCTGCTTCAAACACCTCAAGGACAGATTGCATTAGCGCATTCGGTAAGCGCGGGACTCGATTATCCGGGTGTGGGTCCAGAACATGCTCACCTTTTTGACACCGGTAGAGTGAAGTATGTGCCAGTTACCGATGCTCAGGCGCTTGAAGCAGTCAAGCTAGCCTCTCGCATGGAAGGTATCATTCCGGCACTTGAAACAGCTCATGCGATCGCGTTTCTGGATGTTCTGATGCCATCAACGAGTGAAAACGATCTGGTGGTCATTAACTGCTCCGGACGAGGAGACAAAGATATGGGTACTATTTCAACCTTTTTATAAGCCACTTACACCATGCCAACCGAAAGAATCAAACGTGTTTTTGACCGAAAAAAAGACGAAAAAATCATGAGTCTTTTCATCACGGCCGGATATCCAGATTTGGAAAGCACCCCATCTTTGGTATTAGAGCTTGAACGTTCAGGCGCAGATATTATCGAACTCGGTATGCCATTCAGCGATCCACTTGCAGACGGATCCACCATTCAGCGATCCAGTGAAATCGCCATAGAAAACGGAACCGACCTGGATAAGATTTTTTCCATGGTGCGTGAAGTCAGAAAAACATCTGAAATCCCAATCATACTTATGGGATACATCAATCCTGTGTTACATTACGGGATTGATGCATTCTTTGAACAGGCTGCTGCGGCCGGGGTAGACGGATTCATCTTACCTGACGTACCCGTTGAGGAATCCGTACTCATCAAGGATGCCTGCACATCTCGGGATATGGCACTCATTTATCTTGTAGCACCAAACACTACGGATGCACGAATGCAACGTATTGATGCAGAATCGCAGGGATTCGTGTATTGTGTTTCGGTTACGGGTGTTACAGGAGCCAGAGAGGGATCTACCGTAACGGATTCTGTTGACCGTTTTATAGATCGAGTCAGGACACATGTGACCCGCAATCCGGTTCTGGTTGGATTTGGAATCAAGTCTCACTCAGATGCCAGGAAGGTATCTGAGAAAGTCGATGGATTTGTAGTCGGAAGTGCTTTGATCAATTTCATTGAAGCGAACTATCCAAACTCTGATTGGATGGATCGGACCGGGACGTTTGTCAAGGAGATCAAAACGGGTTCGAGCTAATCTAGTTTACATGCAGGGATTCATTTGATGCTGAACTCGCATCATAATGTCATTCAATTTGATCGGCCATATTCGTATACTAGGCTCAAAGAATACGATTAAATCAATTATTTTCATGAGATTTTTCCCCATTTTATCCATTTTACTGGTGGCACTACTCGCCTCTGCGTGCGGAGGAGACTACAGACAACGGGCGTCTGGCCAGCCATCTGAAGTTGTTGTTGCGATGGATTCATCTCGTATCGAAGGACCCATTGGCTTGGCTTTGACAGATACCTACGGTGCGTATATCCGAACCATGCCAAGGCGTGAACCGATGTACGATATCAAATTCCGTGATTTCAAGACGCAAGCGGAACTCCAATCGATTCAAAAGAGCAGAAACCTGATTTTCGCCGGTACGCTCGACGAAGATTCCAACACCGGGATGTTTTTGCGTTCCATACTTAGTCAGGATGTGCAGAATCGAGTTCGAAGTGGAGAATTGCGTGAAATAACGCTTCGTGATAGATGGTATCGTGACCAATGGATAGTCATCTACACTGGAACGGATGAACAGGAAATCGCCGAACGAATTCGTAACGGATCCAGGGGGCAATTAAAATCCTTGTACGATATCGAGCTGGAACGATGGACCGAAGAAGTGTATCGCAGGGGAGAGCAACCGCTTTTGGCTGATACCCTCATGATGGAACATGGATTCAAGATCCGTGTGCAGCATGATTATGAACGGGGAATCGATACCACCGATTTTGTCTCACTCCGACGTTATTTGCCAGATAACGACCGTTGGATATGGTTTCATTGGATAGACGGGGTTGAAAATTTTGATACGGTGACCCAGGAATGGATTCATGCACGGCGCGATAGTCTGCTCGAAATCTATATCCGTGGTACGCGTGAAGATGCTTTCACACGTACAGATCGTCGAAGAAGCCTGGAGACATCGTATATGTTGTTGAATGGAAGACCGACCTATGAGTCCAAAGGGATGTGGGTCATGAATGATTACTCAATGGGTGGACCGTTCATCAACTACACAATGTATGATGCCAGACAAAAACGGATTTATCTCATGGAATTTGGACAGTTTTCTCCACGATATCGTCAACGTCGGTTCCTGTATCAGTTCGAAGCCATAGCACGAACCTTCGAAACGGATCCTAATTTTCAGATGGGTGCCTGGAAAACTGAGCAAACAGTAAATCAGGCTCCCGAAAAATGACCTCCTCTATGCATCGTCTCCAGTTCATCAGAGATTCACTGGAATCGAGAAAGAAGCTTGGAAGGTTTCGTGAGCTGGTCAGTGTTCAAGGTACATCAGAGTCCATGATTAAAGTGGAAGGCAGATCCTACCTTAATTTGAGCTCAAACGATTATCTGGGTCTGGGAGGTCACCCTGAAGTCGTCAATCATGTGAAGTATTTCACTGAAAAATATGGTTCTGGAAGTGGAGCTTCAAGGTTAATTACAGGATCTGGTGAGTATCACAGGCAGCTTGAAACTGCACTTGCTGATTGGCTGGGAACGGAGTCGGCCTTGGTATTTAACTCCGGGTATCAATTGAACAGCTCAATCCTACCCACACTTGCAGACCGGAGCACTGTAATCTACTCGGACAGGTTCAATCACCATTCATTGATTCAGGGAATCGTGGCCAGTCGTGCCAAAATGAGACGGTATAATCACCTTGATTACACACAACTTGCGTCATTGCTTCACCAGGACAGTGCTCTTGCCCGTAAGATCATTGTAACCGAGAGTTTATTTAGTATGGATGGTGATATGGCCGATCTGGATGCTCTTTCTGAACTTGCAGACAAGTACAATGCGATCCTTGTTGTGGATGAAGCTCATGCAATAGGTGTTGTGGGTCCCGGGGGAAGAGGAATCGGATATACGCATGAACGTATCGACATCAGAATAGGAACATTTGGTAAAGCCTTTGGATCCTTTGGTGCTTATGTAGCCGGATCCAGTGAATTGGTCAGTTATTTGATCAACCAGTGTGGTGGATTTGTTTACACGACCGCATTGCCCCCATCAGTGGTAGGAGCCACATATGCTGGGTTAGGCCTGATTAAAGGAATGCAAACGGAAAGAGATTATTTAGCTGAATTGAGCAACTGGTTCAGAGGAGAACTCAATCAAAAAGGATTCAGTACGTTCGGATCTACTTCGCATATTGTACCCGTATTTATAGGAAATGAGTTTTTAGCTCTAAAACTTTCTGAAACACTTAAAGAGCAGGGTTACTGGGTGAACGCGATCCGCCCACCCACAGTCGAAGTTGGCACCAGTAGGCTCAGATTCAGCCTGAATGCACAGCTCAGTAAGGCTCATTTGTCTGAATCTGTCGAAATCATGCAAAAAACTGTATCTTCCTGGACATGATTCGACGAAAAGCATCTATTCGTACAGCCGATTTTTACTTTTACCATGGGTGGGCTCTACCTCCAGGGGTTTGGAACAGTGTGATCAACCAAGTCAAACGCTCACTTCCCGAAACCACGGGTATTAACCCAGATTTCCACATCAACAACCGTGGGTACTTCAGTGATCCTTCAGCCATAGTACGAATGAGGCAAGGTGACCTTCAAATCGTTGTTGCCCATTCACTTGGATTGCATTTTGTTCCAGTCAGTTTGCTCCATAAAGCTGATGTATTGATCAGCATATCCGGATTCCTTGATTTCCATGCTATCCACCCTCAGCTCTCTAAGAAGGTGATTCAAAGAATGATCAATCAGTTCGATAAGCACCCTTCAGAGGTATTAGGCGAGTTTTATGCCAATGTGTTTTATCCACAACCGCTTCCGCCAAATTTTCAGTTTGAAGATGTTTCCAATATCAGAGTCGCCCGATTACTCGAAGATTTGATGTTCTTGAACACGAACCAGTTATCAGACCGAATCTTTTCGGATTCGTGTCAGATTTATCTGTTTCATGGTAATCAGGATCACATTGTACCTGCAGCACATACGCAGAAGTGGATGATGGGGATGAACCAAACATTGGGTCGGATTATTGTTGATGGGGGCCACGCGCTCCCGGTTACCCACTGCGATGAAATTGTCCAGGGAATAAATAAAGCGATTCAACGAATTTTTGATTGACGATGATTCGAACAGAAATACAGAATAAAGAGCTATTCAGATCGGTAGTGGCGGGATCATTTGGTCAGCACGCACGCTCATACAATGAGCATGCAAGGGTTCAACGAACTGCTGCCGAATTCCTGGTCACTATGGTTGATGAGTATCTTAGGGATTTGTCTGGTCCCTACCTTGAAATTGGCACTGGAACAGGATTCTTGACCCAGCAGTTGCTACAAAAGTTACCCTCAGGTACTTATTATGCCACAGATCTCTCCGAAGAAATGTTGTTTGTTTGTCGAGAAAACTTGACGATACCTCGGGGGTTGGATGTAAGGTACGATATACGTGATGCCGAGGAATCTCTGGATTCGCAACAATATGGACTCATCGCCACATCTATGACTGCACAGTGGTTCGAGGATACACCAGGAACACTTAGGCGATATGCAGAATCACTTAAACCGGGTGGGCTTTTAATATACTCCTATCTGGATGAGTCATGTTTTCCCGAATGGAAGGCATTATGTGCTGAATCTGGTGTCCCTTTTACGGGGAATCCATTACCCACAAGTGCACCTTTGAGAATGGATAACAAACGGTTTTGCTGGGAAGGAACTACCCATGAAGAATTTTCAGAAATGTATGCTTCTCCAGCTGACTTTTTCCGCAACTTAAAACGAATCGGTGCAGGAACACAGAAACAGGGTAATAAAAATTCAGCCGGAGCGGTGCTTAATCTGAATGAGCATTGGCTCAAAAAAGGTGCAGATGCATTCAAAATTACGTATGGGATTACCTTTGGAGTGATCCGGAGAAAGGATATCATAGTTTATGAGTAATCAGGACTATGAGTTGTTTTGGGTTACCGGTACCGACACCGATGTTGGGAAATCAGTTGTATCAGCAATGCTTGTCACTGCATTGGGGGCCTCGTACTGGAAGCCTGTACAAAGTGGTACACATACGGTAACAGATAAGGACTACGTCAAAGGCATTTCGGGATTTAGCGATGACCATTTCATTGGTGAAGTATACAAAACTACTCAGCCGTTATCACCGCATTTAAGCGCCACACTGGATGGAGTCACCATTGAGTTGAACGCCTTTCGCAGACCACATACCTCGATGATCAAAAATAACAGACTCATTATCGAAGGCGCCGGAGGTGTACTGGTACCATTGAATTCTGACAAGTATGTAATCGACCTAATCAAACAGATTACTGCCCCCGTGATCATTGTATGCCGCTCTACCTTGGGCACGATCAACCACACGCTCACAACCCTGGAAGCCCTGCGATCGCGCGGAATTCCTATTAAAGGATTCATCATGAATGGGCCGAAAAACATTGAAAATGAACGTGCAGTCAGGGATTATGGACAAGTTCAGCACCTGGGTAGTCTACCGCTTTTACAAAAAGTCGACCGAGATGGTCTTCTTAAGATTTGGCATGATGAGGGTTTCGACAGCCATTTTAATGTATGAACGCACCTATTTGGAAACCATTTACGATTCATGGCTTAAGTCCGGATCCAATTAAAGTGGATTCGGGTTCAGGATTGTACCTTACCTTGTCTGATGGACGTAAAATTAAAGACCTTATCTCAAGTTGGTGGGTCAACGTTCATGGCCATGGTCATCCTGAAATCGCCAAGGCAATATATGACCAGGCTACAAAACTGGATCACGTAATTTTTGCCGACTACACACATGATCCGGCGGAAAAATTAGCCTCCAAACTTGTAGAAATCACTTCCGGACATTTCAGTAAAGTTTTTTTTTCCGATAACGGATCAACTGCCGTTGAGGTAGCTCTTAAAATGGCCAAACAGTATTGGCGAAATAAAGGTATTTTTTCCAGAAACAGGATTATAGCATTTCAGGGAGCTTATCATGGCGACACCTTTGGTGCCATGTCGGCAGGAGAGCGTGGTGTATTTAGTGAAGCATTTAGTGAATGGATGTTCAACGTGGATCATATCCCATATCCAGAAACCTGGCACGGTGATTACGATCTTAAAGATAAAGAGTCCCGTATTCTGTTAGAGTTTAACAACTTACTGGAATCATCACCCGATTCGTTTGCTGCACTGATCATCGAACCATTGATTCAGGGTGCTGGTGGAATGAGAATGTGTCGTTCTGAATTTCTTAAAGAGCTTGTTCAAGCTGCCAAAAATCATGGTCTTTTGGTCATATTTGATGAGGTGATGACCGGTTTTGGTCGTACCGGAACCTTGTTTGCGTTTCAGAAGGCCCAGGTATTTCCAGACATGATCTGTTTATCGAAAGGTTTGACGGGAGGATTTTTACCTATGTCGGTTACTTTAACTACCCAGGAAGTATTTGAACCCTTCAATGCTCCGGATGCGTTAAAAACGTTTTGGCATGGACACTCCTATACCGCTAATCCATTGGGTTGTGCAGCGGCTTTAGCATCAATCGAAGTGTTTGAATCAGGACAGAGTGATTTTGAACGCCTGGGATCGTGGTATGCGGAGCCTATCCGAAAATTGTCAGGGCTTGATAACGTTGAAAAGGTCAGACAGTGTGGTACGGTGCTTGCATTCGACGTAAAAACAAGTCGGGAGTCTTCCAGTTATTTGAATTCGGTGGGACAGGAAATCAAAAGAATGACACTAAACAAAGGAATGCTCTTGAGGCCTTTGGGTAATGTTGTCTACGTTATGCCCCCGTATTGCATCACACGAGAAGAGCTCCTGGAGTCGTGTGAACTACTCATAGATATTCTCAAGGAGCTCCGAAATCGATAAAACAGTCCGTCAAACTTGGAGTACTTCTGATTCCATGCGAGTTTTGTGAGCTACACGAGGTTTGAGCCCCAGGAGCTTGAACATTTGATGATCTTCATCCCATGTATTGTTTGGGGTAGTCAATAGCTTTTCTCCGGCGAAAATAGAGTTAGCCCCAGCCATAAAACATAGGGCTTGCTCGGTTACGGGCATTTCCACCCTTCCAGCAGACAACCTGACCATGGCATTGGGCATTAAAATACGAGCAGTAGCAATCATGCGGACCATCTCCCACACCGAAACTCTTTTTTGGTTCTGCAGTGGTGTTCCCTCAACGGCAATCAAGGCGTTAACAGGTACCGACTCTGGATGAATTTCAAGGGTTGCCAATGTGTGCAGCATATTCATACGATCTTCTTCGGTTTCTCCCAAGCCAATAATTCCACCTGAGCACACTGAAATGTTCGCTTTTTGAACATGGGAAATGGTATTCAGCCGGTCATCATACGTCCGAGTGGTTATGATACGGCTGTAATAATTTTCACTGGTGTCCAGATTGTGATTGTAAGCGGTCAAACCTGCGTCTTTAAGCCTTGAAGCTTGCTCTGGAGTGAGCATACCTAAAGTGGCACATACTTCCATACCCATTTCGTTCACTCCTCGGACCATATCCAATACCTTGTCGAAATCTTTGTTATCGCGGACTTTTCTCCAGGCGGCTCCCATACAGAATCGAGTTGATCCGGATTCATGAGCTCTTTTAGCTGCATCAAGTACTTCTTCAACCGGCATCAGACCAGCCGGGTCAATGTCGGTATTATATCGAGCAGATTGAGGGCAGTACGCACAATCCTCCGGACAACCTCCTGTTTTGATGGAAAGCAATGTGTTTACCTGAACTTCTCCAATTGCCTGATGTTCTTCGTGGACGCGTGACGCCCTATAGATAAGTTCCAGCAATGGGGAGTTGTAAATTTCAGAGACTTCTTCGGGAGTCCAGTCGTGACGGATAGCGGCCATACGAACAAATTACTTGAATTGATTGAATTGATTGTCCAAAAACTAAATTAACACTAAACACGGAAAAACCGCGAAAAAAGTATGATTAACTGCAATGTATCTGATAAGAAATCTAATTCAGTGTCAAATCATCGCATACTAATTAAAAAACGCTATCTTTGACCGATAACTTTTTGAAGTCAACATACTAATCCTACATTCGGCTCAGCAGCATGGACGTTTTGATATCGGGAAAGACATCTTTCAAGGTAGAAGTACCCTATAAACTCATTGAAACCGGACCCAAAGGCGAAAAACCAATGATTGTTTATCTCCATGGAAGAGGGCAAAACATTCCACTTTTCGAACGACAGGTAAAGTCAATGATGAATTTGAATGCCTATCATCTATTTATTCAGGGACCTTATGCTGATTTTGAATTAACTAAATCCAAAGAAAAATGGGGGTATTCCTGGTATTTATACAATGGTAGACAGGGATCCTTCCTGAAATCAATGGAGTACACGGCCGAGTTTATCCAGGAAATCATCGATCATGTGATTAAATTCATCAAAGTATCTCGTCTCTGCGTTCTAGGATACTCTATGGGTGGGTATATGGCCGGATATTTTGGAACGTCCAGATGGAAACATACCAATGAACTGGTAGTGATTAATGGTCGAATCAAAACAGAACTGTTGGGTACAAAATGGCACAATCTGAAACATCAGAAGGTATTGGCCATACACGGACTCAAAGACGAAATCGTGAGTCCGGATTCTCAGAAAGAGCATATCCAAAAAATGGCTGATAAAGGTATCGACGCACTGTTCCTGGGAGTCAATGAAGGTCACAAGTTAAGTGCACTTATGGTTAAATCGACTATTGATTGGTTGAACCGTATTGGTTACCAGTTAATACAAGAATCAACAGAAGGGTGAACTATATGATGAAATCACACTTTCAGGGTTGACTAATTTGACCAAAAATCATATATGATAAAGATTTAGTCAAAACATAGATTTACACCGAATAATTTGGATTTATCATGCGAATCTTGGTCATTGAAAACGATGATGTAGTTAGCATCTTAGTACAGCGGCTGCTGGAGAAAAACGGATATGAAGTTACTGCTGTATCTCGGGCACTTGAGGGAGAAAAACTTGCCCAGGGTGGAACATTTGATTGTATTATCCTAGACATTTCGCTTCCTGATAAGAACGGGTTGGATGTGTGTCGTAATCTGAGGGCGTCCGGTGTTAATACGGCTATTTTAATTTTATCCGCACTAAGACATATCGATACCAAGGTATCGGGACTTACAGCTGGTGCCGATGATTATCTAACTAAACCATTTGACAATAAAGAGCTCATTGCTCGTATTGAAACGATAACTCGGAGAGTCCGACTCAATTCGAAGATTTCATCCAACGATACATTGACCTGTGGTGATCTTAAATTACACCTGATCAAGCGAGAGTTTACCGTTGATGGCAAATCCGTTTGGTTAACCAACAATGAGTTCAACCTGATGGCTTACTTGATGAAGCACATGGATAAAATTGTAGATAAAGAAGAACTGGCCGAAAAAGTCTGGGGAATTAAATTTGATACACAGACCAATTTTATCAATGTTTATGTCAGTTATATTCGCAAGAAGATTAACGAAGTGACCGAAAAAGATTATATCCAGACGGTTCGGAATCGTGGTTTCATTTTGAAATCGAATCCTCAATAGTAACAGGCGATCTGTCGGAACGAAGCCATTAGAAAAGGGAGCTCGGACAAGCATCCCTTTTCTCTTTTTATGACCTGTGCTTCTTGTAGATCACCGCAAATCCCTTGATATACGCATTGATAGCGGCTTCAACGACATCAGGGGATGCTGCTTTGACCTGATATTTTTCAGAATTGTAACCCAGTGTAAGGCTTGCAACCACAAGGGCATTGGTTCCAGGACTGAGTACTTCCAGATTGTGATCGAGTAACTCAACTTTTAATAGTTTATCCGACTCCTTTCGTATGGCGCCTAGAACAGAATCCAGCGGGCCAACGCCAGTCTGAGCGGATTGAATCTCAACACCGTTGATGTTCATGGTCACCAATGCATGTACAAATCCGTTTTTACGCATCGTAATATCATAATCCATGATTTCGACGGGATAAACCAGGTCGGCAATATCATTGAAAACCAATGACTGCAGTACTTCCATTTCTTTTGGTGTCAGGGACTTACCTTTCCTGTTGATTTTACCCAGATAGTCCTGCATCAACTTCTGCTGTTTAGGATCCATCTTCAATTGTGCAAGTAAGGTGTCACGCGACTTTCCGAAGGCCTCTTGTTGAACCTGGAGATACCCGGAGGAGATGAAATCCATCACCTGATTCAGGTCATTGTCAAGTACTGGCGATGGAAGTGCATGTTTGACGACAACGGGCGTATCTTTTAGCCCGGTCCCGGTCAGCACCAGAATTACTCGCCTGCCCTGAAATTCGTTCAAATTGTTTTTTAAAGCTGCCAGTGGAAGAGCACAGGATGGTTCTGTGAAAATGCCTTCATCAGCCGACATTTCACGCAAGGCAAGCAGGATTTCCTGTTCCGTGACTGTGTATGCAAGTCCATTTGAGTCTTCAATGCCCCGCAATACCTTGTGAAAATCAATCGGATCAGCAGCAGCCACAGCGGTAGCCATTGTGGTGACGTATTCTTTGATGACTTTCTCTCGTTTGAAGATACCTTCAACAACCGGAGATGCTTCGTTTGGCTGAATGGCCACCAGGCGAGGCATGTGATCACTCAGTCCTCCCTCAATAGCTTCAAGAAATCCCTTGTGGATGGCGCCGAAATTGGTTCCACATCCAACTGGAATCAACACATCATCAAACGGACGTTCCTGTTGATCGATGACTTCATAGGAAAACGTCTTTTGCCCTTCTTCACGGAATACATAATCTCCGGCCAGGTAATAATTACCTTCTTTGGCAAACTTTTTGCACAACTTCTCGCATGTTGAGAAATCACCTTTTATGCGCAAAATACGTGCATTGAACATGGTTGCTTGTGCCAGTTTTGCCTCAGATGTGTTCTCCGGAACAAAGACGTAACACGGTATCTTAAAGTAGGATGCGTACATTGCTACTGAAGCGGCCATGTTGCCTGTTGAAGCCAGGCATATCGCATCTACACCGAGTTCCATCGCTTTCTGTACCTCAATGTAACTACCTCTGTCTTTGAAACATCCAGATGGATTCTGGAGCTCCAATTTTGCCCAAATATCCACCCCATATCGTTCACTCAGAATGTTTAATCGTCTGAGTTCCGTTGGTTGATGTTTGAGAGGATCCGGAACCAGTTTTTTGATCGGAAACTGAGCTACCTGGCTGGCTTTTTCATATTTAACGGTCAGTACTCCACCACATACGGTACAATATGTGGAGGTTAATCTTTCATCATTCACATGATCGCATAACAGGCAACGAAGCGTATAAGCTGAAGACATAGGTTATTTATCCAATACGATTTAATAATGAGTCAGGAAATTGAAACCGGAAAGAACCGCGATCAACGATTGGATTCCGGATGGGCGAAAAACTACATCAGTCCGTATAGGGGAGCAATATAATCTCTTCGAAATCCAGTTCCAGTTCGTCCATGATGGGTGTCATTAATGCGTCTACTTCCTGTTCAGAAACGGAATCGATTCCACTGATTTCCACATACAGCGTATCTGATTGCTCATGAAGGAACCACCGCGACTTTTCTGCATTAAATGCAGTACGGATCTGAAGTACCAGTTCATTGATATCGTTTTCGAATAAGGTCAGGTCATCATCTGTTGACATAATTGCTCCTGGCGGACTCTCGTTATGGTTCATCCATAAATTACTTCTTTTTTTTGATTTCGCACAGGCAAGAGTCCCAGTGCTTTAGTACTTTGATACTATTTACTTCCACCACTTGTTTTTCACCACATGCCTGTACAAGACAAATCGATCTTCGATTGGATGGATTCACTCAATCGCATCCGAAACCAAGCATCCAGAGTGATCGTTGGAACCATGTCCGGTACTTCAATTGATGGATTGGATGTAGCCCTGTGTCGATTCTCGGGATGTGGCATGCATACAACATTTGAAGTAATCCACTATGGGACTGTGAGTTATACATTAGAACAGGCTGCGATTTTACGGCGATTTGCTACCGAAAAAATGGTCGATATGCAGGAATTGAGCATATATCATGCTCAATTGTCCCACTGGCATGCTGCTATGATCAAGAGTTTGTTGGAAGAATGGGATGTCGATATCAGAAATATTGATTTGCTGGCTTCACATGGACAGACGATCCGGCATGCTCCCCGTCGGATTCATCAACTTGACGGACTCCCCAACAGCACGTTTCAGTTAGGCGATGGAGATCATCTTGCTATACTCACGGGATTCATCACGGTGCATGATTTCAGGCAAAAACACGTGGCAGCGGGTGGAGAAGGAGCTCCGCTGGCGGGATATGGAGATAGGATTTTATTCTCGGGCGATGGTATTTCAAAGGTACTGCTCAACGTGGGTGGGATATCGAACATTACCGTATTGAATGTGAATGATGTAAATGGGATTCCACTGACCTTCGATACGGGTCCCGGGAATACGTTGATGGATCACGTGATGCGGGGTTCGGGGGCAGGTGTCAGGTACGACGAAGGAGGCCGGATAGCGGCCGGGGGACGGGTGAACGAAGCGTTGCTGGGGGTGCTGAAATCGCATCCGTATTTTGGTCAGCCAGCGCCTAAGACTACAGGTCCGGAGGCGTTCTCACCAGAGTATTTGTTGCAGTGTGTGTCCGGTAGTGGATGTGGGGAATTGTCCTTGCCGGACATGTTGGCGACGCTGAATCGGTTCACGGCGGAGACTATTGCGGATGCGGTTCGCGAGTCGACAAGAGAGGGTGGTACGGTGCCGGTGTACGTGAGTGGGGGAGGCGCGCATAATGCCACGTTGATCTCGAATCTGAAACAGTCTCTTGGTCACAATTTGGTTTTCAATTTTAGCCTGCTGGGGGTGAATGCTGATGCCAAAGAAGCGGTGTTCTTTGCGGCACTGGCCAACGAATGTATCATGGGGAGCTATGTGGAAGTTCCACAGTCGGATGGGTCTACAAGAAAAGCAGTACTTGGGAAAATCAGTTTTCCACACTGAGAACAGGGCGATTTTATATCCAACTTTCACATTTATTTAATATCTCAAAGTACAGAAATGATTATGTTGTACAGATATTAACTAAACATACCTCATTAAAATCCTTATTTCTCGAAAGGAATCGATATGTCAATGTTCACACGGCGTGATTTTCTGAAAACTGGTGCACTAGGATCGTTAGTCGCAGGAACAGTTGGTGTTTCATGTGTTGGTGCTGGTAACGGTAGTGGTGATAAATGGAAAGGTGGAGCAAAAAATATCATTTTTATGGTCAGTGATGGTATGAGCTCTGGAACCCTCAGCATGGCAGATCATATGATCCGCATTCAACGTGGAACGCCTTCAACATGGATTGGGCTCTATGAAACCAATCGGGTTAAGCGTTCTTTGATGGATATGGCATCCTTAACTTCCAAAGTAACTGATTCAGCTGCAGCCTCTGCTTCCTGGGGCGGTGGGCAACGCGTCGAGAATGGTTCCCTGAACGTGGGTCCAAATGCAGAAGAGTATGTCCCAATCCTTACCAAGTTCAAGAACGCCGGTAAAAAAACCGGATTGGTTACTACAACGCGGATCACCCATGCTACCCCCGCCGGATTTATCGCTAATGTTCCGAATCGATCCATGGAACACGAAATTGCAGTTCAGATGCTTGAGCGAGGAGTTGATGTGTACTTTGGTGGCGGACGACGTTTTTTTGCTGGCGACCAGCGCCGCGACAATCGTGACCTGTTTACAGAGTTTTCAGCCAAAGGATACACGTTGGCTCATAACAAAACTGAAATGGCAGCATTGTCGGGTGTAACTCCTGTACTCGGGTTGTTTACCGATGATCACCTTCCCTATGTTTTAGATCATATTAACTCGCCCGAGTTGCTCGAAACTGTACCAACCCTGGCCGATATGACCGAAAAGGCACTTCAGATACTTTCAGGTTCCCAGGGGTTTATCCTTCAGGTTGAAGGTGGCAAGATCGACCATGCCGCACACAGTAACGATGCATCCGGAATGATTTTCGATCAGATCGGATTCGATGATGCGGTAGCCGTTGCTGTTAAGTTTGTCGAATCAAATCCTGATACCTTACTCATCATTACCACCGACCACGGCAATGCGAATCCTGCGTTGAACGGAGATGGACTTGGTTACTCCTATGCCGATCCCTACTTCGAAACGCTGCTGAAAGCCACTAAAACGAACAATTCGATTCTGGATGTACTCAATGAAAACGATTCCGCTTCCAGAATTCGTGAAGTCGTTGAAACCTACACGTCTCATGCGATTACAGTGGAAGAAGCAGGATATCTAAAACAGGCCATGCAAGGTACTTACAAAAACCTGTATAAACTGATGAATTCCAAACACGCGGTTCTAGGTCAGATTCTGGCAAACTACACTGCGGTAAATTTCACGGGAAGCAATCACACCAGTGATCTGGTTGAATTGGCAAGTATGGGACCTGGAAGTGAGGCTATAAACGGTTTCGTGAAAAACACTGACCTGCACCATATCATGTTGGAAGCAGCTGGAATTCCGGTTACTGCCTGATCCACATCGATACATCATGGTTCAAATGGAGTCCTGAATTACCCATGACTCCATTTTTTTTAGCTCCAGTACCAGTTTTTGTCGTGCTGTCCGAGCTTTGTCGGCAAAAAACTGCTGTTTTTGCGTGTACTCGCGTCTTCCTTCGGGTGTTTCGATACAAATGGGTTCTAGTCCAAAGGCACTTAAGTCATACGGACTTGCCTGCATGTCAAAGTAGCGGATTTCGCGGGCCAGTAAAAAGGTCTCCCAAACCAGCTCGGATCCCAGCCAGGGATGGAATTTGTGCGCCCATTTGTACAGATCCATATTGGCGTGGATGCATCCTCCTTGCTCATTCTGAAGCCTTTTCTCGTAGGTTGGATTCAGATTGTTCAACGGTTCAGCGTTTGGTGTGAAAAATCTGAACGCATCGTAGTGAGAGCATCGAATCGGCAGGGAGTCTACTGTACGTGCGATATCATCTGGATGTAATCGCAGGGGCAATTGCTCATGGCGAACTTCAGAAATTTTATAAACCATGGCCCACTCGTGTAATCCATGACACCCGAAAGCCGGAGCACGCTCTAGCATCGCTTCCTGCAATTCAAGTACCCATCGGAGCATTCCCAGGCGTTTTTCAGGGAAAGTTGATGGATGCAAATGCCATTTCAGGTCAACCGGGTTGATTTGATACTTAGAATCGGAAGGCACCCAGGATCTTGAAGGATGCACATTGAAGCCTGGATTCCAGGTTCGAAGCTTTTGGGGGCCGAACGAGTAATAATCAAAAAGAAAGTCCTCGATAGGCTGTCTGATCTGTCGGCCTCGCTTTTCGAAATAAGGTTCAAGGATCTCAGTCACACGATGTTCCAGTTCCAGGCTAAAATCAGACCTGAAATCTGTAAATTGGTTCTCTATTTCAGCTTTAAGAGTTGACATGGCTATCAAAATACGAATTATCTGATGACGGTGCTTTCAGACATTCAATCTGCTCATTGACCTGTTCGTTCAGGTTAAAGTGACAAATAATCCCGCATTTCTGCCCATATCTGCTTATTTTTTGCTCAGAGTATATCGTTAATATCAATTATGTTGACAAAAATTGATTATGAATCACATTGAATCCTGGATTGAACATCTCTTAGTAAACTATGGGATCGCAGATGAGAGCGCGGTGTACATCAGGCTCATTATCATGTTGGTTCTTCTGGGCCTGGTGTCTTTTTCAGCGTACCTGATTACTAAGCGTGTGGTTGTCCATTACATCTACACCATCGTAAAGAAATCTCAGGCTACCTGGGATGACATTCTTGCCGAGAAAGGGATGTTCAACAACATGGCTCATATTGTTCCGGCTTTGTTTATCAGACTAACTGCGGTAATCATATTCCGGGACTTTGAAACGGCTCTTCCCATAGTAATCAAATTGACGGATTCCTATCTGATTGTGGTAGGACTGACCGTGATTCTGGCGTTTACTCGGGTTGCCGAACACTGGTCACATCACTCCAAAGCCTTCAAAGACCAGCCACTGACTAGTTATTTTCAGCTGATCAGGATCATTTTATACATCCTGGCAGGAATACTGATACTTTCTGTGTTACTGGACCGCTCTCCGATATACTTTCTCGGTGCTTTTGGAACGTTGTCAGCAATATTGTTACTCGTATTTAAAGATACGATACTTGGCTTGGTGGCCAGTGTGCAGATTGCCGCCAATGATATGGTCAAGATTGGGGACTGGGTTGAGATGCCCAAGTTCAATGCAGATGGTGACGTGATTGCCATCAATCTGAACACGGTTAAAGTGCAAAATTTTGATCGGACCATAACAACCATTCCTACTTACTATTTCATTACAGACAGTTTTAAAAACTGGCGTGGGATGCAGGAAAGTGGAGGAAGGCGAATCAAGCGTTCTGTTTATTTGAATGTAGATTCAATCAGGTTTGTTGATCCGGATACCCGTGAACGCTTTAAAAAATTTAATCTGCTCACAGATTTTGTGACCCAGCGACAGCAGGAAATCGAACAGTACAATCGAGACCACCAAATTGACACTTCCGAGTTGATCAATGGAAGAAGGATGACCAACATTGGTGTGTTTCGTCGATATGTGGAGTTTTATCTGCGTAATCATCCAAGAATTCTCAAAGACTCGACCATCATGGTGCGTCAGCTTTCCATTGACGATAAAGGTGTTCCTCTGGAGATCTATTGCTTTACCAACACCACGGTCTGGGTGGAGTATGAAAGCATACAGGCCGATATTTTCGATCATCTGCTTGCCGCAGCAGGATTCTTCGATCTTGAAATCTACCAGCAACCCAGTGGCCGAGATATTTTAAAGGGTGTACAGGCGCTGGTCACATCCAATCGTTGATCAATCACCATGAAATCCGCATTTTACAAACATATCGCTCAAACCAGTGATGGACCCATCGGTCTTGAAATCGATGTTGCACGGGGAGTGTATCTGTATACCAAAGATGGACGTCGAATCACGGATTTCATATCGGGTATTGCAGTCAGTTCCTTGGGGCATGCTCATCCTGCGATCGTGAAAGCTGTTCAGGATCAGGCTGCAAAGCATATGCACGTTATGGTCTATGGCGAATTTATCCAAAAACCCCAAATAGACCTGGCCGAATTGCTTGCCGGTCAGTTGCCGCAGGAGCTAAGTCGGATTTATTTCGTTAATTCGGGCACTGAAGCCAATGAAGGGGCGTTGAAACTGGCCAAAAAATTTACTCGACGTACAAAACTCGTAGGATTTAAGAACAGTTATCATGGGGATACGCACGGAAGTTTGAGTGTGACCGGTCGTGATGTGTACCGTGATCCTTATCTACCATTACTGCCGGATGTTCATTTTTTGACATTCAATGCATTCGATGGGCTTGAAACAATTGACCATGATACCGCCTGTGTTATCATGGAACCCATTCAGGGTGAAGGAGGCATCATTTCATCACATCCTGATTGGATTCGGGCAGTTCGAAAGAGATGTACTGAGGTTGGGGCGCTTCTCATTTTTGATGAAATCCAAAGTGGATTCGGGAGAACAGGTAAACTGTTTGCCTTTCAACACTATGGAGTCCAACCAGACATTCTCTGTATGGCAAAAGCTATGGGAGGCGGTATGCCACTTGGTGGATTTGCTTCCTCAGACGAGATTTTCGAAGTGTTCAAGTATCATCCGCCGTTGAATCACGTGACCACCTTTGGTGGACATCCCGTAAGTTGTGCTGCATCACATGCCGCCCTGAAGGTACTCCTTGAGCAAAATCTGATGTCCCGAGCCTCCGTAATCGAGCAACGGGTCCGGTCAGCTCTTGATTTGGAACCGGTCAAAGAGATCCGGGGGGTTGGTGCCATGCTTGGAATCCAGTTATATAGCTTCGACCAGACACGTGACGTTGTGCAACAATGTTTTGACCATGGGATTTTACTCGGATGGACACTTCATTCCAATACGTTGATCCGAATTGCTCCACCATTGGTGATCACCGATGATGAACTTAACGAAACGCTGCATATCCTCAGAGAAGTCATCCTCAAAGTAGGCTTGAGCTAAGCTTCCCACTCCGATATTGAATTAATTTGACAACTTTGGACCACAAAAAATCCTATACTTGGTATGAACATGCATCACCTAAATTACACGTTTATGAAAAAAAGTATCTTTTTTACAGTACTTGGTCTGTTTATGCCGATGATCTTACTTGCGCAGACTACCTGGGAACGGCCATTTGTAAATCCGATCGACATCGAGATTCCACAGGAATACCTTCGGGCTATCGACAATGGTACACGCAATGCAGATGGTACTCCAGGCCCAAATTACTGGCAACAGCGAGCCGATTATACCATTAAAGCGACGTTGCACACGGACAAAAACCTGCTCGAAGGGAATGTATCCATAACATACTATAACAATTCTCCGGACTCACTGAGATTAGTACACATGGATCTGGATCTGAATACACACAAAGAAGGAGCGCTTAGAAATGAGACAGTAGAAGTAACCGATGCCATCACCATACTCGGGGTAAACGCCAACGGACAAACACTTGCGGCTGGCGGGCGCAGTGGCTTCAGATACATGATCAATGGTACCCGCATGGTTTTAGTGCTTCCTGAATCTGTCGCACCGGGTCAGTCTGTTGAAATTGAAGTAGACTGGACGCTGGATATCCCACAAGCAGGTGCTGGCGGAAGAATGGGTTATGATTCTGGTAATGTGTTTTTTCTGGCCTACTGGTATCCCAGAATGGCTGTATATGATGATTTAATCGGCTGGCATCCAGATCCCTTTCTTTCCAGAGCAGAGTTTTATCATGGATTTGCGAATTATTCAATCGAAATCTCTGCTCCGGGTAACTGGGTAGTGATGAGTACAGGTGAGTTTTTGAATCCAGAAGAAACACTGGCATCAGATGTTCTGCAGCGATACCGCCAAGCTGCACACAGTGATGCCATCGTTCAGGTTGTGGGTCCAGAACATTTCGGTGAAGCCGCCACTGCGGGGACTGCATCGGATATCTTGACCTGGAAGTTTTATGCTAAAGATGTCCGTGATATTGCTTTCTCCGCGACACGCGAGTCGATATGGGATAGTGGAAGAACTTCGGTTGGCGACAAAGATAACGATGGGGTAGAAGATTTCATCCAGGTACACTCATTTTGGAGACAAAGTGCCCCATTATGGGAAAAATCAGCCGAATATCAGCAACATGCGATTAATTTTTTGTCGCGCTACACTGGGTTTTCTTATCCATGGTCACACATGACAGCAGTCGAAGCAGCCAATATCATTGGAGGAGGAATGGAATTCCCAATGATG
Source organism: uncultured Chitinophagales bacterium (assembly GCA_964473555.1). Lineage (GTDB taxonomy): Bacteria > Bacteroidota > Rhodothermia > Balneolales > HLUCCA01 > UBA11400. The sequence goes on from CAYYPL010000002.1 coordinate 490,946, forward strand.
ACTATTATTGGTGATTACAATCGTGCCGGGGCTAATGCACTATACAGCGTAACATTGCATGAATTGGCACACATGTGGATTCCATTGATCGTGAGCACCGATGAGCGACGATACAGTTGGTTTGATGAAGGCTACACCGTCTTTCAGACGGACTCGGGGAAACTGGAATATATCCCTGGTATTGATCATCGTGATTTGACACGGAATAGCTATCTGGGATTTGCCAGAACCGGGCAAGAAGGGGAAATAATGCGATGGTCTGACTACCAATATACACCAGCTGCCTTCGGTGTAGCTTCTTATCCCAAGCCAGCGACGATACTTACGGCACTTAAGGGAGTATTGGGTGAGGAAAAGTTCATGGAAGTACACCGAGCACTGTTTCAGCAGTGGAATTTCAAACTGTTGAGTGTGTATGACTGGTTTTCATTTGTCGAGACGATATCCGGGGAGGAGCTGTACTGGTTCTGGAGAAGTTGGTACTTCGAGACCTGGATGTTGGATCAAGCGGTAGTTAGAGTAGAGCAGGATCGAAATGGATCGGTGGTTACCGTACGTGATAATGGCTTTGCAATCATGCCCGTTGATCTTACCATCACATTACGCAATGGAGAAGTCCATACACATCGCCATGGCGTTCAGAACTGGCTTTCTGGACAACGAGAAGCACAAATTCGTATTCCACACCGCAATGTTGCCAAAATCGAAATCGATGCCGAACATCACTACCCAGATACTGACCGCTCGAATAACGTCTGGAATCGATAAGAGCAAGTAATGTGCCCCGGAAGTATTCAAAAAAGGCCGGCTGTTTGTCATAGTCGGCCTTTTTTGTGTTTAAACCTTGTAGAAGTCACCAATTACCACACGAATCGCCAATTCTCGACAAACACGTCCTGTGTCGATAACGAGTCCTGCTTAACTAAATACTCTTCCAGCATCGTTCTTACTGAAATGTCGGATTCCCAGGATACCGATGAACCACTTAACATCGTGTAACCACCTCCACCTTCGCCTCGATACGAATTAACAGCCATTGAAAAGATCTGTGAATCGGACACAGCACGTCCGTTGAACGTCAGCTTTGTAAGGCGACTACCAATTGGCCGACGTAAATCCAGTTCATAATCAACACCGGCAATGCTGTCGAAATTGTATCCTGGAATACTGCGGTCTTGGACCGGTTGTCCGTTTTCAACTCCAGTATAGAAACGTGCGCTCTGTTCCAGATAGTCACGTAGCTGTTTTCCGTTGATTTCGATCACATAAAGCATATTTTCGTAAGGGTATATCGCAGCCATATTCTTCCGACTGATTGCCCCTGGTCCGAATACGGCATCGGTAGTGAAGGCGGAAGCTGCAGATAATTGAGCTCCAGTGACCTCCAGCTGGACTTTGTGAATCAGATCAACGATTGGATGATCGCCAAGGCGTGCGTTCGTGGCGTCCCAGTTGTCTGATGTCGAAGTCAATGCTTCATTCACATAAGCTCTTGTAGCCTCGTGATAAGGCTGCATAAGTTCTGAAATTGCTGGTGAAGCCTGTACATTTTCCACCGAAAAAGCTCGTGTTATGGCATCAACTACTTCAATTTGTCCGCTTTCAGTTCGCGTAACAGTAAGTTTACCCTCGCCGAGGTGAGAGGCCCATCGACCCGCCTGGATTACAGGGACGTACACGTTCTCCGTGCGCTGCACATAAGAATTTTCAGTAACCCGATGTGAGTGTCCGAACACGAAAAGGTCGATTCCCGGGACAGTTTCAAGTAGTTCTCGGCCAAAATTCTCCTCCGGAACATCCGGATCGTTGTACGATGAGCCCGGCTCGAGTCCACAATGCGCCAGCACAACGATCAATTCAGCACCAGCGTTTCTGGCTTCCGCTACAAATCGTTTTCCTGCCTCAACCCCATCCACAAAATCAAGTCTACCACCAACCCTTGGTCGATCCCAAACCATGGATCCAGGAGTCGTCAACCCAACAATTCCAACCTTAACACCTCCCACTTGGGTTATGTGATAGGGTTTGTATGCAGGCTCATCCGTTCCATGGTGATAGATATTCGCTGCCAGGTACTCAATACCTGGTGATTGTTCCAGACGCTTGTACAGATACTCGATGCCAAAGTTGAACTCGTGATTACCTAATACAAAAGCGTCATAGTTCATCGCTTCAGCTGCTTTGAGTAAGGGATAATAGGGAGTTAATGTGTCGGAATTAGCGAAATATGCGGCAAATTGATTGCCCTGAAGCCAGTCTCCGGCATCAATCAACACGGTATGTGGCTGAATGGCTCGTACAGAATCTACCAGTGTAGCGACCTTTGCCAATCCATATCGTTCTTCCAGGGTATCGGTGTTATAATCCCAAGGAAGTACCCAGCCATGTAAATCAGTACTGGTGAGAACACTGATGGTAACGGTGTCGCCAACGGCTAAAGGAGTAGTCGTTATACCGGAATTAGGCTGACAGGCAGTTATCAGTATGCCACTTACAACAAGTAATGGCCATATGATACATTGAAAACGATTTCTAGGTTTTGACATATACATCGGGTTTGTTATTATGCCTGGATAAAGTTCACAAAATCGCGAAAAAAGACGACAAAATCTGTTACATTTGACCGTTACTTTTTTCAGTATGTAAACCTAAACGTGAAGTAATCCTAAAGGTTAGATGTCAAAAAGACGCTACTGGCTCATGAAATCAGAGCCCGATGAGTTTGGAATCGATGACTTGATTAAGGCTGAACATCAAACCACACGCTGGGAAGGAGTGCGTAATTATCAGGCACGAAATTTTATGCGAGACGAAATGAAACCCGGTGATGGAGTCCTATTTTACCACTCAAATGCGAATACTTTAGCCATCGTGGGAACGATGAACGTTGCGAGCGAATCCTACCCGGATCCCTCTCAATTCGATCCACATTCTGAGTATTTTGATCCCAAAAGCAGCGAGGATAACCCACGGTGGATGCTTGTCGATGTGGTGTTCACCCGAAAGTTTGAACATCCAGTTTTACGAGAGTCCTTGGCTCAGACCGAGGGGCTGGAAAACATGGTGTTGCTTCAAAAAGGATCCAGACTCAGTATCAATCCGGTAACGGCACATGAATGGAACATCATACATCAACTAGCAGGTATAAAACCAGTCTGATATGGCACAAAACGATCCGATATATCTCAGAACCAAAGGTGTTCTACCCATCCAGCGCATCAAATTGCTTCAACATGTGGGAGTCATAAAGACTCCAAAAGAATTCCCGCTTCAGGAAGGACAATTTCAGCCTAATTCTTTGGATTTAAGACTCGGAACGGTAGCCCACAGGGTGCGCTGTAGTTTTTTGCCGGAAAATGAGTCTGTCGAGGATAAACTCAAAAAATTAACACAGCATTCATTCTCGATTGATGAGGGTGCAGTTCTTGAGCCTAACTGTACCTACATCATCCCACTTCTGGAAGAACTTCATCTGCCCGATAGCTCTACGTATGCGCTTTTCAAAAAGGGAAGTTCATCCAAGATGAAAGAAGCCGCTATCTTTACGGAAGAAAAGCTGTCTGCCAGAACGAATCCCAAGAGTTCTACGGGCAGGCTGGACATCTTTACCCGGGTAATTACCGATTATTCCCATCGCTTTGAAGAAATAGTGCCTGGGTATTCGGGTAAGCTTTTTCTGGAGGTTGTCCCCAAGTCTTTTCCAATTCGCGTTCGAACCGGACAACGCCTGAATCAACTGCGCATCCGACATGGTTTCTCCTTGTTGTCGGACGAAGATATACTACGTACTCACCACAATGATCCTTTTCTTTTTACCGATAGTGTGAATCCGGTGCCTATTGATGACCTGAAAGTCAATAACGGGCTGTTCATGAGCGTAAGCCTGCAAAGTGAAAAAGGTGGAATAGTTGGTTATAAAGCCAAAAAAAACCGTGATTTGATCGATCTTGATATGATCAATCACTACAAAGTGTCTGAGTTTTGGGATCCCATTTATGCCAATCAGGATGACTATCTGATACTCGAACCTGAAGCGTTCTATATTTTTGCATCCAAAGAACGTTGCCGAATTCCCGCACATCTGGCCGCCGAAATGGTACCTTACGATACCGGTTCGGGTGAATTACGGACACATTATGCCGGATTTTTCGACAGCGGATTTGGTGGTCGGAAATCGGAAGGAGGGGCCCGGGCGGTTCTCGAAGTCCGATCTCACGATGTACCTTTTTTGATTGAGGATGGGCAAACCTTTTTCAGAATGGTATTCGAACCCAATACAGAGATCCCTGAATTGATTTATGGCCGTGATATCGAGAGTAATTATCAGGGTCAGGATCTGAAACTAAGTAAACATTTCAAAGAGTAGAGATGAATTCAAAAGCCAGAACGGTCACGCGGTGTGTGTGTCGTTACCGGACCTTTGAGCAAATCCGTTTGCTCATGGATACCTACGAGTTGTCTACATTACAACAGGTAACGGACAAAAAAATTGCAGGCGACAATTGCGGAATGTGTAGACCGTACATTTCCAATATGATAAAAACCGGACAAATGACCTTCGCTCCCGGAGAAATCGATCCGGATTATAGTGAGTAAATCATGAATTTATTTTATTTCCCGGATCTTCAGCAAGGTGAACGAGTGGTTGAACTAATCAGCGAGGAAGTTCAACATATCGTTAAGGTTCTTCGAAATGGCCCAGGAGCTGAATTCATTGCTACCAATGGTCAAGGATGGGCATTCAGACTAAAGATCCTTGAAGCGAACCGCACATCTATCCGATGCGAAGTTCTTAACGAGAAGCTATATCCAAAGCTTCCTCATCACAATCTGCATGTGGGGATGGGTGTGCTTAGGGTGCGAGACCGGCTGGAATTCGCGATTGAAAAAGCGGTAGAACTTGGGGTTGGTGGCATTCATCTCATTCAGGCTGATCGATCAGAACGGTCACATTTCAAGCACGACCGTCTTGATGCCATTTCGGCCTCTGCCATGAAGCAATCACTTCAGGTTTACAAACCGTCCGTTTTTGTGCACCATTCACTGGAGTCTTTTCTGAAAGGTTTTCATGGTTCAGTGATTGCTGCTCACGAATTGAGTTCCTCGCCTATACAACATCATTTAAAACCAGATTTACTGGACGAACAGGTTGCCATACTGGTTGGTCCAGAGGGGGGATTTTCAGATCGTGAAACTGAACTCATGGAATCCCTTCAGATTCCTCTGGTTTCATTGGGACCCATTCGCATGCGTGCCGAAACCGCTGCAATCAAACTGATTTCGATCATTAATTCAGCTACTATTCAGTCAGATGGGTTGCAATTGTACCATGATCCGGTTTAGGTAGCGTATCAACAAATCCCTGTCTATTTTCTTTGCATCAGCCCACTGAATAGTCTTGCTGTGGGTTTTGAGTCTTGGTAAAAATATCCTTCTTTGACACTTCGTACGTCTTCAATCGATATGAATGCCTTTGGATTAAATTGCTTGACAATACCGATGTATTCATCTAGATCCTTGCGTTTGATTACGCTGATAATGAGTCGGACCCGGCCCGACACTCCCGTAGCTGACACGCTGGTTACCCCGAAGTTGTGCTCCCGCAAATAATTGATCAAATCACTTCCATCTTCAGTTGTGACCACTCGAACAGACAAAAGTCCGATCGATAATTTGTTCTCCAGATAGATTCCAACGAAATTCCCCGTTGCAAATCCGGCTGCAAATGCAAAATAACTCATCACATTACTCAGGTTCAGTACAATTTGACTAATGGCAAAAAGCCAGATCAGACTCTCAAAGAATCCAACCAAAGGTGCCAGTTTCCTCATACTTCGGGAAACGAAAATAATACGAAGTGTACCAAGCGCGACATCAATGAGACGAGCCAGGAAGATGATTCCGGGTAGAACGACCCAGTCAAATACCACAGGGTCGAATGCGTCCCTGATATCCAAAAGATTCATAGTATAGTCAGAGCGATGTCTGTAGTCTGGCAAATGAATAAAGGAACATTAATTCTGACGTTGCTGCTGTGGGCGAATGGGCGAGGCATTAGTCGGTTCCTGGTCTCTCATAGACTGTTTGACATAGGCCTGAAGATCTGAAACTTCTCCCCAGAGCTGTATGGCATCTTTCAGAGTTACGTCAAAGATTTCATTGAAGACTTGGAAATAGCGTTGTGTGTCCCACAATTGTCTGGATAGTTCTGCTTTGAGTGAACCTTCAAGAATCCATCGGTCTTTTTCGAAAGCAGCAGGACTTACGAACATACTGTCGCCTTTAACTATGGGTTCGTAAATACCCACAGTATCTGTCATGATCATCCCCGCTGCGATCATTTTTTCTTTGAACTCCTGGACCTGGGCCTCACTCCAGTTAAAGTCGGTAAGGAATCGATCAAAATTACCTTTCCATTCAGCACGGACCTGTTCACCATACATATCCAGATAGCTACGAACGAAGTCGGTATTCAGATTCTTCTGACGCATAAAGGCGAAAACAAAACTGCGTGTGGTGTCACGTTGAAGGATGTGGTCTGGAAGGATACCGCCACCACCATAAATTTCCCGACCTGATTGGGTCTTGTATTTCAATGAATCGGGTACGTTCTGGGTGAAATGCTCTGCATCCGACAGAGCATCATTTTCACGTTCGAGTAGTTCATAAGCATAGGCTTCGCGACCTTCAAAGAAAGGCTTTTGAATGAGTCTACCCGATGGCGTCAGATACTTGGATGTTGTGATACGCACACTGGAGTTATCTACCAGTGAGTACTCAACCTGAACAAGGCCTTTGCCATAGGTTCTGCGACCCACGATTAGCCCTCTGTCAAAATCCTGTATGGCACCGGCAACGATTTCACTGCCAGAAGCGGAACCTTCGTCGACCAGAACGATCAACGGCATTTCTGTGTAACGACCATTTCTCTGGGTTTGATAATCGGAAACGAAGCGTGCATGACGGCTCTCCGTGCGGACGATTGGTGTGTTGGCTGGAAAGAATTCACCCACGATTCTGAATGCTTGGATGAGATATCCACCTGGATTATTGCGCAGATCCAGAACCAGTTTCTCCATTCCCGATTCTTCGAGTACTACCATAGCTTCCATAAATTCATCGTACGTAGTGGACGCGAAGTTACTGATTTTTAGGTATCCGGTCTGGTTGTCGAGCATGTAACTGGCATCGACGGTGTAAAGAGGAATATCATCTCTTACAATGGCAAAATTAAGTGTATTCGCCATGCGTGGTCGCTTGATGACCACATTTACGATGGAACCTTTTTCTCCTCGGAGGGTTCGTAAGACCTGGTTTTGAGTAAATCCAATCGCTGTTTTACCATCGATTTCTATGATTCTATCTCCAGATTGGATACCCAGTTTATCCGATGGACCTCCTGTAATGGCAGAAATAACAGTTATGGTATCCTGCAGAATGTCAAATTGCACCCCGATTCCCTGAAATTTACCGCTGAACTGTTCTTGTTCACGCTCACTTCGCTCTGGTTCAAGGTAATTGGAGTGTGGATCCAGGATCGAGAACATCGAAATTACAGCATCATCGGTTCTTGCGGCCATATCTTCATCCGGGGATACCTGATCCAGGAAACGATATGCACGCTCGAAATACTGAACAGCTTCACGAAGAGTTGCTACGTTGAGATCTGTGAACATCGTATCCAGTGGAGTGTCCTTGATGTCAAGTTCTTCGTTCTCAAGGTGACGTACGAATCCTTTGATACTGGCTTTGTATAGATCATCTATCTGTACCTCGCTGTAGTGGTTATCGAGAATAACCCGCTGAACCTGAATGTATTTTTGCAGGTTGATAGTATCAGTACGTTCCTCTTTAAAAACCTTTTCATAGCCCAGGTACCATGCAGTAGACAGGACCAGCAGAACAAGCAGGTTAGGAGCGAGAAATTTTTTAAATGTCATGGCAGCAAAATGATTTCAACAGGTGAGATGATGGCTTACCTGGAATGGTAACGCCAATTCCATAGATATGTTTTAATGTGTTGTAAAGTAATGGATTTAAAGCACAATTAAAGCACATATTTTGCAAATTAGGTCCAGATTAAAGTATGAAATGACTCAGATCCGGATTTTTAACAATTGTATCGATTTGTTTATTCACATAGTTGCGGTCGATGATAACCTTACCACCCGGAATTTCGTCGGGTACCATATATAACAACTCTTCAAGTACGCTGGTAAGTATCGTGTGGAGGCGACGTGCCCCGATGTTTTCAACAGACGCATTGACTTCAGCTGCAATCCGGGCAATTTCCTTGATCGCATCATCAGCAAAACCAAGTTCAACGCCTTCAGAGTTGAGCATAGCCTCATACTGTTTGGTCAGGGCATTTTGTGGAATGGTTAGAATATCATAGAAATCAGATTCTGTGAGACTATCCATTTCCACCCTGATCGGAAATCTTCCTTGTAGTTCAGGAATGAGATCGGAAGGCTTTGACACATGAAATGCTCCGGAGGCAATAAACAAAATATGATCCGTCTTGACCATACCGTATTTCGTGGAAATCGTGCTGCCTTCAACAATAGGCAGCAGGTCGCGCTGTACGCCCTGTCGGCTCACATCAGGACCACCGCCTTTTCCATCTCCGGTTGTTCCTCCGGCTACTTTATCGATCTCATCGATAAACACAATACCCGATGTTTGTACCCGAGTTAAAGCTTCCTGAACTGCGGCATCATGATCGATGAGCTTATCGGCCTCTTCTGCCAGTAAGAGTCCACGGGCATCCTTGATTTTGACCGACTTCTTGCGGGTTTTCTTTTGTCCCAGATTTCCGAGCATGTCCTGGATGTTCATACCAAGTTCCTCCATACCACCCGGACCGAAGATCTGCATCGTTGGCATCCCACCAGATTTCACATCCAGCTCAAGGGTACGTTCATCCAATTCACCGTTACGTAATTTCTGCCGAAATTTCTCTCTGGTACGTTCATTAAGCTCTTCATCCGAAGCCTTGGAGGCGTCAAACCCAACATCTCCCGCAGGGAGTTGAGTAGGTGATGGCTGAAAACCGGTCGAACGTTTAAGTGGGGGAATCAACAGATCTAATATGCGTTCTTCAACGTTCTCTGCGGCTTTTTCTTTGACACGGTCCTGCATTTCGGATTTAACCATGGTGATACTCAGATCGGTCAGGTCGCGAATAATCGATTCTACATCACGACCCACATATCCGACTTCCGTGTATTTGGTTGCTTCTACTTTGATGAAAGGGGCGCGTGCAAGTTTGGCCAATCTGCGGGCGATTTCAGTTTTACCCACGCCAGTCGGACCGATCAGTATGATATTGTTCGGCATGATGTCTTCCCGGATACCTTCCGGAGCTTTCATCCTTCTCCAACGGTTCCTTAAAGCAATGGCAACTGCTTTTTTTGCCTTGTTCTGCCCGATAATGTACTTATCAAGCTCACGAACTATCTGATTTGGGGTCAAATCGTAGCGGGACTCGGGTGTTTTCAATTCAGTCAATCTCCAGAATAGTCAGATGATGATTGGTATAAATATCGATGTCTGCAGCTGAGCGTAGTGATTCTTCAACCATTTCGCGAGCCGACAGGTGTGGGGCATGTTTTTTCAAGGCTCTGGCAGTTGCCAGGGCATAAAATCCACCACTTCCGATAGTCAATATGTTGTCGTCGGTTTCGATCACGTCGCCCTGTCCTGAAATGATTAGCCCTTTATCGTTGGTCATGACCACCAACAACGCTTCCAGTCGACGCAAATATCGATCCGTTCTCCATTCTTTGGCCAGTTCAACGGCGGCTCGTTCCAGTTTACCGTTGTAGTGGTTGATTTTCTCTTCGAACTTTTCAAACAACGTAAACGCATCGGCCGTGGACCCTGCGAATCCAGCCAAAATTTTACCACCATGGAGTTTACGCACTTTCTGTACCGTGGCTTTCATGACTACTTTATCGAGCGTAGCCTGACCATCGCTGCCAATAGCGGCTTTCCCGTTGTGGATAATCCCTACAACGGTGGTCGCATGTAAATTAAATGCGCTCATATTAATCTCCTTTTACCGGTCTGTCGTCAGATAACGAGCTGAAGTCTTCAATAATTTCATCGTCAACACCAAGCTTACCCTTTTTTGCAGCAGGTTTCTTTTTAGGTGCAGCCTTAGTGTCCGGTTTTTTTCGTACAGCAGGTGGCTTAGGTTTAGCTTTTGCCTTAGTGACTGGTTTTTTGGCGCTCAATACAGCCGAAAGGATCTGAGTGGTAGCCTCGATCGGCGCTTTTTTATCAGACTCTTCCTCGGTTGACTGTTCAACCACGTCTGGTTTTGCATCTGCTGCTTCTGATTTGAGCTCAGCCTCAGTCGTACTTGAGTCATTTTCTTTGGATTCAAAAGAACGATCAGAAATAGTTCCATCAACGGATTCTCCAACTAGTTGATCCTTGCCGGTCACTTTAGCTGTTTTTGTAGTCTTTGGATTTGTTTCTGGCTTAGTATCAGATTTGGCTGGATGATCGGCTTCACCATTGAGCTCTTTTTCCCGCTTGAGTTTATACTCACGAGCCACTTCGAGAGCTGAACGCAGGTGGGATAGTTCTTCAGGGATGACATCCTCGGTCGGCGTTTCAGTGGAAGAAACACGGGTTACTTTCTGAACTTCATTTTCCATAGGTGCTGTTTTGTTAACAGACTCGGATTTAGGTTTTGCCCCGGAAGGTTCAGTTGATTCTGTCGCAGATTCATCGATATGTGCCTCGTCAGATTTCTTGTAATATTTCGAAATCTTCTGGTTACGCCGGTCTTGAGCCTGCCCACGGATTTCTTTGGGTTCAGCTGCAGGAGTTGCTTCCTGTATTTCTAACTCTTTTGATTCTGGCGACTGAACAGTTCGGCCACCACGGTTTTCATGATGTCGATCGTTACGTTGATTCCGATCATCACGTGAATGACGCGATTCTCGAGCATCCTCAGGTTTATTTGGTCCACGCTCGTTGCGTGTATCCCTATCTTCACGAGAACTCCGATCTTCTTTTGACCGGCCGTCCTGCCTACGATGATCACGATCTTCTCGCTGTGCTCTACCATCCTTGTCACCGCGGCGATCATCCTTGCGCTCATTTTTATAGATATCGAGGGTTGTATTATCGCGTTTAAGCTCACTTTCGAGTTCTGGAATGCGCTGTTCAGCCGCTTTGATGGCCTGCTCAATAGACTGATCCATCAGGATCGTCTCCGTGATGTCAACGTCTGATCCACTGAGCGTGAACTTATAATCGTTCATGGATAACGTCTGATCCTCGATCAATCCAATGCGCAGACGGTATTTCAACATCCATTTGAAATGCTGGCTTATCCACCCCTTGGTGAGCATCCCTTTCATGTACGGATTTATAAGTAGATCAACGGATCGGTAACGAGTTGAGTTTTTGAACTTGTTTAACCATGCTTCAATGTCAGACAGCAGGGTGTTCTGAGAGACGATACTTCCACCGCCACCGCACATCGGACACACACGGCTCACAGATTTCACCACGCTCGGACGAATTCGCTGACGGGTGATCTGGACCAGTCCGAAATCACTCATTGGTAATAAATTGGTCTTCGCACGGTCTTTTCGGAACTCTTTCTTGAGCTCATCATAGACTTTTTTTCGATTTACATCGTCACGAAGGTCAATAAAATCAACCACAATGATTCCCCCAATATCTCGCAGGCGCAATTGTTTAGCGATCTCACGGGCAGCTTCGAGATTGGTCTTAAGGGAGTTGTCTTCCTGGGCTTTTTTTGCTGCATAGCGTCCGGAGTTGACATCCACTACATACATGGCTTCAGTTTGCTCAAAAATCAGGTATCCACCACTAGGCATTTTAACACGTGGACTAAACACAGACTCTACATCCTGCATGATGCGCATGTGATCGAAAATGTGTCCCGATCCTTTATAAAGCTCAATATTCGGAAGCATGCTCGGCGCAATTTTCGATACATATGACCTGAGTGATTTATGCATTTTGGCATCATCAACCAAAATTCGGTCAAAATCCTTGGCAAACAGATCGCGCACCAGGCTTTCGGTCATTTCAAGGTCGCGATGTAATAGTGTTGGAGGTTTGGCTGTATGGACCTCCTTCATAATGTTGTTCCATTTATCCAGAACGTCCTTGAGATCCTCAGCAATCATTTTGGAGTCTTGACCTTCGGCAACGGTTCGAACGATCACTCCAAATCCGTCAGGAAGCAGGTCAGCAACGGTTTGGCGCAGTACCCGCCGTTCTTTATAGCTTTTGATTCGCTTGGAAACGGCAACATAATCACCCATTGGAATCAGCACGAGAAAGCGTCCAGCGATTGAAATATTGGTTGAGACTCGTGGTCCTTTGGATCCGATAGGCTCTTTTACGATCTGAACGAGCACTTTTTGGCCAGGTTTGAGCATGTTACCCAAAATGTTCTGCTCTTCAGTACTGGTACCACTCTTGTTGGTCTGATTAGGATCTTTTGAAGCTCTGATGTCGGTCAGTTTGGCTGCAGCTTCTTTGCCGAGGACTTCCCTGCCATTGAGCATGACCAGATAGTCGTCCAGATGCTCGCCCAAGTCAGAGAAGTGAAGGAAAGCGTCCTTCGGGGTATTCATGTCGATAAAAGCGGCCCGGATGCCACCCATTACTTTTCTTACCTCTGCGAGATAAATATCCCCAACGGTGCGTTGATTTTCCGGAGATTCTATGAATAATTGCGCTAATTCGCCATTTTCAAGTAATGCAATACGGGTTTGTTTGCCCGCAGCGTGAATAATAATTTGATTCTTCATTTAAAGTGCCTTTAAACAGGCGAATACCAGGAGAACCAGATTCTGTCGTGTTTCCGTATGGCGAAAGATATGTTAAGATCATTGCAAAAAGAGGAGTGGCAGAATGTGGATTCGGATGGTACCCGTCCATGCTGAAATTTCTGTTTGTGAGGAGTCTGATACCTTCAGACTGCATGTGGTCGACCGACATACAAGCAATGCCTTTCCCGGCACGCGATATGGAATCGACCTGAGAAATGAGTACAAAGAAACGCGCAACCACCAATTGGCAGATGTGCTTCAGAATATGAAAATCGAGCTTAGGCAAGATTGTGCGTTCCTGTGATAATTCAAGATTGGTCCTGCTGTTTGCAGGATCATACAATATACGTCACTATTGCCAGTAAATAAACTGCGCTTTTTTCAAATTACGCGTTATCTGATTCCAGATTGACAGTAGCGTTCGCTCGCACTATAGCTGCAGTTACTGATTGACACGTTGAATGCGGGCACCAACTGCATTGAGTTTGTCTTCCAGGGACTCATATCCACGGTCAAGGTGGTATACCCTAAGTACCTCAGTTTCGCCCTCAGCAACCATTCCGGCCATGACCAGACTCACACTAGCGCGCAAGTCGGTACTCATCACCGAGGCACCCTGAAGTTTGGACTTGCCTTTGATATGGGCCGTATTCTCGTGAAGCATAATGTCAGCTCCGAGTCGGTTTAACTCAGGAATATAACTGAATCGGTCGTAGTAGATGTAGTCGGTCACAGTAGATTCACCTTCGGCCTGGGTCAGCATCGTTGCCCACTGGGCCTGAAGATCGGTCGGGAAACCAGGATAAATCTTGGCTTCGACAGAGATCGGAGTAATTTGCTCAGGAGCTTTGATGCGCACTGAGTCCAAACCCATTTCCATATGAGCTCCCGTTTGACGTAGTAAATCGGTAAAGTCTCCCAGATGAGCAGGATCCATATGCGTGATGGTAAGGTCGCTTTCCGGATGCATAGCCGCGGCGATCATAAAGGTTCCGCACTCGATGCGGTCCGGCGAATTCCTGAAATCGAAGCCCTGTAACTGATCTACACCCTGGATTCGCAGGGTAGAGGTACCGATGCCATGGATTACTGCACCCATTTGCACCAGAGCTTCACACAACAGCACCACATCTGGCTCCATAGCGGCGTTTTCGATCACGCTGGAACCGGTAGCTTTCACCGCACCTAGCAAAATATTGACTGTAGCTCCAACACTACTCGGCTCCAGTCTGAAATTCCCACCTTTGAGACGTCCACCCGGCGCTCTGGCAATCACATAGCCTTTGTCCATGGTGATCTCTGCGCCTAAAGCTTTAAGTCCTTCCATGTGAAGGTTAACCGGACGAGGACCCCAGGCGCATCCACCGGGAAGCGACACTTTTGCATGACCTTTATTCCCCAGTAACGCCCCGAGCATGTAAAAGGAGGCTCGCATTTTACGAACCAAATCGTACGGCGACTCCGGATTATTCAATCCGGTCGGATCTAAAACCAGCTCGTTCTGGTGTTCGCGGAAATCAACGGATGTTCCGGTTACTTCAATCACCTTGTTGAAGGTGTAAATATCATTGAGACGCGGAACATTTCGGATAATCGACGGAGTGTCGCCCAACAATGCTGCAGCCATCAATGGTAAGGCTGCATTTTTTGATCCACTAACGGGAATGGTTCCTTTGAGCGGAGTTCCGCCCTGAATAACAAATTTGTCCAATGGGTTGTACCTGGATTATTGAATTTCGAGTAGTAGTGTATTTTTTTCGACCGATTGACCCTCAGCAGCATGTACCGATTGCACCGTGCCGTTCACGTGAGACTTGAGCTCATTTTCCATCTTCATAGCTTCAAGTACGATAACGGTTTCACCAGCAGTAACGGAATCTCCCGGTTGCTTTTTGATGGCGAGGATTTTTCCTGGCATGGGAGACTTGATGGAGCCATGTCCAACCGATTTCGAGGACTTGAATCCCATCTTTGCCATCAATATGGCCATTTCATCTTTGAATGGAAGGGTGTACCGAACTCCATCGAGGGTATAACCCAGCTCAGCGTCTTCGATCCGGATGTCATACACGTAGCATGTTTTTCTACCCAATCTCACATATGCCGAGGATTGTGAGTTTTGCTGAAACTCAAATGAGTGCTCCACTCCATTGGTTTCAAGGATATTTTCGTTGATTCTGACAGAGTGTGGAGTGTCACGGTAGGTTATTTCGAATTCCATTCTGGCTCCATGGGTGTATGTAAAACGGATTGGCCCCGCCGGGTTGCCCTAAAATAATAATCCCTCAGATTATCTAAATCATAAAAAGTGGTGGAAACCCGACCTTTTTCGGTATCCTCAAATACTTCGATCATTCGCCCGCTGAGCAGGTTTGTTAGATCATCTCGGATTTCACCGAACTGCAATCCTGTCTCTGCCATCAGGGTCTCGATGTTTTCCTGATGGACTAGGTGGCCGAGTATGAGGCGCTCTGATCTTGTGATGCGGGGTTTATTCATTCTACTTTCAGGTCTCCGTAGGTAATCAAGTTACCGTTTCCATCATACACAAATATGCGGTTTAACCCGATAGCTTCACTATAAATACGACTTGGTGTTAGCCAGGAGGGCTCCAGCGCGATATCGATCAATCCGGGTGGGAGTGGTCGGCGATTGTCGTTGTAAACTACGAAAGATCTGCCAAAGGAATCTCGTGAATAAATCTGGAGTCCGGAAACCGCTTCAAGACCCGTAACCAGAAGCTCAAAACGGAACGGTAGACCTACACTTGGATTCGCATAGGGAACTGCATTCACTTCAATCAAGCCCTGAAACATCGGACCAATACGCCAGTCGTCCGGATCATTGCTGATGATTTGTCCGTTGCTGTTGGTCTGCGTGAACCCGGATGGAGAAGCAAAGGCCTGACGCTCAAATTCTTCTTGTCCTGCATCCTGTTTGCATGAAATCAGAAGCACTAATGAGAGCATCAACAGGATCGCAGTGAAGTTCGTTTTGCTGTAGTTCATGAATGAAAATCTGGTGTTGATTCTAAATTACGCAGTTTTTCCTACAACTTTGCCTGATTGGCGCCCACAATGTCAATATTTCGTTTAAGTCCCTGGAACTTGGTTCGTTTCACCGCACTACCCTTGAACAACCTGCGATATTCTTCCAGATCGAGCTCTACCCAAAAGTCGATGTTGTGATTGATGAGCTCCGGATTAGCAAACAAACCCGGTTCACGTCCGGGTTTTGCTTTACGATTCCACGGACATACATCCTGGCATATATCGCACCCGTACATCCAGTTTCCAATAGCGGCGTGATATTCTGATGGGATCGCCTCACGTAACTCAATCGTGAAATACGAAATGCATTTACTCCCATCCACGCGATAAGGTTCATCGATGGCTCCGGTTGGACAGGCATCAATACAACGCGTGCACGTCCCACAGTGGTCTGTCTTCTGGGTATCATACTCAAACTCGGCATCTACGATCAATTCCCCGATGAAATAGTACGATCCAAGCTCCCGGTTCAACAAATTTGAGTTCTTGCCGATCCATCCTAACCCAGATAACTTTGCCCAGGCTTTGTCCATCACGGGAGCAGAATCCACAAATGCGCGACCCTCAACTTGTCCGACGGTCTCGCGAATGAACTCGAACAACTCAAAAAGTCGTGGTTTCATTACGTCGTGGTAGTCCTGGCCCAATGCATACTTTGAAATGCGTGGTGCACTCTGATCTGAATCAATCGATTGAAAAGTCTCGGGCTGATTATAACTCATTAAGACCGATATAACTGTTCTGGCTCCGGGAACCAGCAGGGTAGGATCCAAACGCTTGTCAAAATGATTCTCCATCCAGCCCATAGTACCATGTTTTCCCTGGTTCAGCCACTCCTCTAGTCGCTTTTCTTCCTCGGTCAGGCGCCTTGCTCGAGAGAATCCACACGCGTCGAATCCGAGTCTAAACGCATGTTCTCTAACAAGTTGTGTGGTCTTTTGGATTGAGGTCATTTCACGGTCATTATTGTGTAATCATTAAAAATAAACGGATTTGTACTCGGATATTGCATAAATCTGAAAAAGGTGTTAACTATCATAATGCAAAGAAATACCGCATGTATCAGCCAAACCAGGCGCCGCCTTGAAAGTAGGATGGGCCAATATAGGATTTTGTCTGATCGTGCATAGGGTAACTGCATAAGGAACTTATTACACTCGAAAGGGCAAAATCTTCAACCAAGGTTTTGCCCTTTTTCATTTTAGGGATGTTTTTATGAATACCAAACCTATCGTGCTCGCCTACAGCGGCGGGCTGGATACCAGCTTCTGTATACCATATCTGAAGGAAACCTTCGGCACGCAGGTGCATGCGGTGATGGCTGATACACTCGGTTTATCATCCGGGCAGATCGATGCACTTCGCCAGAAGGCGCTGCGTCACGGAGCGGACCACTTCGAATGTATTCCATCGTTTGATGTGATGTATGAGCGTATTTTGTCCTACCTGATGAAGGGGAATGTGCTTCGCGACCGCACATATCCACTTTCTGTTGGAGCAGAACGCTTCATTCAGGCTGAGCAGATTGCCGAGTATGCCAAGCGTATCGGAACGAATCGCATCGCCCATGGATCCACCGGAGCCGGGAACGACCAAGTGCGCTTTGATGTGGCTTTATATGCACTCATTGCCGATGTCGAAATCATCACACCGATTCGGGACCACGGATTCACCCGTACCCAAACAACTGCTTATTTGCGTGAACGTGGATTTGAAGTGGCGGACAAAACCACCAATTACTCGGTCAATGATGGAATCTGGGGAACCACCATCGGCGGTAAAGAGACCATGAACACCACCGAAGCACTGCCCTTCGAAGCCTTTCCAGCCCTGGGAGATCCGATGAACTTCAACGAAGCTCCTGAGTTGGTATGCATCGGATTCGAGTCCGGACTTCCCGTTTCGATCAACGGCGAGCCAATGAACTCCTTTGAATTGCTCAAAAACATCCAAAAACTGGGACGCAAACACGGGATCGGGCGAGGAATGCACCTCGGGGACACCATTCTGGGCATCAAAGGGCGCATCGGATTCGAAGCGCCGGTCGCACAGATCCTCTATTTTGCCCACCGTGAACTCGAAAAGCTGGTTCTTACCAAATGGCAGCGTCAGCTCAAAGACCAGCAATCGGACTTGTACGGAATGTTGCTCCATGAAGGACAATACTACGATCCAGTCATGCGCGACATCGAAGCATTTCTAGATTCCACCCAACAACGGGTGACTGGCGAGGTCACCATTTATATCGGCCGGGGAGTGGTGTTCCACCAGACAACTATCTCACCATATACACTCATCCGAAAAGACATCGCGTCCTACGGTGAAGACGCTTCCGGCTGGACCGGCGCCGAAGCACGGGCATTCTCCAAACTCACAGGCATTACCTCTAAACTGGCAAACAGTATCCCATCATGACTTCTTCCATCACCACCATCAACGCCGACATCCTCGCATCCAGTTCAGGCGCCGTGCAACTCACTCACGAGGTTTCCATTGTGAAAAACGTGGTAGCACAGGAGGGTTATGTTGTTGCAGTTAAACTCCTTGATGACAAGGATACTTATAATAAAATCGAGTCTGTGACAGGCGACTTCATCCAATACAAGAAAGGTGATGTTGTAGTTGGAGCACTCGGAGAGCGTCAGGCGTTACGAGGATACAGTGGCGTTATTCCAAGATCCATCAAAGCAGGAGATCTGCTTCACATTCTGAATATGGGTGGAATCATTGGGTATTGCCAGTCGCCCCATCCCGACTTTGGCCCAGCGATGCGCGTAGAGGTTCTTGGCGCCGTGGTAATCAGTGAAGAAGGCATGATGAAACATGCCTGCATCCAGGACTATGCGATCGAATGGGAATATGAACTCACAAACTCTGTTCCACTGATCGCCGTCACAGGAACCTGTATGAACGTGGGGAAAACCATGGCAGCGACCCAAATCGTGCGCGAGCTCACCTCCAAGGGATACCGGGTTGCCGCTGCCAAGCTCACAGGAGCATCACTCATGCGCGACGTACGTTCCATGATGAAAGAAGGCGCTATTGCATGCACACACTTTTCTGAGGCTGGACTGGTTTCGACGACCGGAAAAAACATCCTACCGATGGCAAAGGGGCTCATCAAACACCTGAATGGGATGAATCCGGACGTGATTGTACTCGAATATGGAGATGGAATCATCGGAGCCTACGGAGTTGATTCCCTGCTCATGGACAAGGAAATCCAGAAGTTTATCTCAGTCCACGTCGTTGCAGCGCAGGATTTTATGGGATGCTGGGCGTCAGATCACTTCTTCCGAAAGCGATACAATAGCGGGATATCGATCATAACAGGTCCCGTGACCGACAACCTCGTCGGTATCCAGTTTATTCAGAATACCATGGGTATCCGTGCCGTGAATGCCGTTGCTGATCCGGGTAAACTGGGAGAATGGGTTGTGGAAGGCCTCAAAGCGACAGCAAATGCCCCGGAGAGCGTCTAATGGGATCGAAGTATACCATAACCCTGATCGGAGCATCGGGATATACGGGAATGGAATTTGTGCGGTTCGTGCAGATGCATCCGCGGTTTGAGCTAAAGCAAATCGTTGCAGACCGATCTGCCGGGCAGTCATTCGATGAGATATATCCAGCTTTTAATGGGGTTATTAACCTGACTTTGGATAAGATCTCTGATTTGGATATTCCAGCCACAGATTTTTTGGTATTGGCCTTGCCTCATGGAAAATCTGCTGAAGTCGTGAAACAACTTCTGGATGGTGGATACACGGGAAGAATAGTGGATTTAGGTTCCGATTTTCGCCTGAAATCAGCCGTAGATTATCAAAAGTATTACTCCGGATTGCTTGAGTATCCGGATTTGGCGCAAAACGCCGTATACGGACTCACCGAATGGAATCGTGAGGCGATTGCAAAGGCAAATCTAATTGCGAATCCAGGGTGTTTTGCCTCTGCGATTCAGCTGGGGATGTATCCGTTGCTCAAGACCGGCATTAATGGACCCTTTTACTGTACAGGCATTACCGGATCCACCGGATCTGGAGCCAGTGCCTCTGATGCGACACATTTTTCCACTCGAGAGGGGAATCTGAAAGCTTACAAGGTCATGAAACACCAGCACGAAGGCGAAATTCGGCAGTTCTCGCAGGATTTGGGTTTCGGCGACCTGAATCTGGTCTTTACTCCGGTATCCGGACCGTTCTCTCGTGGAATCTGGATCACGCTGTCGGTCAATGTCGGGGAGAATGTTAGTTATACAGATATTCGTGAAGCATTCGGATCCAGTTACGCCGGATCAAAACTGGTCCGCCTGCGAGAAGGACTTCCAGAGCTAAAACATGTCTCGGGATCCGCATTTACCGACATCGGGTTCGAGCTGGGAGACAGACACCTTGTTGTGGGTGTGGCAATCGATAATCTCGGAAAAGGCGCTGCTAGTCAGGCCATTCAGAACATGAATCTCATGGCTGGATTACCCGATCATGAGGGATTGATGAATATTGGTATTGTATTGTAATACAAAAAGATAATATATATTGATGAATACATTTTCTACACAGGATTGGAAGTCCATCGAAGACCAGTTCGAGGTAAACACCTACGCCCGGTATCCGGTTGTTTTTGACCGTGGCGAAGGGATTTATGTCTTCGACACCGATGGGAAACGCTACACGGATCTCTACGGCGGACACTGCGTCGCGGCTCTAGGACACACTCCCGAGGCGATCACTGAAGCAATTCATGCGCAGGCCCAGCAACTCTTTTTCTACTCGAACGTGGCGTATCATCCAAGCCGGGCTAAAGCCGCTAAAAAGCTTGTTGAAATGGCTCCTGATGGATTCGATCGGGTGTTTTTCTGCAATTCCGGCACCGAAGCCAATGAAAATGCCATCAAACTGGCCTGGATGATGACAGGCAAAACCAAAATGCTCTCCACCGAGGGCGGATGGCATGGACGAACCCTGGCGTCTTTGTCCGTTACACATACCGCAAAACTGCGCGAGCCCTTCGATTTTGCGCTTCCAAAGGTCGATTTTGTCCCTTTTGGGGATGCAGATGCACTTGAAAGCTATCTTTCCGAGCATAATGACGTCGCCGGATTCATTTTAGAGCCGATCCAGAGCATCTCGGGATGCGTCATGGCTCCGATGCAGTATTATCGCCAGATCCGGGACATCTGCACCCGTCACCGGGTACTGTTGATCTTCGATGAAATCCAGACCGGCGTAGGTCGAACCGGTGCTTTTTCATTTTGCGAGCACGCGGATATGCGTCCGGACCTGATCACCCTGGCTAAAAGCCTTGCGGCTGGCTTTCCGATAGGAGCGGTCCTGATGCCCGAGCGTATCGCAGAGCGTGTGAAGGTGGGAGATCTGGGATCCACTTTCGCTGGTGGAATGTTGGCTAGTGCCGCATGCGAGGCTACATTGAACCAGATCGAAGCTGATGGACTCATGAGCAACGCAGAACGTGTATTTGCGTCCCTGGAGGGAGCGTTGCGGGGGACAGATGTTGAGGTTCGGGGCAAGGGGTGTCTGATCGGATTGAAACTCGACCAGGCTGCGAAGCCTGTGGTCGGGGAGTTGTTCAAACGGGGATGGATCACCGGCACGTCGGATGATCCGACGGTGATGCGCCTGATGCCTCCTCTGATTACTCCACCGGAGGTTATGACCGAGTTTGCTGAAGTGCTGTTGGAGGTACTGAATGGATAAGTTGTCTCGATTTACGTCAATGAGTGAGCTATCCGACGCTCAGTTGCTGGATATCCTGGAGCTGGCCGAGGTCATGAAACGCTCGGATTATCGCTCCCGGGAGGCGGAAGGAAAAGTACTGGGATTGTTGTTTTTGAATCCGTCGCTGCGCACAAAGGTGTCGTTTGAGGCAGCTGCGGTGCATTTAGGTGCTGGAGTGTCGGTTATTTCGCCCGGACAAGGCACCTGGAGCATGGAAATGCGCGATGGAGCCGTGATGGACGGTGATAAGACCGAGCACATCAAAGAAGCGGTTCAGGTGTTGTCGCAGTACTGTGATGCAATCGGTGTACGGGCGTTTTCGACGCTCAAAGACCGCAATTCGGACTACTCCGAGCTGGTTTTAAGTGCTGTAATCAAGTATTCTACGGTGCCAGTTATCAATTTGGAAAGCGCCATGGCGCATCCATGTCAGGCGCTGGCCGACTGGATGACACTGCGCGAAATACTTGGCACGGACGGACTCAAAGGCAAGAAGCTGGTGCTGACCTGGGCGCCGCATCCGTATCCGCTGCCGATGGCGGTGCCGTTGTCGGTGCTGGACATGGCAACGCGATCTGGAATCGACGTTACACTGGCTTGTCCTGAGGATAGAGTCCCCGATGCTGAGCTCATGGTTCCCCTGCAACGTCAGGCGGAGGCTTCTGGAAGTAACTTGGTCATCGATCACGATCAGGTTGGAGCGTTGCGCGGCGCAGATGTGGTGTATGCGAAGGCATGGGCGGGGCCCGGGGTGTACGTGGATCCGGCGCAGGAAGCCGTTTCCAGGCTGGAAACCCATCGGGGCTGGACACTCACCCAGGATAAGATGTCCGTGACCAACAACGCCCGATTCATGCACTGTCTGCCGGTCCGCAGAAATGTCGTCGTCGAAGACGCCGTGCTCGATGGACCCAATGCCGTGCATATTCAGCAGGCAAGTAATCGGCTGCATGTTCAGAAAGCGATTTTGCGCAGTATTTGGAAAACTGAAAACTGAAAACTGAAAACTGAAAACTGAAAACTGAAAACTGAAAAC